>ONKU01000001.1 GCA_900318535.1 uncultured Prevotellaceae bacterium | reverse complement strand
GAATCAAATCCCGGTTAAAAGGAAAGAGCCCGGTGCAATACCGAACTCTTTACTCTTAACAATAATGTTTAACCCGTCCAACTTTTTGGGGTCACTTCACAGTATAGGCGGGATAATCATGTCGTTCACAACAGGTAAAATAGCTTATACCAATTACTGGTTTTTCATACCGTTGTTTTTGTTGTATATATTTATTCCGTTTTTGTCGTTGATGGTGCTCAGATTGAATTTTAAACAAATGACTTGTTTGATTGCAATCATGATTCTTTTTCAATCTTTGCTGCCTACGATATACTCTATTTTTGGACTAGAATTTAGAATCTCGATGCCTATTGGTGGCTATTTTACCTATGCTCTATTAGGTTACTATATAGCTACATTCGATATTGAGAAAAATAATAAGTTGTGCTATGCGGTGTTTTTAATAGCAATCCTTTCGATGATGGTGAGATATTGGTTACTTTATATATCAAATGAAAAAGAACCAATGCTATTCACTTATTTTGGATTATATGCTATTATTCCTGCTATTGCAGTATTCTTGTTATTTAAGAGAATATCTATAACAAATGTTCGAGTACAAGAAATTTTTACATTTCTTGCTAAGAAAAGTTATGGCATATTCTTGATACATACATTTTTAATCGTCTTATTATCTAATGTAGTAAGCAGACAGAATCCTTGCTTTATTCCCATATCTGCGTTGTCGGTGTATTCAATCTCATTGATAATTGTTGCAATTTTGCAGAAAGGCCGATTGACAAGACTGATTGTTCCATGAAACGATTAGGGTCGCAGTGGCACAAGATATAGACAAGAAGCTTTAGATGCTCGCTAATACTAACACATATTTTTGTTGAAGTTTTGTGTTTTTTGAAAACACCAATAGAGTTACTCTTTTATTGAGATTTTAATAGCGTTACAATATTTAATTGATTTAACGGAATAATGAAACCGTTTGATTATCTCATAGTTGGAGCGGGCTTGTTTGGAGCGGTATTTGCCCACCAGGCCAGGCAGGCTGGAAAGAGGTGTCTGGTCATCGATAGGCGTAACCATCTGGGAGGAAACGTGTATTGTGACCGGGTAGAGGGCATCAACGTTCACCGATATGGAGCCCATATTTTCCACACGAGCAATAAGCTGGTTTGGGAGTTTGTCAATTCGATAGTTGAGTTTAACCGTTACACCAATTGTCCTGTGGCATGTTATGGCAATGAGTTGTACAACCTGCCATTCAACATGAACACCTTTAACCGCATGTGGGGCGTTGTCACTCCTGCCGAGGCACAAGCCAAAATAGAAGAGCAGAAGGCCGAGGCGTTGGCCCGAATGAATGCCGAAGGTGCCACGGAGCCACGTAATCTGGAGGAGCAAGCGTTGCTGCTGGTGGGCCGGGATATCTATGAACGGCTCATCAAAGGGTACACCGAGAAGCAATGGGGGCGTGATTGTCGTGACCTTCCGGCATCGATTATTCGTAGGTTGCCTGTTCGTCTGGTCTTTGACAACAACTACTTTAATGATCCATACCAGGGGATTCCCGTTGGTGGCTATAACAAATTGATTGATGGCTTGCTGGACGGAGTGGAAACCCGAACTGAAAAGGATTTTGCATCGTTGCGGGATCAATGGAAAGACATGGCAGAAACATTGGTTTACACGGGAGCCATTGATGAATATTTCGATTACTGCTATGGAAACCTACAATATCGGAGTGTTTCTTTTGAAACGGAAATTCTGAATACCTCTAATTATCAGGGGAATGCAGTAATTAACTATACACAGAGAGAGGTGCCATACACACGCATCATCGAGCACAAGCATTTCGAGATGTTTGGAAATGAAGTGTATCAAATCCCCATGACCGTCATTAGCCGAGAATACTCTACAGAATGGACACCAGGAAAGGAACCATATTATCCGGTTAACGATGGAAAAAACACGGCGCTGTATGAGCGCTACAAAGCATTGGCCGACAAGGAAGAGCGTGTCATCTTTGGAGGCCGTCTCGCTGAGTATAAGTACTATGACATGGACAAGGTCATCGAACGTGCATTGTCAGTCGCTAAATTCTAATAGTTATGAGCAAAGTATTGAGCGTATGTGTGCCAAGCTATAACATGGAGAAGTATCTGAATCGATGCATCGATTCGTTCTTGGTTCCAGAAGTACTCGATCGTCTTGAACTCATTATAGTCAATGACGGTAGCACTGATGAAACCTTGTCTATTGCTAACGATTATAAGGCGAGGTATCCTCAAACCATTGTCGTCATCGATAAGCCCAATGGACATTATGGCTCATGTGTCAATGCCTCGCTAAAGATTGCGACAGGTAAGTATTTTCGCATTGTCGATGCTGATGATTGGGTGGATAGCAATGCTCTTGTGACTTTCATCAACAAGCTTGAGACAATTGATGTTGATTGTGTTTGTACCAAATACACTGTGCATAATTTTAAATCTGATACAATTAAGACAGAAGTACATGAAGCACCGTTTGATAGGTATTTGGATTTGGAATTTTTTAAGCTTCCAGAGAGTTGCTTCTTCATGCATGTTTTAACTTACTCAACGGAGTTGCTTCATAGAATTGATTATATTCAATCTGAGGGAATCTGTTATACTGATACGGAGTACTCTTATATGCCCCTTGCATGCTCAAAAAATATATACTTTGTCAACCTATCTTTATATCAGTATTTTTATGGCAGAGATGATCAGTCTATGTCAGCAGTAGTACTGCAAAAGAACTTGAATCACATATTAGGTACCTTACAGAAAATACAATCAGTACATTTGAGACATGATTCCTCTCAATTTAATCAAAATGAAGGAAGTATTTATTCTGCTTTGGCCGGTAGACTAATCGATATGGCAGTGCCTGTTTATTTGCAATATTTTAATTATAATAAGACTATAGATGTTTTTTTAAAACAATCAATATCATCATTGTGCAAAACAAATAGGCGCGATTATCATGGTTTTAGGGATTATACTTTATGTAGAGTGCCATACGTTAGTTTATGGTACAAATCTAGGGGTCATTCAAAGTATATTATGCTGATGACTAAATTGTTAAGAAAGTCAATAGATTTTTATAATAGCAATTTTAGTCATTAAAAATCAGTTGTAATTATTGCTATTCAGGCTTTAGCATCTTAATGGTTTCAATTGTCATACCAATATTTAATGCAGAGCGATATTTGAAGCAGTGTGTGGATAGTGCTCTAGCACAGTCTTTTACTGATTTTGAATTGATTCTTGTGGATGACGGGTCTCATGATCATTCTCTAAAGATTTGTAAGCAGTATTCAGAAACTGATTCAAGAGTAATCGTAGTCAGTCAAGCGAATGGGGGCGTCAGCTCTGCCAGAAACCATGGGGTAAAAATGGCGAAAGGCGATTATATTTGTTTTGTTGACGCTGATGATCATGTAAGTCCATCATATCTTGAACAATTGGTAAGACCGGCTTTGCAGAATGATAAAATCGATTTGGTGTTGCAGGGCAGGATAAAATGCGAAGGGGACAAGCAAACTATTATTACTCCAAATCGCGATGGGGTCTATTTCTTAAGTAAGGATCCTGGTTTTTTTAAGGATGTTGAATTGTTTCGCTTTTGTGCGGTCTACAGTAAATTATTTAAAAGGGATATTATCCAAAATCATGAAATATCTTTTTCTGGGTCGTTGAACCATGGGGAAGATTTTGATTTTCTGGCAAAATATTTGATTTATTGTAATTGTGTACAAGTCTCAACATGTGCCAATTATTATTACATGATTAATGACGGCTCATTGTCGGATAGGTATGTTTTTTTTGAAAACGAGTATTCTTGTTTATCACAATTGAGCGACAGTTTGTCAGGATTGAGCCAACAGTATCACTATGAGGCAATCGATAAGCAGATAGATGATTTCTTGGCATACTATACAGCAAAGGTTTTAACCTCGATTTATGAGGCGCCAAGACCAAAACGTTCTGTCAGAATCAATCAGTTAAGGAGTGTAGATGATACTTTTGTGCGGTTGTATCGAGATTATTTCGTGCCACCGACCATGAATAATAAAATATTCAAGTTCTTGTACGTCAACAAGTGCTATCGATTATTTGACGTGGCAAGTATGATGTGGAGAAGGAAAATTGAGCGTTCCTTAAGGAATTGAAGTTTGTCGTATTTGACGGACTATTGTGCTTTATCGTTGCACAAAAACAATCGGATGACAGATAACGGTAACCGTCGGATAGCGAAGAATGCGGTGATGCTATACATCCGCATGTTCTTTACCATGATTTTGGGGCTCTATACATCAAGATTGGTTTTAAATGTGTTGGGTGTTGAGGATTCTGGTACCAAACGGTTTTGCAAACTGCTCAGAGATGACTGTCGGGCTTGTTTGACAGTTATTCAGCGTTAGAATTGTCCTTGAATGATTAGTGTGTCTGTAATAGTGCCTGTCTATAATGCAGAGAGGTATATTGAGCGTTGTGTGAATAGTTTATTCGCACAAACGTTTACGGATTATGAATTGATCCTGGTCGATGATGGCAGTACAGATGGTAGCGGAAAGATGTGTGATGATTATGCACAATCAAATCCACAGGTTTGCGTCATTCATCAAACGAATCAAGGCGTAAGTGCTGCACGTCAAAAGGGATTAGACGCTGCTAATGGGCAGTACGTCATCTTTGCGGATCCTGATGACTGGGTTGAGCCGACAATGCTTGAGGAGCTGTTAGAAGTCGCCATCAATGATGATGCTGATGTGGTGATATGCGATTTTTGGATAAACAGTTCAGAGGAAACAGGAGACCGTAAATACCAAAATCCCAGAGCTTTGAGTTCCGATTCTGTCTTGCGTCAACTGATTTCAGGGGAACTGCATGGGTTTACATGGAACAAATTATATCGGAGTTCTTGTTTGAAGAAGCATAATGTCGCTTTCCCGCAGGGAATCAATTACAGTGAAGACCTGTGGTTTAATTGCGAACTGTTTTTGAATCAAGATGTTAAAGTAGCGTATCTGCAGAAACCTTTTTACCATTATGATTATTATTCTAACTCAAGTGGATTATCTCGCAAGTTGAGTTCAAAGTCCGTAAAAGATTATCTGTCTTTTATTGATTTTATCCATGATGAGTTGCAAGAGAGTAAATTCAGAGATGAGCTTGCTATGCTCAGGTTCAATGCGATAAGACTGGCCTTTCGTTCAGACTGCTCTTCTTCTGAGTTCTATTCAATTTTTCCAGAGCGTTCTAAAGAATTCAGAAAGATTCTATCGTCATCATCGGATATGCCTTTCGGTACGAAGTACGGGCTTTTGTTGGCTTTGAAAGGGCGATTAGCAAGCGGTCATCTTTTGCTGAAGGTTTATGAAAGAATATACGTGCCTATAGCAAGGGCATTTGCCAAATGGCGGGATTAAATTCATACCTTTGATGAAAAAGCGGTTGCTGTTTATCATTGATTCATTGAATTGCGGTGGGGCAGAAAAGAGCTTGATCTCTCTTTTGCCACTGCTTGACTATGAGCGCTTGGATGTCAATTTGCTGATATTCAGGCGAGGCGGAGTATTTGAAAAGTACTTGCCCGCTAAGGTAAATATAGTCAATTACAATATTTTTAAAATAAGATCCGAAAAAAAAGTTCGTAATTTCTTTCATCAACTTGATTTCTCTATTCGGTTGCGACTGAGTAATCGGCATAAAGCTGAGATTCATTGGATATCAATGCATCGTATCATTAAAAGCTTAGTCGAAAAATATGATGTGGCGATTGCCTATCAACAAGGTTTGCCAACATTTTTCCTGGCATCAAAGGTAACTGCAAATAAAAAGATTGCTTGGATTAATGCGGATATTATTGCAGCGGGTTATAATATGAACTACTGTCGGCAGTTTTATGAGAAGATGAATCATGTTGTAGCTGTATCCGAAAAGTTGCAAGAGAAACTGTGTACTGTAGCACCATGGATGAAGCAAAAACTCCGCTGTATATATGATATTATTAATCCAGATGTGATTCGTAATCTTGCACAATCGCCTGAAAATGACTTGCCCGTATCAAAAAAAGGGGAAATAACCATAGTGACAGTGGGTCGTCTAACTAAACCAAAAAATCATTTACTTGCAGTAGATGCTGCTAAAATATTGAAAGATAGGGGGCTAGACTTTAAATGGTACTTTGTTGGAGAAGGAGAAGAGATGAGGCCTGCAATCGAGGAGAGAATAGCAGTAAAGGGACTACAAAACAATGTCTTTTTACTTGGGCTAAAGGAAAACCCGTATCCTTTTGTGATAAAAGCGAATATTTATGTTCAGACTTCTAGCTTTGAGGGCTTCGGCATGACAATAGCTGAAGCTAAGATATTGCACCGTCCTATAGTTTGTACCAATTTTGATATAGTTTATGATCAAATTATTGACCATCAGAATGGTCTGATTGCAGAAATGACGCCCAATAGTGTTGCTGATAAAATCATAGAATTGTACCAAGATGAAGAACTAAGACAACATCTCATAAGTAGTTTGAAGGAAGAAACCAACAACACATCATTTACTGAGGTCCTGAAATTTAATGAATTAATTGAGGAATAGTTATTGAATGAAACAGCAACTTTTATTCTTAATTGATACAATGGGTTGTGGTGGCGCAGAGAAGAGCCTTATTTCTCTATTGCCACTTATTGATGCATCTCGCTATGACATAGATCTGATTATCATGGACCCCGAACATGATAAAGAGGTGGGGGTCTTTGAAAAGTATATTGCCAAAACCGTTAATGTAATTGATTTTAGGTTATTTGGAACATCTTTGATCGAGAAGTTCCGGAAATTCTGTTATTATGCAAGACTTTCCCCTCAATTACGCTTAAATCAACATAGGCATGGAGCAGAGGTACATTGGCGATCAGCTCATTTTGATTATAAAATACTGGATAAGGATTATGATGTGGCCATAGCATACCAGCAGGGCGTTCCAACCTTTTTTCTTGCTACAAAAGTACATGCTAAGAAGAAGATTGCGTGGATAAACGTTGATGTATATGAGGCAGGGTATGATATGGAGTATTGTCGGAAATTCTATGATAGAATGGATCATATTGTTGCTGTGTCAGATAAACTTCAGAATAAATTATTGGAGCGGTCTCCATGGATGAAAGATAAGTTGGTAACAATCTATGACATCGTTAACCAAGATGTAATCAGATTAATGTCTGATGAGCCAGTACGGGATATGTTGAGGCAAGATGGTGTTGTCTCGATAGTAACGACTGGAAGACTAGTACCCCAAAAGAACTATCTGCTTGCAGTTGAAGCTGCTCGAATTTTGAAGAATAACCAGATTAACTTTAAGTGGTTTTTTGTTGGGGAAGGCAGTGACAGAAATAAGATTGA
This sequence comes from uncultured Prevotellaceae bacterium, assembly GCA_900318535.1. Classification (GTDB taxonomy): domain Bacteria; phylum Bacteroidota; class Bacteroidia; order Bacteroidales; family Muribaculaceae; genus Sodaliphilus. Next base: position 290,387 of record ONKU01000001.1, on the reverse strand, counting down.
ACGTAGTATAAGTGATTTGGATTTAGTTGATGATGTGAAATTGCTAGGATTTAAAGACAATCCATATCCTTATATGGCTAACGCTGACATCTATGTGCAGACATCTAGCTTTGAGGGATTTGGCTTGACAGTTGCCGAAGCTAAAATCCTGCATTGCCCAATCGTTAGTACTAACTTTGATGTCGTGTATGACCAAATAATCGATCATCAAAATGGTTTGATTGCCGAAATGACTCCAGAGAGTGTGGCGAGTAAAATCTTGGAATTGCTCCAAAACGAGGAACTGAGGTGTAATATCGTGTCTAATCTTGAACAAGAAACCAACACTACGTCAATTACAGAGGTCGAAAAATTTCATGCGTTGATAGGCAATGAGTGAAAATGCTGTTTGGTTCAATTTGTCCAAAGATGCGTCGACCTGCTTGAAAGGCATGGCCTGTTTGCTGATAGTATTGCACCATTGGTGCTCTGGATTATTAGGAGTGGGCTACGATAATATTCTTGCGAAATTGTTGACACAAGCAGGTGGCGTGACCGGTGTTGCCATTTTCTTTTTCCTGTCTTCTTATGGTCTAACGCGTTCACAACTTGTGAAAAAAGATAGCATCAGCTCATTTTTTACCAAACGTCTGACTAAGGTCTTTATTCCGCTAGTGGTGACAAATGTGCTATGGTTAGTATTACGGTATAGTGGGCAAAGTTTCGTTCAATCTTTTTTACAGATTTTGAATATTGGCGATTTACTGGATTTGGCCACGTGGTTCTGTAATGTCATTATTGTCTGCTATGTGATATTCTATGTATCTAACCGCTTGAAAAAAGATTGGATGAAGATTCTGGTCAATTGGATTCTGATGTTGTCATTAGCAGTGACATTGGTTTCATATTTCCCTAATCGGCCATGTTATGTCTATTCACTTGTGGCATTCCCTTTGGGTGGTTTGGTGGCTATTCTTCAAGATAAAATGAACATGACCAAATTGATGATGATCACGTTTTTACCTGTGGTTGCATTTTTCGGTTCGATGGCTATGTTCTGTACGGGTTATAAAACCCATTTGTTGGCCAACCTTTATTGTAGTGCTGTCATCTTATGTTTGATGCTGATTTTGGTGGAGTTGCGGAATTATCGCATGTCTCTGATTTTTGAATTAGTGTACAGTTTAAAGAAACCTGCATCTTTCATTGGACTTTATTCTTACGAGATATACTTGCTCCACAACAAGTTCTTGATGTTGCATAGTGATTATCACGTCACGGTTTGGTACCCATTGACATTTATGGTGACAGTAATTCCCTTATCTGTTTTTTTGTTCTTTGTAGATAAAAGACTCTCAAAACTGGTAGCGAAATGATCATCCGGACTATAACATGTCATCATTCGTTTAATCATGGTGCGATGTTGCAGGCATATGCACTGTTGACCTATCTTCAATCTCTTGGGCACGATGCTAAGGTTATTGATTATAGGCCTTACTATATGCCCCAGCTTAATATGAATTTTAACTGGGCACCTCCAGGATATAATTATCCGATATTAAAACAATTATATCGAATAGTTAAATTGCCATATCTTAAACTTGAACAGCGACGGCGTAATGCGTTAGAACAATTCTTCAAAAAGTATATCTCTATTACAGATACAGAATACCAATCGATAACTGATCTGAAAAAGAATCCTCCGATTGCTGAACTGTATATCGCGGGTAGTGACCAGATCTGGAACACATCGTTCCAAAACGGGAAAGATGCCGCTTTTTATTTGGATTTTGGTGAACCTAATCGCAGAATTAGTTATGCAGCGAGTTTTGCGACCGAATCAATAGAATCTGGAGCTGAGGAGTTCGTAAAGAAAGAATTGAGTAATCTTGATGCTATTAGCTTAAGAGAGCGCTCAGGCTTGCAGATTCTTAAGGACTTGGGTTATGAAGGCCGAATAGTAGTTGATCCAGTTTTTCTATTGAGTAAAGAATGGTGGGATCAATTTGACATTGCCGATTTTGAGGAGGAAAGATATGTTTTGACATATGATTTTGAGAAGAATGGTACTAATATAGCTTCTATTGCAAAACGATTAGCTGGTTTGGCTGACAGTAAGGTTTATTCTGTCAGTCCTTTCAAGAGGGGGTATGCTGATAAATGTTTCGTTGATGTTTCTCCTGACGTGTTTGTCTCATTGATAAAACATGCTCAGTGTGTCATCAGTAATTCTTTCCATGGCACAGCGTTCTCGCTAATTTATGAGGTTCCTTTCTTTGTCGTTAATCGCGAAGATGGACTCAATACCAGAATGAAGGACCTCCTTGACCACTATGGTTTGACCGAACGACTTATAACCCATGAAACTCCAGATAGATTGTTAATGCGAGATATATATTTCAAACCCATATCTGAAAGACTGCGGCAGGATATAGAATTCTCGAAGTCTTTCTTGTCCGAACAAATAGATCTTGCACGATGAATAAGCCTCGCATTTTCATCAATATGCATTATATGGAGCTTGGCGGCGCTGAAAGAGCGTTACTGGGCCTTCTCAATGCTTTGGACACCGATAAAGTAGATGTGGATTTGTTTTTGAATCAGCACACAGGGGAGTTCATGCCGTTGATACCTGATAAAATCAACCTCTTGCCCGAACGTCGAGGTTATAATGCCTTAGAGCGACCGATAAAACAGATTCTAAAAGAAGGACAATTCGGTGTCGCTTTTGGGAGATGGAGAGCCCGCCGCCGCTATAAGGAGTACCATGAGACGCTCACAAATGAGGAGAAGATGTTTGATTCAAGCGCTTTCCACTATGTTGCTGACAGTGTGCAACCATTCCTTCCGTCTCTTGAGGAATTGGGCGAGTATGACCTGGCCATCAGTTTCTTGCAGCCACACAACATCGTTCTAAACAAAGTTAAAGCAAAAAAGAAAGTTGCCTGGATCCATACAGACTACTCTTCTGTTCACGTCAATACTAAACTTGAATTGCCTGTTTGGGCTGGTTTTGATTACATTGCATCAATATCTCCCGACTGTACTAAGTCATTTTTGAAGGCTTTTCCTTCGCTGGAGAACAAAATCATCGAAATTGAAAACATACTTTCGTCGGATTTTATTCGTCAACAAGCCGAATTACTTGACGTCTCTGATGAGATGCCAAAACATGGCATCAATTTGCTATCAGTAGGGCGTTATTGCCATGCAAAAAATTATGATAATGTGCCCGACATAATGAAGCGATTGCTCGAGAAGGGTTTTAAAGATCTGCGATGGTACATCATCGGATTTGGGGGCGATGAACCATTGATTCGTCAAAAGATTGCTGAAGCAGGCATGGAGGATCATGTGATACTGCTAGGCAAAAAGGATAATCCGTATCCCTATATCAAGGCATGTGACATCTATGTTCAGCCAAGTCGCTATGAGGGTAAGAGTGTAACGGTTCGCGAAGCTCAGGTACTTTGCAAGCCGGTTGTTGTCTCCAATTATCCCACTGCAAAAAGTCAGGTTAAGGATGGCGTGGATGGTATAATTGTGCCTCAGGATAATGAGGGTTGTGCCGATGGTATATCTCGCGCCATTCAAAGGAGGGTTCAGTTGGATGCTTTCACGGCATATCTGCAAGAGCATGACTATGGCAATGAGACTGAAATCGAGAAAGTATTAAATTTACTATGATGTCACGTCTACCTTATAGCAATTTTTTATTAGGAGTATGATACCCAAGACAATACATTACTGCTGGTTTGGCCGTAATCCCTTGCCTGAGAGTGCGGTTAAATGCATAAATAGTTGGCGTAAGTTCTTCCCCGATTACGAAATAAAGGAGTGGAACGAAGACAACTTTGATGTGAACAGCATTCCCTATACGGCCGAAGCCTATCAGGCTCGCAAATATGCTTTTGTCAGCGACTATGCCCGCTTTTGGATTCTGTTTCACTATGGAGGTGTATATTTCGATACTGATGTTGAAGTCATTAGACCGATGGATGACATCATCGAGCGAGGTCCCTTCATGGGCATCGAAGTAGAGTGTGACCCTCAACAGCCTTATCCAATGGTCGCTCCGGGATTAGGCATTGCAGTGGAGTCGGGACATGAGGTTTATGGCAAGATGATAGACTATTATTCGCAAGTCCATTTTATGGGCGAGAATGGTGAGTTGAATCATGAGACAGTTGTCCCACGGACGACGCGGATTCTAATTGAGTCTGGACTTCAGCCTCATAATGAAATGCAACAGGTGGATGGGATATGGATTTATCCTAAAGACTACTTTAACCCACTCGACTCCTTGACGGGACGTCTACATAAGACCGAAAATACGCGTTCAATTCACTGGTATATGGCATCGTGGCAAGGTGCCAGCTCTTTTAGAAAATGGCTTTCACGTTTGTCACATCGCCTATTTGGATTGCGTTTGCACCGAATGAAAGAAATGCTGAAAGCGGCCAAATAGCTACCTCGTTTTTTTGTTATATACTCAGAATATTAAGTTATGCAACCACTTGACCTCGTCGAACCGTGGTACTATAATACGGTTTATTTCATATTGTTCCTGTTTCTCAGTTGGGGAACAGTACTCTATTATATAGGCTCCGATCAACAGAAGATTCTTCGGTCTGAAGGGTCCGCCATGCAGGGCGCTGCTCTGTTTTTGACGGTGGCTCTTACGTTCTATTTGGGGCTAAGGCCTCTTTCGAACTCGTTCGGTGACATGAACATGTATCGTCATTCGTATGAGAATGTTATTAATAGTTATGATTCAGTAAGCTTTAAATCAGAATGGTTATGGCATGATTTGTCGTTTCTTTGTAAGCGAATTGGCTTTAATGTGTACGAGTACTTCTTCATTGTTGAAATGGGCTATTTTGGGGGTATGTACATATGTTCACTCCTGCTGATGCGTAAGAATATGTGGTTTGCAGTGTTGTTCTTCTATATTTCATTTTCTTGTTATTCTTTTGGGACAAATGGAATTCGTAATGGTCTGGGGTGTAGTGTCGATTTGATTGCCATCTCTCTTTTCGCCTTAGGAGGCACGAAACGTCCAGCGGGTATTGTTTTGATGGCACTGGCTATGGGAATTCACCGCTCTACTGCTTTACCAAGTATGGCTGCAATTGCTTCATTATATTTTGTGAAAGATACGAAAACTGCTATTCGCTTCTGGATAGCATCAATTGCAATTTCCCTTGTAGCCGGTCCACTCGTTGAACGCTTTTTTGCTGCACTGGGTTTTGATGACAGAATGAGTAATTATGCTAGTACAAACCAAGAGGGGGTGTCTATGGACCAGTTCTCTCAGACGGGTTTCCGTTGGGACTTCTTGTTTTATAGTTCAGGAGCTGTTGTTATGATATGGTATGTGACACGATATCGTATGTTTAAAGATAATGTGTATACTATTCTAGCGAACTCATACTTATTATGCAACGCATTTTGGATTATGGTTATCCGTTCAGCATTCTCCAATCGTTTTGCATATTTGTCTTGGTTCCTATATCCCGTCGTGATGGCGTATCCGTTAGTGCGTATGAACTTATGGAAAGACCAGGATCGCAAAACGGCTCTTATCTTCTTCTTGTACTCTGGTTTCACTCTCTTTATGTTCTTTATCTTTTATTTCGGAACATCTAATGGCTTCAGAGGCTTTGACCTTTATTGGTACAGACGACAATATTAGCTAATGGCTACACTCAAAGTTCAAATACGAAGTGCGAATGGTTCTCCTTGCTTTGCGTTAGCCATAAACATGAAAAACGCATCGGGCGATATCCCGTCGAGCGGGTTTCGATAGATAATAAGTATATTTACAGCAAAAAGGGGAATAAGAGTCAAATACTGTTTTTGCACAATACACTTTTTATACCCTTCTTCTCTGGGATAAAACCTTCAGATGTTTTTGTGTATGAGAATCCTTCATGTGATAACAACCCTTGATGTGGGTGGGGCTGAGCGATTAATGGTTGATCTGCTTCCACGTCTCAAAGAAAAAAACACTAATTCTGTAGAATTAGTCGTCTTTAAATGTTCAGGTAGAGCGTTTTATCAAGAGCTAAAGTCAAAAGGAATAAATATTATTGCGCTGTCACAGTCTCACAATGTATACAACCCATTGAATTTGATGAAGTTGTTGCCGCTAGTTCGGAAATATGATATAATTCATAGCCATAATACCGCTTGTCAGTTTTATGTTGCACTAGCTGGCCTAGTTGCTCGATGTAAGGCAAAAATGGTAACAACAGAACATAATTCAACAAATCGCCGTCGCTCAAAACGTTGGTTTAAACCATTTGATAAGTGGATGTATGGCCGCTATAAAGCGATTGTCTGCATCGCCGATCAGACCTATAATAATTTAGCTAGATATCTTGGCAACAATAATCGTCTACACACCATTCATAATGGTGTTGATGTTTCGCGATTCTTAAAACCAATAGGAAACATATCCAGCAAGAATGAATTCGTCATAACGATGGTGGCGGCCTTTAGGCCTCAAAAAGATTATGATACATTATTGCGGTCGATAACTCATTTGCCTGACAACTACCGACTACAGATTGTGGGCGGAGGTGACCCTCATGAGGGCGGACGCATAAGGGCATACAGCTCTCAATTGGGTCTAGAAGATCGGGTGTTTTTTTTAGGAATCCGTTCGGATGTGCCTGAAATATTGGAAAAGAGTGACATTGTTGTTCTTTCTTCTCATTGGGAAGGCTTGTCGCTATCGAGTATCGAGGGAATGGCGTCAGGCCGCCCCTTTGTTGCGAGCGATGTGGATGGCCTGCATGAAATTGTGGATGGGGCAGGTATTCTCTTCCCTGAAGGTGATGACCAAGAACTCGCTAGACAAATTCAATACCTGTGTGAACATCCTGCAGAATATCAGAAGGTTGCCCAACAGTGTCAAAAAAGGGCACGGCAGTATGACATATCAGTAATGGCTGACAATTACTTGAGTTTATATGATGAACTTTATAGTGAACATCATTCATAAATCGATTATCTTATGCCAACTCTAACGGTTTTCACTCCAGCCTATAATCGGGCACACACTATAGGCAGAACGTATCAAAGTCTTTGCCGCCAGACATGCAAAGACTTTTGCTGGTTGGTTGTCGATGACGGGAGTACTGACAATACTCGTCAACTGGTGGCATCGTGGATAGATGCGTCACAAACTGCAGCAGATTTCAGTGGTCAATGCGAGGCTGGCTTTTCAATTCGGTATATCTGGAAAGAGAACGGAGGCCTACACACGGGTTATAATACGGCATACGCTAACATTAACACCGAGTTATGCGTCTGCATTGACAGTGACGACTGGATGCCTGATGATGCCGTAGAGAAGATTACTCGTTGTTGGCAAGAAAAAGGGTCTTCTAAGTATGCCGGTATCATGGGATTGGACTTTGATACCAAAGGGAAGCCATTGGGCGGCTTTTTCCCCGACGATCTCCATGAAGCCTATTTCCTTGATATGTATATTAACAATATCCATCGGGCCGATACCAAGGAGGTGATGCGTACCGAACTGATGAAGCAAGTTGCGCCGCAAGTGGGCTTTGAGGGAGAAAAAAACTTCAACCCAGTTTATATGCTTCTCCAGGTGTGTGATGATTACCCGCTAATAGTGCTTAATGAAAACCTGTGTATTGTAGAATATCAGCAAGACGACAGCATGTCGCGTGGTATCTATCGCCAATATATGAATAGTCCTCGCAGTTTTGCCAAGTTGCGTCGATTGGAAATGAATTTGAAGAGGAACACGTTTAAGAACCGTTTCCGTTCTGCGGTGCATTATGTATCGAGTTGCATCATCGCTAAAGATTCCTCATGGCTTAAGGATGCACCCAACAGGACAATGGTGTTGATTGCAGCTCCATTAGGTCTTTGTCTTTTTTTGTTTATTAAGTATAAGACTAGAAGATGAAATACTCTATCGCTATTCGTACATTGGGCACGTCAGGCGAGAAATTCGTTCGTGAACTTGAGTCCATAAAACGGCAGACTGTACAACCTGAAAAGGTAGTTATATATATAGCTGAAGGATATGCCCGTCCTGAATACACCATCGGGAAAGAAGAGTATGTCTGGGTTAAAAAAGGGATGATGCGGCAACGGGTTCTCCGTTATGAGGAAATTGATTCACCGTTAATCCTTCTTCTTGATGATGATGTAGAACTTGCTTCTGATAGTGCCGAGAAAATGATTTATGCACTAAATGAGTATCATCTTGATTGTATTGCAGCAGATACGTTTAGAAATCACAAGATGCCTTTGTCTGGGAAATTATATGCTGCTGTTACAAATCTCGTTTTCCCTCATTATAGCAATAAATGGGCGTTTAAGATCCATAGTAATGGAAGTTTTAGTTATAATAATAGAGTCATGCGAGACGTATATCTTTCACAGAGTGCTGCAGGACCAGCTTCTCTTTGGAAGAAAGATGTTTTTTTGGCATTACATTTGACTGATGAATTGTGGCTTGAGAAGTTCGGCTTCCCATATGGAGAAGATGCATTGACATTTAATAAACTGTATAAAAATGGGCATCGTTTAGCCGTGCATTATAACTCTGGGATTATTAATCTGGATGGTAAGTCTTCCAGTGGGTCTTTTCAGCGTGACCCCAAAAAGTTTTACACCCGCTCTTGTGCTTCTTTTCTAATTTGGCATAGAACCTGTTTTAACTTGAAAGGCATATCGTTTTTCAAGAAAATGTGGATACTACTATCTTTTTGCTTCAAAGCTATATGGCTATTGTTGGTTCATGCTTTATCTGCGATAATCCTCCATTCCTTTAAAGTGCTGTTTTATTATATAAAAGGTCTTTTTGATGGTTTAAAAAGTATCCAATCTGATGGTTATAAGTGTTTACCTAACTACATTACAGGGGTAAAAATATGAACTGGTGTTTCAAACTCTCATAGCAAGTCATGCGAAATGACTGTATTAGTTTTTTATGTAGAATATGAAGAAGTTATCCATAATAATACCTGCATATAACGCAGAGAATTATATTGAACGCTGCATTGATAGTATTTTGGACCAACAGTATAACAATGTAATAGAAATAATTGTAGTTAATGATGGTAGTACGGATTCCACTGAAGATATTCTAGATAACTATTGTAGAAAATATCCAACTCTTTTCAAGATTGTCAAAAGGGAAAATGGAGGCGTGTCTTCTGCTCGGAATGCAGGTTTAGACGTTGCTACTGGTGATTGGATATGGTTTTGTGATGCTGATGATTATATCGTAAGGAATGGATTAAGCTATGTTCTTGATAATTTTGTGGACGATTCTATTGATATATGTACATTCTGTTCAATTTCACTTGATTCAATAGCTTTGAAAAGTTTTAGAGAATTAAAGTCGATAAGTGGAGACGTAATCTTTGAAGGTACAACGATTACAAAATATAATCAACATTTTCCATGGTCTGTATGGAATCATTTATACAGGTTAAGTGCTATAAAGGGCATAATGTTTAGAAATGTAACGATGTGCGAAGATGTGGCTTTCAATCTTGATGTATACATGAGGAATCTACGAATCCGAACAACTAATGCAAATGTTTATAGATACACAATTAATAATGACCAATTAACTAGGCAACGAGATGAAAACACATCGAGGAAAGCAATAAAGAGTTATGAGTTTTTATTTGATTTGGCAAAATCATATGAGGCAAAACTGAAAGATGAAAGTATTTCGATAGGAAATGATTTATTTTTCTCAAAACAGTTCACACCGTTTGTAAGTCGATTATTGAGTGCAAATCTAACCAGAAGGGAGTTTTTGTCGATAATTACTCAATTTAGGCAAAAGAAGATATTTCCGATATCTGTTTATGAAAAACGGGATAGGATTATTAATGTTTTTTGTCAACATTCTGCTCTTTACCCGATCGGTAGTTTTGTGTATCGAAAAGTTTTTCTTCCATTTATCCTACCAAAGATTTCTCGTAATTAAACGTTATCTATTATTGTTATTGCTGTCTAGGAATGATACGCTGATCACATCTTTTTCGATAAGATGTGTTGTCTCTTATTTTTGAACAATGAAAATTATTCGTAGTTCTACGGTGCCGCAGTCGTTGAATACGTTCTGTAAAGGTATGTTGAAGGAACTGTCGCAGGAGTATGAGGTGGTGGCTGTGTCATCACCAGGTGAAGCGCTTGACAGGGTAAGGCAACGCGAGGGGGTGCGCACTATAGCGGTCCCAATGGCGCGGCACATATCACTCCTGAAGGACTTGAAGTCGTTGTGGCGCATGTGGCGGGTGCTGCGCCGGGAGCGTCCTGACATGATCCACTCGATGACGCCTAAGGCTGGCCTTATGAGCATGGTCGGCGGCTGGCTGGCCGGTGTACCTGTGCGTGTACACACTTTCACGGGACTGGTTTGGCCTACCGCTACTGGCTTGAAGCGCCGCATCCTGATGGCAACAGATTGGCTGACTTGCGCTTGTGCTACGCACGTTATCCCCGAAGGGGAGGGCGTGAAGAGCGATTTGCTCAATCACCGCATCACCCGCAAACCAATCCACGTCCTGGGATATGGTAACGTGATGGGCATTGATTTGGAGCGTTATAACCCTCAGGATTATGAGACGATTGCTCATGAGGGATTTACTTTTGTGTTCGTGGGCCGCATTGTGCGTGACAAGGGCATTAATGAGTTGGTCGCTGCGTTTGACCGTCTGCATAAAGAGTATGACAGCACGCGATTAGTGCTTGTTGGACCTCGCGAAGATAATCTGGATCCGGTTTTGCCCGAAACCCTTCAACGCATCAATCTTGGCGATGGCATCGAATCGGTTGGCAGCCAAAAAGATGTAAGACCCTTCTATGCCCAAGCCGATGCCCTGGTTTTTCCCAGTTATCGAGAAGGTTTCCCCAATGTGGTGATCGAGGCGGGTGCTATGAGCCTAGCTAGCATAGTCACTGATATCAACGGTTCGCGCGAAATTATCATCGATGGTCAGAATGGAATCATCGTCCCATCCCAGGACGAGGAGGCACTATACCAAGCAATGAAACGATTTGTAGAGCACCCCGATGAAGTGGAGACAATGGCCGCTAATGCTAGACCTCTCATTGCTTCTCGCTACGAACAAGGCTATGTCAGGCAATGCCTATATGACTTCTATAAAGAGATTCTGAAAGATTAAGATGAAATTATATCGTGATTGTATCAAGCGGGTGTTGGGTTTCAGCATCGCTCTTGTGGCTATTATTTGTCTGTCGCCGCTGCTGCTGGTGGTGACGATTTGGCTGCACTTCGCTAACAAGGGGGCTGGCGCTTTTTTCCTGCAGGAACGCCCAGGCAAGGATGGCAAGATTTTTAAGATCATCAAATACAAGACAATGACCGATGAGCGTGACGCTAATGGCAAACTGCTGCCTGACGCTCAGCGATTGACCAGGGTAGGGCGTTTCGTCCGCTCAACAAGCATAGATGAACTGCCCCAACTCTTCAATGTGCTCAAGGGCGACATGGCACTGATAGGGCCCCGTCCGCTGTTGGTTCAGTACCTGCCCCTTTACTCTCCTGAACAGGCGCGCCGCCACGAGGTGCGACCTGGCATCACAGGATGGGCACAATGCCATGGACGCAACACCTTGTCATGGCACGACAAATTCAAGCTCGACGTGTGGTATGTGGACCACTGCAGCTTTCTTACAGACGTAAAAGTAATACTTACGACAATAAAAAAAGTGATTGCCCGTGATGGGATTGCCCAAAACGGTCAAGCAACAATGGAAACTTTTAACGGTAATAACTGATGTATCTATACGGAGCAAGCGGACACGCTAAAGTCATTATTGACATATTAAATGCATCTGGAATCAAGGTCGATGCATTGTTTGACGATGACCCTTCAATCAAGGAGTTGTTAACGATTCCGGTCAAGCACCATTGGAATGGTGAATCTCCCGTAGTGGTCAGTGTAGGCAACAATCTGTCCCGTAGACAGATAGCCGAGAAGCTTGACTGCGAATTCGGAACCATTATTCATCCGACGGCAGTGGTTTCTCCTTACTCGACAATCGGTGAGGGTACCGTAATCATGCAGGGATCTGTGATTCAGAGTGATGTAAAAATGGGAAAGCATTGCATCTTGAACACAGGAGCTTCAATTGACCATGAGTGTATCATTGGCGACTATGTCCACATCTCGCCTCAAGCTACCCTATGTGGAAATGTTCAGGTGGGAGAAGGAGCTTGGATTGGAGCAGCGGCTGTAGTCATACCAGGTGTTAAGATTGGCAAGTGGTGTACAGTTGGAGCTGGCAGTGTTGTGGTAAGTGACGTGCCAGATGGAGCGACTGCCTATGGCAACCCATGTCGAATTAGAACAAAGCCCGCGATTCCGTATAGCGATCTCACAGCATCTTGCGCAAAACGCATTGCTATCTATGGTGCTGGCGGACTTGGGCGCGAAGTGGCTGGCGGCATACAACGTATTAACAATGCCGGGCGGCAGCAGTGGGAGATTGTTGGCTTCTTTGACGACAACATCCCGGTGGGGTCACAGGTATCGCACTACGGGCAAGTGCTTGGTGGTATTAATGAGCTCAATGCATTCAGTGAGCCTTTGGCACTGGCAATTGCTGTCGGGGCGACCAAGACACGAAAGCAGATTCATGACCGCATTTCTAACCCTAACATCAGTTTTCCCAATCTGATAGCTCCGTCGTTCCGGGTTCTTGATAGGCAAACCTTTGAGATTGGTGAGGGCAATATCATCCAGGATAACTGTAGCGTTACTTGTGATGTCAAGATTGGCAACTTCAACGTTTTCAATGGCTCTAATGCGTTGGGACATGATGTCAATGTGGGTGACTTCAATGTGCTGATGCCTGGCGTGCGCTTGTCTGGTGAGGTCAAACTGGGCACTTGCAATCTGCTGGGCGTGGACAGTATTGTGCTGCAACGCGTCAAGATTGGTGACAACGTCACTCTGGGCGCTGGCAGTGTGATGATGACCAAACCCAAAGACGGCTTCACTTACATCGGAGTGCCTGCCAAGAAATTTGATTTTGAATAATTAAACAATTGAGAAATAATGGAGTATAATCCTTTTTCGCTCAAGGGTAAAACCATTCTGGTCACTGGGGCATCGTCAGGCATCGGCCAGGCGACGGCTATAGAGTGTGCACAGATGGGCGCTGAAGTGGTAATCACAGGGCGCGACACCGAGCGTCTGCAGGCAACAGCAGACCTCATGGGGAACCTCAAAGCACAGATTGCCGCCGATTTAACTAACCAAGAGGACGTCGAGCGCCTGGTTGCCGCCCTGCCGCCTCTAGATGGAGCAGTGTTGTGTGCGGGTAACTCGACGACATTGCCGTTACAGTTCGGCTCTCGTGAGAAATTTGATGAAATGTTCAATGTCAATTTCTTCGCTCCTGTCGAGTTGTTGCGGCTGATGTACAAAAAGAAGGTTCTCCAAAAGGGAGCCTCGGTGGTACTGATAGCCTCGATTGGCGGTACTCACAGTTTCATGCCGGGCAATGGCGTGTATGGAGCATCCAAGGCTGCGCTCAACTCGCTGATGAAATATGCTGCCCGCGAGTATGCATCGCGCAAGATCAGGGTCAACAGCATCTGCCCTGGTATGGTGGACACCCCGCTCATCCATCGCGGGACAATCACCGAAGAACAACTGGCCGAGGACGCCAAGCGTTATCCGTTGGGCCGATATGGTAAACCCGATGATATCGCCAACGGTGCCGTTTACCTCCTGAGTGATGCTTCATCGTGGCTTACAGGGCACGATTTGGTCATTGATGGGGGCTTCTCGATATAGTTTTTTCTTGTTTATTTTGTGTTTTTCAAAATTGTATGTACTTTTGCCCGATAAATCTATAGAATTGAAAAATCAGGTACATAATATAACCAATATATGAATTTAGAGGACTTTATTGAAAACTTTGCTGCTCAGTTCGACGATACTGAACCAGAATTGTTTACCGCTGAAACACAATTCAAGCAATTGGATGAATGGTCATCCCTGGCTGCATTGTCGATTATCGCCATGGTTGACGATGAGTATGATGTGATTATCAAGGGTAATGACATCATCAGTTCTGATACCATCAAGGATTTGTTCGACGTCGTTGTAAAATTACGTGGATAAACCGCTGCCTTAGAACAGGCGCATCAATGGATTCAAAAGTAAAGGAAATTATAGCCCGTGTACTGAACGTGGCTTTTGACCGGATTACCGACGACTTGTCTTCGGGCGATATCCCCGAGTGGGATTCTGTTGGTAATTTGGCAATTATTAGTACAATAGAGCAGGAACTTGACTTGGAGTTCCCGCTCGAAGATCTCTTCGATCTGACCTCTGTACGCTCAATAGTCGAGGAGGTCGAGAAACTCACAAATGTTTGACGCCCCCCACAGCATACTGCTGTGTGAAATTTCCAGGCATGCCATCGAAACCCCCGACAAGGTCGCTCTTGTCGAGGGCGATTTTCAAGTGACTTATGCCCAACTGATGGCCCGCATCGAGCAGACGGCGCGTGCCTTGCTCGCATTGGGCCTGAAGCCTGGCGACCGCATCGTTCTGGCAGCGCAAAAGGAACTGTCTTTCGTCTATCATTATTTTGCGGCCCACTTGCTGGGTGTGGTCAATGTGGTAGTGGATGTGGCATCGCCCCGAGATCGTTTGGATTACATCATTGATGTGGTCAAACCGTCTGCACTATTCAGTTCCGGGCTTGAGGGTGTGAATGGGGTGCCATGTTATTCATTTAATCGACCAGAATCGGATGATGCCCACTCGGCTGATTTGACGTGGCCGACAGTTGATGTCAACGATGTGGCCGATGTCATGTTCACCACAGGGACTACAGGAGTTCCCAAGGGTGTGTGCCTGACTCATGCCAATATCGCTGGATCGGCGAGCAACACCAATGGCTTTATCGGCACCTGTTCCGACGACATCGAGGCTCTAGCGCTGCCGCTGAGCCACTCGTTTGGCCTTGGACGCCTGCGTTGCGTGCTTATGGCTGGAGCTACACTGGTGCTGGTTGGCAATTTCGCTAACCTTAAATCGTTTTTCTCTGTACTCGATGCCTGGCATGTGTCAGGCTTTGGCATGGTGCCAGCGGTTTGGCAATACATTAAGCGGCTGAGCGGACGGCGCATTGCCCGCTTTGCTGAACAGTTGAAATATATTGAAATCGGCAGTGCCGCCTTGCCTCTCGAGGACAAGCGGCTCCTGATGGAAATTTTCCCCAATACGCGCCTGTGCATGCATTATGGCCTTACCGAGGCCTCACGCGCCATGTTCACCGAGTTCCATGCCAATGCCGGTAATCTGGAGGCTGTAGGCCGTCCTGCTTCGTCATTGGTCGAGGCGTCGATTCGCGACGATGATGGCAATCTCGTTGCCAATGGCGTGGATGGTGAAATTTGCGTGCGCGGCAATATGGTTACCCGTTCCTATTTCAAACCCCAAGACAACGCAGGCAGTTTTTATGGTGACTGGTTCCGCACTGGTGACTGGGGACATCGTGACGATGAGGGCAATTTCTATCTTACAGGCCGAAAAAAAGAGCTCATCAACGTCGGAGGCGAGAAAGTGAGCCCAGCCACTATTGAAGACGCGATACGTTCCCTTGGCATCGCCGACTGCGCCTGTATCGCTGTGCCTGATCCCAACGGAGTATTGGGCGAGGTACCTAAAGCCTTTCTCCAAAAGGATGACAATCAAGTCACTTTCGAAGATATCAAGCAGCAATTAACCCAATTGCTGCCACCACACGAGATACCCGTTGAGTGGGAATGGGTAGACAGCATTCCCCGTACCAGCTCAGGGAAAATACAACGATTAAAACTGAAACAATAGGATATGTCACAACTCACCATCAACAACGTGCGCATCGCAGGCATGAGCGCCTGTGTGCCCGCCACCGTCGAGGATAACCTCACACTTCCTATCTACAAGGACCAGAACGATGCCCTCAAGGTCATAGCATCGACAGGCATCGAACGCCACCACAAGGTAGAACCCGGCACAACGGCATCTGATCTCACGGTCAAGGCCGTGGAGCGCTTGCTGGCTGACATGGGGTGGGCGGCCGAGGACGTGGACTGTTTCGCCTATGTGTGCACGTCGCGAGACTATATTGCTCCCCAGACGGCTTGCGTTCTTCAGGACAGGCTGAAGCTTCGAAGCGATTGTTGCGTGTTCGACTTGCCTTTCGGCTGCTCTGGTTGGGTCTATGGTATGAGTATTGTCGGCTCGCTGATGTCACATGGAACATTCAAGCGTGCCATTCTGGTAGCAGCCGAGACCAATACCCAAAACCGCAATCCCCGCGATACGACGGTGCGCCCGCTGTTCGGCGATGCCGCCACGGCAACTGCCCTGGAATTCGATCCCGAGTATCCGCATCCCATGAATTTCATGTATGGTGTTGATGGCAAGGGATTTGACGCTGTTTGGGCTCCTTATGGCGGAATGCGTAATCCCGTTACTCCCGAGTCGCTGGAGGAGAAAGAGGTTTCGCCAGGCGTTTATCGTCGTGGCGTGGATATGGTAGTCAACGGCATGGACGTGTTTGGCTTCGCCATTAAGCGGCCGCCTCGCTCCCTCAAGGAGTTGATTGCCACCTTCAATATTGATGTTGAGACGGTTGACCTGTTGCTCCTGCATCAAGCCAACAGGTTTATCGACGAGAAAATACGCAAAGCCATCAAGATTCCTCCCGAGAAGACCCCCTATTGCCTCGAGGAATACGGCAACGTCACGAGTGCATCTATCCCCTTGACCATGGTGACTCGTTGTCAAGACAAGCTGTCAGGAGACGAAGAGCAGCATTGCCTGGCCTGTGGATTTGGGGTCGGCCTGGCATGGGCGAGCATGGAATTCTATGCTGGCGGTCTGAAAATGAGTGATGTGATTACATATTAATAGTTAAAAGCGGTAATCCTATGGCAAAATACATCAATTCCAACCAAGAGTATTACTGGGGTGACTGGTATTTCAAGAACCACGTCATGTGCGACGGCTTTAACTACAAGGCTCACAAGAAGGAACTCTCGGCTTATTATGAGAACAAGGGATTCAAGGTCTCGATGATGTTTGATGACTATTTCTCTAGTCTGAGTGGCATCCACAGCGACCGTTACTTGTCGATGGATGTATATTACTTCTATGTGATTCCGGCGCTTAACCGTCATGATTTCAAGGACGCTTATCTGGACAAGAACATCTATAGCGAGTTGTTCCCTCAGGTGAAACAGCCCCTCGCCATCATAAAGAATATCCATGGCCATTATTATCGTGACGGTGAGGAAATAAACCTCGATCAAGCCATTGAGGCTGTCTGCGCTGCTGATCACGACCTCATCATCAAGCCCACAGTCGAGACCTGCAATGGCGAGGGTGTTGAGCAGATTGATGGCCGTGATCCCGACAAGCTCAGGGCCCTGTTCAATCAATATGCCCTCAACTTCATTGTACAGGAGAAGGTAAAGCAGCATCCTGATTTGCAGCGCGTTAATCCCACGTCGCTCAATTCTATGCGCCTTTATACCTATCGCCGTCAGGACGGGAGTTATGAGTTCCTGTATCCCTTCGCTCACATGCGTTTCGGAGGCAAGGGCGCCATCAAGGATAATGTGTCGCAGGGTGGTGGCACTTGCCTGATTCATGATGACGGCAGGGTTGACGACAGGGTTTATCGCTTCAAGAACATGGAAGTGTCCTCGCTCAAACTGGAGACCGGGGTGGAGAATCTCGTTGTCCCCAATTACGGCAAAGTCATTGAAACGTTGCTTTCACTGCATCGTCGATTGCCGTATTTCGATTTCGTGGGCTGGGATGTCACGGTTTTGCCTGATGGCGAGCCCTTGCTCATTGAGTTTAACCTCGTGCCCAGTGTCGAGGGGCCTCAGATGATGGCCGGCCCCATGTTCGGGGAATATCTCGATGAAGTGATAGACCGGGCGCGGCAGGTTAAGTGTGCTCGCATGCAGACATATAAGAAGACCTTTGGCAAGGAAATGAACTTCTTTTTGCACATGCAATAAAGGTTCAGCACAATTTTATAGTGGGTCTTTACGTTATATAATATTAACCAAAGTTTTTATAAGTGGTCATACGGCAAGTCGTCAATACGGTTTTCAACTCATGCAGCTATGTCCTGTCTCAGGGCGATGCTTCTTGGATTGTCGATTGTGGCGACGTGGAACAGCTGTTGCCGCTCATTGGTGATCACTTGGCGGGGGTATTGTTAACCCATACCCACTTCGACCATATATATGGCCTCAATCAACTGTTGCAACACTACCCGGGCATTTTCATCATGACTAATGAGGCCGGGCGTGAAGGCTTGCTCAGCGATAAACTGAACTTCTCAAGGTATCACGAGACACCTTTTGTCCTGGATGAACCCGAAAGAATCAGGATTGTTGCCGATGGCGAGGTGCTGAAACTCTTTGAGGATATCGATGCCAAGGCCATCTACACGCCGGGACATAGCCCCGATTGTGTGACATGGCAGGTGGGCGAGACTGCGCTCTTCACGGGCGACAGTTACATTCCGGGAGTGAGGACGGTCACCAATTTCCCGCATTCCGACAAGGTGCTGGCACTGCAAAACCGGGAACGCATTTTGCGACTGGCTGAGCACATCCAGATTTATCCCGGCCATCCGGCACAGTCTGAAAATGTTTTATGATATTAAAGTAATTTCGATAATATGGCTAATAACAGAGTTTTGCTTTGTCTGGCTCACATGAGCGGCCAGGAAATGAAATACATCCAAGAGGCGTTTGACACCAACTGGGTCGTGCCCCTTGGACCTAATGTGAACGCCTTTGAGGAAG
Source organism: uncultured Prevotellaceae bacterium (assembly GCA_900318535.1). Lineage (GTDB taxonomy): Bacteria > Bacteroidota > Bacteroidia > Bacteroidales > Muribaculaceae > Sodaliphilus. Next base: position 271,537 of record ONKU01000001.1, on the reverse strand, counting down.
ATCTTGAACGCCTCTGCGGTAATGACAAGCGGGTGGTCGTTTTGAGCTCGGGAACGGCGGCTATCCATCTGGCACTCGTCAAGTTGGGCGTTGGTCGCGACGACGAGGTGATTTGCCAGTCGATGACTTTCTCGGCCAGTGCCAATCCGGTGACCTATCAGGGTGGCATTCCAGTGTTTGTAGATAGCGAACCCGACACCTGGAACATCGACCCCAACCTGCTCGAGGATGCGATCAAGGACCGTATTGCCAAGACCGGACGTAAGCCCAAAGCCATCATCCCCGTCTACCTATATGGTATGCCGGCCAAGATTGACGACATTATGGAGGTGGCCCGTCGTTATGAGATTCCCGTTGTCGAGGATTCTGCCGAGGCCTTCGGTTCTCGTTATCGTGGACAGCTGTGCGGTACCTTTGGCGATTTTGGCATCATGAGCTTCAATGGCAATAAGATGATTACCACCAGCGGCGGTGGAGCTCTCATCTGCCCCGACGACGAGGCAAAGAAGAAGATCATGTTCTACGCCACCCAGTCGCGAGAGCCCATGCCTTATTATCTGCACAAGGAGATCGGTTACAATTACCGCATGAGTAACATCTGTGCCGGTATAGGCCGAGGCCAAATGACTGTCTTTGAGGAGCATCTGGCTCACCACAAGCACTTGTGTGACCGCTATGTCGAGCTGTTTGCCGACGTTGATGGCATTGATGTGCACACCAACTTTGACGAGCGCTCCGACAGTAACTACTGGCTCAACACGATCCTGATCGACCCAGATAAGACGGGTACCGATTATGAGACTGTTCGCTTGCACTTGGAAACATGCAATATAGAGTCGCGCCCCCTGTGGAAGCCGATGCACACCCAACCGGTGTTCTCGGGTGCTCCTGCCTATGTGAATGGCGTAAGCGAGCATCTGTTCTCGATGGGTCTGTGCTTGCCCAGCGGGCCTTGGGTGAGCGACGAGGATGTGGAACGTGTTGCACGTGAGATAATTTCTTGCTGCAAGAAGTGATAAAATGTGAATATCATAAAAATCAATACTTTATAGACAATGAATATCGCAATCTATGGAGCTGGAGGTTTTGGCAAGGAAGTAGCCTGCCTGATCAACAGGATCAATGCCCACGGTGATGGACAATGGAATCTGATAGGTTTCTTTGATGATTCCAAGCCTGTGGGGATGCAAGTCTCCAGTTATGGAAAAGTGATTGGTGGTATGGAGTGGCTTTCCAAATGTAATGAGCCATTGGCTATTGCTATCGCCATCAACGATAACAAGGCCGTCAGGCGCATCCGTGAAAGCATTGACAATCCCAATATCACCTTCCCGAATCTAATTGATCCGTCATTGTTTCTCGTTGACAAAGAGACTTTGACGATGGGTGAGGGCAATATCATCCAGAACGACTGCATGATTTCATGCGATGTAACGATCGGTGACTTCAACCTCATCAATGACCACGTCGTGGTGGGGCATGACAATGTCATCGGTAACTTCAACGGACTCATGCCGGCAGCTCATCTCTCGGGCGGTATCACCATCGGTGACAACAACCTGCTGGGTGTTGCCAGTGTCGTTCTGCAAGGAATGGTCATCGGTAACGGAGTCACTCTGGGTGCCAACAGCGTGCTCATGACCCAGCCCCGTGATAATGCTACCTATCTGGGGGTTCCGGCTAAGAGATTTGACTTCTGATTGCTGACATTTTTCACTAATTTCGGTCAGGATTGTACCGCTTTTTGAAAAATGTGCTGTAAAAATACGTATGAAAGTGCTGATTTAAGTTTTTTTTGTTTAATTTTGCACCCGCTAAAATAAATCATGGTGTAATTACGTTGTATTTACAGCAGATGAATTTGGATCAATTCATAGAATACTTTGCGGATCTGTTCGATGAAACAGATGCCGACGATATAAAGGCCACTACCCATTTCAAGGACTTGGAAGAATGGTCTTCACTTGTTGCATTGTCAGTCATAGCGATGGTTGACGAGGAATATGATGTCGAATTTCGTGGCGATGATATTCGCGGCAGCAACACGGTTGAGGACCTTTACAACATCGTCAAGGACAAGGTGGGCGTGCGTCCATAAAACTGTTACCAGTTCAGCCTACAGCCAGTGCTGAGGCTTTTGCTTTGAATCTGTTCTCTGACAGATATCATTTTCACCACAACAAGGGTTAATTCCCTCTTTCTATGGCAAAAATTACTTTTCAAGGTGTAGGCATCAAGGCTATGAGCGCTTGTGTGCCCCCTGAGGTTGTCTATAACAAAGACCTCGGCTATCTCATTCCTGAAGAGGAAATCGAAAAGACCATCAACAACATCGGCATCGAGCAGCGGCGCATTGCTGCCCCCGATGTCACCGCTAGCGACCTGTGTTACAAGGCTGCACGGCAGTTGATGGAAGATAACGATATAGATCCGGCCAGCATCGATGTGCTCTTGTTCATGAGCCAGACTCCGGATTACCGCATTCCCGCCACCTCGTGCTTGTTGCAGCATCGTCTGGGACTGCCGCGCGAGACCATGTGCTTCGACATCTCGCTTGGCTGTTCGGGATATTTGTTCGCTCTCAGTACAGCATTCGCCTATGCTTCGATGCAGGGCGTCAACCGCGTGCTTTTGCTTGACGGCGAGACGTTTTCCAAGATTGTCAATCGCCGTGATAAGGTGGACTGGCCCCTCTATGGCGATGCGGGAACGGCAACACTGATTGAGAAAGGTGACTACGGCACATCAACGTTCCTGCTCTATACCGACGGTAGCGGTGAGGATGTGCTGAAGATTCATGCCGGCATGAGACATCCCATCACGCCCGACTCCTGCGTGGAGCGTGAGCGTGAAGACGGCAACATCCGCACCGACCTGGAAGTGTTTATGGATGGCATGGATGTGTTTAATTTCGCCATTAGCAAGGTGCCCAAGAGCATAAAAACATTGCTTAAGGAGACCGATCACACCATCGATGACCTGGACTATCTGGTTTTCCATCAGGCTAACCGCTTCATGATGGACTTCTTTGTCAAGAAACTCAAGATGGATCCTGCCCGTGTGCCTTATTGCATCCACAAGTATGGAAACACCAGCAGCGCATCGGTTCCCTTGACCATAGCCAGTGAATTGGCCGGCTGCTTGGATGGAGAACGCCTGGTGATGATGAGTGCCTTTGGTGCTGGCTTGAGTTGGGGATCGGTCCTCATGCCGATGCGTGACTGCAAGATATCTCCTGTCATCGAGTATTGATGTTGACTTTTCATCACATAGGTATCGCTTGCCGTGATATCGAGAAGACCAAGCCCTTCTACCTGATGATGGGCTATACGGCCTCGCCTGTCATCGAAGACCCGCTGCAGCATGTGCGCATCTGCTTCCTGGATAAGGGTGGGGCACCGCGGCTGGAACTGCTCGAGCCGCTTGACGAGCAGAACCCAGTGGCACGCACCTTGGCTACCGCTGGTGTGACGCCTTATCACATGTGCTATGAGGTGCAGGATATCGAGGCCGCCATTGCATCCCTGCGCGAGCAGCGTTTCCTGCTTGTCAATGGCCCTGTTCCCGCATGTGCGATGGATAACAGACGTATTGCTTTTCTCTTTCAAAAGAACACCGGGCTCGTCGAACTGGTTGAGGCTCAGCCATGATGGATGAACTCCTGTTGACATATATCATCCCGCTATACAACACCGAGCACTATGTGCTGCGGTGTTTGCATTCCATTGTGAATCAGCAGTTGTGGCCCGATGATTACGAGGTCCTTGTCGTTGATGACGGCTCGACCGATGGCAGCAGGGCTGTCGTCGAGGCTTTTGCCCGCGGCAATCGTCAGGTGAAGTTGTTGACCCAGGAGAACTTGGGCGTGAGCGCTGCCCGCAATCATGCGTTGGACTGTGCTCGAGGCCGTTACGTCATGTTTGTAGATAGTGATGACCGCTTGGAGGACGATGTGATTCACGGTTTGGTGCAGCGTGCCATTGACGATGACCTTGATGTGCTCTCGTTCAACTATAACTGTGAGGATTCTCAAGGCAAGGTGTTGCCGCACACGCGCGACGACAACTATGCGTCAACCCCCGTCATGACGGGCTATGACTTCCTGAATTCCCACAGCATGACGCCTTACGTGTGGCGGTTTTTCATCAAGCGTGATTATCTGGTGCAACGGGGATGGCGTTTTGACACGTCTCTCATTGTATGTGAGGATGGTGCCCTCATCGCCAGTTTCCTGTTGAACGCCCCGCGCATGGCCCATGACGATACAATCGCCTATTGCTACGTGAACCGTAGCGACAGTGCAATGCATAATACCGATAAGGACCACTTGCGGCGCCGCATCTGCAGCCAGGTCGATGCCGCCGCGTCGATTGACGCTGCTGCACGGCAGTTTGAGACCTCTACGGGCAAAAAAGCGCCTGCTAGTGTATATGGCGTGAGGAACGTCTATCTCTATTTCTCCATGACCAAGGCGCTGACCTGCGGCCTGGTGGACGAGATATTGGACCGCATCCGCAAGGCCGGTCTCTTTCCGTTCCCTTGTGTGGGTCCCGAGGCCGACTATCATGGCTCAAAATGGAAGATGATTCATCGCCTGATGATGGTTCCTGGCCTTTGGCGTTTTTTAAGCAAAATCTATCAAATGATCAAATAATGAAATGACAACATTTGTCTTTCGCAATCAAACGGTTGAGCCTTTTCTCGGCTATGACGGCATGACTTATTCGGGTTATGGCGACATCAGTATGGTGTCTGCCGATGCCGATAGGTATATCTGGTTCTATCAGGTGCCTGTCAATGCCGACAGTATCCAACTGGCCGAGGAAATTGATTCCTACCGTGGCAAACTGGATCTGGTGCTCTCCCAAACCGGTGACCAAAAGCCGTTTATCGTCTTCTCGCTGGTCAACCTGTTCCCGTTGAGGGTGACGGGAGACCAGACCGCTCTAGACGAGGCCATTGCCGCTTTTAATGGCCATGTGGCACAATTGTCGCGTGAGCGCCGCCATATCAAGTGGATAGACTTCTCGGAGTTCACTCTGCGCTATGATGCTGCTACGCTCATCAATTGGAAATACTATTTGATGTCTCAAACGCTCCTCAATCCCAAGTTGACCCATGATTTCCAGACTTGGTGGCACCGAATCGAGGAGGAACTGGCCCTGAAACGTAAAAAATGCGTCGTGCTGGATCTGGATAACACCTTGTGGGGCGGAGTATTGGGCGAGGATGGCATCGACGGCATCCAGTTGGGCGGCGACTATCCAGGAAAGGCTTATTCTTACTGGCAACGTTCCCTCTTGCAGCTCGCACATGACGGTGTGATCCTGGCTGTGTGCAGCAAGAATAATGAGGCCGATGTGATGGAGGCCTGGGACAAGAATGCGGCAATGGTGCTCAAGCGCGAGCACTTCAGCGCCGTGCGCATCAATTGGCAAGATAAGGTGACCAATATGCGGGAATTGGCAGCTGAACTCAATATCGGGCTGGACAGCATGGTGTTCCTCGATGACAATCCCATCGAGCGCGAACTCGTCAAGCAGCTTTTGCCTGAGGTTGTGGTGCCTGATTTCCCCGGCAAGCCTTATCAATTGATGTCATTCTTTAAGGAATTGGTAGAGAAGTATTTCCGCATCTATTCTGTAACCGATGAGGACCGCTCTAAAACCGAGCAGTATCAGGCCAACGCTCGTCGTCAGGCGGAGCAATCGCGTTTCACCGACCTCGAGGGTTACCTTTACAGCCTGGACATGTCGCTGGACATCATTCCTGCCGATGAGCACAATCTGCCCCGCATCGCCCAGATGACACAGAAGACCAACCAGTTCAACCTTACCACTCGCCGCTATCAGGAGAGTGAAGTGCGGCAACGGCTGGATGACGGCTGGCGCGTCTATTGCATGAGCGTGAGCGACCGTTTCGGCGACAGCGGCATTACGGGTACCATTTTCCTCGAGCCGGTCGATGACTTGACGGTAAACATCGATACCATGTTGCTCAGTTGCCGCATTTTGGGCCGAGGCATTGAGGAGGCCTTTATCAAGACGGTATTTAACCTCTTGAGGCTGGATGGTTTCAGGAAAGTCCAGGCAACCTATCTGCCCACCGCCAAAAATCTCCAAACAGCTGATTTTTACGACCGTATGGGCATGACGTGTGTGAATATCGGCAATGATGGTGCCAAGCATTACGAGATGGTTTTGAACGATGTGTTTGAATTAAAGAACTACTACAATATAAGAGTGTTATGAACCCCATGGAAGAGAAAGTTTTGGAAATCATGCGTGAGGTGTTCGGTGTCGAGGATGTGACAATCGACGCATCACAAAAGAATTGTGAGCAATGGGACTCGTTGCGGCATCTCGCTTTGGCCTCCGAGTTGGAGGATGCGTTTGACCTGGAGTTGGAACCTGAGGAGATTGCCGAAATGACCGACTTTTCTCGTGTCATCGCAATGCTGGAGTCTAAATTGTAATACGCTCACGTCCAGCTGACCAGATGCCGCGCCAGCGCATTGCCTACATTGATTTCATGAAGTGCTTGTGCATCATGCTTATCGTGATGTACCACATTGACCATGAATTCTTTAATTACCTGGCGCCTAATCTGAATAACGCTTTGCAGGCTTTCCGCCTGCCCATGTACTACTTTATCTCGGGCATTTTTTTCAAGCTCTACGAGGGCTTTGCCGATTTCACGCGGCGCAAGGTGAACAACATCCTTGTGCCGTTTGTTTTCTTTATTGTCCTCAACTTCGTGATGAAGTGCGTCGAGGCACTGCTGCGTCACATCATCGGAGCCGATCCCATCGAGGTCAACCCGGTGATACTTGTGGAGCCTTTCTACCTGCGCACTTGGCTGTGGACAACGCCGCTCTGGTTCCTGCTCAGCCTGTTTTGGGTCAATATCCTGTTCTATGCTATCCAGCGTTACATCAAACCGTTATGGGCCTTACTGCTGGTGACGATAGCGCTTTCGGTGGCCGGTTATGAGCTTGCGGTCCACAAGATTCAGCTGCCCCTCATGATGGACACTTCGCTTGTGGCCTTGCCCTATTTCGTCTTGGGCTGGGGAATCAACCGTTTGGGCGCTTTACAACCCTCCCGTTGGGACAAATGGGGTGTGGCTGCATTGATTATAGCCCTGATACCCATCTATTTATTCAGTGATTTCCTGAATCTCCATTATCAGGTATTGCCTCGGTACTGGAAACTCTATTTCTTCCCGTTCCTGGCCATTCTGACGTTCTTCTGGGCTTGCAAACCGATTAAGCGGGTGCCCTTGCTGTGTCATTATGGGCGTTATTCACTGATTATCCTGGGCACTCATCCATTATTTTTCCTCCCTATGCGTTTTGTGCTGATTCATTACGGATTTGAGCCGGGAGTGGAACTCACGTTGATTGTGTTTGCCGTCACCATGCTGCTTGAGTTGCCCACGATTTGGATTCTGAAGACTTTTTTCCCCCGTTTTGTGGCACAAGAGCCGTTTTTCAAAGTAGGGTGGAAACTGTAAATCCATGAAGTATATTTTTCGTCTCATAGCAATCGTCGCTTCTTTCGTGCTGTTGTTTGCAGCCTATGGAGGCCGTGTAGACCCCAATATCTGGACCTTGCCCTCGTTGGCTACGCTGGCACTGCCGGCTGTGGCTGTTGCGGTATTGGTTCTGCTGCTTCTATTGGTATTGTTTCGGCAATGGCGTTCAGCCGTTGTCCTGCTTGGAGCCATCTGCCTGTCATGGCCAACGCTGCGATTGATATCTCCTGTCAATTTGTGGGGCCCAAAAGAGGATCCTGACGAGGTCCATCTCAAGGTAATGACCATGAACGTGACCGAATTCAACTGGCAGGAGAAAACCTCCGAGCCCAGCAAAAACATGCGCTATATTCTTGACGAGGATGCCGATATCGTCGTTATCCAGGAGGGTCTGGTCTATTTCTCCTATGAGCAGCAGGCCCGCATCAAGCCGATGCTGGAAGAACTCTACAAGAAATATCCTTATCGCAAGAAGCACTTCTTTGACGTCGGCATCTTGTCCAAGTATCCCTTCACCGAGGTCCAATCGCCTGTGCTCGCTCAGGATTCTCTGGGCTACTTTATCAAGGCATGGGATGTGGAGGCCCCAGGCGGAGATATCAGGGTGATGAGTATGCATTTGAGTTCGTTGCGCTTGAACAAAAACGAGCGGGGCGTCATCGAGTCAATGAATCTGCCGTCGGGCCGCAAGCGTCGCATCCAGTCGGTAACTCGCAAGTTGGATGTAGGTTTCATCAGTCATGCCCGTCAGGCCGATGCGATGCGCCAAGTGCTCAACGACTCACCAGGCGATGTGCTGGTCATGGGTGACATGAACGATACCCCGGGCTCGTTTGCTTATCGCACCGTGTGCGGCGACGACCTGCATGACGCTTGGGCCGAAACTGGACTTGGCCCCACTTACACCTTCAATTCTCATCACTTGTATGTGAAAATCGACCACATCCTGTACCGCGGCCACCTCAAACCGTTGTGGTGCCGACGCGACAAAGCGGGTGAGAGTGACCACTATCCGTTGGTCGCTATGTTTGAGCGTTGAGGAAACTCAGGATATACTAAACAGACAGGTTTCTCGTTATTTATATAGAATAACAAGGAATACCAATCATGAATTATACCAGGAATTTATTGTGGATCGCTCTTGTCGCTGGTCTGGCGATGCTGATGTGTTCCTCGTGCATCGAGGACGGCTTCACGACGTCGTCCAGCGATGTGCTGGCATTCAAATCAGATACGGTCGCATTTGACACGGTCATCACCCTTCAGGGAACCGCCACCAAGCAGATGGTGGTCTATAACCGCAGCAAGAAACAAATCAGCATCTCATCCATCAAGGTGGCTGGCTTGGCCTCAAAAGGACATTTCCACCTCAATGTGGACGGTGTGCGCGGTGATGAATTCCATAATGTGGAAATCCGTGGCAATGACTCGATTTTCATCTTCATCGAGGCGCGTCTCGATGAGATGGAAAAGGACGAGCCCACCCTGTTGGAGGACCGTCTGGAATTTGTGACTAACGGTGTTACCCAGTATGTGTTGCTCTCGGCATGGGGACAGGATGTGGTACGCCTCAATGGCGACACGATTGACCACAGCATGCGTCTAACGGCCAACAAGCCCTACCTGATCTATGACACTGTGTATGTGAAAGAAGGGGCCACTCTGACTATTGACGCAGGAGCCACCTTGCTATTCCACGACAAGGCCGCGATGCGTTGCGCCGGCCGCATGCTGGCCAATGGCACTGCCGAGGCTCCGGTCACCTTCCGCGGTGACCGTCTTGACCGCGTTGTTGGCCGCACCAGTTTTGACATCATGTCGGGACAGTGGGGCGGCATCATCTTCACGCCTCCCACGATGAACAACGTGCTCAAGCACGTCATCATGAAAGGCAGCAGCATCGGCATGCACTGTAGCGCATATGGTGACACCATCCATTGCGCCCTCAAGCTCGTGAATTGCGTCCTGACCAACTCGACATCGACTTGCCTGGCAACAGCTACCTGCTATGTTCAGCTCATCGGTACTGAAATCAGTGATGCGGCCGAAGAAGTCGCTTACTTTGCCGGCGGTAAGGTGCAGGCTAGCCAGTGCACGTTTGCCAACTATTACCTGTTCAAGTTGCCGTCATTACCCATCGTCAACGTCTTTGACGTGGAGTACAGCAATGGCACCATCGGCAAAATCAAGGCCGATTTCAACAACTGCATCATCCACGGCCTCTGTCCTGAGATCAACGAGGGTGATTTAGCCGACTTCAACGTCTATCTGCGCTATTGTCTGTTGAAGAGCCCTGGTAAGGATGACGCACACTTCATCAATTGCGTTTGGGAAGGTGATCCCCAATTCTTGACCGTGCGTGACGATTACATCTTCGACTACCGGTTGGGCAACGAGAGCGACGCCATCGGCAAGGGTAATCCTGACCTTTGTCCCGCCGAGGCCCGCTATGACCGCTATGGCAACGACCGTTCAGCCCGCGGTGCCATCGACCTGGGCGCCTACGTCTGGGTCCCTGTTCCTGAGGACGATACCAACTAACTGATATCCCAAAGTATATATGAAACGAGTTTTTCTCTTGTCGATGCTTGTGATGGCGTTGACAGGCTGTTTGGCCGCTGCCGATAGTGGTGCGCGGCAGTCACAGTTGCCCAAACATGAATTCCGTGGGGCATGGATGCATATCATCGGGCAAAAACAGTATGCCGAGATGTCGCCCGCGCAGATGCGCGACTACCTCGTCAAGCAGCTCGACCTGTTGCAGCAGGCCAACTGTAATGCCATTATCTGGCAAATCAGGCCCCAAGCCGACGCAGCCTATCCCAGCGAGCTTGAGCCGTGGACACGCTGGCTCACTGGTGAACCGGGCAAGGCTCCCGATCCCGTATGGGATCCGTTGAAGTTCATGATAGAACAGGCCCACCAGCGCGGCATGGAATTGCACGCATGGATCAATCCTTATCGCGTTACCAGCAGTGAGGAGGATAAGCCCGCGCCGGGACACATCTACTATGAGCATCCCGAGTGGTTCCTGAAGTATGCCGACGGCAAACTCTATTTTGACCCAGGTTTGCCCGAGTGTCGTGACTTTATAGATACCGTGGTCAGGGACATCCTGGTGCGCTACGACATCGATGCCCTGCACATGGACGATTATTTCTATCCCTATCCTGTAACTGGTGTTGAGTTCCCCGACACGGCCTCCTATAACGAGTATGGCATCGGCTGGGACAAGAACGACTGGCGGCGTCACAACGTGGATCTGCTTATCGAGCAGCTGCACAATACCATCCAGGAGGTTAAACCCTGGGTGCGCTTCGGCATCAGCCCCTTCGGCATCTGGCGCAACAAGGCCAATGACCCCGACGGTAGCGAGACCAACGGCCTGCAATGTTACGATGCACTCTATGCCGATTGTCCCAAGTGGACTGCCGAGGGGTGGGTAGACTACATGGTGCCCCAACTCTATTGGGAACTGGAACACAAAGCGGCCAGTGACCTCGTGCTCATGCACTGGTGGAACGACCATGCCAATGGCCGTCACATGTATTATGGGCAGGCACTGAACAACGTGATGTCCCATCAGGATATTGCCGACGAAGGCGGCGATCCCACCAATCCCACACAACTCGATCACAAGATGCGCCTGCAGCGTGCGATGGACAATGTTCACGGCGTGACTTGGTGGCCGGGTTATACCATTACCAGTAACTTCAAGGGTGTGCTTGACTCTCTCTCCAGCAAGCAGACTTGCCGCCCGGCTCTCATCCCCGCCTATACCTGGCTCGATGCCGAAAAGCCTCATCGTGTCAACGACCTCAAGATCAAGAAGGTCAGTGGCAAGAAATGCCTCGTTTGGCAAGCCCACGATACTGACGATCCCATGCAGCAGGCAGTGCGATACGTCATCTATCGATTCCCCAAGGGCAAGAAAGGCAGCCTTGACAATGCCGATGCCATCCTTGCCATCACAGGCGAGACGACTTTTGCGCTCCCTGATGGCGGTAAAGGCAACTGGCAGTATGCTGTCACTGCTTTGGACCGTTGCTGGAACGAGAGCGACCCTGTTTGGAAATAGCTGATAGCCCGATCCTCTCCCATACTATTCAAACGGCAACCGCTTCCCGAGTTTCGGGGCGGTTGCCGTCGTTTATGCCGTTAAGTGCTTTTTCTCAGAACAGGTGGGCAATGTTTTCGGTCATCATTTTCACGCTCATCGCCAGCAGGATGATGCCGAAGAATTTGCGCGAGAACATCATGCCGCCGTCACCCAGCAGTTGTTGGATTTTACCAGTGCTCTTGATGACGAGGAAGACCCATATCATGTTGATAGCCAAGCCGATGAAGATATTGACGTCGTCATACATCGCCTTGAGCGAAATCAGTGTGGTGAGCACGCCGGCGCCTGCAATCAGCGGGAAAACCATCGGCACCATTGTCGCTCCCTTGTTGGGCGTGTTGTTTTTGAAGATTTCCACGTCAAGAATCATCTCCAACGCCATCAGGAACATCAAGAAACCGCCAGCAGTGGCAAACGAGTGGATGTCGCAGTTGAAGATGCGAAGCAACCAGTGGCCGCCATAGTAGAAGCCCACCATCAGAAGGGTGGAGTAGAGGGTCGCCTTGATGGCATCGACATGACGCCCTTTTTCCCTCAACTGCAGGATGATAGGTATTGACCCGACGATGTCGATGATACTGAGCAATACCAGTGTCGCACTCAGGATTTGTGTAAAATTGATCGTTCCCATATTAAAATCATTATATGCCAGTTAGCCTTTTGACGCTACAAAGGTAATACTTTTTTATTTCACTCAGCATGATTTCATGGCTCGTCATTGGCTTGACGGAATACAGTAGGCTCCCTGGCGTGAAAGCGGGTGAATGGCAATGGATAGCGAGTCGCACTCTTGGAGTAATGGCGTGAGGACAGTGGCATGCATGGCTCCAGAGAGAATCATGCGGTCAAACTTATAGAGTTCCTGCAACTTGGCGGCACCGCCATGGTAGCGTTTGGTAACGATAATCTCATCAACATTAAGACGCCCTGGCGCCGTTGCATGTTTCCACTGACCGCTGCCCACAGCCACAAGCCGGTGCCCCATCAGGTGGGCATACGGTGGCTTGAAAAGGGCACCGTCCAGACGCACGACGGTGTCGTTGGCGATAAATCTCAGATTGTTGATATGGTATCGGGCAAGAAAACCGGCGTGATAGCGAGCGAATGAGGCTGAGTCGGTATCCTCCTCATCGGGTGTCCACACATAGCCTGTCCCGTGGTCGTAGTACAGCACGGGTGTGGCCGTGAACGAGTTGAACACAATCATGCCCTGTCGCGGGATTTGTGCGTCGGTCCATAACGAATGGGCCAGCCCAACGGCTAAGGTGACGCCAGCAGCCAGCAGATAACGGAAATTGCGGCGGTAGAGCCATAACACGACCAGCGCCATCACGGCAAAATAGGCCACTACGCCAAATGTGCTCATATACACGCCGCCCATGTGCGACAGGGGCATGGCATTAACCGCGCCCGCTGCCCAACGGATGTAGTTGTAGAGCCCGTCGAGCATGCCGTCCAGCATGTGCCAGTGCAGTCCGGCGGCAGTGACCAGCAAGAAGATAGCCCCCAGTACCATGAAGAAGGGAAGCACGGGCAGAATGAGCAGATTGCTCAGTACCGACATGAATGAGATGGTGTGAAAATAGTGGGCACTCAAAGTGACAGTCGCCAGCATCGCCACTATCGACGCCATGATGGCGGAGCTGATATAGTTGACCCACCGGTGACGGCTCGTGTAGCGTTCTGGCAGTCGTGCGAAAACCAGCAAAGCTGCCACAGTGATGAAACTGAGTTGGAAACCAACGCTGTATAGGGCTGATGGCGTGAACAACAGGATAACGAGTGCCGCCATCGCCAGCGCATTGAGCGAGACGGAACGCCGAAAAAAGATAAGTGATGCAAACACGAATCCTATCATCACTGTCGCACGCACCACACTGGGTGAGCCGCCCGTGAACAGGGCAAACCCGATGATGGCAGCAAGCGTGAGGGCAAGGCGCAATTTCTTCTGCTTCAGGTAGTCAAGAGGAAACAGTAACCACCAGATAATCAATGTGATAAACCCGACGTGAAGGCCGCTCAATGCCAGGATGTGGGCTACACCCGCTGCCGAGAATTCTTGCCTTGTCGCTTTATCGATGAGGCTGCTGTTTCCCAACAGCAGAGCTACGACAAAGCGTTGGGCGCCATCTGACAACCTTGAGTTGAATACCTGCTCTTGCAACTCGCGTCTCGCATTGACCAGCCGGCTGAGCAGTGTAGGGGAGTACCCCACCTTCTTCAATTGGGTGAGCGGCATATGCTGCTGGTAACGGATTCCTTCGCTGTTGAGCAGATGGGTGGCATAGTCCATCTCACCTGGATTGCCCATGTTGCCCACCTCGCCGAGTTTTGCGTGCCAGGCAATCAGTTCCCCCGCACGCATGGTGTAGTCACAACCGCGGGTCGAGATCAGCACGCGGCATGGTGGCAGATCGCGGTCTAATACATCTACCGTCATCCGCATCGAGAAATCGGTGTATTCCAGGGTGTTGACACGCCCCATGAGCAAGCGGCCGGCACGTTGTCCCTCATCGAGGCGTGGAGGACAATAAATGACCGCCGTCAACCAGCCTAACGCCAGTGCTGCCAATGCCAGTGGAATGACAAAATAGGAACGCCAACGCAGCCGCCCCTGTGGGGAGCGGGATTTCCAAGCGAAAAACAGATACAGGAGAATCGCCGCTGCAATGACGGCTATGGGAGCCCACCAGCAGTGCCACAACTGATGAAGCATAATGCCCAGCGCAAACGGCACAAGTACCCGCAACACGGGAATTCTGGAGAGCACCGACTTAGCTTCCATTGTGACCTATGGTCAATCCTCCATCGTCCAGATGCGGTAGGAGTCAAAGGCCTGCAGCAGCAGCATCTCGATGCCGTTCTTGGTCTCGGCGCCGAACTGTGCCGACTTCTTCATGAACAGCGTCTCCTCGGGATTGTAAATCAGATCATAGCACAGGTGTTCCTTGGTAAGGAAGCGGTAAGGGAAGTCAGGACACACGTTGTCGTCAGGGTATTTGCCCAGTGGGGTGGCATTGACGATGATTTTGTGCTCGGCAACCATGGCGCGCGTAATCTCCTCATAGATTAATGTGTGTTCCGATTTGCGGCGGGATACCAGCTGAACATTGATTCCATTACGGCGCAAAGCGGCAGTTACGGCCTTGGCGGCCCCACCGGTGCCCAGCACCAACGCACTCGTCCGCGATGGGGTGAGAATGCTCGGGATGGTTCTCTCAAAGCCTGCAACATCGCTGTTGTAACCGCGCAATTCCACAAAATCGCCTGACCGGTGGTCACGGATGAAACGTATGACGTTCACGGCCCCAATCTCTCGCGCATCGTCATCGAGGGAGTCCAGCAGCGGTATGACCGCTTCCTTGTACGGGGCGGTCACGTTCAATCCGTTCAGGTTGGGGTACTCGGCAATCACTTCCATGAGTTGCCCGATGTCCTCGATTTCGAAGTTGATATACTGTGCGTCAATGTCCTCAGCCATAAACTTTTGGTTGAAGAAATCGCGCGAAAAAGAGTGGACCAGCGGGTAGCCGATCAGGCCGTAGATATTCTTGCAGGCATGTGGAGATTTCATAACATCAGCGTTTTTAATTATCGCAAAAATAGTGACATTTCTCGTAAATATCACCGCAAATGGTCATTTTTTTGTCCGAAAAGGCGATTTTTGTGTCTTCTTTCCCCTCAAAGTGGCCTGGAAGGGTATTAAAATAACGTAAAAAACAGGAAAATGCCGTCTATATACAGAACAAATTTGTAATTTTGCCGTTTAGAACAATAGAATCAATTTGTACCTATAATGAAGTTTTTCAACAAGAATGTCAAGATAGCCCTCACTGTTATAGCTGGCCTTGCTCTGCTGTATTGGGGCATCAACTACCTGAAGGGTGTTAACCTCTTTACACCGGCAAACCGTTTTTATACTGAAGTCAAGAGCACCGATGGCTTGCTTGAGGCAGCTCCGGTTACAGTCAACGGCTTCCAGGTGGGGCAGGTGAGGGAAATCAACTACGACTATAGCAAGAACAAGATTACCATCATGCTGGCCATGAACAAGGATATGGTGGTTCCTCAAGGCAGTACCATCAACTTGGTGTCAGGACTTGTGGGCGGAACTTCGCTCGTGCTCAATCTGGGTGATGGACCAGCCATGGACCAGGGGAGTTATATCCCCACGATCGATGTCCCCGGACTGATGGACCATGTGACCGAGAACGTGATGCCCATGGTAACTGGCATGCTTCCCAAGGTGGACTCCATTATGGATAATGTCAACGGCCTGACCGGTAATCCGGCCTTGACGGCCGCATTGACCCGTCTCGACGCCATTTCACGTCAGCTGCAGATCAGCGCTCAGCAGCTCACGGTACTCATGAACGGCTTGAACCGCAGCGTGCCGGGCGTGATGAACAATGTGAACGGCATTACCACCAACCTGACAGGTGCGACAGGCAACTTGACCGATCTGTCGGAGTCATTAAAGAACATGCCGCTTGATGAGACGATGAACAAGCTCAACACGACGCTGGCTAATCTGCAGGCCCTGAGCGAGCAGCTTAACGACAAAAACTCATCCCTGGGTAAGGTCATCAATGACCGCGAACTCTATGATAACGCCAATCATGCTATCGCCAGTCTCGACTCGTTGCTGACCGATATCAAGGCTCACCCGAAACGCTACATCAATGTGAAAGTGTTCTGATGAAAGGTAACATATTCATAGCCAGTCAACCTTTCAAAATCGTGCTCAAAAACACGACGAACTGACGGCAAAAAATCCCTATTTGGACTCAATCTAAATAGGGATTTTTTTAAAAATTACCGTTTTCGGGATTTACAAATTCAAACCCTTGAAATAACAGCGATTTGCGAGCGTGCCAAAATAGATAGGAATATTCTAAGGATGAATTAATGTGCTGATTTTCAACGATGTGTTGATATTCTTGTGGGCCGAAAAGTTACGATTTCTAAACAGTGTTGTAAACCTTTGTTTTTCAATATTGTTAGATAAAAAATGAAATATCCAAATTTTTAGAGCACTTTTTTATAAGAAATTATTGACCGAAATTTGTACTGCTAAAAAGCACCTAACAAACCAACCATACTAAGCTAAAATATCAAAAATGTTTAACGTTGCACAACAGTGGAACCGCTGCCTTGACGTCATCAAGGCTAACCTGCCGGCCGAACAGTTCGATGTTTGGTTTGCACCCATTGTTGCCGTTGACTTTGACCAGGAAAACAACCGTGTGACGCTTAGAGTGCCCTCGCAGTTCTTTGTCGAGCAGATCGAGGGACGTTATATCACCATCCTTTCGGCCGCCTTGAAGAAGGTCTTTGGCGAAAACGTAAGGCTCACCTATAAATATAATGTAGTGGGCAGCGACGACACCAGCGCTGTGGAGCAGAATGAGGACAACTCGAGCACCAGACTCAAGAAGGAACTCAATATCCGCAAACCGCGCATTGCCAACCCCTTTGCACAGGACGACCGGCTGGAGGACATTGACCCGCAGCTCAATCCGCGATATACTTTCGAGAACTATTGCAGCAGCATGAGCAACAAGCTCGCTGTGAGCATTGGTCAAGCTATTGCCGAACACCCTGAGGTGAAGACCTACAATCCCTTGTTTGTGTTCGGTACCACGGGAGTGGGCAAGACCCACCTGTTACAGGCCATCGGCATCAAGCTGAAGGAAGAGAACCCGCGCATGAGGGTGCTCTACGTCTCGTCGCGAGTGTTTGAGAGCCAATACACGACGGCTGTCCAGCAAAAGAAGATCAACGACTTCATCAATTTCTATCTGAGCATCGACGTGCTCCTTCTCGATGATATCCAGTTCTTTGCCGGCAAGCCGGGCACACAGAACACCTTCTTCCACATCTTCAACCACCTGCATCAGCGCCAGCGTCAGCTGGTGATGTCCAGCGATTGCCGTCCCAGTGACCTCGACGGCATGGAGCCCAGGCTCATCTCGCGATTCAAGTGGGGCTTGACTGTGGAACTGGAGAAACCTGATTTTGAGCTGCGCCGCAAGTTCTTGACGATGAAGGCCGCTCAAGACGGACTCCATATCACCGACGAGGTGCTCGACTACATCGCATCCAATGTTACTGAGAGCGTGCGTGAGCTTGAGGGAGTGATGGTATCGCTGCTGGCCCATGCCACCATGCTCAATCAGGATATTACCATTGACCTGGCACGAGACATCATCGGCAATACGGTCAAGGTGGCACCCAAGCAGTTGACGTTCGAGTACATTGCCGAGACGGTTGCTGACTACTACAACTTGCCCACCGACTTGCTGTACGGCAAGTCGCGCAAGCGTGAAATCAGCGATGCCCGCCAGCTGGTAATGTACCTGGCCAAGAAAGAGGCCCAGATGTCATCGACCAGCATCGGTGCCAAGCTCGATCGCACCCATGCCACCGTGCTGCATGCCTGCATCCAGATCGAGCAGCGCATGTCGATCGAGAAAGACTTCTCACGTGAGGTACAGGCGATTACTGCCAGCCTGACTCAATAATTACAAGTCAAGAGAATCACTGATGGGGGTGGACCCGCGGCTGTACGCGGGCCCGCCCTTCGTTTTAGAGCAGTTGCAGGGCGATGTGAGCACACGCCTCGGCATCGGCCAGGGCATGGTGATGGTGGAGCAGGTTGTAGCCGCAGTAGGCAGCGACGGTGTGCAACTGGTGGTTAGGCAGCTGTTTGAGCAGGCGCTTGGCGGCCACACAGGTGCAATAAAAAACATAGTCAGGGTAATCCATCTGGTAGCAGCGGAAGACGGCTTTCAGGCAGCTCTCGTCAAAGGCTTTGTTGTGCGCTACCAGCGGTAGTCCCTCGATGAGGGGCTCAATCTGTGCCCACACATGGGGAAACACGGGTGCATCGTCGGTGTCCTCATGCCCCAGGCCGTGGACGCGCTGGCACCAGTAGCTGTAATAGTTGGGCTCAGGCTGGATGAGGGAATAGAATGTGTCCACAATGCGGCCGTTGCGCACGACGACAACGCCCACCGAGCACACGCTGGTGCGCTCGCTGTTGGCGGTCTCAAAATCGATGGCTGCAAAATCCTTCATCATCTATAAATCGCTGAATCAAGGACAAAATTACTGCTTTCATGGGACAAAATGAGTTCTTTAATGAAAAATCACAGCCGTTTTAAACATTTTATCTACAATTCAGTCAAAAAGTGGCGCAAATCGGGTTGCCGAATGAGAAATAATGCGTATTTTTGTAAGTTAAACCTAATCTCGGGGCATTCGTGCTAGCCTGGGGCTAAAGTGAGCCTGCAGTGCGGTGCCCGCAACAGATTTAAAATGTAAAAATACAAATGAACAACGATCGAATTCTAGAGATCAACATGATGTCGGTCATCGTTTCGCGTGCGCTACCCGATGTGCGCGACGGTTTCAAGCCGGTGCACCGCAGGGTACTCTATGGCATGGACAAGTTGCGCAACTATTCCAATGCCCCCTACAAGAAATCGGCCCGTATCGTGGGCGACGTGCTGGGTAAGTATCACCCCCACGGCGATTCTTCGGTTTATCTTGCCATGGTCCGTCTGGCCCAGGATTGGGCCATGCGTTATCCGCTGGTCGACGGCCAGGGTAACTTCGGCTCGGTCGACGGTGACAGCCCCGCTGCCATGCGTTACACCGAGGTGCGTCTCGACAAGATGGGCGAGAGCATGATGGACGACATGGACAAGGACACCGTGGACTTTGTGCCTAACTTTGATAACACGCTTGAGGAACCCTCGGTATTGCCCACCCGCATCCCCAACCTGCTGGTGAACGGTGCAACGGGTATCGCCGTCGGCATGGCCACCAACATGGCTCCCCACAATCTGGGCGAGTGCATCGATGGCTGCCTTGCGCTGCTCGAGGACCCCGAGATGGAAGTGAGCGACCTGATGAACTATATCAAGGCTCCCGACTTCCCCACGGGTGGTATCATCTACGGCTATCAGGGCGTGAAAGACGCTTTCGAGACTGGACGCGGACGCATTGTCGTGCGCGCCAAGGCCGAGATCGAGACCGAGCACAACCATGAGCGCATCGTGGTCAACGAGATTCCCTACAATGTCAATAAGAAGGACCTTATCGAGAATATTGCCCGCCTGGTCGAGGAGAAGAAGATCGAGGGCATTGCCGACATCAACGACGAGAGCGACCGCCATGGTATGCGCATCGTCATCGATGTGAAGAAGGACTTCAACCCCAATGTGCTGCTCAACAAGCTCTACAAGATGACCGAGCTGCAGTCATCGTTCAGCGTCAACAACGTGTGTCTGGTCAACGGCCGTCCCATGTTGCTCAACCTCAAGCAGTTGCTGCACTACTTCCTGGAACACCGCCACGAGGTGGTGATTCGCCGCACCCAGTACGACCTCAAGAAGGCCAAGGAGCGTGCCCACATTCTGGAAGGACTCATCATTGCCAGCGACAACATCGACGAGGTGATTGCCATCATCAAGAGCAGCGACTCGACCGAGCACGCCATCCAGCGCCTGTGTGAGCGCTTCAGCCTCACCGAGGTGCAGGCCCGTGCCATCGTCGAGATGCGTCTGCGCCAGCTCACCGGCTTGGAGCAGGAGAAACTGCACAACGAGTTGGCCGAGGTGCGCAAGACCATCGAGCACCTGCAGGCTATCCTCGACGATCCCGCCGAGTGCCGCAAGGTCATCGAACAGGAACTGATCGAGGTCAAGGAGAAATTCGGCGACGAGCGCCGCACCCAGATCGTTTATTCCAGCGAGGAGATGAATGCTGAGGACTTCTACAGCGATGATCCCATGATCATCACCATCTCCCACTTCGGTTATATCAAGCGCACCCCGCTCAAGGAATACCGTGCCCAGGCACGCGGTGGCGTGGGCGCCAAGGGCAGTGACACACGCGATGAGGACTTCATCGAGTATGTCTATGAAGCCACCAACCACAACTATATGCTGTTCTTCACCGCCACGGGACGCTGCTTCTGGCTGCGCGTGTTCGAGATTCCCGAGGGCACCAAGAACAGCAAGGGTCGCGCCATCCAGAATCTGCTCAACCTGGATGCCGAGAACCGCATCATGGCCTTTGTCCGTGCAACGGCATTGACCGATCCCGAGTATAACCAGTCACATTATATTGTCTTTGCCACCAAGAACGGTATCGTTAAGCGCACGAGCCTGAGTGCTTACTCTCGTCCGCGTGCCAACGGTGTACGCGCCCTCAATATCGCCGAGGACGACCAGCTTGTGGGCGCCATCCTCACCGAGGGCGACAGCGAGGTGATCCTGGCCAACAGCAAGGGTTACGCAATCCGCTTCCCCGAGACGGCAGTCCGCTCTATGGGCCGCACCGCCACTGGTGTGAAGGGTATGCGCCTGAGCGAGGACGATGAGGTCATCGGCATGATTTGCATGCGTGCCGGCACTCGCGACGACGTGCTCGTCGTTTCAGAGCAGGGCATGGGCAAGCGTAGCGCCCTCGAGGACTACCGCGTGACCAACCGTGGCGGTAAAGGTGTTAAAACCATTAACATCACCGCCAAGACTGGCAAGCTTATTGCAATCAAGAATGTGAATGACGATAACGACCTTGTCATCATCAACAAGAGCGGCATCGCCATCAGGCTCAAGGTGAGCTCGCTCAGGATAGTGGGACGCGCGACACAAGGCGTGAGACTCATCAACCTGGAGAAGAAGAACGACGAGATAGCAAGCGTTTGCAAGGTGGATACCGAACCCGAGACCACCGACGAGGAAAGCGTTCGCGACGCGTTCAGCCAAGAGCCTTTGGACACTCCTCAGGAAGTCCAGGATGTACAGGACACCCAGGAAGCCCAGCAAGACGAGAACGAACAACAAAACGATAACGAATAAACATTATAAACGAATTTAATTGTTAAGAAAAATGAAAAAGATGATTCTTTTCGCCGCAGCCGCCATCATGGCGTTCGGCGCATCGGCTCAGATGAGCCTCGTGAAAGACCTCGCCAAGAAGGCCTCTTCGGGCAACCCTCAGGCACTCATGGAGGTGCTTCAGGCCATTGCTCCCGCTTTTGAGAATCCCGAGTCTGCCAATGACGTGCTGACTTTCTACACCTATGGTAAAGCCGCTTTCAGCCTGTACGACGAGATGTACAAGATGAAACTCATGCAGCAGCCCGTTGATGACGACTTGATGAACGAGTTGTTGTCCAGCGCTTACGAGTGCTACATGGAGGCTCTTCCCTTGGACAGCGTTCCCGAGCTCGACAAGAATGGTGCTCCCAAGCTCAACAAGGACGGTAGCAAGAAGATCAAGACCAAGTATAGCAAGGAGATTATCGGTGCGCTCACCTCACACATGGGTGATATCGCCAATGCCGGTAATGTTTACCTGCAGGCCAGCAACTGGGAGAAGGCTGCCGCCTCTTTCGGTAACTATGCCAACATCGCTTCGTCAGCCTTCGCTATTGCCAACGGTGTTGCCGCTCCCGACAGCACGCTGAGCCAGGTGCGTTTCTTCGAGGGCTATTCGCTGTATCAGATCCAGAAGTTTGCCGAGGCCTATGATGCTTTCACCAAGGCCCGCAAGCTGGGTTACACCGACAACAACATCGTTGATTTCCAGACCTCTTCGCTGGCCAACATGGTACAGGGCATGCTCGACAAGAACGAGTATGACAAGGCTTTCGCTTTCATCGACAATGCCTTGAAGGCTGATCCCAAGAACGGCACCCTGCATGACATCTTAGGCTTTACCACCGAGTTGAAGGATGGTGTTGACGCTGCGTTGCCCTTCTATCGCAAGGCAACCGAGGTGGATCCCACCTATGCCAACGCTTTCTTTGATGTGGGCCGCTGCCTCTACCTGCAGGCTCAGAAGATTATCGACGATAATCCCAACGCCACCAACAAGGAGCTCGTTCCCAAGATCAAGCCCCTCTATGACGAGGCAATCCCCTTCCTGGAGAAGGCTTCCCAGCTCAATCCCGATGACACCAAGGCTAAGAACGTCCTGGATGACATTCTCTACAAGTTTGAGGTTATGGGCGTGAAGTAATTCGCACGGATTCAACCAACTATACCGCGGGCGGTGAGGGCAAACGTGCTCTTTCACCGCCTGCTGTTTTGTCCCCCGTTGCACAGTATTGGAAAAAGCACTAATTTTGCAGCGGTTTTTAAATAGGGAATAATACTATCGTGAAGAAGTTTACCATCATATTGCTGATGACTGCCGTCATGCTGCCGCTCGGCGCATGGGGGCAACATCTTTTAATCAGTCAGGCCAAGAAAGATATCACTGGCTTGACAATGACAGTGGACAGCTACAACAAGGCATTTAACAGGCTCAAACCGGCACTCACCAATGAGGAAACGCGCGATCAGGCCGAAACCTGGGCGCTGGCAAGCCGCATCAAGGCTGAGCAGTTCGATAAATACATGGACAACCGCCGCGTGGGTAAGAAGATTGACGTCAAGGCAATGGGGCACACGCTGATTGATGCCTATGAATACGGTCTCATGGCACTCAAGCTCGATACGACCTTCATTCAGGATAAGAAAGGCGAACCTGTCATCGACAAGAAGACCAAGCGTCCCAAGTTCAAGACAAAATTCAGCAAGGACGTGGTCAACCGTCTTGTCGATCATCATGACAATTTCCGCTTTGTGGGCAGTGAACTCTACAATGCCAAGGATTGGGACGGTGCTTATCAGGCATGGGATAATTATTGCCAAATGGCGACTCGCAGCGATGACCCGCGTTGGATCAAGCCCGATAGCATCGTTGCCGAGGTAAGGTATTACCAGGGCATTGCCGCTTGGCAAAAGACCGACACCATCGATGCCGTGCGCCTGTTCAGCATAGCGCGCCACTCGGGCTACAACCGCAAGGAGGCCTATGACTATGCGCTGGTGTGCCTCAGCGACTTGGGCAATGAGCGAGAAGTGGTGAAACTGGCATGGGAGGCGTTCCTCAAGTTCGGTACCAGCGATCCGCAATACATCCGCATCCTGATCAACGACTTTATAGCCCGTGAGGACTATTCCGGAGCTAATGATCTGCTCGATGATGCGTTGGAAGCCAATCCCAACGATGACGAATTGCTTAACCTCAAAGGACTTGTGATAGAAAGCAAGGAAAACATTTATAACGCATTTCCTTATTACCAGCGTTGCATTGAACTCAACGACAGCAATGCCAGTGGACTGTTCAACGTGGGGCGCTATTTCTACAACAAGGCGATGGAGACACGCATGAACAGCCATTTGTATGGCAAGAAGCTGGCCGATCTGGTCAATCCCATGTACCGCGAGGCTTTACCCTATCTGGAGAAATCCTATGCGATCAATCCTCGTAATCAAGACCTGGTTAACGCCCTGCGGGACATCTACTACAAATTGGGCGAGGCCGACAAGCTGCAAGCCATCGAATCAGCGCGGTAAAGGATATCGGGATATACAAAACGAGGTCGTGGTGAGTATTCTCGCCACGACCTCGTTCCTCTAAACTCTAAACCCTAAACTCTAAACTTCAGTTCCTGATTATGATCAGGAACTGAATAAACCATTACGGCTTGCGCACGATGCCGCGCTTGCTGGCACGCACGAAGTCGATGACGATGTCGCGCTCTGCACTGGCGGGCAGCTTGGCAGCCTCTTCCAGCGACTGGGTGACGTTCAGGCCCGAGTCATAGATGGTTCGGTAAACGTCGGCGATGGCATCAATTTGCTCACTGCTGTAGCCGCGACGATGCAGACCCACCTTGTTCACGCCCTCATAGGCGATGGGGTAGCGGGCAGCCATGCAATAGGGAGGGATGTCCTTGTTGACCAGGGCGCCACCCTGAATCATGACATGACAGCCGATGAGCGTGAACTGGTGCACGAGGGCTCCGCCACCGATGATGGCCCAATCTCCTACCTCGACCTCTCCGGCCAGTTGTGCCGAGTTGGACATGATGACGTGGTTGCCAACAATGCAGTCGTGTGCCACATGGCAATAGGCCATGATCAGGCAGTTGTTGCCCACAACGGTCTTGCCGCGTGATGCAGTGCCGCGATGGATGGTGACAAACTCGCGGATGACGGTGTTGTCGCCGATGATGGCAACGGTGTCCTCGCCCTGGAACTTGAGGTCCTGAGGGATGTCGCCAACCACGGCATTGGCGTGAATGTGGCAGTTCTTGCCGATGCGCGCACCACTGCGCACAACAGCTCCGCTGTCAATGATGGTGCCGTCACCGATTTCCACATTGGCATCGATGGTCACAAAGGGACCGATTTTCACATTTTCCCCAATTTTAGCGTCGGGGTGGACGACGGCAAACTGATGGATATCCATATCCTGTTTATTGTCTCTGTTATTGATTATTGATTTCTTAATTACACCTAAAGCCTAACACCTAGTCAGGATTCTTGACAATCTGCGCCATGAATTCGGCCTCGGTGACAATCTTCTCGCCCACAAAGGCGTAGCCCTTCATCACCGCAGTGCCGCGGCGGATTGGGGTCATCAGTGACAGGTGGAAGATGAGCGTGTCGCCGGGAACGACCTTGTGGCGGAACTTGACGTTGTCAATCTTCAGGAAGTAGGTCGAGTAGTTCTCGGGATCTTCAACGCTGCTCAGTACCAGAATGCCGCCCACTTGGGCCATAGCCTCAACTTGCAGCACGCCAGGCATGATGGGTTCGTCAGGGAAGTGTCCCTGGAAGAACGGCTCGTTGGCCGTGACATTCTTGATGCCCACTACATGCTTTTTGCCCTTCTCGATGATTTTGTCAACCAGGAGCATGGGGTAGCGGTGAGGCAACATGGCGCGTATCTGGTTGATGTCGTAGAGCGGTTCCTTGTTCGGGTCGTAAATCGGGGCCTGAACGTTCTGGTAACGCAATTCTTGACGTATTTTCTTGGACAACTGGGTGTTGATGGTGTGGCCCGGACGGGTTGCGACGATGCGGCCCTTCAACGGACGGCCTATCAATGCCAGGTCGCCCAGCACGTCCAGCAGTTTGTGGCGTGCGGGTTCGTTCTTGAATGCCAAGGGCTTGTTGTTGAGGTAGCCTAACTCGGTAGCGGGTTTGTGGGGCACCTTCATCACGTCGGCCATGTGGTCCAGATCCTCCTGCTTCATGGGGGAGTCATAGATGACGATTGCGTTGTCGAGGTCACCGCCCTTGATGAGGTTGAGCTGGATGAGCGGCAGCACCTCGCGAACGAACACAAACGTGCGGCTGGCGGCAATCTCCTGCTTGAACTGGCGGATGTCGGTCAGCGAAGCGAACTGATTGCCCAGCACAGGCGAGTCAAACTCGATCATGCAGTCTATCGACAGTTCATCGTCAGGAAGCACGATAAGCGAAGAACCTGTCTCTTTGTCAACGACCTTGATGCGCTGCTTCACGACGTAGAACTCTTTTTCGGCCTCCTGCTCGACGATGCCGGCTTTCTCGATTTCCTTGCACCAGATGATGGCGCTGCCGTCAAGGATGGGCACCTCGCCGCAATTCACCTCGATCAGGCAGTTGTCAATGCCGGCAGCATACAGGGCGGCCATGGCGTGCTCAATGGTGCTCACGCGAGCCTCCTTGTTGCTCTTGTTGGCAATGACGGTACCGCGCGTGGTCTCGATGACGTGCTCGGCCAGTGCTTGGATGGTAGGTTGGCCTTCAAGGTCCATGCGCTTAAACACATAACCGGTGTTCACATCGGCAGGCTTGAACGTCGCTGTTGACATTTGGCCCGTATGCAGTCCTTTGCCTGTGACTGTAAAGGCATTCTTTAACGTCTTCTGTTTCATGATGTCAGTTTACAACTAATGCCTAGTTGTTGATTTTCTTCTTCAGGTCCTTGATGTCGTTGTACATTTCGCCCAGGCGTTTCAGATAAACCGTCTGGCGCGCAAATTCCATAGCCGGCTGTACGGGGGCTCCCAGCCACTTGCCGTTGCTGCCGATGCTGTTGTCAACACCGGTCTGAGCGCCGATGCCGTTCTTGTCTCCCACGGTGATGTGTCCGGCAAAGCCCACCTGGCCGCCCACCATGTTGTATTTGCCGATCTTGGTGGATCCGGCAACGCCCACTTGGGCTGCCATGACGGTGCTTTCGCCCACTTCGACGTTGTGGGCAATCTGGATCAGGTTATCGAGCTTGGCGCCCTTCTTTACCACGGTAGCACCCATGG
Source organism: uncultured Prevotellaceae bacterium (assembly GCA_900318535.1). Lineage (GTDB taxonomy): Bacteria > Bacteroidota > Bacteroidia > Bacteroidales > Muribaculaceae > Sodaliphilus. The sequence continues at coordinate 244,721 of ONKU01000001.1, read as the reverse complement.
TAGCGCGGTCGATGGTCGTGTTGGCGCCGATTTCGACGTCGTCCTCAAGAATGACGATGCCTACCTGAGAAATCTTCTCGTAGGTGCCGTCCTCCTTGGGCGCGAAGCCAAAGCCGTCACCGCCGATGATGGCGCCGCCCTGCACAATGCAGCGGTTGCCGATGCGGCAGCCGTGGTAAATCTTCACGCCCGGGTACAGGATCACATTGTCACCGATGGTCACGCCGTCACCCACGTACACCTGGGGGTAGATCTTGACATTCTTGCCGATGGTCACACCGTCGCCAATGTAGGCAAATGCGCCCACATATACATCATCAGGCAGGGAAGTGCCCTGGCCCACATGGATGGGCTGCTCAATGCCGCGTTTCTCGGGACGCTGGCTGTTCACAAAGTTCAACAGGTCTGCCAGTGTCTTGTAGGGGTCGTCAACGCGGATGAGTGTCGCCTTGACCTCCTGCTCGGGTTGGAAGTCCTTGTTGACCAGCACAGCCGAGGCCTGGGTCGTGTAGATGAAATGCGTGTATTTGGGATTGGCCAGGAACGTCAGGCAGCCTGGTGTTGCCTCTTCTATCTTTGCATAGTTGTTAATCACCGTCGATGCGTCACCATCGACTGTGCCGTTAACCATTGCTGCAAGTTGTTGTGCAGTAATTTCCATTGATGTAGTTATATATTGACTAGTCTCTATCTTTCAAAAACGGCTGCAAAGTTCGCAAAAAAATCAGAATATCACAACTTTATCACGTTATCTATAAGACGTGATGTGTGAAAAAGGACAATAATGTGGCCTTTTCGTCCTGCTTTTGGTCTTACTTCGCGCTTCGGGTGAGCAGCTCGGCGATTTTTGCTTCGATAACTGCGGCTTCTTGCAGGCCGATCAGGGTCTGATACTCTCCCTTGGGGGTGACGAACATCAGCGTCGGAATAGACTCGATGCGGAATTCCTGGGCCAGCTCGGGCTCCTGGTCAACATCGATGCGCTGGAAGATGACATCGCCCTTGTGGCGCTGTTCAATTTCGTCCAGGATGGGAGCCAGTTGCTTGCATGGGCCGCACCAGGTGGCGAAAAAGTCGATGACCATGGGTTTTGAACCCATGAGAGTGGTCTGTTTGCTCCATTCGCCCTGACCCTCGTCGTTGGGGTTGGTAGCTGGCATTTCGGTCTGTGCCGTTTCCTCGGTTCCGTTAACGCCGTTCTGCTGCCCGGCCTTGTTGTTGCAGGCCGTGAGCATCATCACAGCAGCTATGATGAATAAAAACTTCTTCATTCTCAGTAAATTATAAATCGATTGTCTTTTGTTAGTTAACTGATGAGTTTCCCTTTGCCCAGACGGGTAATCTCGGGTTCGCTGCCCGTGCAGTCCACGATGGTTGAGGGCAGCAGCTGTCCACGGCCCGAGTCAATGACGATATCCACTTTGGACTCAAATACTTCGGCCATCAGTCCCGGCTCGCAGCGGTAATCCTCGTCATCACCAGGTACCGATGTCGTCAGGATGGGACCACCCAGTGTGCGCACGATGGCCAGTGCGACCTCGTTGTCGGGAATGCGGATGCCAACGGTGCGGCGACCCTTGAACGCCTTGGGCAGCTTGGACAGCGCGGGAAGGATGAAGGTGAACGGGCCAGGCAGATTGGACTTCATCAGCCTGAACTGTGTGTTGTCAAATTTGGCGTACTGCGCAACCTGTGAGATATCATCACAGATGATCGACAGGTTGGTCTTGGCCGACTTCATCTCCTTCATGGAGCAGATGCGTTCAATGGCTTGGTTGTTAAGCGCATCACAACCCAGTGCATATACCGTGTCGGTAGGGTAGATGATGAGTCCGCCCTCCTTCAGGGTCTCCACAACCTGGTCGATGTAACGCTGGTTGACATTCTTTTCTAAGATTTCAAGTACTTCCATATCTTGTCTCTTGTTTTAGTTGTTTCTGTCGGGTGTGTAGATTGCCGTTTCCACGTTGGTGGCGTGGGCATACTTCTTGAGCAGGTCTGCCATCCAGTCAACGGCTTCTTCAAGAGGCATCTCGGGAGCAAAGGCGTTGATATTGATCTGGGCGGTGACGGTTTGGTCGGTGAACTTGGTGCGCTCCTCGTCGCTCGTGGGAGTGGCGATGGGACCGGCGGCATCGCGATAGACCGGCATGCCCTCGATGTTGAGCTGACCGCGCCCGATGCCGTTATACACGTCGTCGCTTGTTCCCACGCTCATCGTGAGCGTGTCGCCCACAATGCGGTCACCGTCCAGCCCGCTGATGGCATAGCCGCTCTTGATGGATACCAGATTTACCACGTCGATGAGGGTGGTCAGCCGGTAGATGCCCAGTCCGCGGATGATGCGGCGGCACAGGGCCTCGCTGGCTACACGGTAGCGGCTGGGGTCCTTGCCCAGAGCCTTGTACAGGTGACGGGTGCCGGCGATGGCGGGACGCTGGTTGATTTGGAGCAACTCATAGCGTTGCTTAATCTCCTGAGCAGCTGCCTCAATCTCGGCCCACAGGGCATCGCACGTCGGTCCGTTGACTACCGTCGAGCGGATGAGACCGATGCGGGTCTCGGGGCAGGCCTGCAGTATCCTTGGATCTATCTTTACCTGTATCATTGCTATCGTCTCTTGAAAATTGGTGCAAAGGTACAGTTTTTATTCCATAAAAGCTAACTTTTCACCCCTATGAAATGAAGTAAAACAAAAACTTGCCGCGAAATATTGCATCGGTAACGGAAAAGTCCTAAATTTGCGGTTTGAAACGTCTGAAAACCAATTTAACCACTATAACATCAGTAACACTTTTATTGTATGAAATTAGCAAGAATTACAGCAATGTCGGTTGCAGTCTTGACTCTGTTGACCTCTTCGACCTGCTCCAAGCAGGAAGCGGCTCCTGGTCAGGCTCCTGCCACCGAAAAATCCACTTCCAAGATGGAGAAGAAAGAGTTTACTCCCGAATTCCTTAATTTGTTGGGTCGTGTGGGTGGTCCGCAAGTGTCGCCCGACGGCAAGAAGATCCTTTACGGCGTCACCCATTATGATATCGCCGCCAACAAGGGTAACTGCGACCTGTGGGTAATGGACATCGATGGCCAGAACGCCCGCCAGATCACCAACACTCCGCGCAGTGAGAGTAACTATGTGTGGATCGATGGAGGTAAGAAAATCGCCTTTATCTACACCGAGGATGGCGAGGCTAAGATGCCTCAGCTCTGGACCATGAATGCCGACGGCGGCGGACGCAGCTGCGTGAGCAACCTCGAGGAGGGTATCGAGGGATTCGTGTTCTCGCCCGATGAGAAGCGCGTGGTCATGATTTCTCCCGTGAAGTTCGGTCAAACGGTCCAGGATGTTTATCCCGATCTGGATAAGACCACCGGCAAGCTCTATGACGACATGATGTACAAGCATTGGGACGAGTGGGTAACCGCTATTCCTCACCCCTTTGTTGCTGACTTCGATGGCAGCAAGGCTGGTAACGTGAAGGACGTCCTGGAGGGTGAGCCTTACGAGTCGCCCATGAGGCCTTGGGGCGGTATCGAGTCGCTGGCTTGGACACCCGACAGCAAGAGCCTCGTGTACGTCAGCCGCAAGAAAACGGGTAAGGACTATGCCTTCTCGACCAATAGCGACCTGTACAAGTATGACTTGGAGACCGGCAAGGCCGAGAACCTGACCCAGGGCATGATGGGTTATGACACTTATCCCATCATCAACAGCAAGGGACAGATGGCTTGGCTCTCGATGGAGCACGACGGCTATGAGGCCGACAAGAACCGCATCTTCTTCATGGACGAGAACGGCAACAAGCAGGACCTGACCGCAAATTGGGACTACAGCGTTGACGCTATCGCCTGGTCGCCCGACGAAAAGGCCATCTATTTCATCTGCCCGTTCCAGGGTGTGCAGCCCATCTTCCGCATGGATGTGGCTACCCAAAAGGTGGATACCATTGCCATGGGCGTGTGTGACTACGATGGTCTGGCATTTGCCGACAACGAGACCGTTATCACTTGCCAGCACAGCTACCAGACCCCCAACGAGATCTATAGCGTACAGATGGGCAAGGAGCCCGTTCAGCTCACCCATGTCAACGACGAGATGCTCGCTCAGGTGGATCCCATCGGCATCGAGAAGCGCATGGTGCCCACCACCGACGGCAAGCTGATGACTACTTGGGTATGCTACCCGCCCAACTTCGACCCGAACAAGAAGTATCCCGCTATCCTGTTCTGTGAGGGCGGTCCCCAGTCGCCTGTGAGCCAGTTCTGGAGCTATCGCTGGAACATGCGCATCATGGCCAGCAACGGCTACATCGTTATCCTGCCCAACCGTCGCGGTCTGCCGGGCTTCGGCACCGAGTGGAATGCCCAGATCAGTGGCGATTACGGCGGCCAGAACATGCGTGACTACCTGGCAGCAGTCGATTACATGAAGAAGGAGCCTTACATCGATGGTGACCACATTGGTGCTGTCGGTGCCAGCTACGGTGGCTATTCGGTTTACTTCCTGGCTGGTAACCACAACAAGCGTTTCGCTTGCTTCCTGGCTCACGCTGGTATCTTCAACCTTGAGGCCCAGTACCTTGAGACCGAGGAGATGTGGTTCGTACAGTGGGATCTGGGTGGGCCGTTCTGGGAGAAGAACAACGCTACCGCTCAGCGTTCCTACACCCAGGCCAACCCCAAGAACTACGTACAGAACTGGGATACTCCCATCATGTGCACCGCTGGTGAACTCGACTACCGCATCGTCTTCACCCAGGCTTGCCAGGCATTCAATGCCGCCAAGATCAAGGGCTTGCCCGCACGTCTGCTGCTCTTCCCCGACGAGAACCACTGGATTCTCAAACCCCAGAACAGCATCCTGTGGCAACGTGAGTTCTTCCGCTGGCTCGACACGTGGCTGAAACCGGGCAGTGAGGCCGCCAAGCAGTACAAGGCCGAGCAGGATTCCATCGCTGCAGCCAAGGCTGCCGTTAATCCCGCTCCCGCAGCCGAGGAGAAAAAGAACTGATAATACAGTTCATCAATCCAAACAACAGGGTGGTCCCCATCGGGGCCACCCTGTTTGTGTTATTCTAGACAATCTAGAATACCTAGATTCTCTAGAACATCTAGTCGATTCCCAAGATAGAGAAGACATCGCCTCGCCAGTCGCCGCCGTTGTCGGGGTTAAGGGCCTGGATGCCCAAGGCGGCTGCAGCCTCGCAGTTGCGGGCGCTGTCGTCAATGAACAGGATGTCCTCGGGGACGGTTTGTTCGCCGTCAATCATCGCCTTGAAAATTTCAGGTGATGGCTTCATCATGCGCATTTCGTAGCTCAGGTACAGGCGGTCAAAGTAGTGGTCCAGGCCATTGCCGTGGCCGTCAAACTCATTGCTGCGTGCCCATCGCATCATGAAGGGGTTGGTATTAGACAGCAGGGCAACGGGAAACCCTTCCTGCCGCAATCGCAGCAGGGCATCGAAGTTGCGCTGATACAGCTCTGCGGCATATCCCGTCCAGGCATATTCCAACTGCTCCATTGTCAATAGTTTGCCCACTATGCGGCTCAACTCGTCGCGGTATTGCTCGGCAGTGAGTTTGCCGGCCTCGAGGTCCCCGAAAATGCCTTTCTGGGCATAATCGTCAAGAAACTCCTCGACCCGTTCAACGCCGATTTCCTTGAACCGCTGGATGGCAATCATCTTGTCCAGGCGGAACACAACGCCGCCCAGGTCAAACACGACGTGCATCTTATTGTTGTTTGTATCCATGATGTGTCATTTTTTTGAAAATCACTTGCAAAGGTAATCACTATCGCCTAATTTTGCAACCATGAAGTATTCAGTGAAGACTAAAGAGGTGACCATTGCTGCCGATGAGTTCATCCGTCGCTATCGTGACGTGGAGCGCATCGGTGCCTATTGCCTGCAATGTCCGGGTTATGGCACGTCGTGGGGCTGTCCGCCATTTGACTTTGACCCCTGCACAGTCAGCGATGGCTACAAGACCGTGAAACTGATGGGCACGACCATCGAGTTTGACGAGGAGACCCGTGCCGCTTGCACTTCCGCCGAACAATCGACGGCAACGGGCCGCGAAGCGATGAATGAGGTGTGGAAAACCTTGCTGCCGCAATTGTATGAAATGGAACGTGAACTGCCTGGCAGCCGTTGTTTTACTTTTCGTTGTGTGCTGTGCCCCGAGGGTTGCACCCGTGTTGAAGGCAAGCCTTGCCGCTATCCCGACAAACTGCGTCACTCGCTGGAGTCGGTCGGTTTTGACATCGTCGCGATGACGCGTGACTTGCTGGGTATCGACCTGGAATGGAGCACCGACGGCTCGTTGCCCAAGCACATTACACTGGTCACGGCCTTGTTTGAGCCGTGAGTGCCGTTACCACTTGTGGAAGACGAAGAACACCGCCATCACCAGGCAGATGAATCCTGCCAAATGATTCCAGCGCAACGATTCTCCCTGGAAGAAAACCGTGATAAACACGGTAAACACCGTTAGAGATACCACCTCCTGGATCACCTTGAGCTGCATGAGCGAGAACGGGCCTCCGTTGCCTTCAAAGCCAATGCGGTTGGCAGGAACCTGGCACGAGTACTCGGGCAGTGCCAGCAGCCATGAGAGCAGGATGATGACATAGAGCGGGGTATTGTCGGTGAAGACCTTGATTTGTTGCAGCTTCAAATGCCCGTACCAGGCAAATGTCATGAAGATGTTGGACACGATGAGCAGTCCGATGGTGTAAAATTGTTGCAGGTGATGCATGCCTTATTCGTTATTCAAGATTATTGTTTTTTTGCGGCGCAAAATTAGTCATTTATTCTGACTTCTAACCATTTTTGCCTATATTTGCACTCCCAATCACTGAATGGAAATGGAGGAACAAGCACTAAATCTGTTCAACAAGTCGATACTGCCTGTCAACGATACAGCCGTTACCCTGGGTGACAAAATGCTGATTATGGACAGTCTGGCATCGCCGTTGGCACACTCTGAGGCGCAAAGCGTTCCAGGACGTTTCCCCATGAAGTTATCCATGCCTCATTTGCTCATTGTCGAGAGCGGCGAAGTCGGCTTAAATGTCAACTTCCATGATTCGGTCGTGAAAGCTGGCTGCTGTGCCTTGATTGGAGCAAACGCGATGCTTGAGCGTGTGGCGGTGAGTGACGATGCCCGTGTAATCCTCATGTTATTCTCCTGCAGCATGACTACTATGCAGCAACAAGACCAGCCAGTGGTGACTTGGAAGCTGCATGGCGAGCACATGACGATGTTGAAGCAGGTTTATGGCATGATGAGGACCATCATGCTCAATAATGCCTTTGCCCGCAATAGGGAAGAGAGTATTGCCAGTTGTCTCAACCTCATGGGCAGCATCATAGGGCAGGCAGGGAATAGTAACCCCGATGCCAAACCGTCACGGCAAGACGAGATTGTCGCGCGTTTCCTGCAATGTGTGCACGAGAATTACCGCGAGCACCGTGACGTGGGCTTCTATGCCGCCCAGATGGGCCTCTCGCTCAAGTACATGTCCCACGTCATCTACGAGAAAACGGGACGGCACCCGACAAAATGGATTAAGGATTATGTTATCCTGGAGGCCAAGACAATGTTGCGCAGCGGCCGTTACTCTATCCAACAAATCGCCGACGAGCTGCATTTCCCCAACCAGTCCTTCTTCGGCAAGTATTTCAAGGAAGCAGTCGGCGTTTCCCCCAAGAAATGGAAATGATTGTGACCTTAAGTCACTCTGTGCCACGGCTCTGCCATGGCCGCTCCATCACTTGTTAGGCGTGACAGTAATGACAGCATACTCCGAGTCGGTGCCGATGCGGAATTTACCGCCCCAGATGCCCATACCCGAGCTCACATAATAATCTGTCTTGCCCCTGCGCCACTGGCCGTAATCACACTCATACATCTTCTTGGTCACCCAGTTCAAAGGCCAAACCTGGCCGCGGTGGGTATGGCCGCTCAGCTGCAGGTCTACACCGTTTTGCTCGGCTTCAGCCAGGTTAAATGGCTGGTGGTCAAGCAGAATGATGTAATCGCCACGCGTAACGCCTCGCATGAGCTGAGCAATGCTTTTGCGGCTGCGGTTGCTGCGGTCGTCACGTCCAATGATGGTCACGTCGCCTACGCTGATGCTCTTGTCGCGCAGGATGCGGATGCCCGTTTGTTCCAGCAAGTTCAGTGCCTTGTCAATGCCGGTGATGTATTCGTGATTGCCCAGGCATGCGATAGTGGGAGCGTTGAGGCGCTGCAGCTCTTCGGCAGTTCCCTGTGCCAGCAGAGGGCGCACGTTGCCGTCAATCATGTCGCCGGCGATTAGGATAAGGTCGGCTTTCTCGGCATTGATCATGTTCACCCAGCGCCCAACCTCGGCACGGCGGTTATGGAATCCGGCGTGCAAGTCGCTCAGCATCACGATTTTCAGCGGTCGCTCAAGATGTTTGTCAGTTGTGAGGTTGATTTCCTGCCTTTGCTTGTTGTGGTAATGGATATTTCCTGCAATAAAGGTGACCAGCATCAATCCCGTCAACACCAGCGAGGTGATGGCATTGCCGCGAAGCCATGTGGCAGGCACCAGGTGCACCAGCCGCCCGATGTCGAGCACGAGGAAGGCCATCAGCAGGTAGAACATGATGATCAGCCATGAGTTGCCGATCTCATACATTGCAGTGGCCATGCCCAGCGGCAGGCTGTCGCTCTTGAATTGCAGCACCATGCAGGCAAGTGCCAGCAGCATGAGCACGAGAACGATAAGCTTGACAGGCGTCGAGAAAGGCAGCACGCGCCACACGTGCCACGATACGAACCCCTGCATGACCAGCATCACGGTCAGCGCTATGATGAAGAATTTTGCCATAAGTAGTTAATGCCTTTGTTGTTTAGGGCCACAAATATACAAAAAATCTTGAAATCACCACTCCAACTTGTTGACACTGTGCTTTTCAAGCCTTACGCTTAGTAGCACTTGATGCGGTACATGAAGCCCAACTCCACACGGTTGGTGCTGTAGCTGTTGAGGTTGCAGTACTTGTTGAAATTGTATTTATGTCCAAGGTAGGCGAGAAAGACGCGGAAATCGTGCTTCGGCAGGGGCCAGTACTCCAGACTGCCCAGGTAGCCAATCGATTTGCGGTAGTTGTGCAGTTCCTCGATGCGTGCCATGCTCGTCGTCTCGTAGGTGCCCTTGAGCATCAGGTTCCACTTGGGCGCAAACTGCCAGTTCATCTTGGCAACCAGCGAGTGACTGTGCACCTTGCCCGCGTGGGTCGAGCCTGGTGCAAGCATGTCTTGCAGATCAATGGTCGCATAGTGCAGGCGGTCCACATCATCCCATTCGCCATAATAGTCGAGATACAGCTGGTAATTGGGCAGATTGAGCTGTTGTCCCAGGGTCCACATGCGGGAGTATTTGTGCTTGGCCTGGGTCTGGATGCCCCATGCCCAGCGGGTCTGCAACTGGTTGTGAAAGAGGTTGCCGTTCCAGTTCACAATATAGGTGAGCGGCGCGCGGCTACGGCTCAGCCTTTCGGGTTTCATCAGGTCGCTGGACACCACTTGGGGGCCAACGCCCAGTTCCTCGTTGAACGAGTCATTATAGCTGTTGGTAACCTGCAGGGCCAACTCTTGGCTGGGAATGGGGTGGTAGCTCACCATCGCTCCGGCCATGAAGATGTCCATCATTTCCACCAAATCACTGTAGCGGTAGATCTCCATCGGGTTCTGGTCATACTCAAAGCCGCCCCAAATCTGGCACAGCTTGCCAGCGGCGATTTCCACCTTGCTACTGGGGCGGTAGCCCACCATCATGATGTCGGTGGCTTTGGCAAATCGGTCTAATCCCTTGGCATTCTGGTTGATATTGAATTGGTGGCGCAGACGGTAGAAGACCTTGGGCGTGATGTCACCCTTGATGTCAAGGCGCAGGTCACGGCAGATGAAGCGGGTGTCCCATTCGCCGTGATGTGCGTCCTCGGCCATCAGGCTTGATGCGAAGTTGATGTGGAAGTTAAAGGCGTTGGTCTTTTTCTCGAGATTGAAGATGCGCTCGGCCAGGGATTCTGTATCCTCGTCGTCACCGCCCATGCGTGTGTTGTTGCCCTGAGCCATGGCTGTCAATGTCAGCAGGCTGGTGAATAGGGCGAGAAAGAATGCTTTCTTATTCAATTTAGTTTTCATGATGTGGTATTTAAAAAAATCTGGCTGCAAATTTACACTGAATTCCGAATTCTGTGTAAATTTGCGCAATTATTCATTGATTTATCAATACAACAACATGCCTGACAACAGCAGAGAGAAGAAATTGGAGGCCTTTGGCCGCCTGCTCGACATTTTGGACGAGTTGCGCGTGAAATGCCCCTGGGACCGGAAACAGACCAACGAGAGCTTGCGTCCCAACACCATCGAGGAAACCATGGAACTTGCCGACGCCATTATGGGCGAGGACGATGATAAAATCCGTAAGGAGCTGGGCGACGTGCTGTTACACATTGTCTTTTATGCAAAAATCGGAGACGAGAAAGGGAAATTTGACATCGCCGATGTGTGTGATGCCCTGTGCGAGAAGCTGGTTTACCGTCATCCGCATGTCTTTGGCGACGAAAAAGCCGATACTGCGGCTCAGGTTCTCAAGAACTGGGAACTGATCAAGATGAGTGAAAAAGACGGTAACAAGATGGTACTCAGTGGGGTACCACGCAGTCTGCCGTCACTCATCAAGGCGGAGCGAGTACAGGAGAAGGCCGCCAATGTGGGATTTGACTGGCAGCAGCGCGAGGACGTCTGGGACAAGGTGCGTGAGGAATTCAACGAGGTGGAGGCCGAATTGAAGGGTAACAGCGAGGTCGACCGTGAAAAGGAATTTGGAGATCTCTTCTTCTCGCTGGTCAATGCTGCACGCCTTTATAACGTGCGACCCGACAATGCACTGGAACGCACCAACCGCAAATTCATCGCCCGATTCAACTACATCGAGCAGAAGGCCAACGAGCAAGGCCGTCACGTCAACGAGTTGACTCTTGCCGAGATGGACGAGCTCTGGAATGAGGCCAAGGCCCAAAAACTCGGCGAATAGAATTAAACTATTCCTTTAAGTTGAATAGTGCAATCAACTAGAAACTAGAAACTGAAATATAATGAAAGTTTGCGTTACAGAGAAACCCAGTGTGGCTCGTGACATTGCCCGATTGCTCGGTGCCAACGACAGGCACGACGGCTATTTTGAGGGCAATGGCTATCAGGTGACGTGGACTTTCGGGCATCTGTGCGAGCTCAAGGAGCCCAATGACTACACTGACCAATGGAAAAGGTGGAGTCTGGGGCAGTTGCCCATGATACCTCAGCGCTTTGGCATCAAACTGAAAGACGATGAGGGCATCAAGAAGCAATTCGATGTCATCAAGCACCTGATTGCCAGTGCCGATGAGGTGATTAACTGCGGTGATGCCGGGCAAGAGGGTGAGCTCATTCAGCGTTGGGTGTATCAGAAAGCCGAATGCGCAAAACCCGTCAAGCGGTTGTGGATCTCCTCCTTGACCGACGAGAGTATCCGCAAGGGGTTTCAGGAGTTGAAGGATGCCAAAGACTTTGATAACCTGTATTTTGCAGGCTTGTCACGCGCCATCGGAGACTGGATTTTGGGCATGAATGCCACGCGCCTTTATACCTTGAAGTATTCGCGTTCGCGCGATGTGCTCTCGGTGGGCCGCGTCCAGACACCCACGCTTGCGATGATTGTCGCTCGCCAGCGCGAGATAGAGAATTTTGTCCCCGAGAATTATTGGGAGCTGAAGACCAAATACCGTGGCGTGACCTTCAACAGCACGCGCGGCCGCTTCAAAACCGAGGGCGAGGCAAACGATATCGTTGCACAAATCAAGCAGTTGCCGCTCGCGGTGACTTCGGTGGAGACCAAGAAGGGACGGGAGGCCCCGCCCCGCTTGTTCGACTTGACGAGTCTGCAGGTGGAGTGCAACAAGAAGTTCGGTATGTCGGCCGACGATGCCCTCAAGACCATCCAGTCACTGTACGAGAAAAAGGTGACGACCTATCCACGTGTCGATACGACTTACCTGAGCGACGACATCTATCCGCAGATTCCTGGCATCATGCAGGCCATGGTGCCTTATTCCAACCTGACGGCTCCTGTGCTGTCGCTCAATAAGTTACCCAAGAGCAAGAAGGTGTTTGACAACAGCAAGGTGACAGACCACCATGCCATTATCCCCACCAATGTCAATCCTGCTACTGTGGCGATGACGCCCGAGGAGAAGCGTGTCTATCACCTTATCGCCATTCGCTTTATTGCGGCTTTTTATCCTGATTGTGAGTTTAATACGACGACCGTGATGGCCGAGGTGGGTGAATATGGCTTTAAGGCCACGGGCAAAGAGATCCTCAAACCGGGATGGCGTGACCTCTATAACAAGCCGGGTGACAAGAATGCTGAAGAAGAAAGCAAGGAAAAGCCTGAAGATGAGGATAATGGCGTGATGCCGCACTTCGAGAAAGGAGAAAGCGGTCCCCACGAGCCTTCGGTGCTCAAGCGTACCACCCAGCCACCGAAGCCCTACACCGAGGGCACCTTGCTGCGTGCGATGGAAACGGCAGGCAAAATGGTTGACGACGATGAACTGCGCGATGCGATGAAGGAGAACGGCATCGGGCGCCCCTCGACGCGTGCAGCCATCATCGAAACGCTGTTCAAGCGCCGCTACATCCGCAAGGAGCGCAAGAGCCTTGCTCCCACGTTGGCAGGTATCCAACTTATCGATACAATACATGAACCTTTGCTTAAAAGTGCGGCACTTACTGGCTTGTGGGAGAAAAAGTTGCGCGAAATAGAACGTGGCGAGTACAACCCTGCGCAATTCATCGAGGAATTGAAGCAGATGATAGGTGAGATTGTGCTCAATGTGCTGCGGGACAATACCGGCGGCAGCATTGCCGTCGAGCAAGGCAAACCTGCCAAACCCAAATCGCCGTCGGGTGGGGAAGAGAAGCCCAAGAAGGCACGTGCGCCTCGCCTCAAGAGCATTGAGGAGATTCCGTGTCCCGTGTGCGGCAAGGGCCATCTGGTCAAAGGGAAAACCGCTTATGGCTGCAGTGAGTACAGGAACGGCTGCCACACCGTGTTGCCGTTTGCCGATTATCCTGCCGATCTGACGCCTGCCAAGCTCTCTCGCCTGGTCAAGAAGAATTTTAAAGTCAAGTGATGTCGGTGCTATGAATGATTTAGTCCAGTATTTGTTGGCCGGATTGATTGTGGCGGCTGCCGTGTTTGCCGTCGGGCGCGCCTTGTGGCGTGCTGCCCACGACCGCGAGACGGTCCTAACCGCTTGTGCTTCTTGCAAGTTACAGGATATTTGCCGCAAGCCCGAGAAAAATTCTGCGAAAAAATGTGCTGATAAAGTTGCACAGGTCAAAAAGTCGAAGTAATTTTGCACCGCTAAACGCAAAAGGTCGCTTGGATGAGTGGTTTAGTCACCGGTCTGCAAAACCGGGCACAGCGGTTCGAGTCCGCTAGCGACCTCACGAGGAGTCGCTGACTGAATGAATCAGTCGGCGGCTTTTCTTTTATTGTAATGTCTTATGCGACACAGCATTGTCAATCCCACCATAAAGTGATTCTTTAAATTTATAGTCTGGGCGTTCCTGGGCTATTTTGTTAAATTTCCATAAATTGTTGCTGGAATGATGCACTTTGTCGCTGAAATCCTTTGAAAAATGTGCTTTTTGCTGTACTTTTGTGCAGTTTAAATTGGGATTTAAAGGCTACTGGTGGCATCCCACAGGGGCGGCTTTTTAAAAACCGGTGCTGTAAATAGGTGAATCCCAATACGATATATATCTGTCTCCACTAGCTCATTGCTGCGATGGTAGTGAGCCCCTGTTTTCGCATATTAAAAAAAACAAACATAAATGATAAGTAAATGGAATTACTTACCTCTAACATCCGAAGAACGCATTGCCGAGGAGCAGCTGGCGGCTCAGTTCCCCAACTGCCCCGCGATCGCTCGGTTGTTGGTGCTCAGGGGCTTGAAGACCGCGGACGACGTCCACGACTTCCTCTACCCGTCGCTCCAGCAACTTCACGATCCGTTCTTGCTCAAGAACATGGACAAGGCGGTGGCAAGGCTGAATCAAGCGTTAGGGGCAAAAGAGAAGATCATGGTGTATGGCGACTACGACGTGGATGGTACCACAGCTGTAGCGCTAGTGTATAAGTATCTTCAGAACATTTACTCCGATCTGGTTTACTATATCCCGACACGCGACGACGACGGGTATGGTATCTCGCTGCAGAGCATTGACTATGCAGAGTCTATCGGAGTATCGCTGATTATCGTGCTCGACTGCGGCATCAAGGCTGTCGACGAGATTGCCTATGCCAAGGAAAAGGGCATAGATTTCATCGTTTGTGACCACCATGTCCCAGACGATGTGTTGCCCGATGCAGCCGCTATCCTTAATCCCAAACTCGTTGACGACACCTATCCTTTCAAGGGCCTGTCGGGTTGTGGCGTGGGCTTCAAGTTCATGCAGGCATTCTCCAAGAGTAACGGCTTGGGAATGATGTATAATCTCGAAGCCATGCTTGACCTGGTGGCTGTGAGCATTGCTGCCGACATTGTGCCCATCACGGGCGAGAACAGGGTGATGATGTTCTACGGCCTGCGCCGCCTGAACAATAATCCCAACGTCGGCCTGCGCAGCATTATCCGCACCTGTGGATTGAACCGTCACGAGCTCACCATCAACGACATCATCTTCAAGATCGGGCCGCGCATCAACGCGTCGGGCCGTATGGAGTCGGGACAGGAGTCGGTTGCCCTGCTCGTGAGCCGTAACATGCAGAGCGCCATGGAGATATCCAAGCGCATCGACCAATATAACAACAACCGCAAGGAACTTGACAGCCAGGTGACCGTCGAGGCCAACGAGATTATCGAGAGCCATGCCCAGGTGCTCGATGGCAAGAAACCCATTGTCATCTATGACCGCAACTGGCACAAGGGCGTTATCGGCATCGTTGCCGCCAGACTCGCCGAGTTGTATTTCCGGCCCTCGGTGGTGCTCACCTATTATGCCGACGGCATTGCCACTGGCTCGTCACGCTCGGTGCGCGGTTTTGATGTCTACACGGCCATCAAGTCGTGCCGTGACCTGCTTGAGACCTTCGGCGGCCACACCAATGCCGTGGGCCTGTCCATCAAGGAGGAGAATATTCCAGAATTCAGGCGCCGTCTCACCGCCTACGTCGAGGACCATATCCAAGACGAGCAGGTGACCCCCGCCATGGACATCGACTGCGAGATCAAGTTCAGCGACATCAATGGTTCGTTGCTGCGTTACCTGCGTTTGCTCAATCCCTACGGACCGGGCAACAGCAAGCCGCTGTTTGTCACCCGCAACGTCTTTGACGCCGGCACCAGCAAGGTGGTAGGCAAGAAGAATGAGCACATCAAGCTGGACCTCGTCGACGAGGAAGGCAACAAGGTGACCAATGCCATCGCCTTCGGCATGGCTGGATATAACGATGCTCTCAAGGCAGGCAAACCCATTGACATCTGCTACACAATCGAGGAAACCCGTCACCGCACGACCACCAACGTGCAACTCATGGTCAAGGCAATAAAACTCCACGATGATGCCGAGCCCGCACCGACCCATCCTTGATGTCCTTAAGGAATACTGGGGCTATGAGGCCTTCAGGCCATTGCAGCAGGACATCATCGAGTCGGTTCTTCAGGGACACGACACATTGGGGCTGATGCCCACCGGAGGCGGCAAGTCCATCACTTTTCAGGTACCCACAATGGCCATCGATGGGATGGCCCTTGTTGTCACGCCCATCATCTCGCTGATGAAGGATCAGGTGGACCGGCTGCGCGCGCTGAACATCAAGGCGACCTATCTGTATGCCGGCCTGACGCGTGCCGAGGTGAACCGCACCTACGAGAAATGCCTCTACGGCAACTGCAAGTTCCTCTATGTTTCTCCCGAGCGCCTGCAGTCACAATCTTTCCTGGAACGCCTGCGCCAGATGCCCGTCAAGCTCATCGTTGTCGATGAGGCGCACTGCATCTCGCAGTGGGGATATGATTTCCGGCCCTCGTTCCTGCGCATTGTCCAGGTGCGCAAACTTTTCCCGAAAGTTCCTGTTCTGGCGCTCACCGCCACTGCCACGCCCGTCGTGGTCGAGGATATCCAGCGATGCCTTAACTTCAAGGCGCCCAACGTGTTCTCGATGAGTTTTGCCCGCAGCAACTTGTCCTATGTCGTGCGTCCCACCGAGGAAAAAATCACTGAACTTGTCCACATCCTGCAGTCGGTGCCCGGCACCGCCATCGTGTATGTGCGCTCCCGCAAGCGCACCAAGCAGATCAGTGATGAGCTCAACCGCAGAGGAATTCACGCCGACTTTTATCATGCTGGGCTCTATGTCGAGGACAAGGAAGACAAGCAGAACAAGTGGACCAACGACGAGTGCCGCGTGATGGTGGCGACAAACGCTTTCGGCATGGGCATTGACAAGCCCGACGTGCGGCTGGTCGTCCATGTCGATCTTCCCAACTCGCTGGAGGAGTATTACCAGGAGGCGGGCAGGGCAGGACGAGACGGCAAGCGCTCGTTTGCCGTGATGCTCGTCAAGCACACCGACCAAGGCACGCTGCATCGTCACATTACCGAGGCTTTCCCCGAGAAAGAGTTCATCCGCAGCGTTTATGAGCGCGTGGGTAACTTCCTGGGAGTGAGTCTGGGCGAGGGCTACCAGTCAATGTTTGACTTCAACTTCAACCTGTTTTGCCGCACGTTTGACTTGCCGGTGCTGACCACACACAATGCCTTGAAAATCCTTACCCAGGCTGGCTATATCGAGTTCGTTGAGGAAATTGAGACCCAGTCCCGTGTGATGATTCTTGCCAAGAAAGAAGAACTCTACGACTTGGATACCTCGACCCCCGGTGCCGACCAGGTGCTGCAGGCGATACTGAGGTTGTATACCGGCTTGTTTGCCGACTATGTCTTCATCAACGAGGATGTCATCGCATTCCGCACGGGTCTGGATCAGGAAACCATCTACAAGTCCCTGCTAGAGCTCACGCGCATGCACATCCTGCACTATGTGCCCCGCAAACGCACACCTTATATTATATACACCACATCCCGAGAAGAACCCAAGCATGTCCTTCTCCCTAAAGCCGTTTATGAAGACCTGCGCCAGCGCATGAGCGACCGCATCGAGGCCATCATCAACTACGCTTATAGTGATACTGGTTGCCGAGAACGTGCATTGTTGAGTTATTTCGGTGAAAACCAGCAGGATGATTGCGGCCATTGCGACTTGTGCATCGACCGCCGCAAGCGTGACGACCACACGCCCGAAGATGTGCAGCAGGGCATCCTCTATATGTCCGGTCAGCGTCCCCGTCGCCTCGAGGAGTTTTTCCGCACATTGGCGTTCCCCAAAGATGAAATCATTGCGATGCTCTCCTTCCTTGTCGATGAGGGCTTTGTCGAGCACCTCGATGACGACACCTACCGCAAGATAAAGTGAATAATAAAGTAGAGACGCAAAATCTTGCGTCTCCATTTGTGGGTGGTACTAAATTCCATCACTGAGACGCAAGATTTTGTGTCTCTACTGGCACTAAAAAAGGCGATGCCTGGTGGCACCGCCTTTTTGTTTCATGTGGTGATCAATTACTTGATGACCTTAACAGCGCTGTGGCTGCCGTCGGTGTAGGTGGTTACAACGATGGTGATACCGTTGGCCTCCTTCATCTCCTGACCCATGATGTTGTAGTAGCGAACGCCAGCAACAATCTTATTGGTGTCGTTGATGATCTCCTGAACGTCACCACTGCCATTGGTCAAGCGGTAAACGGTCAAGTGGCCACCAGGATAGTACTGATAGATGGTAACACCATCCTCGTCAACCTCGGCATTGAGCCAGTTGGCCTGGTATGTGTTAGCATTGCCGCTTACGGTCGAGGGAACTACAACGATGGGCTCCTCGGCGCCAGCCTCGGCGATAGCAAAACCATCCTGGTAGTTGGGCTCCTGAGGATAGATGTAGAACTCCTTGTCGTTCCAGATGAAGGGGAACATGCCGTTGCAGGCACCCTTGGCAGGAACAACGATGGTAGTGGCCTCAAGGCCATCTCCGCCATCCGACATGAGCTTTAAGGGTTGAGCGTTGCGGGTAACATACAGCAGCGCGTCCTCACCATTGATGTCCTTGTAGTAGTTGATAACGGTTGAGCTCGTGGGTGACAGACCGTCGCAGGGAGCGGGGTAGCACTCGTCAACAATGACCTCGCCACCATCGCCACCGATGCTCAGAACCGAAACACCAGAGTTGGTTGCACCAGTCAGGTACAAGAAACCATTCTCCATCAGGTTGCCCTTAGCAAAACCGAGGAAGTCGCAACGACCAGCGATGCCGCACTCCTCAGGAACGGTGTATTCCTTCACCTCATTGGTCTCGGGATTGATGACCTTGATCGTAGCCTCACTCCAAGGATCGGGGAAGGCAGCGTTGCTGATAACGATGTTGCCGGCCTCGTCGCGGGTGATGCCGCAGTTGGTGCCGCCAGCATACTCGGTGTTGGCGATACCGTTCTCATCAACAACGACAACCTTTTGATCGGCCTTGTTGTTGATGTAGAACTTGCCGTTCATGCCGAAGCCCTGACGAACATCGCCAGTCATATCACTTGCAAACGGAGTAGCGATTTCCCAAACCTTCTCAAGCTTGTAGCCCTCTACGGGAGGCTCTTCACCAGCCTTCTCAATCACCATGATCTTGTTCTCGAGGTTCACGGTCAGGTTATAGGTGCCAGCAGGAATCTTGAAGCTGTTGCCCTGGCCAAAGCTGCCCATCTCGATGTCGATGCCGTACATGTCCTCGGTCAAGGGGAAGCCGTCCTCGACAGAACCGATGCGATAGCCACCGATGCTGCTCCAGTCGTCGCTGTTCTCACCCAGCTTGGTGGTAAACGAGAAGAAGCTGTAACCGATGCCGTCGTTCTCGTCGGTGCTCTCACCAGCAGTGGTGATCTGGGCAGTGAAGATGTTCTCATCCTCGGTGTCCATCTCGACGCCGTTGCTAGGATCCCAGCCATTGCCGTTCACCTCGCCCAGGATGTAGAGCTCACCGGTGCGGGGGTCAAAATCACCAGATTTAACAACGTTGTAAGTAACATCCTTGGTTTCGGGATTGATGATGAAGGTGACATCATACAGGCCAGCCTCTTCAACAGTAACAACAACGTTGTTGTCGGGCCAGGCGTTATCCCAAGAATGGTTGCCGGTTACCTTAAATTCCAGCTCGCTGCCGGCCAACTGGCAGTTGTACTTGGTCAGAGCAAATGTGCCGTCGGCCTGCTCGGTCATGTCGTTCTCGACGTTGGTGGGATCCCACTCGGTACCAAATATTGCAGCGGGGGCGCCTGCTACGGTATAGGTCTCGATGGGGGTGGGAGGAACCACATAGCCTTCAACTTTGCATTTGTTGATGTACGGATTGAAGGTGAACACATACTCACTGCCATTACCGGTCAGCTTGTAGGCTTTGTTACCGCCAAGGGGTGCATCCATCCATTCGCCGATGACTACCACAGCGTCACTGCCCGACGGGCCATGACGGTAAGAGGCGTTAAATATGTCCCAGTCTGAGTCAAGACCCGTGGCAAACACGAAGTAAACCGTACCGTTCACGGCAGTCGTGTAGCTGTAAGAGCCGTCACTGTTTTGAGACATCTCTACGCCATCGCTTGGATTCCAGCCTCCGAAGGGGGCGTCACCCACGATGTAGCATGCTGCCTGCGATGAGAAGGCAAGCATCATCGCCATTGTCAATAAAGTAAAGATTTTTTTCATACAAATAATAGTTTATAAATGAAATAAAATGTGAATAATACTACTCGTAATTTTAACACGCAAAATTAACTAGTTTGTTTGAAAAAGCCAAGAGAATAAGGAAAATATTTTCGATTAGACTAGAAATAATCAATGAAAAAGCCTTGTAATATTATAAATGACAGGAAATGGGAAACCACGGTGATGGCGTGTTGCCCGATTTGTCCCAGATGGTCGGTTTTATGCCATAAATCAAGGATAATCAACCGGAAAGGGCAGTTTTGAAGAAATGCGCAAAAATATTCAGATATTATTATCTCAAGTGAGAAAATAGTTGTACTTTTGCCGACGTTTTTAAGAGGCTTACAAAAACTAAACTGTTTCATTATTATTGAGTTAAAATGGCAGAGAAAAAAGAAAAAGCTAAAGTCCAGTTCCGTCAGAGCATTGTCGTGCGATTCTCGGGCGACAGTGGCGACGGTATGCAGCTGGCTGGCAACATTTTTTCTAACGTTAGTGCGGGACTTGGTGACCGCATTTCAACTTTCCCCGATTATCCCGCCGAGGTAAGGGCTCCGCAGGGCTCCCTGGGCGGTGTTTCGGGTTTTCAGGTACACATCGGTCATGGTGTGCACACCCCTGGCGATGAGTGCGACGTGCTGGTTGCCATGAACCCCGCGGCCCTCAAGGTCAACGCACAGTTCCTGCGCAAGGGCGGTGCCGCCATCGTCGACATCGACACCTTTACCCAGGCAGGCCTGGACAAGGCGCTCTACACGACCAATGAGCCTTATGAGGAACTGAACCTCAGGGCCCAGGTCATCGAGGCTCCCATCACCACGATGGTCAAGGAAGCGCTCAAGGACACCGGCATGGACCTGAAGGCACAGCTCAAGTGCCGCAATATGTTTGCCCTGGGTCTCGTGTGCTGGCTCTTCAACCGTCCCATGGAGGCACCGTTGAAGTTCTTAAAGGCAAAGTTTGCCGAGAAACCCGAAGTGTATGCTGCCAATGAGCTGGTTATCAAGGGCGGTTACAACTATGGTCACAATATCCACGCCACGGTATCGACTTATCGTATCCAGAGCGATGATGTGCGTCCCGGCACCTATACCGACGTCAGTGGCAACAAGGCTACGGCTTGGGGCTTGATCATGGCATCAGAGATGAGCGGACGTCCCTTGTTCTTGGGCTCCTATCCCATCACTCCTGCCACCGACATCCTGCATGAGCTCGCCAAGCGCCGCGACTTGGGCGTGAAGGCTATTCAGATGGAGGATGAAATCGGCGGTATCTGCTCTGCCGTCGGCGCCGCTTTTGCCGGTCACCTGGCTGTCACCACGACCTCTGGTCCCGGTTTGGCGCTCAAGAGCGAGGCCCTGGGACTGGCTGTCATGGCCGAGTTGCCCCTCGTGCTCGTTGACGTGCAGCGTGGCGGCCCCTCGACCGGTTTGCCCACCAAGACCGAGCAGACCGACCTGCTGCAGGCACTCTACGGCCGCAGTGGTGAGAGTCCCCTTGTGGTGCTCGCCGCCGCATCGCCCACCGATTGCTTCAAGATGGCTTTCCAGGCAGCACGTCTGGCCATCGAGCACATGACTCCCGTCATCTTGCTCACCGATGCCTTCATTGCCAACGGTTCATCAGCATGGCGCGTGCCTGAGGAGGGTGAGTATCCCGTCATCAAACCCAACTATGTTCCCGAAGCCCTCAAGGAAACTTGGACACCGTTCATGCGCAATGCCCTGGGCATCCGCTACTGGGCTATTCCCGGCACCAAGGGGCTGGAACACGTGGTGGGTGGTCTGGAGAAGGACTACAACCTGGGCGTGCTCAGCAACGATCCCATCAACCATGCCCACATGGTTGAAACGCGTCGCATGAAGATTGCCAACGTGGCCAACGATATCCCTGAGCTCAAGCTCAAGGGTGACACCAGTGCCGATACCATCATCCTGGGCTGGGGCAGTACCTACGGCCACATCCTGGATGCAGTTAACCGCTTGAACGCTGAGGGCGTGCGCATCGCGATGACCCATATCCGCTACATCAACCCGCTGCCCAAGAACACCGCCGAGCTGCTGAGCCGCTTCAAGACGGTGATTGTCGCTGAGTTGAACACTGGCCAACTGGCCAGCTACTTGCAGAGCAAGATTCCTAACCTGAACATCTGCCACATCAACAAGGTGCAGGGACAGCCGTTCCTGGTTCAGGAAATTGTTGACGGAGTTAAAAACATCATGATGGAGGAGGAATTGTAATGGAACAGAACACGAATAATCAAGAGATGGCTTACAAACCACTGGATTACAAGAATAACCAGCCCATCCGCTGGTGTCCGGGCTGCGGTGACCATGCTGTGCTCAATGTCTTGCTCAAGTCGATGGCCCAGTTGGGCATTCCCCCCGAGAAGACTGCCGTGATTTCGGGTATCGGTTGCAGCTCACGTCTGCCTTATTACACCAACACCTATGCCTTCCACACCATTCATGGCCGTGGCGGTGCCGTGGCAACCGGTTTCAAGACCGCTAACCCCGACATGACCGTCTGGCAGGTGTCGGGCGATGGCGACTGCCTTGCCATCGGTGGCAACCACTTCATCCATGAGGTGCGCCGTAATATCGATGTGAACCTGCTGTTGTTGAACAACCGCATCTATGGCCTGACCAAGGGCCAGTTCTCACCCACGAGTGCTCGCGGCTTCAAGTCCAAGTCGTCGCCCTATGGCACGGTCGAGGATCCGTTTGTGCCCGCCGAGTTGACCTTCGGCGCACGCGGCACGTTCTTCGCTCGCAGCATGGATGTGGAACTGAACATCAGCCAGGAAGTGATGATGGCTGCAGCCAACCACAAGGGCTGCGCCGTGGTGGAGATTCTGCAGAACTGTATGATCTTCAACAATGGCATCCACAGCTACATCACTGACCGTGAGCATCGTGCCGACCGCACTATCCACCTCGTGCACGGCGAGAAGATGATCTTCGGCAAGGACATGAACCGTGGCCTCGTACAGGACGGTTTCGGCCTCAAGGCTGTGACCATCGGTGAGGACGGTTACACGCTCGATGATGTGCTCGTGCATGACGCACATTGCGAGAGCAACTTCTTGCATCAGATGCTGGCCAAGATGGACGGTACCGACTTGCCCGTTGCGCTGGGTGTCATCCGCGCCGTCGAGGCTCCCACCTACGAGACCGCCGTTGCCGAGCAGGTCGAGCAGGCCAAGAAGATGCACGGCTTCACCTGCCTGCGCGATGTGATCATGGCAGGCGACACTTGGGAAGTGGAATAAAGAAACTTGTTAGATCAGGGCATTGATCGTGCCCATGATGCAACCCAACAGGGCTCCGAGCCATACGATGGCGCGGAGCTCTTTTTTCATCACGTCCATGATAATGGCTTCGGCCTCGTTCATGTCCATCTCGTTGATGCGTTGCTCGATGATGGTGCTGATGTCGATATCCTGCAGGATGCGTGGCAGGTGCTCGATGATGATGGTGCGGTAGGCATTGAGTACGCCCCGCTTGATCTGTTCCACCTGCTCATCGCGTCCCGTTGTCAACTGGCTCATCGTCATTCCCATCAGTTCGCTGGCCTCCTTGTTGACGAGGTCTTGAATCATCTGCTGGGAGTTGTTCTGCAGTATTTCGTTGATGTGCTTGGCCAGAATCTTCTCGATGGGCTGGGCGAGAGGCTGGATGAACATTTCGGCACCCAAACGGCCTGCCAGGCTGTTGCGGGTCTTTTCCATGACGTGCACGGTGGCCATGTGAGCGATACTGCTGCCCAAGTCGCTGTTCTGCAGTTTTGCGGTCACCAGCTTGACGATTCCGCCGGTGACATCGCTGCGCATGGCATTGATGTCGTCACTGGACAGGTAATGGAGGGCGAACTGCTCGATGGTCTCGTCGTTGCCGCTCTGGGTGGTGACAAACTCATCGATGGCATTGCTGATTTTCTTGAGCATATCATCACTCAACAGGCTCTTTTCCAGAACCTCGCGATTCATCAGGTTCTCGCTCACGGCCTTGCCGATGGCGCCGGCAATGCGTGCCTTCTCCTTGGGAATGATGCCGGGGGTGAAGGGCACGTGGATGCCCATGATGTATTTGGCCTGGTGAGGCCTGAACAGCATGCGGATGGCAATGTCGTTGGTGATGTAGCCGATAACGGCTCCCACCGCGGGACCAATCAAATAATGATACATCCTTCTAAATCTTAAGTATAACGGATGGAACTGCTCGCTACCTCAGGTCCACGACCTGTGTGCCTGCAGGCACCTGCGACTTGTCGAACGTGAACGTGGATGCAGGCAGCGCCTTGTGCTTGTAGTCGGTGATCTTGATGGTATAGACCGACTTGTCGCTCATCTCAAAGCGGGCAGTGCGCAGCAGCGATGTGTTCTCATCGAAGTAGAGCCACAGCGTTTTGATGTTGTCCTTCTTTTTGGGGGTGAGCTTGATGACGTAGGTCTTGGCGGTCTTGGCCTTGGCACGCTTCATGTTGAAGTTGGCCTTGAAATGATGAACTGCGGCGATGGGGTTGGTCATTTGCAGTTCGTCAGACGTCGGAGAGGTGATGTTCACTTCTTGGGTGACGGGTGACCATGACCATTGCGTTTTGCCGTCATACCAACTTTTTGCTTCAGGTGAAATGATGCGGAACTTGGTGCCCTGCATGGCTAGGGAACCCTTG
The DNA here is from genome assembly GCA_900318535.1 of uncultured Prevotellaceae bacterium. Taxonomy (GTDB): domain Bacteria; phylum Bacteroidota; class Bacteroidia; order Bacteroidales; family Muribaculaceae; genus Sodaliphilus. Next base: position 220,157 of record ONKU01000001.1, on the reverse strand, counting down.
CTGGTGCCCTGAGCGGTCGTGACGCTGTAATTGGCAGTGACGCCACCACCCGTGTTGATGGCTGCCACACACTTGTCGAGCATGGCGTGAGGAGTCTGTGCCAGCGCGATCAGGCCGACCAATACGGTCAATATTACGATGATTATCCTTTTCATTGTTATTCAGTTTAATTCATGATTCGTCTAGACTATCTAGAGTATCTAGAAAATCTAGCTTGCAAAAAGAGTGCCAACCTGCATGAGGACGGCACTCTTGTGATGTTTTAGCGGGAGAACAGCTGGTCGATGTCCATGGGGCTGACAAGCACCTGGCGCGGTTTGCTGCCCTGGGCGGGGCCAACGATGCCGGCATGCTCCATCTGGTCCATCAGTCGGCCAGCACGGTTGTAACCGATCTCGTAGCGACGTTGCAGTGACGATGTGCTGGCGGTATTGCCCATAACGATGAAGCGCACGGCCTCCTCGAACAACGGGTCGCGGTCCTTGACATTGCCCACGTTGGCATCGCCGCCGGTGCCCTCATCCTTGCCCACATACTCGGGCAGCATGTAGGGCTGCTCGTGGTTGATGTCGCGGTCTTTGTCCTCCTGATCCTTGATGAAGTCACAGATGCGCACAATATCGGGAGTATCGACAAACGGGCACTGCAGTCGGGTCAGCTCACCGTCGATCTGGAACAGCATGTCACCACGGCCAATGAGCTGCTGGGCACCTGTACGGTCGATGATGATTTGGCTGTCAATGCGCTGTGCAACGGCAAATGCGATGCGGCCGGGGAAGTTACCCTTGATCAGGCCGGTAATGACCTTGGACGACGGACGCTGAGTGGCGATGATCATGTGGATGCCCACGGCGCGCGCCTTCTGTGCAATGCGCACGAGCGGGGTCTCCACCTCCTTGCCGGCGGTCATGATCATGTCGCTGAACTCGTCGATGATACCCACGATGTAGGGCATGTACTGGTATTTCTTCTCGCCATGCTCGTCGCGCACCTCGCGCAGCTCGCGTCGCCACATGTCGTTATAGTCGCTCACGTTGCGCACCCTCACTTCCTCAAACACCCTGTAGCGGTCTTCCATCTCCTGCACCAGGCAGTTCAGCGTCTTGATGACGCGGTCGGTGTCGGTGATGATGGCTTTTTCCTCGCCGGGCGCCTTGGCAAAGTAGTATTTCTCCAGGTCGGCATACACGCTGAACTCAACGCGCTTGGGATCGACGAGGACGAACTTCAGTTCCGACGGGCCTTTCTTGTAAAGCAGTGAGGTGATAATCGCATTCAGGCCGACGGATTTACCTTTACCTGTAGCACCGGCAACGAGCAGGTGAGGCATCTTGGTCAAGTCGGCGATAAATACTTCGTTGCTCACGGTGCAACCCAGGCACATGGGCAGCTTGGCGCGGCTTTCATGGAAGGCCTTGGAGCCCAGCACCTCGCGCATGGGAACCACCTGCGGGTCACGGTTGGGCACTTCGATGCCGATGGTGCCCTTGCCGGGCATGGGCGCGATGATGCGGATGCCCAGTGCGGCAAGACTCAAGGCAATGTCGTCCTCAAGTCCGCGGATCTTGTTCACGCGCACACCGTCCTGCGGTACAATCTCGAACAGGGTGACCGTGGGGCCCACGTGCACCATGATTTCCTTGATTTCGATGCCGTATTTGCTCAAGGTGTCGCGGATGCGCTCCTTGTTCTCGTCCTGTTCCTGCTTGTCCACGCTGTTGGGGTTCATGCGGATGTCCTGCAGCAGGTCCAGGGTGGGGAAGCGGTAGTGGCGGTACTCGCCCGTGGGATCATGGGGGTTGCTCACGTCGGTGCTGGCCGTGATTGGCCTGAGGCGTGCGGTTTCTCCGTTGTCGGTGTTGGCCGGGGCCGCTTTGGCACGGGGCTTGCGCACCTTGCCGCTAAAAGGCGACTTTGAGGGTTCGTTTTCTTCTTGGTTCTTCTCGTCGCTGGTCACGCGGCGCTCTCCGCCCAGGAAAGTGGACTCACCGGGCTGGCTCACCACTTTCTCGGATTCCTCTTTGGTGCGGCTGCGCTTGCTTTCCAATCCATGCTGCAGCTGGCGGTACAGGGCATTCATCGTCTTGTAGGTGAGGAACACCCACAACATGAAGATGACACAGTTGACAGCAATCATGCCATACACGCCGAAGAGTCCCAGCAACCACTTGTTGGCATAGAAACCAAAGTAGCCACCCAGCGGGAAGAAGGTGATGGGCTTCATGAAATAGGTTGCGGCACCCACTATCATCGAGAAGGTGAAGATGCTGAACAGGCACACGAACGTGTAGGAGAAGAAGTGGGCCTTCTTGCCCTTGCGCACCAGCCTCATGCCCAGGGTCAACAGCCATACCACAATGATGAATGCGGCCACACCCACACCGCTCGAGATGAAGAAATCGCTCATCGATGCTCCGGCAGCAGCGCCTGCATTGCGGATCTGTTCAGGCACTTGGGCGTTCTCGATCATCGAGTAGTTGGTGATGCGATTTTGGTCGCTCATTCCGGCCGACAGGAAGAACGACAGGAACGAGATCAGCAGGTATATTCCTGTCAGCAGCAGGATGATACCGGTGACAAAACGTAGCCTGCCATTCTGGAAAAATGCCATGAAACGCTGCCACTTGGTGAGGCGTTCGTTGTCGATGGCCTCTTCCACTTCACGTGACCTGCGGTATTCTTCAGACTTCTGTACATTGGTGATATCGGGGCCGAAATAGCCCTGATTATCATTCATTTTCTTATTGTGGTTGCTTTGACTTTTGCTCATGTTGCTATCGATAAAATTTGGGGTGTAAAATTACAAAATAAAATTGGTTTACAAACGCAAACCAATATATTTTTTTAAAAAAATTTTTTACCCCTGTCGGGACCTGCCCGTTTAGTCTTTTTTCCAAAACGATCGGGTGAAGATAACCAGTACAGTGAAGAGTTCCAGGCGGCCTACCATCATCTCAAAGGCCAGCACCCACTTGGCGCCAGGATGCAGGGCCACCCATGAGCCGCCCGAGCCTGTCACGCCATGGCCGATGCCCACGTTGCTGATGGCCGACATCGACGTGTACATCGCGTCAAACACGGGAATGCCGTAGAATGTGAGGTACAGCGCCACGACCATAATGATAAGGATATAGACCGTGAAGAAAGTGTGCACCTTGCTCACGACATGGCTGGGAACCGGTTTGCCGTCGATGTGGACCGCACGCACCGAGTTGGTGTGCAGCACGCGGTAGAATTCGTTGGCTGTGTGCTTGAGTTGAACGATAAGTCGGTCTATCTTGGCACCACCCGAGGTGGAACCTGCCATGCCGCCAAAGAACATCATCACCATCAGCACCACCGTGACAAATTCGCCGCTGTTCTCATAGTCAAAGGTCGAGAAACCGGTCGAAGTGATGGCTGACAGCGTGTCAAAGGCACTATAAACAAATCGCTCGCTGTGTGTGTCGAGAAATCCCATGTACCACATGTAGGCAAAAATGCCCACGGTCGTGATCAGTGTCGTCATGCAATACCAGCGCAGGGTGTTGTTATGCCTGATGCGCTTGAAATTGCCACGCATGGCGGCGGCGATGAGCGAAAAGCTGACACCACCGATAAACATGAAAATGATGACCACGATAAAGACGTAGCTCGACTGCCAGTAGTCCAGGCCGATGTTCTTGGTGGAATAGCCGCCTGTCGATGTGGTGGTCATCGCGTGGCAAATGGCGTCGAACCAGTTCATCGGGCCGAGATACAGCAGGAGAGTCAAGAGAGCGGTAAGACCTATGTAGATGAGCCACAGGTCTTTGGCCGTCTGGCTCACGCGCGGGCGCAGGCGCTCGTGGGTGATTCCCGTCACCTCGGCGTTGAACAGGGCGATACCGCCTTTCTGATTCAACATGGGGATAACGGCAAGGGTGAACAGGATAATTCCCATGCCACCGATCCATTGTGTCATAGCACGCCAGAACAGCACGCCATGCGGGATTTCCTCGACATAGCGGATGACACTCGACCCTGTCGTGGTGAAGCCTGCCATCGTCTCGAAGAAGGCGTCGGTCACGTTGTCAAACGTGCTGCTGAACAGGTAGGGCAGCATGCCGAACAATGAGAAAAATACCCAGATGATGCCCGTGAGTATCAAGCCCTCGCGTTTGTGCATCGATGTGCTGTGCGGCTTGATGCCAAATGCCATTGCGGCGCCTGCCGCAGCCGTGATGACGGTACTGTAGATGAAGGCCTGTAGCGAACCCATCTCATCGAAGTACCACGAGACGAACAGTGGCAGGAGCATGAAGGCCGCCTCGATGAGCAGCAGCCAGCCCTGCATGCGCAACACAATGGGAAAATTGATATTTTGGTTTGCGCGCTTGGCCATCACGAGAAATATTTGTCGAGTTTGTGCATTGCACCTTGCAGGCAGAAGACCACGACATGGTCACCCGCCTGGATGCGAGTATTGCCGTTCACGAGTTGTCCCTTGCCATCGCGCACGAGGCCGGCAATGGTGAAATCGCGACTCAGTTTCAAGTCCTTGACGTCGGAACGGGTTACGCGGTCGCCTTCTTCGACGATGACTTCGGCAACCTCGGCATCGGCCAGGGCCAGGCAACGGGCGTTGTCCTCATCGGCGTCGATCAGGATCTGGTAGATGCGGCTCGATGCCAGCAGTTTCTTGTTGACGATGGTGCCGATGTTGAGCGCCTCGGCTTCGTAGATGAACTGGATGTCCTCGACTTGGGCAATGGTCTTGGGAACGCCGTTGGTCTTGGCAATCATGCATTCCATCATGTTCACGGCACTATTGTCGCCCAAGGCGATGAAGGCATCATAGTAGCTCACGCTCTCTTCTTCGCTCAGCTCGGTGTCGCGGAAGTCGCCCTGCACGATTTTGCAATTGGGGTAGCGTTGTGCCAGATAATCACACCGTTGCAGGTCGCTCTCGATGATTTTTATCTCCACCGTTTTGCCCAGCTTCTTGATGAGCTGCTCGGCAATGTCGTTGCCTCCCACGACGAGCACATTGTCCACTGGCGACTGTGTCTTGCCGCACACCTCGCGCACTTCATCGATGTGGTCGCGGGTAGTGGCAATATAAACGATGTCATTCTCCAGCACGCGGTCGTCGCCGCGAGGGATGATAATCTCGCGGTTGCGCTTGATGGCCGACACGTGCAGGAAATGGCTGATGTTGGCCACATCCTTGAGCATGTGGTTGACGATGAGGGCGTTGGAGCGGATTTTCACACCCACGACAATGAGCTCGCCGTCAAACAGTTCAAACCAGTTCCTGGCCCACGTGCGCTTGAGGGCATTGGCGATTTCCTTGGCCGCCAGCATTTCAGGATAAATGAGGTGGTCGATGCCCAGGGTGGTGAAGTGTTCGCGCCAGTTGGCATTGAAGAACTCATCGTTGTCGATGCGGGCAACCGTTTTTTTAGCACCCAACCGTTTTGCCATGGAGCATGACAGAATATTGCGAGCTTCACTCTTGGTCACAGCGATAAACAGGTCACAATAACCCGTCTTGATGGCATTCAAGTCACTGAACGAGATAGCGCTACCCTGATAAGTCAGCAGGTTGTAATTCTCCAATGGCTCCAGCTTCTTGTTTTCGGGGTCCATGACGATGATGTCCTGTTCCTCGTTACTGAGCATCTTGGCCAAATGGGTCCCGACTTCTCCTGCTCCGGCAATTACGATTCTCATTGTACTGTTATCTTGTTAGTTGATAATCAATTGGTTTCTTTCATCTCAAGGATGGCGTTCTCCAGCGACCGGGCGTCCATGCCGCAGCGCTCGTACAGTTCGGCGACAGTGCCCTGGTGAACGAATTCGTCCTGCACACCCAGCATCTTCAAGCGGGTGTTGCAGTGGTGACGGGTGAGCCACTCGGCAACGGCCGATCCCAGTCCGCCCACTACGGTGCCGTCCTCAATGGTGATGAGGCTGTGGTAACGCTTGGTGGCTTCCTCAAGGATGTCCTCGTCGAGGGGTTTCAGGTAGATCATGTCATAGTGTCCCACCTTGATGCCGCGCTCAGCGAGGCGTTTGACGACCTCAATCACCTCGTTGCCGATGTGACCGATGCTCAGCACAGCCACGCCGTCGCCCTCGCTCATCAGTCGGCCCTTGCCCACGGGCAGGGTCTCCATCTCGTTGTGCCAATCGGCGATGACGCCTTTGCCTCGCGGATAACGGATGGCAAACGGTCCCATGCCGTCTTGCTGGGCGGTGAACATGAGGTTGCGCAGGTCGTGCTCATTGATGGGCGATGCCACAATCATGCCGGGAATGCAGCGCAGATAGGCCAGGTCAAACAGGCCGTGGTGTGTCACGCCGTCCTCACCGACGATGCCGCCGCGGTCGATGCAGAAGGTCACAGGCAGTCCCTGAATGGCCACGTCATGGATGATAGAGTCGTAGCCGCGTTGCAGGAACGTGCTGTAGATGGCACAATAGGGGTGCATGCCGTCCTTGGCAAGACCTCCGGCAAAGGTCACCGCATGCCCCTCGCTGATGCCCACGTCAAAGGCGCGTCGGGGCATCGCTTCGAGCATCATCGACATCGATGTGCCACTAGGCATGGCGGCGGTGATGCCCACAATCTTATCGTTCTTCTCGGCCAGTTCCACAAGGGTCTTGCCGAAGACGTCCTGGTACTTGATGGGGCCGCCCTTGCCGCCCTTGGCGCGTTCGCCGGTCTCCTCGTCAAACTTGCCTGGAGCGTGCCATGTGGCAGGATCGGCCTCGGCAGCGGCAAAGCCCTTGCCCTTGACCGTGCGAACATGCACCAGTTTGGGGCCGGTCATGTCCTTGATTTCGCGGAATACCTTCACCAGACGCTTCACGTCATGGCCGTCATACAATCCGAAATAGCGGATGTTCAAGCCCTCAAAGATGTTTTGTTGGCCTGAAAGCAGCGACTTCATCGCATTGGAGAAGCGCATGATCAATCCCTTGCGGTTGTCGTTGATGACATTGTGGCGACGCAGGAACTGGTAGGTCTTGTAACGCAGTTTATTGTAGCGGTGTGACGTGTGCAGGTCGCTCATGTAAGAACTCAAGGCACCTACATTGGCGTCAATCGCCATATCGTTGTCGTTGAGGACGATAATCAGGTTGTTGGGGTTGGTCGTGGCATTGTTGATGCCCTCAAAGGCCAAACCGCCGCTGATGCTCGCATCACCGATGATGGCAACCACCTTGCGGTCGTGATTGTCTTGCAGCTCGGCTGCGATGGCCATGCCGAGGGCGGCCGATATGCTGTTGGACGCATGACCGGCGGTAAACGTGTCATACTCGCTCTCGGCAGGGTTGGGGAAGCCGCTCAGACCGTCCAATTTGCGGTTGTCGTCAAACTGGTCGCGGCGGCCCGTCAAAATCTTGTGGGCATAGGCCTGATGACCTACATCCCACACCAGGCGGTCGTCAGGTGTGTTGAACACATAGTGCAGTGCCACCACAATCTCGACGGCTCCCATGCTCGATGCGAAGTGCCCCGGGTTGCTCGACAACTCGTGTATCATATATTGCCGCAGTTCGGCGCACACCTGCGGCAGCTGGTCCACGCTCAGCCGGCGCAGGTCGGCAGGAGTGTCGATTTGCGCCAGTAGCGGGCAGTGTTCTTGTATATAGGGCTTTGTTGTCATGGCTTAGTCATTTTTTCTCACATACTTTTTGTACAGGGGGACAAACACAATGATGCCCGACGCCACGATGGTAAAAATAACCATGAAGTCGATTCTCGCCGCCCTGGTGATCAATAACCAGCACAATCCTACCCACAAGAGCAGGATGCAGATAAAGCGGATCATATTCCCTGTATTCATAACTTATTTACGGTTTGTCTAAACTGCAAAGATAGTCATTATTTGTGAAAAAACGCCTTTTTGCCTTTTTTTTCATCCCATATATGTATTGAGGGCTACGTGGCATGACAAAAAGTGGGCAGGTAACCTAACGGCCCCTGCCCACTTTTTATCGATTGGATTTGATGGGATTACCAGCTTTGGCTCAGCAGGTAATCGATCAATTTAGTCACATCAGCGATGTTTACAGCATCATCCTGATTGCAGTTGGCTGCTTCAAGGTCGATACCGGTAGCATCTTGTGAGAGCAGGTAGTCAATCAGCCTAGTTACATCAGCGATGTTCACTGCCCCATCCTTGTTGACGTCACCACGGATGCTAGTGGGCTCGTCACCGGGAATTACATAGCCCTCATAGGGATACATACCGATAATCATCTCGTTACCACCGTTGCTGCCCTGGCTGAAGTCCCATACCTCATCATCACCGTAAGGATGGAAGACAAGAGCGTCAATTTCGAACCAGCCGTTGAACCTACCATTGAATCCCCAATTCATGTGGACCTTGCCCTCGGCATCAACACCGTCAAGAACCCAAGCATGACCTTCATAGAGGTCGTGATAGGGGATGGGACGACCGGCTTGTAACTCGATATTAATAAGATCGCACCATTCCTCAATGGAATACTTGTTACTGTTCGAGCAGTAGTATGAGGGATCCTTACCGATCAGTTGCATATTCTCGTTGAAACCAAAACGTAAAAATGCATCGCGCTGATCGTAAGTATAAGAGCCAGTTGATGTTTCATTGGCATTGCCATAGCGTGCTTTGCAGGCTTGTCCGCAATAGCGGCACAACTTGGCTACTTCATTGGCCTGTTCTTCAGTAAAGGCTACATAACCCGTGGGATTACCAGTCTCAGGGTTGTGGGTATAGTAGTTGTCAAGCATCAGGCTGTAGTCAAATGTGGTAGCTGGCAATTCGGACATGTATTGGCTCCAGGAAATAGAGTAGCCGGGGACAGCTGCTACCTCGTTAGGATATTTCCAGTAGTACATGATCTGTGCCATGGCGAGCGGTCCACAACCTACCGAAGTGATTTTTCCAGAACCGTTCGGCGGACACAGGCGGTTCATGGGTTCACTTTGTCCCCAGTCGGTCTTCAGCAACGGCTCAACAGCGGCCGAGCGCTTGGATGCCTTCACTGGAACGGTTTCGCCCTTGTAGGCCTGAGCGGTTTCAATCTGACCCTTGAGCATATTCAGGTAACCCTTCATGTTGTCGGGCAGGTTGTTCATGTCGATATTGCCCTTGTCGCCATAAGCCAGTACTTGCTTAGCACGGTCGTCACCAGCGATGATGACCCAACCGCCACCTTGGATATTGAATACATAGTAGGCGTTGCCCTCAACGCTGGATGCCTCGGAGTGAGCCAGCTTCAGGTCGGCAGTTGCAGGAGCATTAAACATGCCCTTGCTGGCCATTTTGCTCTTTACGAAATTATTGGCTTCCATGCGTGCGGTCGTAACATCTACACTTGCTGCTTGGGCACTAAATGTCAAAGCAGCCACGGTGGCAATAGCCATCGAACTCATGATACGTAGAATCTTCATAATCAGTAATTGTTTAGGTTGTTAATTAAAAGTATTAATCGAGATGAATTTGTGGCAAAGATAGGCATTAAATTTGGAATTGAGCACTAATTATAACTAAAATAGCATATTGATACTTTCTTTTTTCTCATGCCCGCTACCATAAACCATACATCGTGCGCAATAAAAATCCGTTAGAATTGACAATTGTCAACTCTAACGGACTTGGGGTTTGGTCTATAATACTTCTGAATTGCTTTAATTCAGCAGTTGGTCAATCAGTTTGGTTACATCAGCGATGTTGATGTCGTTGTCGCCATTGATATCGGCCACCTCAAGATGAATATTCGTTGAGGCATTGTTGCCTAACAGGTAATCGATCAATGCTGTGACATCGGCAATGTTGACCTCGTTGTCACCATTAACGTCACCCAGCTGGAGAGAAACAGGAGGTTGCCAGCCCTCAGGCGGCTGAACGCCGGTGACCATTTCGTGGCCAGAGTTGAAATGGCACTCATCACCACTACGGTGGGTCATGTTAAGCGCTGTAGAGACATACCAGCCGTCACACGTGCCATACCAACCGAAGTTGTAGTGGAATTTACCCTCACTATTGTATCCGTCGCAGATGAAGGCGTGTCCAGCGCCGCCACCCGTGTCACTTGCAGCATAGAGGATGGGACGTCCGGCATCCAGTTCGGTCTTCATCAGGGCTTCCCACTGCGCGGTAGTGTAGTTTCCTTGGCTCCACCAGCTACCGCCTCCCTTTTGCACATATTTTGCGCTGGAACGGTAGCCAAAGGATACCATGGCATTCCGTTGGTCTTGGGTATAAGCGCCGCTGCCGTCAGGGTGATACTGCATTTCAACGGCTTGACCACAATAGCGGCTGATTTTGGCTACCTCATTGCCTTGAGCCTCAGTATAGGTGTCCTGGATGAGCTCCTGCAGATCATAATCCCAATGGCAGTATGAGTTGAGCATCAGACTGTAGTCAAATGTGGTGGCAGGTAACGCTGGCACATTCTGTCTGATTTTAGAGCAATAGTAGCCGTCAAGGCTGCCGCTGCCCTCAGGGTATTGCCAGTACTTCATTACCTGGGCCATCGCAGTAGCCACGCAACCAACGGCAGAGTAAAGGCCCTGATAAACGGGGCACTGCCAGTCATAAGGGTCTTCTTGGCCCCAATTTGTCTTGATCAGGGGTTCGACACCGTTGCTGGCATTGAACGACTGAGGTGCGGGAACCAAGTCGTCTCCCTTGTAGGTCTGCAGGAACTCGATTTCTTCCTTGAAACTGCTCAACAGACCTTGAAGGCCGTAAGGCATGTGATTGAAATCAAACTGGCCTCGGTCACTGTAACCCAGCACCTGGGCGGCGCGGTCCTCACCGGCAATGATGATGAAGCCGCCTCCTGTGAGGTTGAAGGCATAGTAATCGTTGGCATCTTTTACGGCACTCGATGCCTCGGCATGAACGAGTTTGATGTCGTTCAGGGCAACATGGGATCTGAAAGAACCCTTAGCTGCCTGTTGGTGAATAAAATTGCTGGCTACAGTACGAGCAGCATTGGCATTGATGTTGCCAGCATTGACGTTGAGCGCTGTCATTGCCAGCGCCGCAAACGCCAGTGAACCCATGATTTGTTTAAACGTCATAACGTGATGTGTTTAATAAGGTTGATTATGTTAATTATATAAAGCGTTTCATGAAATGGTATCAGGACAACAGGACATCAATCAGTTCGGTTACGTCCTCGATGGTCACACCAGGTTTTTCTCCGGTTAATAGCCAGTCGATAGCTGTGGTCACGTCATCGATAGTGAATCGTGAGTTGTAACGGGCAAGGTGTCCAACGACCTGGAGCTGACCGCTCTCGCAGTCAATCGGTGTGCTCACTCGGGAGTTGGAGCCATAGGAATAGCGGAATTGCAGTGAGTAGAATCCGTTCTCCAGAGTAGTGGGAAGGGTAATGGCACTTGACACGGTGCTGCCCTGCTCAAAGCTGTCTGTAACTACGTTCACTACCTGGCTGGTGGACAGGAATCGGCCAGCATCGTTGTTGATCGAGAAAAGAAGGTTGAGATTGGGATAGCTGGTAAAGATGTCGACGTTGCTGGCCTGGACGGTCATCACATCACCCAGGGCGAGCAGCTCGTCGGTGGTATTCAGGGCGTCGGCCGAGATCATGCAATAGACGGGAGGAACCATGCCCACCAAGACCTCATGGCCAGAATTGAAGTGAAGCACATCACCATCACGGTGAGTCATGTTCAGTGCGGTGGAAGCGTACCAGCCGTCGCAAGTGCCGTACCAGCCGAAGTTGAAGTGGAACAGGCCTTCTGCATTATAGCCGTCGCAGATGAAGGCATGGCCGCCAGCTGCAGGGTCGTTGGCAGAGTACAGGATTGGGCGACGCAGGTCTAGTTCCTGTTTGAGCAGGGCTTCCCATTCGGCGGTAGTGTAGTTGCTGGACCACCAGCCGTTGCGTTCCTCTGAATGGGCCGAAGAACTGTAGCCAAAGTCTTTCATGGCTGCCAACTGGCTGAAGGTATAGGCACCGCTGCCCTCAGGACTGTAACCCATATCCACTGCCTGGCCGCAGTAGCGCGAAAGTTTAGCTACCTCCTGGGCCTGCTCATCGGTATAGGTGTCCTGAATGAGTTCGCTCAGGTCCCAATCCCAGTGGCAGTAGGACGGAAGCATCAAACTGTAATCAAACGTAGTTGATGGCAGGGCGGGAACCGTCTGACCAATGTCATAGCAATAATAGGAGCTGATGCCGTTGCAGCTGGTCGGATAACGCCAGTAATACATCACCTGAGCCATTGCTGTGGCAACACAGCCCACGACACAATACTCGCCTTGGTAGATGGGGCATTGCAGGTAGTAAGGCATCTCCTGGCCCCAGTTGGTCTTAATCAGGGGCTCGATACCGGTTCCGCGAGCGGTACGGACGGCAGGAGCCACTTTCAGTTCAGGGTGCGACTGCAGATATTCAATCTCCTCCTGGTAGCTGTTCAGCAGCGCCTTGAAGTTATCAGGCAGGTTGTTGAAATCCAGATGGCCATTGTCGCTGTAGCCCAGCACCTGGTTGGCGCGGTCCTCACCAGCGATAATGATAAAACCTCCACCATTAATGTTGAAGGCATAGTAAGCATTGGCATTGTGGTCAATCGAGGAAGACTCAGTAAAGGCAAGCTTCAAGTCACTCATCGATGGGGCCTTAAACGACCCGGGAGTAGTGGCAACGTGAACTTTCAGAAAATCGCTTGCTGTTTGACGGGCAACGTTGACGTTGATGGTGGCTGCATTGACGCTCAGACTAATAGACGTCAATGAGGCGAGCAAGCACGCACTCAATAGATTCTTAAAACTCATAATCTTTGATATTTATTATTATGTTGACTTTTGATTATTTGCTGCCAAAATTAGTGTAAGTTTAATAAAATGCCAAAGAAATTCAGCCGAAAAGTTGATTTTGCTTACAAAAAATCCGTTGACAAGAAATTTGTTATATGCATGACAGCGACGATAATGTAAATCTGATCTTTGGAGAGTCTTTGGTTGATTGTTGAGTTCCGGTTCTCTGGGCTGATGAATGTTGAATGAGTAATTATGGTAAAAATATGGGTAATATTGGTATGGGTTATTACAGGAAATTGCTATAATTTTGCATCGTGAATAATTATTGAGACAAATGCCGAGTATAGACTGAAATGAGAAAACTATTATTGCTTTTTGCTTGTGTGATGACGATGTTTGCTGTGGCAGAGGCTGAGCCTGCCAGCCAAGTTCGCACGCTGGTTGTTTATTACACCTATAGCGGGGTGACCGAGACGTTGGCTCAGCACATTGCCAACGAGTGCGGTGGTACGTTGCTCCAGGTGGAGGACCATGGCAACTATCCTCGCCCCGAGAGCCAGACGACCTATAACTACGCTAACAACGAGCGCAGCCAGATCAATGCCGGCAACTGGCCTGAGATCAAAACGAGTGTCGAGAGTTTTGACGAGTGGGATGCCATTATCATCTGCACCCCGCTGTGGAACGGCAAGATGGCCAACCCGATGCTCACCTTCCTGCACGACCATGTTGACAAACTTGATAGCAAGCAGGTCGCTTTGGCCGTGACGAGCTATAGCAGCGGTATCAATGGTGTGGTTAATGATGCCCACAACTACCTGCCTTACAGTGTCTTTGTTGGCGATCCGCTCCACATCAACTACAATCACCGCACCCAAATGCAGCAGTTGGCTGCCGAATGGCTCAACACACTTGATTTTGAGCTTCCCAAGACCAACACAATGCGTGTCATTGTGGGTGACAAGGTCTTTCCTGCCACCCTTGCCGATAATAACACGGCCGAGGATTTCAGGGAACTGTTGCCGCTCACAATCAATATGTCAGAATTAAACGGTAATGAGAAGTACTATTACTTGAGTCACACTTTTACTGTCGATGAAAGCGTTCCTGATATGATTCATGCCGGCGACATCATGCTCTATGGCAGGAGTTGCCTGGTTTTGTTCTATCAAACTTTTGAGACGACCTACGCTTATACCCGATTAGGCGCCATCAATGATCCTACCGGTTTGGCTGAAGCGTTGGGCAGTGGGAGCGTGACGGTTACATTTGAACTTGCGGAGGCGGTTGAAGGTGACGTCGACGGTGACGGTAGTCTCAATATCGCTGACGTGACGGCGCTTATCGATTATCTGCTTGGCAGTGGTGCCCACATCGATGAGCAGGTTGCCGACATCAATGGAGATGAGGCAGTAAATATCGCAGACGTAACGGACCTTATTGATAAACTCTTGTCAAAATGAAAATGAAGCATATTCTATTAACAACCATCGCTATCGGTTGCTTGGCACTTTTTGCCGGGCTGACCGCTAGCGCGCAAAACATCAAGAACAACGATATGAGTAATAACAGTAAGAAGACACTGGTGGCCTACTTCAGTGCAACAGGCACGACTATGGAGGCCGCCACCAAACTGGCTAAGGTGGCTAATGCCGACCTGCATGAAATCGTTCCCGAAGTCCCCTACACACCCGCTGACTTGAATTGGCGTGACAAATCCAGCCGCAGCAGCGTTGAAATGGCCGACAAGAGCAGTCGCCCCGCTATTGCCAATAAGGTGGAGAACATGGAGCAGTACGACACAGTGTTTGTGGGCTATCCCATCTGGTGGTACATCGCACCGACAATCATCAACACCTTCCTGGAGCAGTATGACTTGACGGGCAAGACAATCGTGCCGTTCTTCACCTCGGGCGGCAGCGGTGCCGGTGAGACGATGAAGTATCTCAAGCCCTCGGCTCCCGGTGCCAATTGGGTGGACCCCAAGAACCTCAACTATATGGGCGAGGCCGAGATGAAATCATGGATTGATTCACTTTAATTCCTTTTTGTCTATGAATAGAAAACTGTCGTTATTTGCCATGTTGGTGCCGCTGTTGGCACTCATGGCCAGCGCTCAAAGTAAGGTATATTTCACGTCAGAAATCACCCCCGAAGCGCTAGTGAAAATCTACAAAGCCTTGGGTGTTGAGACAACAGGCCGCGTGGCGGTGAAAATCAGCACTGGTGAAGGTGGTAATAACCATTACCTCAAGCCCACATTGATCCGCAACCTAGTGGAAGAGGTGAATGGCACAATCGTTGAGTGCTGCACTGCTTATGGCGGTTCCCGTCAAGATGTTTCTAAGCATTGGCAGACCATTCATGAGCACGGCTTTGATTCCATCTTTGCCGTGGATATCATGGACGAATACGGCCAGATGCGCATTCCCGTAAAGGACCGCACCCACATTAAGTATGACATCGTGGGCGACCACTTGGCCAATTATGACTGGATGATCAACCTGGCTCATTTCAAGGGCCATGCCATGGGTGGTTATGGCGGCGTGTTGAAAAATGCGTCGATTGGCGTTGCCAGCACATCCGGCAAGGCTTATATCCATACCGCAGGCAAGACCAGTGATGCAGGCCAGCTGTGGCAACAGATTGCCGAACAGGACGATTTCCTCGAGTCGATGGCTGCTGCGGCCCAGGCAGTACATAACTACATGGGCGGACGTGTTATATATATAAATGTGATGAACAACATGTCGGTCGATTGTGACTGCGACGGCTCTCCCGAGGAACCCAAACTCAAGGACATGGGCATCATGGCCAGCCTGGACCCCGTGGCTCTGGACTGGGCCTGCGTGCAGATGGTGATGAACCACAAGGCAACTGCTGGTGACGATAATGCACCCCTGATTGAGCGCATCAATAGCCGTCACGGCACCCACACCATCGACTGGGCCGAGCACATCGGCCTCGGTACCAAGAATTACGTCATTATTAACCTCTAACTTAGATAAATAGATGAACAATTTCGTTTATAACATACCTGTCAAGGTTTATTTTGGAGAGAATCAGTTGCAGCACCTCAGCGAGGAGTTGGCAAAGTTTGGTAAACGTGTCCTGCTCACCTACGGTGGCGGCTCAATCAAGCGTACGGGTCTGTACGACGCCGTGGTGGCCGAGGTCAAGAAAGCCGGCATGGAACTGTTCGAACTGTCGGGCATCGAACCCAATCCCCGCATCGACAGCGTGCGCCGCGGTGCCCAGATGTGCAAAGAGCACAACATCGACGTGCTGCTCGCCGTGGGCGGCGGATCCACCATCGACGCCACCAAGTTCATGGCGGCCGGTGCTATGGTTGATCATGACCCGTGGGACTTTTTCACCGAGAAGTGGGCACCCATCACCGAGGCTCTGCCCATCATCAGTGTGCTGACACTCTCGGCAACGGGTAGCGAGATGGATGCCGGTGGCGTCATCAGCAATCCCGAGACCAATGACAAAATTGGTCGTGTCGAGAGCCCCACCTTGTTGCCCAAGGTTTCTTTCCTTGACCCGACTGTGACCTATACGGTGAGTCCTTACCAGACTGCCTGTGGTGCAGCCGACATGCTTTCACACATCTTTGAGGTCTATTTCAACATGAATCAGGACCTGTATATGCTCGACTGCTTCATGGAGGGCATGATGAAGACCATCATCAAGTATGCCCCCATCGCCATGCGGGAACCTGAGAACTATGAGGCACGCGCCAACTTGATGTGGACTTCGTCATGGGCCATCAACGGCTTTGTGAACGGCGGCAAGCGCCAGGCATGGAGCTGTCACCCGATGGAGCATGAGGTGTCGGCCTACTATGACATCACTCATGGATTGGGTCTTGCCATCATCACCCCGCGCTGGATGGAATACTGCCTGAGCGAAGAGACCGTAAGCAAGTATGTTCAGTTCGGAGTGAACGTCTTCGGTATCAATCCTGATCAGCCTGCGATGGACATCGCCCGCCAGGCTATCGAGAAGACCAAGGAATTCCTCTTTGGCACGTTGGGCCTGAAGAGCAGCTTCACTGAGTTAGGCATTGGTGACGAGCACATTCCCACCATGGCACGCAAGGCGTGCATGGGTGGCACGTTGCCTGGTTTTGTTCCCTTGAAGCAAGAGGATATTGAGGTGATTTTCCGCAACTGCCTGTAATGCTGATGTTTATGTTGAAGAATATTTCAATCACCGTTCTTTTGATTTTGTTGACTTCGTTTCATTTCCAAGCGCAAGTTCCCATGAACATCCAGAAACAACATCTGGCAACTATTGCCGCACTGGAGGCCAAAGGTGACCTCAAAGCACTTGCTCCCGCCCTGAATACTGCTCTTGACGACGGACTCACCGTCAATCAGGCCAAGGAGGCACTCTCGCAACTGTATGCTTACACGGGTTTTCCTCGTTCGCTCAACGCTCTGGGCGTGCTCCAGCAGGTGGTAGCTGAACGTGAGCAGGCCGGAAAACCGACAGAATTCGGGCCCGATGCCGCTCCGCTGCCCGAGGACTATGATGCCCTCAAGCAGGGCACCGAGGTGCAGACCCGCTTGTCGGGACAACCGTTCAACTACAGTTTTGCGCCTCAGACCGACTATTATCTCAAGGCACACCTCTTCGGTGATATATTTGCCCGTAACACGCTCAGCGAACCCGAGCGTGAGATCGTGACCGTAAGTGCCATTGCTACCCTTGAAGGCTGTGAGCCACAGCTGCTGGCCCACGTCAAGGGTGCCCGCAACATGGGTGTCACCGACGAAGAGCTCCATGCCATCCCCAACGTGTTGGCGGCTACTGTAGGCCAGGTCGAGGCATGGCGTGCCCGCAAGGCTGTTGCTGCCGTCTATGGCGAGCCCTTCAATGAGGGCCGTCCCAACGACGGTACATGGCCGCGTGGAGACTATAACAGTGAATATGCCAAATATTTCATTGGCAGCAGCTATCTGGCGCCGATGGATGCCCAGAACGGTGGCCCGGTCAACGTGACTTTTGAGCCTGGCTGCCGCAACAACTGGCACATTCACCACAAGGCGGTGCAGGTGCTCATCTGTGTCGATGGACGTGGCTGGTATCAGGAATGGGGCAAAGCTCCGGTCGAGCTCAAGCCGGGTACTGTAATCGCCATCCCCGAGGGTGTCAAGCATTGGCATGGCGCTGCCCGAGACAGCTGGTTCCAGCATCTGACTTATATGACAAAGGTCGAGCAGGGATCCACAACTGACTGGCTTGAGGAGGTAAATGACGAGATTTATAGTAAATTACCTTAATTTCGCTGAATAAATTGAAAAAAAACCGTTGTTTTTTTGTTGTTTGGCAAAATGATTGTATATTTGCGGTGTCAAATGATTGACATTTGAGATTGACATTAACAACTAATAGGCTTTTCCAGCTTTTAGATCAATTCTATATTAAAAGTTAATAAATTTGGAGAAATGTTATTTGCAATAAGTTCCGTGGCGCGTGAGCGTCGCGGCTCTTATTTTTAGTGGGTTGTAGTTTGCCTTTATTTGCTGGCGGAGAAAGAGTAGGGCCGGTCAGCCGTGGAGATGCCGCGTTGCTTGTTGGGCTTGTCTCCCATAACGACCCGAATGTCGCAACCTTGCATCAAGCGGCTATGTTCCAGATAATTATTCGTGTATGGCTTTCCGTCGATGGTCATCGATTGGATGTAGCAGCCCTCGCCCTCGCGGGTGATGGTCACTTGCTTGCCGTTCTCGAGGTTAAGGGTGACCTTATCCAGATATGGAGCCCCAATCACATACTGGTTGCTGCCGGGACACACGGGGTAGAATCCCAGTGCCGAGAACACATACCATGCCGAGGTCTGCCCGTTGTCCTCATCACCGCAGTAGCCGTCGGGGGCAGCGCTGTACAGGTGGTCCATGACCTGGGTGACCCAATATTGCGCTTTCCACGGCTGTCCAGCGTAGTTGTAGAGGTAAATCATGTGCTGGATGGGCTGGTTGCCGTGGGCGTAGTTGCCCATGTTCATGATCTGCATCTCGCGTATCTCGTGGATGGTGTAGCCGTAATAACTATCATCAAATACAGGCGGCACGGCAAAAACTGAATCGAGCATCTGGCAGAAAATGTCTTTCCCGCCCATCAGGTCAATGAGGCCCTGCGGGTCGTGGAAGACGCTCCATGTGTAGTGCCAGCTGTTGCCCTCGGTGAATGCGCCGCCCCATTTCAATGGGCTGAAGGGCGTCTGGAAGCTTTCGTCAGAGAGGCGACCCCGCATCAGTTTGGTTACAGAATCAAACACGTTGCGATAATACATCGCGCGTTCGGCGAAAACCTCAATCTCGTCTTCAGGTTTGCCTAATGCTTTGCCCAGACGGTAGATGCACCAGTCGTCATAGGCGTATTCCAGCGTCCTGGCTACGCTCTCGTTGATGCCCACATCACAGGGGATATAACCCAAATCATTGTAGTACTCGTAACCCAACCGGCCCGTTGAATTCACTTCGGGGTGAACAGCACCAATGCCATGCATGAGGGCATCCCACAATTGGTTAATATCATAGCCGCGCAGGCCTTTGAGGTAGGCGTCGGCAACCACCGAGGCACTGTTGTTGCCCACCATGCAGTTGCGGTGTCCCGGGCTCGCCCATTCGGGCAGAAAGCCGCTCTCGAGCCAGGTGTTCACCAGTCCCTCCTGCATCCACGAGCCCATCGACGGGTACATCAGGTCGACAAACGGCATCAGGGCGCGGAAGGTGTCCCAAAAGCCCGTATCGGTGAACAGGCGCCCCGGCAGCACCTGGCCGTTGTATGGGCTATAGTGAACGGGATTCCCGTTGGCGTCGATTTCATAGAAACTGCGGGGAAACAGCACCGAGCGGTACAGGCAAGAGTAGAACGTGCGCAGGTGGTCGATGTCATCTTCCTTGACCATGATGCGGCCAAGCACCTCATTCCAGCGCTGGCGTCCTTTGGCCTTGACGGTTTCCAGGTCATCACTGCCCAATTCCCGCAAGTTGACCAGGGCTTGGTCATGGCTGATGAACGATGAGGCGACGCGTGCATTGACCTGCTCGCCACGGCGGGCCTTAAACGTCACGATGGCTCCGGCATGGTTGCAGCCGATGTCCTTTTCGCCCTTGCGAATGATACTGTCTTCAACAACGCTGAACGATGAGAATGGCTTGTCAAACTGAATGACAAAGTAGTTCTTGAAGCCCTCGGGCACACCGCCGCTATTCCGGGTCGAGTACCCATATACGACATGCCTCTCGGGGTCAATCCTGACGACGGAGCCCTTATCAAAAGCGTCTATGACGACGTTGGCCTGGTCGGTCTCGGGGAAGGTGAACCGCAGGATGGCGGCGCGCTCGGTGGGCGCGACCTCGGCAATTACGTCATAGTCGGCAAGATAGACCTTGTAGTAATAGGGAGTTGCCGTTTCAGCCTTGTGCGAGAACCAACTGGCGCGCTCGTTCTCGTCCCATACGGGTTCTCCCACCGTCGGCATCAGCGAGAACTGGCCGTAGTCGTTGATCCACGGGCTGGGTTGGTGCGTCTGCTTGAAGCCGCGTATCTTATGCGCGTCATAGGTGTATTGCCATCCGTCACCCATCTTGCCTGTCTGAGGCACCCAAAAGTTCATGCCCCAGGGCATGGCGATGGCGGGGTAAGTGTTACCCGTAGACAGTTGGAAACTCGATTGCGTCCCCACCAGCGTGCTCACGTAATCAACCGGCTCCAGGCTAGCTGCAAGTGCAGCAAGACTCCAGGTCGTTAAGGCCAATATCAAGAGTAGTTTTCTCATTCGGTTCGATGTTTGTAGTGATTGGGTGTCGATGTATTGCTAGCCATTGGCTTAGATGTGGCGCTAGGGCCTGGCTTTTTTACCGCTTCCCCATTTGCTGGGCTTGGGGCCCATTGTGAGTTCGAGGATGCCGCCGGCGATGATGTCGCGGTAGTCGATGTAACTCTTGTCGTAATGCTTGCCGTTGAGCTTGGCGCTTTGCACGTACATGTTTTCGTCGCTGTTGTTCAGTGCCTTGACGGTAAACGTTTTGCCGTTACCGACGTTGATGCTCGCCTCGTTGAACAACGGCGAACCGATGATGTACTTGCCGCCTGCGGGCTCCTCTTGATACAGGCCGATGGACGAGAGCACATACCAGGCCGACATCTGGCCCACGTCCTCGTTGCCGCTCAGGCCGTCCAGGTCGTTGCGGTACTGCTCACGCAGCACTTGGCGGATGAGGGGTGCCGCCTTCCAGGGCTGTCCCACGTAGTTGTACATGTAGATGATGTGGTGGCTAGGCTCGTTGCCGTGGGCATACTGGCCGATGAGGCCGCTCACGTCGGGCGATGCATCCTCACCCAAGTCACCCTCGACGATGAACAACGAGTCGAGTTTCTCGGTAAAGGCTTTTTCGCTGCCGAACAGTGATGCCAGACCGTGCACGTCGTGCGGCACGAGCCAGGTGTACTGCCAGGCATTGCCCTCGCAGTAGTCGTCGTTACGGTGCTTGGTCGAGAGCGGGTCAAATTCCTTGATGTCGCGGAAATGGCCTTTACTGTCCTTGCCCCGCATGAAGCGCGTCTGCTTGTCGAAGTAATGGCGGTAGGATTTGCTGCGCTCGTTGAAATAGCTGTAATTCTCTTGGTCACCGGCGATTTTGGCTACTTGGGCGATACACCAGTCGGCAAGGGCATATTCCAGTCCGCGCGCCACGGTCTCCTTGTCGGGTTCCAGGTCGTAGGGGATGTAGCCGTATTGCTTCAACAACCCCATCGAGCGCTCGTCAAGCATCGCGCTCGTGGTCATAGCCTTCAAGGCTGCCTGTGGGTCCACATCAAAGCCCTTCAACACCAGGTCGGCCAACACGGGTACACCGGGGTTGCCCACCATGCAGTCGGTCTCGTTGCCCATCAGGTGCCACACGGGCAGCTTGCCCTGTTGTTCAAAGATGTGCAGGAATGTCTGGGCGATATCCCGCTGCTTCTCGCGGTGGATAAGCGTCTGCAAGGGGTGGGCGGCGCGGTAAGTATCCCACAGCGACAGCGTGGTGTAGTTGGTGAAATCGCCCTCATGCACCTCGCCGTCGGCACCGCGGTACTCGCCGCACACGTCACTGAACACCGACGGTGCCACCATCGTGTGGAACAAGGCGGTATAAAACACCGTTTTGACATCCTGGTTACTCGTCGAGATGTTGATTTTGCTCAACTCGGCGTTCCAAGCCTTGTCGGCCGCAGCCACGATATCGTAGAATTCCCACCCGGGATTCTCGGTCATCAGGTTGCCGATGGCGTTCTCGATGCTTACCGCCGACATGCCGGTCTTGACAAGCAGCGGAGTGCCGTTGTTGGGGGTAGTGATCACACCTATCGTATCACCATTGAGTTTCTCCAGCTTCACATCCTGTGAGAACTCCATGGCGAAGAAATCCTTTTGGGCCCGTGCCCAGCCTGACGAGTGCCGGTAGCCGGCAATCATGCGGGGCGACAACTGCTTCATCTTCATCTGCTTGGGCGTATCCCATCCGGTTCCCTGCCCCAAATCCAGCAGCAGTTGGCAGGTCGCTTGCGAGGCAGCGAAGGTGTAGCGGTGCATGCCCGTGCGCTGGGTGGCAGTAAGCTCCACGTTGACATAGGGCTTGCCTGCATTGCGCAGCGTGATGGCATAATAGCCGGGGCGTACGGTCTCGTCGCTGTGTCTGAAGATGATTTCCCGCTTGTCGCGGTCGGGAACGGGCAGCAAAGCCACGTCGCCCAGGTCACCGATGCCGGTGCCGCTCAGGTGCTGGTGGCCGAAACCGATGAGCACCGAGTCGCTCTCATGGTAGCCTGAACACCAGTCCCAGCCGCGCGTGTGCTCGGTAGGACCCAACTGCACGTAGCCGAACGGCACATTGGCCCCCATGAACACGTGTCCGTGCCCGCCGGTGCCAATCCTGGGGTTGACCCACTGCGTGTAATTATCCTCGCCGGCCCATGCCGTGATGCAACCCACAGCTGCTATAATTGTCAGTATCCAAATTCTCATATGGTCGTTCTTTTGATGATTTTACGATTGCAAAGGTAGTGCAAGCCGAGCACAATGGCAATAAAAACATTTTTTTCTTGCCATTGTCGAGGCGCGGCCTATCTTGCACGAAGTGAAAAATACCAAAAACTAATAACTAAGAGCTATCAACTAACAACTTTTTACTAATTTTGCCCCCATGATGAAAAAGACAATACTAATGATTTCGGTGATGATGGCTTTTGCCGTCTCAGTCATGGCACAAAACATGATAAATGAAATATTGGCCAAGCGCATCGATGACGTCTTCGGTGCGGTGTATAACAATCCCAATGAGCCTGGGGCTGCTGTGATTATCCTGCAGGGCAAGGACACCCTGTACAGCCGCTGTTTTGGCGTCGCTGACATGGAGACCAAGGAGCCGGTGACCTTAGAGACCAACTTCTGCATTGCATCGGTCTCGAAGCAGTTCTCGGCTGTGGCGCTGTTGCAGCTTGTCGAGGAGGGCAAGATTTCGCTCAACGACCCGCTGTCGAAGTTCTTCCCCGAGTTCAAGGCGCCGTTCTTCAAGGATATTACGCTACACCACATTCTAAGCCATACCTCGGGCATCCCCGACGCTCGCTCGCGCGATGACCGCAATTTTGTCCTCTACAGCACTGATGTCGAATCGGTAGGCTATATGAAGACGCTCGACCATCTGAATTTCCTGCCGGGCACGCAGTATGAGTATATCAATCCCACTTTCCAGCTTATTTACCAGATTGTGGAACGGGTCACAGGCATGCCGTTCGAGACCTATATGCAAAAGAATATCTTCGACAGGATTGAGATGCAGACTTGCTGCTACTTTGAGCCAAACCGCAAGATTCCCCACATGGCCCACGGCTATGAACGCGATAATAATGGAATGTGGAAGGAATATGACTACGGCGAGGAAAGCTTCTTTGCCACCAAGGCCGACGGAGCCCTGTATTGCTCGATCAACGACTTCTTGCGCTGGGAATACGCCCTGCGTGATAACCGTATCTGGACTGCCGCCAGCAAACGTCTGGCCTATCAGCCGTGGATACAGATTCCCCAAAATGCCAACTATGGCTACCAGCCTTACACAGGCTACGGCTACGGCTTCTTTGTGCAGGACTTTCCAGGCCAGCCCACCCACGTCTATCACCTGGGCGACAACGGCGGTTTCACCATTTATGCCGGCAAGATTCCCGAGCGTGACCTCATTTTCCTCTTCTTCTCGACTCGCCCCGACATCGACCGCCTCGCCATGGTCAACCGGGTCTATAACATCATGGGCTTCTATTTCATGTAAACTGCAGCAAGTTGGCTTTCACGAATCACGAAGCTGTGTCATAATTGTGACATGGTTTAGTAACCGTGCTTACGCACGGGAAATTAAACAAATTTGTTTAAATGAAATTTGAATAATTTCCCGCCCGCAGGGCGGTTATAATTCTTTGCTGGAATTATGACATGCCCTCTTATTTGATGACGAGGTTGTCGGTGGTCATGCGTTGCATGTATTGCTGGATGACGGACTTCATGTGGCGTTGCATGCGGTCAAGCGTGGCTGGCGGCATGGTGCCCAGCACGTTGTGGCTGAAAGTCGAGTCGGTGCGGAAGGCATAGGCCGCAGTGACCTGTTTGCCGTCAAACTGCAGGGCGTAATCTCCCCAAACATACTCGTAGCTGCTCGATTCGGGCAGCCAGTGCAAGGCAAAACCCTCATCAGGGTTGCCGCCCAGCATGTTCTGTCCAAATGCGATATAGGGCCTGTCGTAGTGCAGGTAAGTGAGCACGGTGGGCATGATGTCGATCTGCTCCACCACGCGCTCCTCGTCGTAACCGTGCAATGACGTGTCGCCCGGGGCATACAGGATGATGGGCACGCAGTAGTTGCCCAGCGTGGTGCAGTAGAACGGGTCGATCTGTTGGCTCACGTGGTCGGCAGTGATGACAAACAGTGTGTTCTGGAACCACGGCTGCTTGCTGGCAGCCTCAAAAAAGCGCTTCAAAGCATAGTCGGTATAGGCGATGCACTGCTGCAGGGGGCGTTCGCCCTGCGGAAACCGTCCCTGGTACTTCTCGGGCACGACAAACGGATCATGGGACGACGCGCTGAACAGCGCGGTCATGAAAGGTTCATGCAACGTGCCCAACTGCTCGGCAAAGAACTGGAAAAACTCCTCGTCCCAAATCGCCCACGTGCCGTCAAAATCATCGTCGCCGTGGAAATTGGGGTCGGCGTTAAACTCGTCGCGACCATAGTAGCGCTGGAACCCCGTGGCGCGAGCAAAGGCCTGAAATCCCATCGAGCCGTTCTGTGCTCCGTGGAAAAAGGCTGTGGTATAACCCTTGTTTTCACCCAATTCGCGGGCCAGTCCCGACATGGCGTTGAGCGAGGCGGGTGTGAGGAACAGCGGTTCCACAAAGTTGGGCAGCGACGACAGCACCGACGGCATGCCCTCGATGCTCTTGCGCCCGTTGGCATAGGAGTACCTGAACGTCATCGCGCCGCTGGTGATGAGGGAGTCCAGGAAGGGCGTGAACCCCTTGTAGGTGCCGCCGCGCAGGGTCTTGTTGTAAAAACCGATGTGCTGCTTGCTGTAGCTTTCCAGAATCAGCACCACCACGTTGCGGGGCGTGAACGCGGCGCTGTCGGCGGGCTGGTGGAGTGGGGTATAGAGCCTTGCCGCCTCCTCGTCGCTCATGTAGTCGGGAACGACAAAAGGCGTCTTTTTCAAGGTCCTGAAGATTGAAAACGGCGTGTTCAGCACGATGCCCGTTTCGGCAGGGCGGTTGACGTACTGGTTGGCGTTGCTGATGGTGATGGGGCGTGTCGCCTTGGTGAAACCGCCGCGTATGGCGCCAATGCACAACGGGATGGCAACCAGCAGCGACAATACTTGAACAATATAATATGTAGAGATGCCAGATTTTGCGTCTCCTCCGTCGGGCGTTTTAGAAACGCAAGATTTTGTGTCTCTACTGGGACGGAAGAGTTTCCAGAAGGCCCAGGTGACCAGTGCGGCCAGCAGTACGAGGTACCAGTGGCTCAGGAACTGCCCGCCGAAGATTTTCAGCATCTCTCCTGTGCTCTCGTTGCCGAACTCAGCGAACACCGATGCCGTGGTGCGCTTGCCCGTGAAGGGGAAGTACACGCAGTCCATCAGGTTGATGTACACGGCGATGCTGTTCACAATGGTATAGATCCACCTCGCCACACGATAGTAGCCCGCGCGCTCCTTCCAGTGCAGCGGCAGCAGGAACATCAGCAGGATAATGGCATTGGTGTAGAGGATGGCTGGCGTGTCGAACAGCAGTCCGGCGCCGAACAGTTCCATCGTGTGGCCAAAAGTCAGCGTGCCGGCATACAGCGACCAGTTGAGCGCCAGGAAAGCGACGCGGCACAGCGTGTAGGCACAATAGACGACCAGCAGGTTCCACAATAATGCCGTTATGGGCAAATCAGATAGCGATAGATGGCGTTTCATGCCACAAATGTACACAGAATTCCGAGAATTCTATGTATTTTTGCAGCCAAATTCAGAACAATCATCATGGCAGAATCATCTTTATTGCAACGTCTGGACGGCCTCGATGCACGGTTTGAGGAAATCGGCACGTTGATTACCGACCCCAACGTCATCGCCGACCAGCGGCGCTACGTCAAGCTCACCAAGGAGTACAAGAGCCTCGAGACCCTGTTGGCGGCCACACACCGCTACCGCAAACTGCTCGAAGACATCGAGCAGGCCAAACTCGTGCTCGATAACGAGACCGACGAGGACTTGCGGGCCATGGCACGTGAGGAAATCGACGAGAACCAGGCCCAGGTGCCCAAACTCGAAGAGGAAATCAAGCTCCTGCTCATCCCTGAGGACCCCGAGGACAGCAAGAACGTCGTCCTGGAGATCCGTGGCGGCACGGGTGGCGACGAGGCGGCCCTGTTTGCCGGCGACCTGGCGCGCATGTACATCCGCTATTGCGAGACCAAGGGTTGGAACGTGCAGATGTCCTCTTGCAGCGAGGGCGCTGTGGGCGGCTACAAGGAGGTGGTCTTCAGCATCACGGGCGACAACGTCTATGGCACGTTGAAGTATGAGTCGGGCGTGCACCGCGTGCAGCGTGTGCCCGTCACCGAAACCCAGGGCCGTGTGCACACCAGTGCGGCCAGCGTGGCTGTGTTGCCTGAGGCCGAGCCGTTTGACGTGCACATCAACGAGGGCGAGATCAAGTGGGATACCTTCCGCAGCGGCGGCGCCGGTGGCCAGAACGTGAACAAGGTGAACAGTGGTGTGCGCCTGCGCTACATGTGGACCAACCCCAACACGGGCGAGCAGCAGGAAATCCTCATCGAGTGTACCGAGACCCGTGACCAGCCCAAGAACAAGGAAAGGGCCCTGGCACGCCTGCGCACCTTCATCTACGACCACGAGCACCAGAAGTACATGGACGACATCGCCTCGCGCCGCAAGACCCTCGTCTCGACGGGCGACCGTTCGGCCAAGATCCGCACCTACAACTATCCGCAGGGCCGCATCACCGACCACCGCATCGGCTACACCATCTACAATCTGCCTGCCTTCATGGACGGCGACATCCAGGACTGCATCGACCACCTTATCGTCGCCGAGAACGCCGAGAAACTCAAGGAAGCCGAACTGTGATGCTCACTACGCTCGAAGTCTAGGTCTCTTGAGAGACATTCGTGCGGATGCAATTAGTTTAATTCGTTAAATTCGAAGGCCTAATAACTCAGCGTCTTAGCGCCTTAGCGTGGGATCTGGGAAAGGCTTGTGTTAAAGATTTGTTAAAACGGCGTTTTGTTGTTGCAAAACGCCGTTTTCGGGTGTCTATATTACAGACGACGATCTAATGATGAAGCCTGAAGACACAGTCATAGTAACAATTAGTGATGTTTATCAATGAGACACTGGAACCGTGCGGTTCCAGTGTTTTTTTAATGGCTGTTGAAGAATTCTTTGATTTTTTGGATAATGGCAATGGGGTCGTCGATATCGCGGCTCAGTTGTTCCATGGGGCACCAGCCGGTGCCGGCGCGGTTGATGATGTGGTCCACCAGTTGGCCGTATTCCACCTTTATGCCATGTGCTTGCAGCAAGGCCAGTGCGGGCTCGCTCATCACGTCGGCATGGACGTGCTGCACGCCACCCGCCGCCATGCAGGCTGCCGCCGCCTTGCCCACGGCCTTGTCGGCAATGAGGGCATCGCGGAGTACCTCGGGAGCGGTGGTCACCAGTGTCAGCAGGTCTTTCACTCCGCGCTGGGTATAGCGGTACAGGGTGCCGTCGGCACTTTTTACTACGAGGGTCAGGCCCTCGCCATGCAGGATGTCAATCAACTGTTTCATGTGGCAAAAATAGTATAATCACAGAAAAAATACTACTTTTGTGGCAGAAATTCAAAAACTTAATCATAAAGCATGAAGATTGGAATCATTGTAGCGATGCACAAGGAGCTGGAGCTGCTCTTGCCATTGCTGCAAAATAGCGAGGAGAGCCGGATGGGTGGCTGCGAGTTTCACCGTGGCAAGGTGGGACGTCATGATGTCATCGCCATGCAGTGTGGAATCGGCAAGGTCAATGCCGCAATAGGCACATTGACGTTAGTCAATTCATTTTTACCCGATTTTGTCATCAACAGCGGTGTCGCTGGCGGTGCCGACCAGTCCATCAGCGTGATGGACGTCGTGGCAGGCGCACGTGTCGCCTATCACGATGTGTGGTGTGGTCCCGAGAGCGAACTGGGACAGGTTCAAGGTCTGCCTCTCTATTTCGAGGGCGCAAAGCGACTGCTCGACCTCGTCCCCGATCGCGGGGGTATCCACAAGGGCCTGATTTGCTCCGGCGACCAGTTCATTGACACCCTGGATGCCGTCAATCGCATCAAGGGCAATTTCCCCGAGGCCTTGGCCGTTGATATGGAGTCGGGTGCCATCGCCCAGGTGTGCCACCTCAACAAGGTGCCGTTCCTGGCCTTGCGCGTCATCAGTGACTCGCCGGGTGCCAGCCACGACAATACGCGCCAGTACCTCGACTTCTGGAACGACGCTCCGCAAGAAACTTTCAATCTGGTAAAAGACATTATTACTGGGCTTTAGGTTTTAGGCAATACTAACAACTAAGAACTAAAAACAAGATATGGAAAAAATAGCAAGTTTCAAGATCGACCACACCAGGCTGTCGCGCGGCATCTACGTGTCACGCAAGGATTATATGCAGGGTGGAGATGTAGTCACGACATTTGATATCCGCATGAAGCTGCCCAACCGCGAGCCGGCCATCAGCCAGAGCGCGATACACACCCTCGAGCACCTGGCAGCGACCTGGCTGCGCAATCATCCGCAGTGGGGCGACAAGGTGGTTTATTGGGGCCCGATGGGCTGCTGCACAGGCAATTACCTGCTGCTTCGTGGTGACCTCGAGAGCCGCGACATCGTGCCGCTGATGCAGGAACTGTTCCAGTGGATTGCCGACTTTGACGGCGAGATACCGGGCGCCAATGCCCACGACTGCGGCAACTACATGCTCAACAACCTGCCCATGGCCAAGTGGGAGGCACGCAAGTATTACATGGAAGTGCTGCAGGACATTAAGGACGAGAACCTCATCTATCCCGAGGAGTAAAAACTGTCAGTTTTTCGATATGGATTACCTTTTGCTTTTTGTGGGTCTGGGCATACTGCTGTTAGCAGCCAACTATCTGGTGGACTCATCGGTCGCCATTGCCCAGCGGGCTAAAATTTCCAATTTCATCATCGGCTTGACCATCGTGGGCATCGGCACGAGTTCGCCCGAACTGTTCGTGTCGGTGTCATCGGCGTTAAAGGACAGCGGCGACATTGCTATGGGTAATGTGCTGGGCTCCAATATTGCCAACGTGTTTCTCATCCTGGGCGTGACGGCATTGATTTTGCCGTTCCCCATCGAGCGGCTGCAGCGACTGCGCGACATCCCGTTCGTTATCCTGGCATCGTTGTTTGTCATGCTCATCGCCAACGACTCGATGGTGCCGGGCATCAAGACCAACACCCTGTCGCGACTCGACGGCATCGTCCTGCTGGTCTTGTTCCTGGGCTACATGTGCTGGGTGGTTGTGCAAAAGGGCAAAGACCCCAAGAAGGCTTTGGAAGAGGCCGACGAGGAGGCCTCCTCATCGCTGACGGGAAAGAACCCCTGGCTGCTGTGGGGCATTGCCATCGTCTCGCTGGTAGCGCTCATCTGGGGCGGTAACCTGTTCCTGGACAGCGCCAAGAACCTGGCCCGCGCTTGGGGCATGAGCGAGGCGGTCATCGCCATCACCATCGTTGCTGTGGGCACTTCACTGCCCGAACTGGTCACTGCCATCATCGCCGCCAGCAAGAAGAATCCCCAGCTGGCACTGGGCAATGTCATTGGCAGCAACCTGTTTAACCTGATGTTCATTCTAGGTACTGCCTCTACCGTCAAGCCGTTGGAGTTTGTGGACATCAACATTTGGGACTATTGCGTGATGCTGGTATCGGCATTGTCGCTCTTTATGGTGATATACACGTTCAAGAAGAACAAGTTTGACCGCGTGGAGGGCGCCCTGTTCTTCGCTGCCTACGTGGCCTATACCGTCTATCTGCTCTTGCGCTAGGGCAATAATGAGTCACATTGCTCCGTTAAACCTGTCGACGATACTGCTGTCAAACCGAATAAACGATTCCCGCTATGATTAGAAACAAGATATTGTCGCTGCTGGTGTGCTGCCTGATGACCGTGGCAGCTGTGGCTCAGAGCAAGGTGGACACCCGCATCCACATTTTTGACAACAATGTGCACTCCCTCAAGGTGTGCCTGGCCAGCAACATGTACGTCCCGCCGGTGCTGATGATGAACAGCGACGACCGTCTGCTGGTCAACTTCGACTATCTGGACTATGACGTGCACTATCTGCGTTACAGTGTCACCCACTGCAATGCCGACTGGCAGCCGTCGCAGCTGGTCGAGAGCGAGTATGTGAGCGGCTTCAATTATGCCGATATCGACGACTATGCACCGAGCGAGGCCACTTACGTCCATTATTACAACTACCAGTTCACGTTGCCCAACAGCGACATGGAGTTCCTGGTGAGCGGCAACTATCTGCTCAGTGTCTATGAGCAGGATGACCCCAGCAAGATCCTGTTCCAGACGCGTTTTTCAGTGTGTGAGGGCAAGGTGAGCGTCTTCCCGCAGGTCACTTCCCGCACCGATATCGAGTACAATAACCGTTTCCAGCAGGTGTCCTTTGACATACGATATAAGCCTAACCAGATCAAGGACCCCTATAGCGAGTTCACCTGCATAGTCTCGCAGAATTCCCGTGACGACAATGCCGTGGTGGTCAACCGCCCCACGATGGTAGGGGTGGACCATGTGACCTATGAACACAACAGGGACCTGATTTTCGCGGCTGGCAACGAGTTTCGCCGTTTCGAGACCGTCAACGCCCACAACATCAACATGGGCGTGCAGTCGATACGTTACTACGAGCCCATGTACCATGCCGTACTCATGGTTGACGAACCCCGAAACGAGTTGCAGTACCTCTATGACAAGACGCAGTACGGCCGTTTCACCATCCGCAATGCCGAGGCCTTTGGCGAAAATGCCCTGCAGGCCGACTACATGATTACGCACTTCTCCCTCAACACCTTGGGTAAGCTTAATGGCGGTAACGTGTGGCTCTATGGCGAATTCCTGGAGGGCTATCCCGCCAGCCAGGCGATGATGAACTATGACGCAAGCAGCGGCTGCTACACCGCCGACCTGCTGCTCAAGCAAGGAGCGTACAATTACATGTATCTTTGGGTACCTGACGGCACTACCGTGGGCCAGACCTCACTCATCGAGGGTGACCACTACGAGACCGTCAACGAGTATCTCGTCAAGGTCTATGACCGCCCCACAGGCGAGCGCTACGACCGCTTCGTCGGCTACGGCGTCGCCTACTCCGGCATCTAACTCCACTAATTTCGCTTCTTTATTTAACACGAATGCCCATTAAAGCCCACGAATGGTCATGAATATAATAATGATCATTTGTGAGCATAGATATGCATACGTGTTATGATAGACATGTGGATTATTGCTCGTTTTCGTCCTCGTCCTCAATTCTGAGAATATTCATATCCTTGTCAAGAAGGACACATTCATTGGTTATAGGGTCCAGACCATAACGTTCTCCTTGGAGTTTGGATTGCCCAAAATTGATGAGAAGTCCGATGGGCATTCTGGTGAGCCTCATGTAATTGAAGAGTTGGGCACGGTGCGCTGGTATTAGTTTGCTCACCGATTTTAGCTCAACGATGACGTCATCCTGAACGACTAAATCCATCTGATAGTGTTTTTCCAGTTTAGAGCCCTTGTAGAAGCAAGGGATGTTTTTCAGTGTCTCGTGGGGAATTCCTCTGGCTTGTAATTCCAGATGAAGAGCCTCATTATAAAGCGGTTCAAGAAGCCCCCAATTCATCTCATGATGGACCTCCATTGCTGCCCCTATTGTCTTGTAAACGATTGCCTTATATTTTTTGAATTCCATATTATTAAAAATATTCATGTCCATTCGTGGTCATTTACGGACATTCGTGTTTTTAAAAAGTGTCGTCAAATTCAAGGCATCTAGGACATTCTTGACTTGTAGTCGATGTAATCGAATTCACGTAGTACTTCAATGGTGCCGTCCAGTCGCTTGAACAGGATGGAGGGATGCTGTATGCCGTTAAACATGTTGGTCTTGACGGTTGTGTAGTGGTTCATGTCTTCAAGGGTGATGCGGTCGCCGCGTTTTAGCGGCTTTTCAAAGCTCCAGTCGCCCACATAATCACCGCTCAGGCACGAATTGCCACCCATGCGGTAGGTCGGTTTCGACGGGTCCACCTCGTCGAGCGCTTGAGTAATCTTGGGTTTGTAGGGCATCTCCAGGCAGTCAGGCATGTGGCAGGCGAAAGATACATCCAGTATCGCCGTGCTGATGCCGCTGTTGCTCACCACATCGACCACGGTGGCCTCCAGATCGCCCGTTTGCCAGCACCAGGCACTGCCGGGCTCCAGAATCAGCTGCAGGTTGGGATAAGCACCCTGGAAGGCGCCAAGAACCTGCTCCAAGTGCCTGATGTTGTAGCCCTCACGGGTCATCAGGTGCCCGCCGCCCATGTTGAGCCACTTCAGGCGGGGCAGGTATTGGCCAAACTGCTGCTTGAGGGCCAGCAGCACCTTTTCCAGGTCAAAACTTGTGCTCTCGCACAAGGCGTGGAAATGGAAGCCCTCGATGCCCTCGGGCAGTTCCTTTAAGTCATCGGCCAGCACACCGAATCGCGAGCCGGGGCAGCAAGGATTGTAGATGTCGGTCTCAATCACCGAGCACATGGGGTTGACGCGCAGGCCGCAGCTTACCTGTTCACCGGGCCAGTCGGCATTGTGCCGGTTCACCTTGTCGGCAAAGCGCTGATACTGCTCTATCGAGTTGAAGGTGATGTGTGAGCTGCCGGCGATGTAGGCGTCGATGGTTTCGTCGGTATAGGCAGGGCAATAGGTGTGGGTGCGGCATTTGAGCTCATCGATAGCCAGCAGCATCTCGTTGATTGAGCTGGCGGTGGACTCGATGCCATATTCCCTGAATACATCAAACGTGCGCCACAGCGCGTTGGCCTTGAAGGCCATGATGATATCCACTCCCGTGCGCTCGGCCACACCGGTAATCAGTTCGATGTTGCGGCGCAGCTTCTCCTCATATACGATATAATAGGGCGTCTTGTACTCTTCCATATTGATGCTTGGATTAAAGGATTTCAAATTTGGCGAATTTAAGCAGCAGTTTGCGCGTCTGCCCGTCGTGGAAAACGACATCAATCTTGGGGTCACCGCTCGTGTCGATATTGGTGACGGTCCCGCGCCCGAACCGCTGATGCAGTATCTCACTCCTCACGCTCAATTCATCAATCGTGTGGATGGTGAAATTACCGTTGCCCGCAGCCGGCGGCGGGGTAGGCGAGGCGGGCCTTGCCGTCGTCACAGGCGAGGGCGGCACAGGTGCCGGCTTGGGTTTGGACTTTGCAGTCGGCATTGTCCACGTGGACCGCGGCTCTGCCTCGGTACGATAACGCGTTTTCGTCCTCGTCGGCACAGGAGCCGAATTGGTGCTGCCCAAGAGCAGGAAATCCTGGTCGATATCACGCAGGAAACGGCTCATCACGCAACTCTTGATTTTTCCAAATACCCGTCGTTGATTAGTGTAAGTTATGATGCAGTTCTCTTCGGCACGCGTGATGGCGACATACAGCAGCCGCCTTTCCTCTTCAATCTGCGACAGCGAATCCATGCTCATGGCACTGGGGAACAGGTCTTCCTCCACGCCCACGATGATGACATTCCTGAATTCCAGCCCCTTAGCAGCATGGACGGTCATCAGGGTGACCTTCTCACCGTCGGGGTCGTTCATGTCCTGATCGGTGAGCAGCGATGTCTCGGCCAGGAAGTCACCAATCTGGTAATGCTCGTCATTTTCTTCTTCTTTTTCCAGCTGAAATTTGTTTACAGCATTCATCAACTGATCAATGTTTTGGATGCGGCTGATATTCTCTGGTGTGTTGTCTCCCATGAGTACACTCATGATGCGAGTACGCTTGATTGTTTCATCTGCGACTGTCATGGCAAACTCTCCATTTTGGTTTAGTTCAATAAGGCCTTTCATTAAGTTTGCGAAACTTTCCAGCTTGGCTAGTGTACCGCGATTCACGTTCAAACCATATCGTTCAGCATTCGTGATTACTTGCCATAGACTTACGCTATTCACGTTGGCACATTGGGAGATCTTTCCCACAGTAGTGTCGCCGATTCCCCTTGGCGGATAGTTGATGATGCGTCGCAAGGCTTCATCGTCATCAGGGTTAATGATGAGTCTGAAATAGCAGATGGCATCTTTTACTTCTTTGCGTTGGTAGAATGTCAGGCCACCATAGATACGATAAGGAATTCCATTGCGCGTATTGCCGTGTCGGTTACGAAGCCCGCCATTTTTTAGGGCTTCTTCCAGAGCCTGCGATTGGGCATTAGTACGGTATAGTATGGCGAAATCTTC
Source organism: uncultured Prevotellaceae bacterium (assembly GCA_900318535.1). Lineage (GTDB taxonomy): Bacteria > Bacteroidota > Bacteroidia > Bacteroidales > Muribaculaceae > Sodaliphilus. The sequence goes on along the minus strand of ONKU01000001.1, from coordinate 185,279 downwards.
ATAGCTGCATCCTTGTCGAGCCTTGAGAGCTGTTATCTGATAAACTACCTCATTAGCCTCAATTTCTTCATCATGGCATCTGATGACGGGAATCCTGTCGCCTACCTGGTTTTTGCTGAACAGGTGCTTGCGGATTTGTCCTTTGTTCTTCTCGATGAGGCTGTTGGCCGCGTCGGTGATGGTTTGGGTCGAACGGTAGTTGCGCTCGAGTTTAAAGGTCTTGATGTCGGGGTAGAACTTCTGCAGCCGCAGGATGTTGTCAATATTCGCTCCGCGGAAGCTGTAGATACTTTGGGCATCGTCGCCCACGACGCACAAGCGGTTATATTTCTTGCTCAGCTGGTGCACAATCAAGTGCTGAGAGAAGTTGGTGTCCTGATACTCGTCAACAAGGATGTAGCGGAAAAATTCCTGATAGCGCTCCAGCACCTCGGGATTGTCGCGCAGCAGCAGGTTGGTGTAGAACAGCAGGTCGTCAAAGTCCATTGCTCCTGCAATGCGGCACCGGTTCCAGTAGGCCTTGTAGATGGCGGCCGTCTCGGGACGTTGGGCATCGCGGTCAGCATCTATCAGGGCCTGATTGCGGGCATAGTCCTCGGGCGAGATGAGCGCGTTCTTGGCATTGCTGATCTGAGTCTGGATGCTTGCTGGCTTATAGACTTTGTCGTCCAGCCCCATGTCCTTAACAATGAGTTTGATGAGCGAACGGGAATCGCTCTGGTCATAGATGGTGAAATCGGGCTTGAAGCCGATGAGTTCGGCATTGCGGCGCAGCAGGCGGGAGAAAATGGAGTGGAAGGTGCCCATCCACAGCTGGGCTGCCACATCGGGACCTGCCAGCGGCTCGATGCGCTCACGCATCTCGCGGGCGGCCTTGTTGGTGAACGTGAGCGCCATGATGCGCCACGGTTCATAGCCCTGATGGAGCAGGTGCACGATCTTATAGGTCAGCACACGCGTCTTTCCCGACCCCGCACCGGCAATTACCAGTTGCGGCCCATCGCAATACTCGACCGCGGCGCGCTGCTGGTCGTTCAGTTTCTCCAGATAATCTTCATTCATGGTTGCAAAAATACTAATTTTTTTCGGTGTGTCTTCAGGTTATATGGAGCAAAAATCAGATAGCTTCCGATCTAATGTGCAATGTCATCGAAAGTAGCTTCCCTATACTTGATTAACTCGATGTTCAACCGCTCGAGGAGCGAGAGCTGGACGTCGTCGTTGCTCTCGGCAGGTCTGTACCACGGCTCTTTTTCAAAGTATTCCTTCAGATCCTTGGACTGGAACACATAGCCGCGACGCGCAAGGATGAAATTGCGCATCAGGCGCAGCGTGGGTTTGTCAAAGTAGTTCAGTTCGCTGCCGTGGAGCAACGTGTTGCAGACGTAGTCATAGCAGCCGTAGTTGGGATTGGATTCGATGAGGGTGAAACTGTCAACAAGCAAGCGGTGCGGAAATTCGTACTCATCAAACCCCACGGGATACAGGCACAGGCCGTCCTTGATGAACTCCACTTCCATGCAGCCGTTCAAGGCGGTGCCTTCACCGTCGATGCTGAGGATGCCTGTCGTATGGCCGTTAAAGGTCATGGCTTCGATGGGCACATAAGTTCCCCCTACGTTGGCTTTGTTCCAATCGATAGACACGCGGGTGCCGTCGGTCATGGTGTAGTCGCCCCTGAGGAGTGTCATCCAGTTTTCCACATTGAGTTTCTGGTTGTCCTCTTCTGCGGTTGCGCTCATCAATTTGTACAAGGTGCCTTTTGCGTCATAGAAACAAAGGATATTCAAGTCCTCCTGCTGGATGAGACGAACGGTGTGCCCTACTTCTTCGATCATCATGGCGTCGTTGGGGCCCTGGGCGATGGTGTAGGTGCCGGGTTCACCTTTCACGGGCACCAGCATGAATTCGAGTTCCTCGCCCTCGACTGTCGAGTCGAAGATCACTTTTCCCCCTTCATGCAGGGTGGCGGTATAGACGAGTGCGCCGTTGTACCACATGCTGCCATGCTCGAGGTATTGTGCCCCTGCTGTGAGGGCGCTGAGCAGTAATAGGATGATTGCAGTTTTTCTCATTGATAATGATTTTGTTGTGATGATTCTCTGTTAATCAGGAATACGGTATTCCTTGCCGGTGAATTTGCCGTCGAGGGTATAGACGCGCTCCACCGAGTATCGGCCTCCTTCGGGATGGTAGAGGTAATTGCTCATGTGGATCTCACGTTTTTCGGGGTCGATGGCTATCAGCCCTTCGTTGGTGGGCAACTGAATGGCCTCCTTGGTGTTGATGTCGATGATGTAGGACCAGACGTTGCGGTCGTCGGGGCAACCCTCGACAAAGATCTTGTCGCTGTCCCAGGGAATGAATAGGGTGGTATAGCAGTTACCTGCGGCAATCTCGTCGATCGAGACCTTGATGCCGTTGCCGTCCTGCATCTCGCTCCACCGCGGCTCGGCGGTGTTTTCGGTGGCAAAGAGGTAGGTCACGATACCCGTGATTTTGTCTCTCATCCACACCGACCACTGGCCGTTTTCCGAGCCTACGCCGTCGACGTTCACATACAGTTCCCTGTCGTTGTCCTCATCTTTTAACTCGGCCTCTTCGGGCAGTCTCACGTCCGCTTCTTCCATGTCTTCCGTTTCTTCCGCGTAATCATAGGGCTCGGAGCTAGTGTGGGAGTACACATAGGTCATGCCGGTGAAGGAATAATGGTGGTACCAGTTCTCTCCGGTGGGGGACGTTTCTTCCACGATGATGGTCTGGTCATATTCAAATCCCAAATGATAGCGTAATGTCGAATTTTCCCACATTCGATGCGGGAGGGCCTTGTAGATGGGGTCCTCGGGCGTCATCATCCGGCTCGCGGGGTCGTAGTCGTAGAAGCAGTAGAAGGGCTGCACCTTGCTATCGGTTCCCGCAAACGTGATGACAAACAGTGTGTGCCCGTTATCGCACAGGCAGGCGCGAGCCTCAACGTCTTGGGTCCCACCCTCGACATGGCGGAAATAGGCCCAATTGAAGTCCTCACAGTCCATATACACAATGCCGTGGCAACCGGGCGGCATTGTCAATTCATCATGCTGGTAAAAGCTGTTGTCGCCTGCAGCGTCGATAATCGACTGCACCACCTGGGTGGGCCATGCCTTGTGAAATGCCTTGAGCAACTGCTTCACGTCGGGTGTCGAGCCCCCGCCGTTCACGGGGATGCGCTCGCTCATCCAGCCGCCGTCGATGGCTGCGAACGGCAGGAAATCAGTGCCCATGCTGCTGGCATTAAAGGCCAGTGCCCAGCACAAAATGAATAGGGTGATTGCCTTTCTCATCGCTAAACGATTATTGTCCGTTGATGTCGGTCCAGAAGATGAAGGGCTCAATGGCATCAGGTACAGCCTTCATGTAGGCTTTCCCTTGCTCAGGGCTGACTTCCTTGCCGTTGAGGGCGCAACCCTCAATTTCACCGTAAACTTCTAGGGCATTGAAACTCTCAACTAACTTGCCACCCTGGAACTTGAAGATTTCAGTATAATAGGACGGTCCTCCGGCAGGTCCCGAAATCACCAGGTAATGTTTGCTGTCTCGGCTCTCGGGGAACGAGGGCTTGAGATTGGGTCTGACGGTGCCAACGAGTTTTAATTTGCCGTCTTCGCGGCTGAAGAATGCGCCGTTCTCCTCCTCATTGTCACTGATCCAGATCTGCTCTCCTTCATAGTCGATAAAGACGTGGGCCCACTTGGTCAGTTCCACGTTCTCGTTCTCGCCTGGGTCTTCGGCGACATAGAGCCGCTTCATTTCCTCGATGTCCTTTTTCCATACAGGCATGGGCTCGTCGATCAGGGAATGGTAAACGGTATATTCCTGGCGGTCGAGGTTGCCGTTATTCAGGAGCATGATGCCTGTGGTGGCACTTTCAGGAGCCCAATGGAGGTAGCAAAGCTCCACACCTTGAGGACCTTCAAATGCCGCTGCGATGTCGCTCGGGAAGTATTCCCCGCCGTCATCGGCATTCCACGTGGGGCCAAATTCCGGGTCATACCACCCTTCGACGGGATAGGAATAAACTTTATCACCGTCAATGATGATTTCCAGCGCCAATGCCGATTTCTCGTTCGGATCATGCTTCTTTCTGGTGCTGTTCTTGTATTCGCCCTCGAATTGCAGCACGCCATAGGTGTAACGGTCACCGATGATGGTGCTTTTCACCGAATGATTGACCTTCATGCCATATTTTTCCTCCATCTTCTTGATAACAGATGATGGTAGCGGCTCTTCACCTTCGGTCGAGGCAGGTTTGATACTTAGTGCCTTGTGGTTGGCTAGATAGCTGTCGGTAACGGCAACAACGCCGGGTATGTTTTCTCTATCCAGTTTGGGCTCACCCACAAGGGCGAATCGGGCTCCAGACGAAGGGATTTCGGGCCTGGCGTGCAATTCGTCCGGGAAAATTTCCTCGCCGTCGGGGTTGAGCAGAATCTCATCCACGTATTTCACGTCCCGCGTCTTCATGCCGTCAACAATCAGTTTGGTGTACTTGGATGCATTGTGGCGGAATTGCTCCTGTAATTCCCATACCCGATGTGCCTCTTCATAGTACTCGGGATATTCTTCGTCCATCTGAGGCTCTTCAACATAAGTCCAATAAACCATCTGCATCATGCCGTTGTTGTTGCCGAGCAGGAACATCGGTGGGAGATTGGCCCCGCCCTTCTTGTCAGGACCGCTGCCTGCCATCAGGGGAAGAATACTGCATGCAAAAATCAAAGTAAGTAATAATTTATTATTCATCGCCAAATGTACTTGTGGTTTCGTCAATTATTTCTAGGTATCCGTCTACCCACGCATAGGTCCATGTAGTGATTTCCACCGCATCGGTACGGAGGCTACTGGTGATAGTCTTGCTGTCGGGATGCACGATGGGGTTGCTGATTTCGTCAAAGTCCAGAACCATGGAGAAGCACTTGTCCTCGTCATTCCACACAAAGGCGTCATAGTACTCCGCCACGCGCCCCACGCAGTTGCGGCCGATAAAAACCATCAGGTCGGGGATGCCGTCAAAGTTGATGTCCGTCTTGTCGTTCACATAGCCTGCGGCCTCTTCGGCGCTGGGCATTTCGGCTAGCCTCTCAACCAGATCGCGTTCATATTCCATCCGGGTGCTATCGCCCTGCGACGTGTAGCCCCTGACAAATATCCGCCCGATGTAGCCCTCGCTATCGGTGCCGAACGACACGTCAAAGCGGTAGTCCTCACGGCAGGCAACGCCCTGCCCATGCACGGCTTCCAGCATGTGAATCAACTGGCCTTGAGGGGTGTAGAACTCGAGCGCTCCCTTGCCAGGCATGTACTTGACAGGCCAACCGAACTCGGCTCCTGCCACGGGCGGGTCATCGGCTTGGCGACTGGGCTCCAGGGTATATTCGCCCTCATGGCCGTCCACCTTGGTCAGGCTCAGCAGGTTGTCCTCGCTGTCGTCAGTCATATAGACGTATTTCCCCATGCGCACATCGCGCACGGTATAGGTCACGCTGGTCTCGTCGTCCGCAAACCTGCGTCCCACCTCAATGTCCTGTGCCAGCAGCTGCAGGCAACTGCACAACGTCAATATGGTCAATAGCTTTCTCATCTCACTTGAACTGGATGGATTGGATAATCGGCATCACGATACCGTCATAGAACTTGGCATCGGCGCCATAGTATGAGATGGTTCCGCCTGCGACCCTGCCGTCCTCGTTGATAACGATGAAGCGCCAGTAGACCACGTAACCTTCGTCTAGTTCACTTTTCGAGTGCAGGATGACGGTGTTGCCTTCGACGATGGGCTCGTCACAGACCTCGTCCATGGCCTTGGCCGACCCAACCATGTTTTGGGCATAATCATTTATCTCCTCGATGTCACCATCCATGTCATACACGTTGATGTTGGCACTGGAGAGGTACTCATCGCCGTCGTCGCGCACGTTGACAGCATTGGAATTAAAACTCAGGTTTGACTCGCTGCTCCAACCATCCGCTTTTACGAATTCAGCGGGTAAACCAACACTGAATCCAGTTAATTGATGGGTTTTGTAACCATCTGGAACAGCAGCAAATGCCTTGTTACCTACACACACAAACATTGCAACACATGCTGCAATAGTAATCAATATAAATTTCTTCATAAGCCTAAATCGTTTATCTATTCGCAAAATTATAATATTCTACTGAATAATCAGCCATTTTGTCAATAAAATATTTCCATAGTACACACTAAAGCCTAAAACCTGACAACTAAATCTCCATAACACGGGATGTCCTCCAGAAAGCGGTAACTGTTCTTGTCGTAGTCGATCTGGCAGCAGTAGTGCTCCAGGCCATTGCTCACGATCAGATATTTGGCCTTCAGCACCATGTTGTAGCGCACGATCTGGTCAAAGGTCTTTTGTGTCACGTTGATGCTTGGCGCCTTGTACTCGACGATGACCAGCGGCTGCCCCGTGCGGTCGCCAACCACCGTGTCGCAGCGGCGGGCGATGCCGTTCTGCGTCAGCGACACCTCGTTGCCCATCAGCGCGGCCGGGAACTGTTTGTCGGTGATGAGCCACTCGACGAAGTGCTGGCGCACCCATTCCTCGGGCGTCAGGGCCACCCAACGCTTGCGCAGCCGGTCCCAGATAGCCCACGAGCCATCCTCCCGCTTCTTCACCTTGTACTCATATTCCGGCAAATTCAGTTTCTCCATGCAAGTCTTTCTTTTTCTATCGACAAAATTAGTGGAAAATGATTACCTTTGCAAGAAAAATACTGACAACGATGAAAAGATTGCTCATTTCCCTGCTAATCGTCATTTCCGGCCTGGCAGCGTGTGCCCAGTCGTTTGATGAATGGTTCAACGACAGCACCCTGCGGCTCGACTACATTTTTGCCGGCAACAACCATGACCAGCAGATATTTTTTGAGAAAGCCTGTTCCTTGCCTCGATGGGCCGGGCGCAAGGGCCGCCTCACCGATGTGCCCCTCAAGGGCAACGGCCAGTTGACCGTCAAGGATCATGCCACGGGGCAGCTGCTCTATGTCCACACGTTCTCCACGCTCTTCCAGGAGTGGCAGGCAACCGAGGAGGCGACTCGCGTCAACCGCGCCTTCGAGACCAGTTACAACATACCTCAGCCCAAGCAGCCCGTGGACATTACGGTCACGCTAACCGACTTCCACGGCAAGGTCGTCGCCTCGATGACCCATACCGTGGACCCTGCTGATATTCTTATCCGCCGATTGGGTGACAATGGCATTCCCTACCACTATGTGTGGAAAGGAAAAGTAGAGACGCAAAATCTTGCGTCTCAGGATGTTCCCGGCAAGCGCAACTACATGCCCACCGAGGGCCCTCTTGACGGCAACCCCGATATCACCTCATGCATCGACCTGGCCATTGTCGCCGAGGGCTATACCCATGCCCAGATGGGTAAGTTCTACAGTGACTGCCAGCGTGCTGTTGATGCCTTGTTTGCCCGTGAGCCGTTCAAGTCGCTCAAGAGCCGTTTCAATGTCGTGGCCGTTGCTGCCGAGTCGCTTGAGGGAGGTCCCAGTGTGCCCCATCTGGGCCGATGGCGCAACACCGCCGTCAGCACCAACTATGACACCTTCTACAGCGACCGTTATTTGACCACGCGTGACATCCACCACCTCTATGACCTGTTGGCATGTGTTCCCTTTGAACACATTATCGTGCTGGTCAACAGCGACACCTACGGCGGAGGAGGCATCTACAATCAGGTGATGGTCACCACCAGCGACCATCCCACTTTTGCCCAGGTGCTGGTCCATGAGTTCGGCCATTCCTATGCCGGCTTGGGTGACGAGTATTTCTACGATGACGGTTACGAAACCATGTATCCTGCCGACACCGAGCCGTGGGAGCCCAACCTCACCACGCTGGTCGATTTCCAGAGCAAATGGGCCGACATGTTGCCCAAGGGCACGCCAGTACCCACACCTCCCGATCCCAAAGTGCCCAACTACCGCAAAATCACCAACGAGAAGGAACAACGCCTGCTCGATGCCGCCACGCAGCGCGTCGGTGTCTTTGAGGGTGGGGGATACCAGAGCAAGGGCGTCTATCGTCCCGCCCAAGAGTGCCGCATGAAGGTCAACGAGGTCACCGACTTCTGCCCCGTCTGCTCCCGCGCCATCCAACGCATCACCGACTTCTACACCAGCCACTGATGCTCGCTACAACCCCACGCTAAGCCGCCAAGATCTTAAAGGTCGGCAAATTATTTCTGTCTACAAATTAAACGAATTAAACTAATTAGCATCCTCATTCTTATTTCTTCTCGGCGGATAATAAGGATTAAAATGATTGCATTCGCATTCCTGCAACAGGAGTGCGGATGCCCTTAGTATTTGTTGTATTTATTGTTTTCCTTTTTTGTAATGAGCGCTACAGCCTAGTTGTATGAGTTGTTTGATAAACGTTGCGTGGGGCGTGCACGTGCGGACAAAACGGAAGAAACGAACAAAACAAACGAAATAAAGTATTAAATGAAAACAATTTGTACTATCTTTGCAGTCCCAAAATCAGGTTTAACAACAAAATAGGTAATAATACAATTATGGCAAAGAAAGCATTATTGATGATTCTGGACGGTTGGGGCGAGGGTCCCAAAGGTCACAGCAATGCAATTTATAGTACCCCGACTCCTTATCTTGACTTCCTGCGTGCAGCCTATCCGCACAGCACGCTCAAGGCTTGCGGCGAGGATGTGGGTCTGCCCGACGGACAGATGGGTAACAGCGAGGTAGGTCACTTGAACATCGGCGGCGGTCGTGTCGTCTATCAGGACCTGGTGAAAATCAACAAGAGCATCAAGGATGGCTCTATCCTGAAGAATCCCGAGATCGTAAATGCCTACACCTACGCCAAGGAGAACGGCAAGGCCCTGCACATCATGGGCCTGACGAGCACTGGCGGCGTGCACAGTTCGCAGGAGCACCTGATGGCCCTGTGCGACATCGCCAAGGAATATGGCCTGGAGCGCGTGTTTGTGCACTGCTTCATGGATGGTCGTGACACCGACCCCGAGAGCGGTAAGGGCTTTGTGAACACGGTAGCCGAGCACTGCAAGCAAAGCGCCGGCACGGTGGCCACGGTTATCGGCCGCTACTATGCAATGGACCGAAACAACAACTGGGACCGCATCAAGATCGCCTATGACATGCTCACCGCCGGTGAGGGCAAGAAGAGCGACGACATGGTGAAGGCCATTCAGGAGTCTTATGACGAGGGCGTGACCGACGAGTTCATCAAGCCCATCGTCAACTCGACCGTGGACGGCCGCATCCAGGAGGGTGACGTGGTGATTTTCTTCAACTTCCGCAACGACCGTGCGAAGCAGATTACCATCGCCCTGACACAGCAGGACAAGCCCGAGGACGGCATGAAGGTCATCCCCGGCCTGCAGTACTACTGCATGACGCCCTATGACCCCACGTTCAAGAACGTGCACGTGCTCTTCCCCAAGGAGAATGTGGATAACACGCTGTCGGAGTACCTGGCCAGCCAGGGCAAGCGCCAGCTGCACATTGCCGAGACTGAGAAATATGCCCACGTGACGTTCTTCTTCAGTGGCGGCCGTGAGCAGCCCTTCGAGAACGAGGACCGCATCCTGGTGCCCTCACCCGATGTGGCTACCTATGACCTGAAGCCCGAGATGAGCGCCTATGAGGTGCGCGACAAGCTGGTGGCTGCCATTCGCGAGGACAAGTACGACTTTATTGTGGTGAATTACGCCAACGGCGACATGGTAGGTCACACCGGCGTGTATGGTGCCATCACCCAGGCCGTTAAGGCCGTTGACCGCTGTGTGCACGACACCGTCGAGGCCGCACGTGCCACGGGCTATGAGGTCATCCTCATCGCCGACCACGGCAATGCTGACCATGCTATCAACAGCGACGGCACGCCTAACACGGCCCACTCGCTGAATCCCGTGCCGATCATCTATGTGACCGAGGATCCCGAACTGATCATCAACACGGGCCGCTTGGCCGACGTGGCACCCAGCATCCTGCAGATCATGGGATTGCCGCAGCCGAAGGAGATGACTGGCCACGGCCTCATCGACGTGACCAAGTAGCAGATAAATAGATACGTTTAAATACTAGGGGCCGTTACCGCGATGGTGGTAATGGCCCCTAGTGTGTTTGTTACACGTTACCCGTCAAGAGGAGGTCGATGAGACCCGTTACGTCCCCGATCGATACCTGGCCGTCTAAGTCAACGTCGGCGGCCTTGTCGTTGAAGATTTTGGGCATAGTGCCCAGGAGATAGTCAATCAGGTCGGTCACATCATTGATGCTGACGATGCCATCGCAGTTCACATCGCCGCTGCCATAGCCTTGGCGCTGGAGGATGAGTTTAATGCCGGCAAGGGCGTCAATCTTGCCATTGGGGCCGAAGTGGGTGCCCATGCTGCCATTGGTGTATTTGTCACGAATAGCCGTTTGGGCCATGATGTCCTTAATCTCCCTGACTGAGAGACGGGGATTGGCTTGCAGCCACAGGGCGATGATGCCGGCCACAGTCGGCGTGGCCATTGAGGTGCCGCTCATGACGCACCAGGGACTGCCGTCCTCGGTCTTCATCACGGTGTACCCCGAGTTGTTAGCGTATGCGTTGTAGCTGCTGCCTGCGGCCACCACATTATAGCCTGGCGCACAGATGGTGGGCAGCGCCTTGCCAGTGGGACCGGTACCCTCGAGCGCGTAGCTCGAGAAACTGGCGATCTGTCCGATGGTGACTGAGCTGGTAGTGACTATTTTGTCGCCCAATAACGAATAGTAGGAGTTGCGGGCTGCGTAGGCACCTACCGAAATGATGGAGTCGTGAACGGCATAGGTGCCGATGGAACAATCGCTGTTGGAAGGTACATAAGAATCTGAGACCGACTCGCCGTCCATCGTTGTTATTGCGTTGGTGTATTGAGGAAAACGGGCGTTGCTGTTGCTCACCCACGCATCGATGTCGGTTTCCTTGCGAGGAGTGATCGTCAAGCCCAGTGCATAACGGCTCTTTTTGGTGTTGCTGCTGCCCGAGGTGGTGTACTGGGTGCTCTGCAGGTTGCGGGCCTGGACAATCAGGTGATACTTCTTTCCATCAGTTGAGGTCTGTACAGTTCCCTTCAGATAATGGGTTGGCGAACCGGGGACGGGAGTATAGTAATCGGACAGCAGCGACAGATCTATGTTCACAGTGGAAACACTCTCCTCCGATTCCCATACAATCTGGTTGGTAGTCAAATCAAGCACGTGGAACTTGAAGTCAAAGCGCGTGAAATCGTTGCGCGTCCACAGGTCGGCCACGAAGTTTACATAGCAGTAGGTCGAGTCGTAGCCCGAGCCGTCCTTCTGCATGAAAAGGAAACGTTTGGTCTGGGACGGTGAAGCGGTGCAATGGGCATAGGTGGGGTTGCTGCCGTTGTTGCCCGCAGCAATGACAAACACCTTGCCAGGGCCTACGAGCTGGGCAATAGCCTTGGACAGGTAGTCCCTGCCGTCGTGGGGGCCGTCGGTTGTGCTCACGCTCACGCTGACAACGAAAGGTTTGCCCACACTGTCGGCGTAGCAACTGATATACCGGACGCAGTTTGCCACTTCGACAGTAGACAGGCCCGTACCCATCTCGCTCACGGCACACAGGACGATATCGGCTCCAGGGGCCATGCCTCCATAACCGTTGACATGGGTTCCAGCAGCAATGCTCGAGGTGTGGGTGCCGTGTGTGCTCTCAGCATTGTCAGTGGTCAATGTAAGAATCTCGTCGTCAATGAACACCGACCCGGGCAGAACCGAACTCCTGTATCTGACCTTGTGGCCCGTTTTGTCACTCGTGTCATAGACCCTGGAAATGCGACACAGCGATGGATTGTCAGGATCCCTGAAAGCCCTGTGCTGATAATCAAAACCCGTATCAATGACACCGACAATAACTCCCGTGCCATCATAATTGAGTGGCAGATTGTTGGTAGTGCCGTTCAGCACATCGATGACATGGGTGGCATTCATGGTGCTGTCAGTGCACAATTTAATCCTGGGGCTGACCTCAACATCACTCACACCAACGATCTGTGACACCTGTGCCAACAGATTAACCGGTACCTGGGCGGTGACGAAACCGTCAAACTCGCAGTTGACCGCTACACCTGTCGCCCGCAGCCTGGAGATAGTTCCTGGGTTGTCGATGGCAATGAAACAATCAACCATTTCACGGCCTTCGACCATACGGGAAGAGGCAAAACGGGAAACTGCCGTTTCGTGCTCACCCAGAGCACGCTCATTCATGTATTGCCTCACTGTGGGCGGGAGAACGTGCTGCGCTTGAATGCCGATGTGGAGCAAAGACAGCAAGCACACAGTAATTATCGTCTTTTTTACCATATTATCTCTTGTTTTTAGTTTATCTTGTCCAAAACAGTTCATAATCCTAATAAGATATCAATCAAGCGGGTAAGGTCGCGGATATTGATTGTGCCATCAGGAAATACATCAGCAGCTTCCAAGACGAAGTTCTCGTTGGGCATTTCCAGCAGGTAATCAACCAACCAGGTAACATCCTGAATGTTAATAAACCCGTTACCATTCACGTCACCTATCATGTAATTAATACCCAGCACCCGCCTTGCTCCAGCCAGGGCATCAATCTTGCCGTTAGGCCCGAAACGGAAACCGCTTTCGGGATTATTTGTGTAATCGTCTTTGATGGCGGTTTGAGCGATGATGTCCTTGATTTGGCCAGGAGATAGGTTAGGGTTGATCTGCAGCCACTGGGCAATGATACCAGCTACAGCAGGGGCAGCCATCGAAGTTCCGGTCATGATCGCCCAGTAATCTTTGCCCACCCTCATTACAGTATTGGGAACCGTGTCATTAACGCCTGCAAGATGGTTTACTGCCGATATTACATTAAAGCAAGGGGCTGTAATCGTTGGTAAAGCCTTTCCTGTTGGCCCATATCCAGGATACTCATAGCTCGTCTGCCACCACCAGTTGCCCATGGGGCAATTCTCCATTACAATGGTTTGATTATCAGGCAGCGAAAAGTAACTATTACGCGCAAAATAGCCGCCTACCGAGATGATGGAATCATTAACAGTGTATGAGCCCACACTGCACCTGGTGCTGGGACTAACATAGAAGTTCTCAATCGTTTGGGTAACTGTATCGCCATTCTCAGAGATCACGTCGCGGTGAATTGGAGCAGTGTAAAATAAGCTGCGACCGTTAGCAGTGCAGATCCAAGAGTCGATATAGCAACTGTCTGGTTGGTTGGGGATGGCTGCTGAGGGGGGATAAATGGAAATACCAATCTGATAACGGCTTGTAATATTGCCATCAGCATCTACAGTATAGTGCTTGCTCAACAGGTTCTTGAATTCACAAGTTACTGTATACTTCGAATTGCTGGGGTTTATGGAAACTAGTCCGGACATATAACCCGTATTGCCCATTGTCCCTATTTGAGGCTGAAAATATTCTTGGATTTCTGAAGATGTTGAGTACTTTTTATATATTTTAATCAATTCAGACTCCCATACGATATGGTTAGTCTGTTTGTCAAGGATGTGAAATTGTAGGACGGGCAGAACATTTTTGTCACGCACCCACGCCGTCAGCCATGTATTGTAATAAAAAAACGATTCATCAGCTTGGGGGTAGACATATCCGATAGCCATGCTCATGGGTTTGTTAGCCAATGCGGGACCATGGGAATAGAAAGAAATGTTCCCGTTATTGCCGGCGGCTACAACAAAGATACGACCTGGACCTACGCATTTGGCTACGGCTTTCGAGACCCGGTCATTGCCGTCATGCGGGCCAAACCGGTTGCTCATGCTGATGTTGATGACACAGGGCTTGCCGACACTATCAGCATAAGCGTAGATATACTTGATGCAGTTGATCATGTCTAGTTCCGAGAAACTAGCATGCAGGTTGCGCAGGGTACACAAAACAATATCCGCGCCTGGTGCCATGCCGCCGTAACCGTTCACGTGTCTTCCGGCGGCAATCCCTGTCGTGTGAGTGCCGTGGGAATTATCATAGGAATCGGTAGTCAAAGTGTCTATTTGTGCGCCCATGAAAATTGAGCCAGACAACTCGTTTCCGTCAATGATAGCTGGATGTCCCGTTGAATTGTCTGGATCGTAAACGCGCACGATGCGGGTCTTGGTTATGTCATCCGAGCGACGGAACGCAGTGTGCTGGTAGTCATAGCCTACATCAATCATACCGATGATGACTCCGGTTCCGTCATATGCTTGTGGTAATCCGTATTGCGGTCCATTAAGCACCATCCCTGCTTGGGTTGCTACTAACGTACTATCGCTGCACAGTTCTGCCACGCCACTGATTTCCATGTTGATTACTCCTTTGATCTTGGATATGGCATCAAGTCGGTTAACGGGAACTTGAGCAGTCAAAAAGTCGTCAAACACACAATTCACCCGCACTCCGTTAGCTTTGAGCAGAGGGATGACTCCAGTGCTCTCATAGTCGATGAATACATCTGCCATCTCAATGCCATTGATGATACGTGTGGGTGCGAACCGGGATTTCAGCAATTCAGTTGCATCTGCACCTTGATTTGTGAGAAGACCGCTGTTCATTGACTGTTCTTCAAGGAACTGGAACACAGTTGGGGACATCATGCCCTGTAATTGTGCGAATCCTGCTGCAAGCGTCAATAAAGCTGTAAAAGTGATGACTTGTCTCTTCATTGTCTTGATGCTATTATAATTGATTTGTGATTTTCAAAAATGAAATAAATCGCAGTGGCTTTTAACCTGCCAGCAAGCGGTCGATAAGCGAGGTTACATCTGCAATGTTGATGGTTTTGTCCTGATTGACGTCAGCGTTAGTTGTATCGAATGACGTCATAGTGCTGCCCAGCAGATAGTCGATGAGGATGGTCACATCCTGGATGTTTACCTGCCTGTCGTTATTCACATCGCCTAACAGTCCGACGCGGTCCAGTGTGAAGGTGAGATTATCGGCATCGAATGTAAACAGGTAATCGCTGCCGTCGCCAGTGAAATAGTAAGAATAGTTGTTGTCTCGCTTGGCGGTAGAGTAGGTGGCTCCCGTTGTGACGGTCGTTGTGGCTGTGGGACCGTAACGGTAATTGGCGTTAAAGGCTGTCCAATCGTTGTTCCAGTATGCAGGTCCCCCATCGGCAAAAACGAAATAGATTGGGGCGCTGATGGTCAGTGTGTCCATGTATATGCCGTTGCCCGAATATGTCATTTTGGATAATGGTTCGGTCAAGCTCCAGTTTCCCTCTCCACCCACAATATAGATGCTGGCACTGTCTGTAGGCTCATCTTCGCTGCTGTCTGCGTATTTGGCCACCTCAAACAGTGCGTCCATCACCTGTCCGTTTTGGTTATCCCACCAGCCGCAATTATACCAGTCGGTTGTCACATGGTTCACGTAGCTGATGCCATATTCATTGGCCTCAGGGAACCACCAATAGAGTCCGTTTACATTGCGGTGGGCATTCAGTGTCTCTACGAGAGCCGATGCAAAGGCCTTCTGCCCGGCTTCGGTAGCTGGCCAAGTCGATTGCAGGTCATAGTTGGCGCCCGAGGGATAGTAGGCATGCGGATAGCCGGTCTCTACAATTTGTATCTTTTTGTCGGGATAAGAATTTTCCAGCGTAGTCAGCAAGCCGTCCAGGACACTTATGCCACCGTGCCAGTAAGGGTAATAACTCAACCCAATGATGTCAAAGTCGGTAGTATAATCCTTTAGGGTGTTGTAGAATGATGTCACGTTGGATGCGCGGCTCATCTCGGTGTGTACGACAATCTTGGCGTTGGGGCACACTTCACGGCAAGCTTGAATGCCGCGCTTGAGGTAATTGGCGAACGTCTCAAATGTGCCGTTGCCGTAGTTCGTGCCGTTGGGATAACAATGGCCGGTGGGCCACAGCATGCCGTAGGTCACCTCGTTGCCCACCTGGATGAAATCAGGTGTCGCACCAGCGGCAATCAAGGTATAGAGCACCCGCTCGGTATAGCTATACACGCTATCGGCCAGGGCGCTCTGAACCGTCCATGACGATGGCATACTGTGTTGTCCTGGATCTGTCCAGGTGTCGCTGTAATGAATGTCGAGCAGCAACTTAAAGCCTGCCGCTTTGATGCGTTGGCCCAATGAGGCAACAAAGGGTAAATCTTGACAGACGCCTTCGCCTTGATCCTCGGCATTGGCCTTAGAGGGATCAACGAACAAGCGCACGCGCATAGCATTCAGCCCTGTTGCTTTCAGGTAACTGAGCATATCGGTGATGCGTTTCCCGTTCTCATCATAATAAATGGCACCTTTTTCCTCATATTTGGGAAGAAGGGATATGTCTCCACCTGCATATTGGGTTCCGCACCATGCTGCCATGCATGTAAACGTCAGCAGGCTGATAATCAGTAATAACCTTTTCGTCATGATAATAGTTAGTACGGTTGTGAATCTGCAAAAATAGTGAATTATCACCAAAAACTTGCAGATTTCAGCAGGTTTTTACTGAAATCAAGCCAAAATGCTTAAATATAATGTGTCTTGCCCTGTCAGGCGTGCAGGATTTTATAGACCAGGTCTTTGAGCAGGGCATATTGGTCTTGACGCGAGCCGATGCCCTTGCTGCGGGTGTCGCACTCGCGCAGATAGCCGATGATGTTGACAAGAGAACGTGTGCTATAAACACGTGTGGTATCCAAAAATTTGCGGGCACGCCACTGGCTGCGAGTTCCCACCACATCCATGATGCCCTCGAGCGATTTGTCACTGGCGGTAGCGGTTAGCAACGCGTTAGAGAAGAACGAGAACAACATCGCAATGCTCACGACCGAAGGGTTGTTTTTTGGATTGCGCTCAAAATAGTCCACGATGCGGAACGCTTTCGCTGCGTCGCGTCTGGCCAAGGCCTCCTCAAGTTCAAAGTTATTATAATCCTTGCTGATGCCGATGTTCTGTTCAATCAGCAATGGACTGATGTTGTTGTCGTCAGTCAGCATGGCCAGTTTGTCCAGTTCGCTGAAAAGACGGCTGATGTCGGTGCCGATGTGGTCGGCCAGCATGCTGGTGGCTTTGCTGTCGATGTTGCATCCCAGCGATGTGGCATAGCTCACGATCATTGTCTCCAGGTCACGCCCTTCACGCACTTTCTTGGATGTGAAGACCACGCCGCTCTTAGTGGCCTTGAGCGCGTCGGTAAATGATTTGCTCTTGAGGGCGTCCCCTTTGTGGCAGATGACGAGGATGGTGGACGGTAGCGGTTTCTCGGCATAGGACGCAAACAGGTCCAGATCGTTTTTGTGACCGGGTTGCTTGGAGATGAGCTGCGCTTCTCTAACGACCACTACCTTGTATTGCGAGAACGCGGGATATTGCTGGCAGGCACTGATGACCTCGCGCACATTGGCCGTATTGCCGTAGTACAGCGACAGGTTGAAATCGCGCTGATCCTCGGTGAGGGCAGTTTCTATGATGAGCTCTTGCAGCCGGTCGATGAAGTAAGGCTCTTCGCCCTGCAGGACGTAGATGTTCTTAAAGCTTCCACTCTTGATCTCCTTGTTCAGCGATGTGAAGGTAACCGTATCTCGTTTTACTGCCATAGGTCCGTTATTTTTCTACCTGCAAAGGTAATTGATTTTTTACAGAGACACAAATAATATCTCGTCTCCGGTCATCAGATTTTATGGCAGATGTAGAGAAGATGCTTGCCCATGGCATCCGTAGTACCGAAGATATAGGTGTCTCCACCGTCTTTCAGCCGCAGACGCTGCTGCAGTTGCTGGGCGCTAATCGGGAAATTGCGGGTGGCGACGTTGGCGCGGGTGATGCCTGTAAGAGCCCGTGACTGCTCTTTTTTATTGGTCGTAGTAATAGTGTCAACCCTAAAGCTGCGTCCAGGAAAGTCCTTGATTTTTTCGTCCGATACAAACAGGTGGCTATCTGCAGCTATGGCCTTGATGGGATAACGCTGTGTGAGCACCCCGAAACAGCCCGCTTTCATGACCGATGCATTGGGCTCGTACAGGAAGGCCGCATCGCTGCTATCGGCAGCTGACAGTGGCACATCATTTTGTGATGCCATGATGATGAGCCGCTGCTCATCATTCACACAATGGACGGCAGGCTCGCCTTCATGGTCGGCTTCCAGGAGCATCAACAGTTCCTTACACTCATTGGCTACGCTTACAATGTGCACCTCGGCAACGCGGTTGCCCAAGTCACTCACCGCCTTGTGCCAGTCGAGCATGGGAGACAGCTTGATGAGGATGTGATGTGCTGCCTTAAACAACTTGGGCAGCAATTCCAGCACATTGGGTGTGCAGTCGGCGATGGCATAGGTGCGGGCGCTGTTGCTGTCGCGACGTGCTGGATCCAGAAAGAGCAGGGTAGAGGCGGGAGCAGTCGTGAGCTCATCCAGGACACTTTCGGCATCCTTATTGATGACGGTGGCATGGCTCAGCCCGAGCAACTCAAAATTGTGGCTGGCTGTCTTGCACAAGTGCTCCTGCCGCTCGACATAAATGGCCCGATGGCAGCTGCTGGCCATAAAAGCAAAATCGACGCCGAAGCCTCCAGTCAGGTCGACCAATGTCTCGTGGCTCCCTTCAGGAAGACTGACGACGATGCCACTTTTATAGCGTGCCGTCAGCTCGCTGGAGCACTGTTCCATCGACAGGTGGGGCGGATAAATGATGCCGTCGATTGCCGACCACGACGGCAGCTTGCGGCGTGCCATCTGCCAGCCCTGAATCTGGTCCAGCGCCCACGGCAGGTCGATGTCGCTGTTGCGCCCTGCCTTCAAGGCCAGTGTCCGCACATCCTCCTGGCGATGCTCCTTCACAAACTGTATCGTCGCTTCGTTTTTCATCATGATTGCAAAGGTAACTCTTTATAGGGATACAAACCTCATTTATTCCGGTAAAAATAACCCCCTGTCTTTGCTACTGGCAATAATCATTATGACTGACGCATTAAACTTTTTTAAAAAATGGTAGTCTTAATAATAAATGAACTAATTGATTGAAGTTTAACGTTTAAACATCAAGATTATGAGACGATTTATTGTGATATCATTGCTTCTTTGCCTCACGGCTACGACTGCAACTTTTGCCCAAGCAGCCAAACATGTTCCGGAACCTGCCACCACGAGTCAACAAATTGACAGAGGGAAATCGCTACAGAAGAAGGAAAAAAACCAACAGCCCATTCAACAGATCAGAAAAACTGAACAGACTCAACAAAAGGTCAAGAAGACCGAGAAAACGAAAATGAATACTGCCCATGATCAAGCTGAGGCTAAGTATTACAGGGCTGTGAAACAGGCCAGAAAGATGCAGAACAAACTGGATGCCGCCAGGAGCACATTGGCAAAACTGCGTGATCAGCTTGTTGCCGAAAAGATGTCGGTTTCCAAGAGGTTAACTCAGTCAGGAAAGGAATTGACTGCCGAGCAAGCCGCAGAATTGGAAAATGAGATGAAAAAGATTGACACAAAATACGCTCACAAGATCTCTAAGGCCCAGATGGACTATGATAATGCGCTCATTGAGATGGAACGCGCTCAGGACTGGGTGCATGAGACCAAAGCTGAGTACGAGAAATTAGGAGGACATTAACTGTGGTTAGAATATAATAAGAACAAAACGGGGTCAGCTTCTGCTGGCCCCGTTTTGTGATGCGACAACCGAACTGCTTGGGCAATTGAAATGCTTGAAGAATGCCAAACAATTCAGTTTTTATTTGTCATTTCGTTTGACTTGCACTACCTTTGCCGGGGATATAATCATTGAATCAATATTAACTATATCAAACTATCGAACTAATGAAAATGAATCTGAAGATGAAGAAAAGTGTGTGTGTGCTATTGCTGATGATTGCCGGTGCAATGTCTGCTAGTGCTATTCCTGCCCATCCACGGCCTGTTGACGTTAAGCAGAGTGATGGTACCACCCTGACGCTGAAGCTGGTGGGCGATGAGTTCCATCATTACACGGCCACTGCCGACGGTTACACTGTGCTTCAAAGGAGCAACGGTGACTATGTGTATGCTGTTCAAGCGGGAGAGCGGATTGTCCCAAGCAGTGTTATTGCCCACAACCCGCAAATGCGCAGTGCCAGCGAAATGAAAATGGTGTCCAGTCTCCAAAAAGGATTGACTGACAAAGCCGCAGTGGCACAGGGCAGGCGCATGCGCTCCAACCGAGACAAGCTGATGGCTCCTGCAAGGACCGACTATCAGAATTTCCGTGGCCTGGTGGTGCTTATCGAGTACACTGACCGTTCGTTCACCTATGGCAACGATTATTTCGATGACATGATGAATAAGGAGAACTATACGGGCTATTATAGTTCAGGAGGCTATTTTGTGCCGTGTACAGGCAGTGCCAGGGACTATTACCATGACAACAGCATGGGTGTGTTCGACCCCCAGTTTGACGTTGTAGGCCCCGTGCTGGTGGATTATTCCAGCACGACACCGCAAGGTTACGATAATTGTGGAGATATTTTTGTGTCGGCCATCGATCAACTCGATTCGTCGGTTGACTTCAGCCAGTATGATGGCGACGGCGATGGTCTTGTGGACATGATCTACTTTATCGTGGCGGGCTATACAGCCAATTTCTCAGGTAACAACAGCGGCTATTTGTGGCCTCATCAGTTTTATATGTACTATTATACTGATGAACTGTATGACGGGGTGTATTTGGGCCGTTATTCCTGCTCTGGCGAGATTTACGGCTGGGAATACTATGGATATACTGATCCTGACGGCATCGGGACCATCGTGCACGAGTTCACACATGCGTTGGGCCTGGCGGACCTGTATGATACCGATTATGGAACCAATGGCGCGGCCAACGATCCCGGAGAATGGGATGTGATGTCGGGTGGCAGTTACCTGAACGAATCACGCACTCCGGCAGGCTTCTCCATTTGGGAGCGCTACCGTTTGGGTTTTGCTGAACCGGAACAGATTACCGAGAAACGTGCTGGCTACACGCTGGAGCCTGTGAACACTAGTAATAAGGGCTACTGGATTCAGTCTCCCAACGAGAATGAGTTCTTCATGATCGAGAACCGTCAGCAGACGGGCTGGGATGCATATCTGCCCGGTCATGGCATGCTGGTTACTCGAGTAGAATATGACGAAGACCGGTGGTGGGAAAATACCATCAACATATATTCCTATCACATGCTTTATCAACTGCTGCGGGCCGGTAACAGCTCTGAATCCAGCGATAGCGATCCGTTCCCGGGAACCAATGGCGTGAGCTCACTGAACAACCTGACTACCCCGAGCCTCAAGACCTGGAGTGGCCTGGATTGTGAGTTTGGCATTGCCAATATCGCCGAGAATGATGGCATCATCACCTTTGGCGTGGTAAATGGTGACGGCACCGCTCCCGCTCACGGCTTTGATTTGGGTGATGTGAACCACGACGGCAGCGTCAACATTGCCGATGTGACGGCACTGATTGACTATCTGCTGGGAAATGAAGATGGCGTTTGTACCGAATGTGCTGATATCAACAATGATGTCACGATCAATATTGCCGATGTTACAGGCCTGATTGACATGCTGCTGAGCTGACGTTGCATGTCGGGCTGATTACCAACTGCTTACGGGGTGGCGATTATTCGCCATCCCGTTTTTCTTGGTGCAAGAATGGCTGCAGGAATTCGTCGAGGGTGGTGACGTGCAGTTTGTGGGCAATCTGGGTTCTCTTGTTGGAAACGGTTCTCAGGTTGGTGTAACGCATGCATATCATGATCACCGTCCTCGAGAAGCCGTGGCAATGCAGCGCAATCATGTTGATTTCGTCGTCGCGCAGGGTGCCGCCGGCAGCTTCCTGTGCCTTGACCAAAACGTTGCCATACAATTCGTTGGCCAGCGCTTGCAGGTTATCCCAGTAGGATGCGCCCACTTCGTCAGGGCCGCGCATCGTCATCAGCTTATTGAAACGCTTGGCAAAGGTCGTCTCGTTGCACTCGTAGGACCACTGCAGCAGCTGGTGAACGACTTGGATTTGATTGTCCACAATGCTCTTCAGCTCATCGGACTGCTGATTGGATGTCTCACGCTGCGAGAGCGTTGCCTGCATCTGCTGCAGGCTGGTGATGGACTGGTCCAGGTCAGACTTCATCAACTCATATTCGGCCTGCTGGATTTTCAGGCGGTTGCGGTAGCGCCACACCAGGAAGGCGAGTCCCAGTGCCGCCAGAGCCAGCAGTGTCACTGCCAGCAGGGTGCCTTTGAGGCGTGAACTCAGCATGGCGTTTTCGAGTTTGGCCTTTTGGGTGTCGTATTGTTTCTCCACCTCCATCAGCCGGTCGTTCATGCTGCTCATCGTCACCGAGTCGGCCAGGTTGTGGGCAGCGGTCAGGTAGCTGATCGCCTTTTCCAGGTTGTGGTCATGGCGGGCCATGTCGGCCAGCAACTGGAAGTGCATGATGCTGTCGGCGGCGGTACTCATCTCTGGGGCTTGACTCAAGTAGTAACGGGCCGAGTCGGTTTGTCCCAAGTGCAGGAAAGCCGATGCGGCGGTGTAATGGATCCTCGGGTGGATTTTCAGGTTTCCACTCCATGCAATCGCCTCGACAGCGTCATCTTTAGCACTCTGGTAATCGCCGTGGGCAGCTCGGTACTCGGCACGGCTAAAGAGGTTGGCCACTACATAGTTTGGTTCGATTTCCTGCTTGGCCAAGTCGATGGCAGCGTTGATGAAGTACATGGCGCTATCCTGTTTCTCCTGGGTGATGCGGTACAGGCCGCCTAACTCGCTCAGGCAGATGATCTGATGATGCTTGTCATCGATTTGGCGGAATAGTTCTAGTGCCTCGCGGTATTTTTCGGCACCCACGGTCTTGGCGCCCACAACCTGGCTCTGGTAAAGTTCGCCCATCATCATCTTAGCCATCGCATGGTTCTTGACATCATCATCGGCTGCAACGTCCTCGGCCTGGCGCAGGTTGGCTATCGCCTTGTCAAGGTGACCCAGTTGCTTGTTGACGCTTCCCTGATAGAGTAGGGAACGGGCATGCTTCTCCTTGTCGCCGTGGGCCTGGAAGTATCGTGCTGCCTCGTTGATGTCTTTATCGCTTCTCGCGGCAATATTGCAGGCGAGGTTGGCTTGGGTGGTCAGTAATGCCAGGTAGGCTTTGTCATGATGATTGAAAGACGAGGTGTTGAGCATCTGGAGCATCTGCAATGCTTCCTCGCCACGATTCTGGGCCAATAAAGAGTCCGCGGCAATCAGCTGCTCATTGTCGGTAGGATGTCCACATCCCACCATCACGATCAGCATCATGACAGTTGTCACCGTGCATATAATATGATGTTTGTTTCTCATTTCAATGCCTTAATTAATTGATGATTTTGCGTCTCTGCGCGAGGCCTTTTGGGGATTCTCACTGCAAAAATAAGCAATTTTTTAATGGGAATTGTATCTTAAAATCCGCAAATTACTAGCAAATGACCTTTTTGTTTTCTAAACAGTTGATAATCAGATGTTGCTGTTTCGAGAAATGACCTGCGAATGTTGGCCGTTTTGGGCATTATCTCAATAATCGGTTGTAACTTTGCAAGCGAAAGATTAACACAAGAATGAATGTTATGAAACAGGCAGAATTCAATATCGGTTCGGTCACGGTTGCCAAGGTAGCCGTACTCATGAGTTTTGTGGCAATGGCCTTTTCGGCCTTTGCGTCCAACCCCATTGCTTCATGCCAGGTGAATGACTCAACGGGAAAGGTTGAAATATTTGCAGATCCAGAACAGCAGCCCTACTTTCCTGGAGGCGAAACCGCTTTATTGAAATTCTTGCAAGAGAATGTAAAGTATCCACCCAAGGCTGTCAAGGATAGCATACAAGGCCGCGTTGTGGTTCAGTTTTTGATTGACCCGGCTGGATGTGTGGGTGAAGTGAAAGTGGTCCGCTCGGTGAGTGAAGAACTTGATGCAGAGGCTGTACGAGTTGTCAAAACACTGCCCCGATTCGTTCCAGGGCGAATGTTCGGAAAAGCGGTCAGCATGTGGTACACCTTGCCTGTTACTTTCAAGTTGCAGGACAAATTAGAACCAGCCAAGCCTAAGGACGTGGAAGTGAAAGCAAAATTTCCTGGCGGTGAGGATGCTTTGGCTCAATTTCTCAAGGAGCATATTAAGTACCCGCCCAAGGCCGCCAAGAAGAGAATCCAGGGACGTGTCGACGTGGAGTTTATGGTTGATAAGACAGGAAAAGTTCATGATGTAAGGGTTGTTGAATCGGTAGATAAAGACCTTGACAAAGAAGCTCTCCGAGTTTGCCGGTTATTGCCTGATTTCATTCCTGCCACGGTGAATGGAGAGCCGGTCGAAGTCCTGTTTAAATTGCCGATTAAATTCAACATTCCTAGTGTAAAGCGTCAATACTTGAGTACGGTTCAAATTGATGCGAAATAAATCATCTTTTATTTGACGAGGTAAGCGGCTTTATTGTCATCGCGTTGTTTTTTTAAACTTTTTTGGTCAATTCATGTCTTATTCGTATCTTTGCAATTAGAAAACTCAAGTTTAATTTAAAATACAACGATTATGAAGAAGTTATTATTGATGGCAGTGTTGTTCTGCTTTGCTGCAGCACCAGCCGCAATGGCGCAGAACTATGAGACGCCGCAGAAGGTAGAACCTGTCAAGGTGGATAATGCTCAGTATGAAAAGAATGCTGAGGCCGCCAAAAAACAGGCCGAGGCAGCTAAGAAGCAGAAGGATGCTTACAAGCAGCAAGAGAAGCAGGCCAAGGAGGCCAAGAAGGCTGCCGAGAAAAAGGAAAAAGAAGCCAAGAAAGCCGAAAAAGAGGCAAAAAAGGCTCAAAAAGAAGCCCAAAAGCGCCAGAAGGCCACCGAGAAGTACAACAAGGCTGTTGACAAGATGAAAGACGCCGAGAAGAAGAAATCTGAGGCCGAAAAAGCCTATGGCAAGTTGCCAGAGCAGCAGATGAAAGAGAAGACCAAACTCGATGAGAAGCATGCAAAGGCCGAAGCCAAGGGACTCGACGACACCAAGCGCCTGAAACAGGACGGCGAGAAACTGAAACTCGACGAGAAGCATGCCAAGCAGAACGTGAAGGCTCAGAAGAATCTCGAGAAGGCCATCAAGAATTACGACAAGGCTACCGAAGACCTCGAGAAGGCCCGTAAGGAAATGGAGAAATACAATTAAGTCTCTAAACTGAATTTGGAACGCGAATCTCGCTAATCGGAGCGAATGACACAAAGGTGAAATTCGTTAAAATTAGCGAAATTCGCGTTTATTCTTGTGTGGGATAAAGACGACTGGCAGTTAAAACTAAAAAAATCACTACCTTTGCACGTTTTTTAGATCAGACGACTGAATGGACTATCAACTCATAGCCACCCCCGAGGGCACCAATGCCCGTGCCGGACTCATCACGACCGACCATGGCCAGATCGAGACTCCCATTTTCATGCCCGTGGGCACTGTGGGCGCCGTCAAGGCCGTCCACATGACGGAACTGCGCGAGGACATCAAGGCCCAAATCATCCTGGGCAACACCTATCACCTGTACCTGCGTCCCGGTATGGACATCATTGAGCGTGCAGGTGGCCTGCACAAGTTCAACGGCTGGGACCGCCCCATCTTGACCGACAGCGGCGGTTTTCAGGTCTTTTCGCTGGCCGAGAACCGCAAGTTGACCGACGAGGGTGTGACTTTCCGCAGCCATATCGATGGCAGCAAGCACCTGTTCACGCCTGAGAAGGTGGTGGACATCGAGCGCACCATCGGCAGCGACATCATGATGGCCTTGGACGAGTGCCCTCCCGGCACCAGTGACTACAACTATGCCCGCAAGTCGTTGACGCTGACCCACAACTGGCTAGCGCGAGGCTGGAAGCATTTCAAGAACACTCAGCCCCGTTATGGTCACAGCCAGGCCTATTTCCCCATTGTGCAGGGGTGCGTGTATAAGGACCTGAGACAGGAATCCTCCAAGTTCGTTGCCGACCTGGGTGCCGACGGTAACGCCATTGGCGGCCTCGCCGTGGGTGAGCCCACCGAGGTGATGTATGAGATGATAGAAATCGTCAACGATATCCTGCCGCAGGACCGTCCCCGCTACCTGATGGGTGTGGGAACTCCTGCCAACATACTCGAGGCTATCGACCGCGGCGTGGACATGATGGACTGCGTGATGCCTACCCGCAACGGCCGCAACGGCATGCTCTTCACCCGCCACGGCATCATGAACATGCGCAATAAGAAGTGGGCCGATGATTTTTCGCCGCTGCAGGAGGATGGCCCCTCGATTGTTGACCACATTTACAGCAAGGCCTACGTGCGCCACCTGTTCATCGCTCAGGAAATCCTCGCCATGCAGATTGCGAGCATCCACAACCTGGCTTTCTACCTGTGGCTCGTGGGCGAGGCCCGCAAACACATCATCGAAGGCGATTTCCCCGCTTGGAAACGCCAGATGCTTCATGACGTGCAGGTAAGGCTTTAGGCATTAGGTATTAGGTTTTAGGTGATGGAAGAGGAACTCAACGACATAGCGTTGCAGCCTGTAGAGACGCAAGATCTGGCGTCTACCGAACAGTCAAAGCCGGCTCCCGAGAAAGCTGCCCGCAAGCGCTACCCGTGGTATTACGTGAAGCGCTTCGACCGCTATATCATCAAGAATTTCTTGGGTACCTTCTTCTTTGCCATCCTGCTGCTGTTTGCCATTGTCGTCATCTTCGATATCAACGAGAAACTGGACGCTGTGCTCACTGCACCGCTCAAGGCGACCGTGTTCCAGTACTTCATGAACTTCCTGCCCTTCGTACTCAGCCAGTTCAGCCCGCTGTTTACCTTCATCGCAGTGATTTTCTTTACCTCGCGTCTTGCCGACCGCAGCGAGGTCATTGCCATGCTGTCTAACGGCATCAGCTTCCATCGCCTGACGTTGCCTTACCTCTTCTCGGCAGCCGTGATTGCCGTGGGCAGTTATGTGCTGTCGGCCTATATCATTCCGCCGGCCAACGTTGAGCGCATTGCCTACACCAACAAGTGGGTCAAGAACAAGGAAGTGGTTTATGGTGACAATATCCAGCTGCAGGTCAAACCCGGCGTGATGGCTTACATGGCGCGCTATGATAATTCGACCCGTAGCGGTTTCCGTTTTTCGCTGGAGGAATTTGACGGAACAACCCTCAAGTCGCGTCTCACCGCCGAGACGATCCGTTACGACTCGGTAGGCCTGTGGACCGTGCGCAATTACACCATCCGCCATTTCAAGGGAATGAAGGAGACCATGATCCAAGGCACGGTGATGGACACACTGCTCAACATCGACCCGCGTGACTTCCTCATCTCCAAAAACGACGAGCAGACCATGACATCGCCCGAGCTCAAGCAGTACATAGATAAGCAGAAAGCCCGTGGCGTGGCCAATATCAAGAACTTTGAAATCGAGTATGAGCGCCGCATAGCCATGACGGCAGCCTCGTTTATCCTCACCATTATCGGCCTGTCGCTCTCGTCCCGCAAGGTGAGGGGAGGAATCGGCCTAAACATCGGTCTGGGACTGTTATTGAGCTTCTCCTATATTCTTTTCATGACGGTGACCTCTACCTTTGCCGTTTCGGGTTACACCAGCCCTCGTGTGGCGATGTGGATTCCCAACTTTGTCTATATCATCATCGCAGCCGTGCTCTATTACCGGGCGTCGCGGTAATGGTTTTTCCGGAAAATCCTTACTGCTTTTCGTGGTTTTGGCCTGATTGGCGATTTTTTTTCTAAAAAAGGGAGGGATTGCCTTTTTTTTATTACTTTTGTGCATCAATTTTTGGACTATTTTTAATTATCAACCATTAACCGCATGTAATTATGAAAAGAATCTTTACGTTGATGATGGTGGCATTGACCGCCGTAGTAATGATGGCCCAGTGGCAACCCAGTGACACCGAGGCTACCCGCCTGGACGCAGAAGGCACTCAGGGCCAGACGCAGATGAAAACCTTGCGCACCGATGATGGCAAGATCATTCTCACCTGGCTGCGTGGTGAGAGAGCCGACGGCGTTTTCTCTTACAAGCTGCACCTGCAGATTTTTGACGCCAATGGCAATGCCATGTTCGGCGACGAGGGCGTAATCGTTTGCGACAAGCGCACCCGCACCTGGACTACCGATTATGCACTGGCATTGGCACCCAACGGTGACATCCTCTTGGGCTACACCGATGTGCGCAATGATCCCAACGAGGAGAATGCCGAATCCTACCTTTATCGCTACAACCAGCAGGGCCAACCCGTCTGGGATGCTGACGGTATCCTGTTCCCTGCAGGCAAGATTCACGAGACCGCGTTTGCTATCGAGGATGTGGCTCCCGCCATCTGTGTGAGCGGTGACAACATCTTTGCCGCTGTTAACCACTCTGAGTATTACATGGAAAAGGCCACCGAGGACAACTGGTCGCCTTCACCCTGGTTCCCCAACCAGCCGATGCCCGACTCGGTACAGGTAAATGACAGCGCTTGGCTGCTTGTCGCCCTGAACAACGACGGCACTGTTGCTAACGAGGCACCCATGTCGATGGCTTCCAGAATCCTGGCGATGCAGCCTGCTCCCGAGGGCAACATCTACCTGGTCTATGACAACGAGAATTCAGGCCTTGATGGCCAGTTGCTCAATGCCGGTCTTGCCAATGAATGGGAGGCTCCTGTTACAATCGATGAGAGGTCGCTGTCGGGCGGCATGTACATGCCCACTCCTCTCATGGCTGTTAACGAGAATGAGAACCTGATGCTGTCTTATCGCGTGTTGGCAGACTTCTACGGCTATCAGGTGGTTAACCAGCTGACCCCCGAGGGCGAGACGGCCGCCGAGGCTGTCAGCCTGAACGCCAGCATCGATGGCGATGCCGGTAGCGCTGAAATGGGCGTGAAGGAAAACCGCGCATTCGTGGCTTGGGAATGGAGCTACTCGGGCTCAGCCCACTACATGAACGTGAACGTGGTTGACGATTACAACAACTACTTCTGGACCGGTGAGGACATCCATGGCAAGGCCCTCGACTTCAATGAGGATTGGGGCTTCAAGCCTGTTAAGGTGATTCCCGTCCTGGATGGTTGGGTTCTGCTTTACGGCAACTGCACCAGCTGGAATGGCGCCAACTTCATGGTCGTTATGCTGGATGAATTCGGTGAGATCGTATGGACCAAGCAAATCTGCGAGGACAACTTCAAGTCGAACGGCTTCTCAGTTACCTACGATGAGAATTATGCCTATATTTTCTACACCCAGGATCCTCAGTATGATGACAACTGGGAGGAGATCCCCGGCAGTGGTGGCATGTTCGTGATGTGTGTACAGATTGGTGAAGACAACCCCAGTGCGATCAATGAGGTCGAGACCAGCACCCGCATCAACACCGTCGAGATCTACACGGTTGATGGCCGCAAGGTGAATGAACTGCAGCCCGGCATGAACATCATCCGTACCACCGATGAGAACGGTATCGTTACCACCAAGAAGGTGATGAACTGATCTGTTGGCCGTCTGATTGTTGACTGACAGCGCTTTTTACAGTCCCATGCATGGCACAAAACCAGGCATGGGGTTGCTTTTATGATTGGTTGTTAAAAAATCATAAATTGATTGATTTTGATTATTTTCAAGTGCTTTTTGTACGATAATTGCTTTTTATGGGTTAATTTTGCGCGTCATTAATTATGTGAAATTAGAATACAAGAGGTATATGAAAAAGTGTGTTTTAGCTACTGTGATTTGTTTCCTGGCTGCATTTGGTATTGCCCAGGCACAACTGCCTGCCGTGTCACTGAAGACGATTGACGGCTCGTCCATCAACACCGAGACTTTGAGTAACGACGGCAAGCCGTTTATCATCGATTTTTTTGCCACATGGTGCAAGCCATGCAACCGCGAGCTCTCGGCCATCGCCGAGGTCTATGACGAGTGGCAGGAGGAGACTGGTGTCAAGATCTTTGCTGTGAGCGTTGACCAGGCTCAGAACATCAATAAGGTTAAGCCGCTGGTGGACCAGAATGAATGGGAATACGATGTCCTGCTCGACCCCAACAGTGAGTTGCTCAAAGCCTTGGGTGGCCAGATGATTCCTTTTGTTGTCGTTGTGGACGGCAACGGCAACATCGTTGCCAAGCACAGCGGATACACCGACGGTGCCGAGAATGAACTGATAGATGAGGTGCGCAAGCTACTGGCCAACTAGTATTTCCATTACTTCAATAATGAACCCTAAGAACCTGATACACTTGTTACTGCCGGTATTGCTGTTGGCAGCAGTGCCCGCATTCTCGCAAGTGACACTGAACGGTAGCATCCAGAGTGATGTCCTGATACCGCAAGACGATGAGGAAATCGGTACCGAGCATTCCAAGGACAAAGTGCTGACCAACACTTACCTGGATTTGAACCTGGGCAGCAAGTATGTGGATGCCGGGGCCCGTTTCGAGTTCCTGAAATACCCGTTGCCGGGTTATGAGCCCGATTTCAAGGGGTGGGGTGTCCCCCATTTCTATGTCAAGGGACACTACAAGAAAGTGGAACTGACTGTAGGTGACTATTACGAGCAGTTTGGCTCGGGTTTTGTCCTGCGCACCTATGAGGAACGCTCGCTTGGCATTGACAATGCCTTGAGAGGTGCCCACTTGAGTTACAAACCTGTGGATGGCGTGACCCTCAAGGCTTTGACGGGAAAGCAGCGCCGCTATTGGCATCACAACGATGCCCTCGTGAGCGGTGTGGACCTGGAAATCGGTCTTGAGCAGTTCATCAAGTCGCTGGAGTCGCATGATACCCATGTCACCATCGGCGGCTCGTGGGTAAACAAGCACGAGAAGGCCGATGATGATGCCATCTTTGTGGACGCGACACACAAGCTCAAGATGCCCGAATACGTAAATGCATGGGATGCTCGAATCAATTTGATTCACAAGGGTTTCGGCATCTTGGCCGAATATGCCCAAAAGACCCAGGACCCGTCATTTGACAACGGGTACCACTATGGCAAGGGCAATGTGGCCATGCTCAGCACTTCCTATTCCAAAAAGGGATTGAGTGTGCTGCTGCAGGCAAAGCGCAGCCAGGGTATGTCGTTCCGCAGCGACCGTAGTATGGCTGGCACGTCAAGTTTCATCAACCACTTGCCTGCTTTCACGCATGAGCACACCTATGCCTTGCCGGCCTCTTATCCTTATGCCACCCAATTGGATGGCGAGTGGGCTTTCCAGGCCGAGGCGGCTTACTCGTTCAAGAAGAACACTCCCTTGGGCGGAAAGTACGGCACCAAGCTGATATTTAACTTCTCGCATGTGCGTGCGCTGGACAAGGGCGATATCAAGAATGCGGCAGTCCCCGATCGCCTAATGGGCAGTGACGGCTACAAGACCTCCTTCTTTAAGATGGGAGAAACCTATTATCAGGATATCAACGTGATGATGGAAAAACGCTTCACACGAGACTTCTCGCTGATATTCATGTACATGAACCAGCGTTATAACATGACGATTGTCGAGGGGCATGGCGGCATGATCAAGTCTAACATCCTGGTTGCTGACGGAAAATACAAGTTCTCGCCCAAACTGGCATTGCGTTGTGAGTTGCAATACCAGTTCTGTGAGGGTGACGAGGGTGACTGGGCATTTGGCCTGGCAGAACTCTCATTGGCTCCACATTGGATGTTCACGGTGAGCGACCAGTGGAACTGTGGAGAAACTAAGCTACATTACTATCAGGCTTTGGTGACCTACAGCCTCAAGTCACACCGCATCCAGGTGGGATATGGCCGCACCGACGACGGTTATAACTGCTCGGGCGGTGTGTGCCGTTGGGTGCCCGCCAGCAAGGGTTTCACATTATCATATAATTACACGTTCTAAGCGATGAAAAAGTTGTACTATATATTTTTGATGTGGGCTGCGCTAGGACTGATGGTCGCCTGTGATGAGGTATCGGTTAACGACCGACTCATCTATGTGGAACCGCCGCAAGTGAGCCGTGCTGTCCTTATCGAGGACTACACGGGCCAGTATTGTGTGAACTGCCCCCGCGCCACCGAGGAAATTGAGCGTCTGATTGAACAGTATGGCGACTCGATTGTGATTGCCGTGGCAATCCATTCGGGACCCTTCGGCAAATCTAAGGGTGAGCCGTCACCACTCTACACCGAGGTGGGTGATATGTATTTCAACACGTGGGGAATGTCGGCCCAGCCGATAGGCTTGATTGACAGGCTGTTTGGTTCAACCCCATTCAGTTACACTGATTGGGCCGGTGGCGTGAACTATGAAGTGGCTATCGAGCCCCCGGTGAGTTTCCTGACCGATATCGATTACGACGCAGAAACGCGCGATGCGGCCATCGAGGTGCAGACCATCGGTCTGGACTCTGCTCTTGTCAGCGGCAAGTTGCAGGTTTGGCTTGTCGAGGACAGTATCGACAGTTTCCAGTTAATGCCCGATGGCAGCAGGGAAGAACACTACAACCACATGCATGTGTTTCGTGCAAGCGTGAACGACCCTTGGGGCGACGCGTTGAGCGTGAGCCATGGCCAGGTGGCTGTTAAGAACTATGAGTTGAAGCTCGATCCCGCATGGGTGCCTGAACACTGCAGTGTCGTTACCTTCCTGTACGACGATTCAGGCGTGCATCAGGTAGCTAAAAAGAAACTGATTGACTAAACTTTATCAAAGACTGAAATATGAGGAAATTCTTTACTTTATTACTGTTTGGCCTGTCCATGCTGGCATGGCCTGCAATGGCTCAAGAGATTGATGAGAGCTATGTGTTTATGGACGAGGAGGGCAACATCATCGAGAACGGAGCTACCGTTGTCCGCAATGTCGTTGAGTCGTTTGACGAGGTGAGTGACGTCATCTATTCCGGCATTTCGGTGCTGAATTTGGGTGGCTCAACCACCGACCACATCAAGATGAATTATGTCATCAACAGGATTGACAATGGCACCTATCAGATCTGTTTCCCCACCACCTGCAACATGCAGACCGAGGTGGGTGTCTATGAGACAGGCATTGGCCAGCTCATGGGCGACCTGCAGGATATCCAGAGCGAGTGGTTCCCCGTTGCCGACGGTGAGTGTGTCGTAACATTGACGATTGAGATTTTCACCAAAATGGGCTTTTTCCCGCCCACCTATATTCACAAAGCCGATGGCCCTACCATTACCCTGAGATTTGTCAAGGGAAATGTAATTGAGCCTATTGTCGGTGACGTGAATGGTGACGGTGAGGTGAATATTGCCGATGTGAATGCCGTTATCAACATGATTTTGGACAGTCCCGCCGAAAACGGTGATGTCAATGGTGACGGTGAGGTGAACATTGCCGATGTCAACGCCATTATCGATATCATCCTCAACTCGTAAGACCTGTTAGACTGAAAGATTTCTAACCATTAAACAATAAAAACATTCATGAAAAAATTCTTTCTTCTCTTAGCGGCAGCCATGCTGCTCCCTTTGGTTGCCAGTGCCCAAATCCAGAGGATAATGGGTCATTACGACAGCGATGTGGTCGGAACCGAAGGCGTTGGCTTGACCTCCACTACCGGCAAGGTCTCGATTGGTACAATCCTGGAATCTGAGGAACTTGACATTTTTGCTGGCGGTAAAATCGTTTCATTCCGTGTCGGCCTTGCCGAGAGTACTCCCGTCACCAAGGTCTTTGTCGTTCCCATCACCGCAGGCGGTGCCTACGGGTCGATGGTTTCCTGGCCTTGTAATGTGAGCAGTACGGGATGGAATGTCATTAATCTGCCGTCTCCATACCAACTCAATCTGCCCGAGGGCGGCCGATTGCTGATTGGCTTCGAGTACGAACAGACCAGCACCAATAAACCCCTGGCCCTGGTTCACGAGGGTGATGAGGCTTATGATACTTACTGGTACAAGAAAGCAGGTGCTCAGTACCGTTGGACGACTGCCGGCCTGAAGCCTTATGGCAACCTGTGTGTTCAGTGCGTCGTTGAAAAAGACCATTTCCCCGAAGTTCTGATCAAGGCCAGCGCGTTGCAGTGTCCCGACTTTGTGAAAAAGGGAGATGAGATGCCAGTCACCTTCAATGTGAAGAACAGGGGCACCCAAGCTCTTGACAGCGCAGCAGTGACCTTTGACGTGAATGTTGATGGCGAAAAAGTTGGATTCGCTTACAATGCCCAGGTGATTGAGCCCGGTGCCACCATTACTGTCCAGTACGGCCTCGTGACCGATGACCTGTCCAGCGGTAGCCACACCTTGACCATCGACAATGCGGTGGCCCTTGGCGAGACGCTGGATTACGTCTATCCGATGAATGCCTCGTTCATGCTCTACAGCGCAGTCTATCCCCGCCAGAAACACTATGTGGAGCAGTACACATCGACCTATTGCACCTATTGCCCGCTAGGCAACTCGATGCTGAGCATCCTTACTCAGCAGCGTGACGATATCATCTGGGTGGGCGTGCATGCCAACTTCAACGGCACTGATCCCATGTCCACCGCCCAGGGCGACAGCATCATGGATTATGTCGGCAATAATTCCTATCCTTCAGCCACTTTCGACCGTTCAACCGGTTGGGAAAACGACAGGCAACTGGTCAACAGCATCGGCTACTATGCCGAGTATCACGCGCAGATAGCTGAGGAATTGGGCCGCTTCTTTGACAAAATTACGGAACAGAATCCCACGTTTGCTACCATCGAGATCACTCCTGTAGTGGATCCTGAAACACGCGAGGCCATCATCACCGTCAAGGGTGAGATGTCTCCCGACTTTGATTTGCTATTGGGCGATGACAATGTGCTCAACGTCTTTATTACTGAGGATAGTGTTGTCGCTCCCCAGCTGAACAGTGGAACGTGGGTTACCAAGTATGTCCACAATGGCGTCTTCCGCCAGGCTTTGGGATCAGTCAAGGGTGTTGATTTCAATAGGGTTGATGGCGGCTACTGCAACGAGTTTACGGTTACCATTCCCGACGAATGGGTATTGGGCAACCTGAACGTTGTCGCGTTTATCTCACGTCCCATTGCCGCTGGCGTTTATACCGATATGGAATTGAATAACGCTGAGTCAGTAAAGCTCTATAACCCATCCCACGGCATTGACGAGATTCTCACCGATGATGATGCAGTACCCGTTGAGTACTATGATGTGATGGGCCGCAGGATGGAAGGTCCGCGTCAGGGCATCAACATCGTGAAGATGAGCAATGGCACAGCCAAGAAAGTGCTGGTGAAGTAAGAATCAGAACTGAACAGTAGCGGTTAATCCATAGGCCCGGTCACCAAAGGTGGTCGGGCTTATTGCTACGTCAACGTTTCCCATAAACGGCCGGGTGAAGATGAATGCGCTCCCGGCTCCGATGGCGGCACCGCCCAGTACGTCCCACCAGTCATGACGGTCGGTGTGAACTCGTCCCCAAGCCACGAAACTTGAGACGACATAGGCGGGAACGCCCCACTTCCAGCCATAGCGTTTCATCAAGAAGGTTGAGCCGTTGAAGGCGACGGCCGTGTGGGTGCTGGGAAAAGCGTGGTGACCGGTTCCGTCGGGGCGGTCTTTGCGGATGCACAGCTCCAGCCCATAATTGACGGCCAGGCAGGTGGCGGTACTCAGACCCAGTTGTTTTAGTCCCTCGGTATCGTGTTTTGCGATGGCAACCCCCAGCGCTGTAGCGTCGGGCAGCA
Organism: uncultured Prevotellaceae bacterium; assembly: GCA_900318535.1. Lineage (GTDB taxonomy): Bacteria > Bacteroidota > Bacteroidia > Bacteroidales > Muribaculaceae > Sodaliphilus. The sequence goes on along the minus strand of ONKU01000001.1, from coordinate 149,530 downwards.
GGCACAATACATCGGTCGTGTGGCGCAAGGCGTCATCCTTGGCCTGAACTTGCATGCTGCAAGCCAGCATCAGGGCTGCTAGGAGTATTTTGACCGTTTTCATCGCTGGGGATAGAGTTTGCGCAGCAGGTCGCTGCGGTGGATACGTTTCAGCGCTGCAGTAATGGTGGCGCGGTTTTTGCGGTCATACCAGAAGAAGAACAGCCGCTGGGCCTGCTTCTCCATCGGAGTTTTGGCGCAATAGACGGCCTTGAGCGTGTAGGGATGAAGGCCTGTGAAATAGGTTTCGGTCGAGACGGTCATCGGGGTGGGGGTGAAATCCTGCACCTGCTCCAGACGGAAGTCCAGTTCCTTGGTGATGGCTGCGAGTTCGGCCATGTCGGCCTCGTGGCAGCCGGGGTGGGACGAAATGAAGTAGGGAATGAGCTGTTGCCGCAGGTTGTATTTCACGTTCACCCGGTCAAACAACGCCTTGAAACGCTTGAACAGCTCAAACGACGGCTTGCGCATGAGCATCAGCACATCATCGCTGGTGTGCTCGGGAGCGACTTTTAGCCTTCCCGACACGTGGAAGCGGATGAGCTCCTCGTTATACTGGGCATTGACCTTGTCCACACGCGGGTCGCCGGTGCGGTGCATCGACAGGTCGTAGCGCACGCCGCTGCCGATGAATGATTTCTTCACCTGTGGCAAGGCATCCACGGCATGGTAGATGTCCAGCAACTGGCTATGGTCGGTATTCAGGTTGCTGCACGGTTGCGGGTGCAGGCATGAGGGGCGCTGACAGCGCTGGCAGCGTTCCAGGTCCTTGCCGTGCATGCCGTACATGTTGGCACTGGGGCCGCCCAGGTCGCTGATATAGCCCTTGAAGTCCTCCATCTGTACTACCTGCTTGACTTCGCGCAGGATGGACTGCTTGCTGCGCGAGGCAATGAACTTGCCCTGATGGGCGCTGATGGTGCAAAAGGCGCAGCCGCCAAAGCAGCCGCGGTGCATGCACACCGAGTGACGGATCATCTCATAGGCCGGAATGCGTTTGCCCTGGTAGCGGGGGTGTGGCAGACGCGTGTAGGGCAGGTCAAACGAGGCATCGATCTGCTCGGTGGTCATCGGTGGGTTGGTGCGGTTGACCTTGACGGCAATGTCACCGGTGGCCTGCCACACGTTGTGGCCGTGCCACAGGTTACTCTCGACTTCAATCACCTTGAAATTCTGGGCTTGAGCCTTCATCGACTGCTGGCATTCCTTGTAGCAGTGCAGCACCACGTCGCTCTCGCTGTTGGCCGTGGGCAGTTCACTCAAGGGCCTTCTTACCACCGTCTGGGGAATATCCGTCAGTTCCTTGATGCTTTTGCCGGCAGCCAGTGCATCGGCAATGGCGATATTGGGCAATTCTCCCATGCCATAGACGAGCATGTCGGCAGGACAATCGATGAGGATAGAAGGCCTGAGCCGGTCCTGCCAGTAGTCGTAATGGGCCAGACGCCTCAACGACACCTCAATGCCCCCGGCCACCACGGGCACGTCGGGAAAGAGTTTTTTCAGTATTTCGCTATAGACGATGGTGGGGTAGTCAGGGCGGGCACCGGCACGGCCGTCGGGCGTGTAAGCGTCGTCGCTGCGCTTGCGGCGGGCGGCTGTGTAGTGGTTGACCATCGAGTCCATGGCACCGGCCGACACACCGAAGTAAAGCCGTGGCTTGCCCAACTTCTTGAAGTCGCGCAGGTCGTCGCGCCAGTTGGGCTGCGGAACGATGGCCACCTTGTAGCCATGGGCCTCCAGCACGCGACCGATGACAGCGCAACCCATCGAGGGGTGGTCGATGTAGACGTCACCAGTGAACAGAATCACGTCGGCCTGTTCCCAGCCCAGGTGTTCCATCTCCTTGCGTGTGGTGGGCAGCCATTGCCCCTTGATGCGGTGGTCGGTATGTCGTTTGTCCTGACTCATGTATTCTTTTTTAAAGCCTAAAGCCTAACACCTAAAGCCTTTCCTTCAGCATTTCCTCCAACTTGAGGATTTCGTCGCGGTACTGGGCGGCCTCGAGGAAGTCCATCCGTTTGGCAGCCTCAATCATCTGGGTCTTCAGGCGGTCGATAGCCGCTTGCATGTCCTTGACGCCCATGTAGGCGACAACAGGATCGGCTGCAACGCCGGCACTGGCGTCAAATTCCTCGGTGTAACGCATGCTGGGCGCTTTGGGTGCAGCTGGCATGGGTGACTGGTTGTGGCGGCTGGGTGCTGTCGGGTGCCGCATGTCGGTATCCTGACCGATGATGGCCGTGCGGGCCTTGATGATGGCCGTCGGGGTGATGTTGTGCTCCTCGTTGTACTTGAGCTGCAGGGTGCGGCGCCGCTCGGTCTCGTCGATGGTCTGCCTCATCGAGTCGGTGATGTTGTCGGCATACATGATGACGGTGCCGTTCAGGTTGCGTGCTGCACGTCCAGCCGTCTGTGTCAGTGAGCGGCGACTGCGCAGGAAACCCTCCTTGTCGGCATCGAGGATGGCCACCAGCGACACCTCGGGCAGGTCAAGGCCCTCACGCAGCAGATTCACACCCACCAGCACGTCGATGGCACCGGCACGCAGGTTGTCGATGATCTCAATACGCTCCATCGTCTCGACATCGCTGTGCATATAGGCAGTGCGGATGTCGAGCCGCTTGAGGTAGTCGCTCAGTTCCTCGGCCATGCGTTTGGTCAACGTGGTTACCAAGGTGCGTTCGCCACGCTCGATGCGCAGCTGTATCTCCTCAACGAGGTCATCGACCTGTCCCTGTGACGGACGCACGATGATCTGCGGGTCGAGCAGGCCCGTCGGGCGGATGAGCTGTTCGGTGATGATGCCCTCGCTCTTGTTGAGTTCGTAGTCGGCGGGTGTGGCGCTCACGTAGATGGTCTGATGGGTCAATTCCTCAAATTCCTCAAACCGCAAGGGCCTGTTGTCCAATGCAGCCTCCAAACGGAAGCCGTAGTGCACCAGATTGGTCTTGCGCGACTGGTCTCCGCCATACATGGCGCGGATTTGAGGCACAGTCACGTGGCTCTCGTCGATGATGGTGAGGAAATCATCGGGGAAGTAGTCCAGCAGGCAGAATGGACGCATGCCGGGCCGACGTCCGTCGAAATATCTTGAATAATTCTCGATGCCCGAGCAGTAGCCCACCTCGCGCATCATTTCCATGTCATAGGTCACGCGTTCGTTCAGACGCTTGGCCTCGGCAAAACGGTTCTCGCGGGCGAAGGCAGCGACTTGGTTTTCACGGTCCAGGTCAATCTGGCCCATGGCATTGCGCATCCGCTCCTTTGTCGTGACAAAGATGTTGGCAGGGAATATCTTGAAGCCCTCGACGTCCTCGGTGGGCAACTGGGTCTCGCTGTCGAGAATCTGGATGCGTTCAATCTCGTTCCCCCAGAAGATGATCCTGAGCATGATGTCCTCGTCGCTCAGGAACACGTCAACCGTGTCGCCCTTGACGCGGAAGGTGCCCATCCTCAGCTCAGTGTCGCTGCGCGAGTACAGAGCGTCCACCAGGCGGTGCAAGAGTTCGTCGCGCCCGATCTGGTCGCCCACACGCAGCTGGATGGCATTGGCGGTGATGTCCTCGGGGTTGCCCATGCCGTAAAGGCACGACACACTCGACACCACCACGATGTCGCGGCGTCCGCTCAGCAGTGCCGTCACCGTCGAGAGCCTCAGGCGCTCGATTTCGTCGTTGATGGCGAGGTCTTTTTCGATGTATTTGTCAGTCGAGGGAATATAGGCCTCGGGCTGGTAGTAGTCGTAGTAGGATACGAAATAATGCACCGCATTCTCGGGGAAAAAGCTCTTGAATTCGGCATAGAGCTGTGCCGCCAGGGTCTTGTTGTGTGACAGCACCAGGGTAGGACGTCCCGTTTGGGCAATGACGTTGGCCATCGTGAAGGTTTTGCCCGAGCCCGTCACGCCCAGCAGCGTCTGGTAGGGTACGCCGTCGTTCACACCGCCAGCCAGCTCGGCAATGGCTTGCGGCTGGTCACCTGTGGGGTCATATTCGGCATGTAATTTATATTCCATGGTCATTGCGGTCGTTTAATCTGCAAAGATAGCATTTTTTCTCCATACAATACATGCGCAATCCCACCAAAAACCAACCTAACACCTAAAAACAAACAACTAGAAACTAGGGACTAGAAACTAGAAACTAAATTAAGCCTAATTCATGACGATGCGCAATCGCGTGTGTGGCCTCAGGGCAGCAATGTAGTTGTTGAGAAGGTCCACCGTCAACGTGGGGAACAGGGCGTCGTAACCGCCGATGATGTCGATGCCCAGGGCGCGCTGTTTCAAGGCCTGCATCCAGTATTCATTGGTCTGCAATGCGCTCTCGTGCTGGCTGCTTACCCGTTCTTTCATCTTGTTGAAGAGGTCATCGCTCACACCGCTGTTGAAGATGGCGCCAACGGCATAGTCGGCATAGATGAGCATGCTGTCCCTGTCCGCCGTGCTGGTCTCGAACTCGTAGTTGATCATCCATCGGTTGTGATAAATGGACAGGGAACCATCAGATGCCACATCGTAGGTTCCATGCTTCTCGTGGCGCAAGTAGGTGAGCAGTGCTGTGCCTACCGCATCGCCCACAAGGTCCATCATGAACTCGTCGTCATAACTGTATGCCCTGTCGCCTATAATGCTCACAAAAATGGATGACTTGGGGTTGCGCATAGGCACCTCAAAATAGTTATCAACCATTCCTGTCGCCATTGTGGTACGATTGCCGCTACCATAGGTTTCCCGCTTGCCGTTGTCGGGCAGCGATGCGAGATATTTCCTGATGAGGGGCCTCACTTCATCCACGTTAAAGGCGCCCACAATGGAGAACGTGTAATCTCCCGCATTGGCTACCCGCCTGCGATAGAGTTCCAGCACCCGTTCTCCGTCAAGCTGGTCCACCTCCTCAGGACTGAGTTGGCGGTATATGGGATTACCTTGAAAGAGCGTACTGCCAATGGAGTCGCTGTAAATCATCTTGGGATTATAGCTGGCTTGCGACAACTGGGAGCGGACGCGGGTCTTGACACCCTGGAAAGCTTCCTCATCAAGGCTCACGTCGGTAAAATACAGGTAGCACAACTGCAACAGCGTCTCCAGGTCGGCACTTCGGCATCCGCCGGTCAACTGCTCGTTGGCATCGTTAAGGACAAACGATATGCCCAATTGCCGGCCACTGAGCATGCGGTTGAGTTGGTTGATGGTGTGGCCGCCCAGGGCGCAGTCTTCGATGACCTGGTCCATCAGGCGCACGTTCACATCGGCCGCCGAGTCGCCATAGGCCCACTCGCCGCCCAGGCTGAAGGCGTTGAACAGCACCTCGTTGTTCTTGAACGTGGTGGGCTTGAGCCTGACGGTTGCTCCGTTGTGCAGGGTCATGGTCGTGATACCTGTCTTCTCGTCATAGGTCTCGTTGACGATGCCTCCCTTGATGGGCTCAATCTCGAGCAGTTTCTCGCCTGCAGCCATATCGATATAGGGCGACTGGGGCGTGCTCATGATGCGGTTGTAGTGGGCAATCACATCGCGTGAGGTGGGGTAGAGGCTCTTGCCGCCCAACGACTGGGGACCCGAAATCAGCACACTCACATTGTCCTTGCCTGCAATCGAGCGAATATAGTCGTTGACCTCGCTATCAGTGATGTGCTGTGTCTCTTCAATGAAAATCTGCATCTCGGTACTGACGCCGAGTATGTGGCCGCCATCTTCAAAGTGATTGATACACTCCTCGACAAAGAGGCGGTTCTCGTGTTTGCCCACCTCTGATAGCTCGTTGCGGTAACTGGCCACCACGTTGAGCTTGGCACGCTCCAGTTCACCGCTGGTGAATCCATGCTGTATCACTCGTGCAACAAGGGTGGTGAGCGAGTCTAGTCCCTCTTGTGCTCGTCCCTGCTTGACAAGCGCTGCCAGAGTGAGTGCCTTGCGGCTGTTGGTCACCAGGAATTGACGGTCATAGGCCGCACCATAGTCCAAAGGCGAATCCTGCAGGCGCGTAATCTCGCTGATGCGCTCGTTGAGCATGTCTTGTGCCAAACGTGACAGCACCTGTTGATGCACATTGGTCATCGTGTTGCGCAGTGCCCACGGCATGGGCTCGTGTTCAAACATCAAGTACACCATTGTGCCCGAGGCCTCGGGGTCGGTGTTCAGGGCATAATTCACCCCGCTATGGCCAGGCACTTGCTTGAGCTTGACGTCAGAATCGGGATTGTCGCGCTTGGGAATTTGGCCCATGATGCGCTTGACGCGATGTTCCATGCTATCGATGTCAATGTCGCCGACGATGATCACCGCCTGCCGCTGCGGGCAGTACCAGCGATGATAAAACGAGAGCAACTGTCCGCGAGTGACGTTGCGGATAATGGTCATGTCGCCGATGGGGATGCGGTAGGCATAGCGGCTGCCCGACAGCAGGATGGGCAGTGTGTTCTCATACATGCGCATCGTTTGGTCGGCGTGCATGCGCCACTCCTCTTGAATCACGCCGCGCTCCTCCTCGATGGCACGGTCGTCGAAGCTGAGTTCACAGGACAAGTCCTTCAACATCAGCAGCACGGTGTCGAGCAGAGCGGTGCGTTCGGTCGGGACGTTGGATATCTGGAAGCGCGTGTCGTCAAATCCCGTCGAGGCGTTGATGTCGCGGCCGTAGGACACCCCGTTGTTCTGCAGGATGTCCACCATATCGATGCCGGGGAAGTTGCGTGTGCCCTGGAAGGCGATGTGCTCGATGAAGTGTGCCAGGCCCCGCTCATCGTCGTCCTCGACCAGCGAGCCGGTGTTCTGCACTAGCCAGAATTCGGCACGTCCCTTGGGCTGCTCATTGTGACGGATATAATAGGTCAGCCCGTTCTCCAGCCGCCCAATCCTCAACTCCGGGTCTATCGGCAACTCCTTCTCACGTGCTTCCGCCACCTGCACCACGGCAAGCAGGGCAAGTGCCATTACCCATCTACATATCCATTTGTCCATTCATCTATTCTGTTCTAGCAATATATACCGTGCTGGCGCACGGGAAATTTTTCAAATTAATTTAAATTCTGCTGCCCCGTAGCTTTGTTCATTCTCTCTTCAGTAAACTCTTCTATGGGATTTCGCCAGTTGATTTTTTCGATAGATCCATCTTCATGTCGATGATACCACTCGCTATAAAAACTTTCAGCGCCGAAGTTCATGATCATGCCAAAAGGCTTATGTGTCAAATGCATGTAATTGAACAATTGTTGGCGATGCGGCTTTGCTATGTTTTTGATGGCTTTGAGCTCGATTATGATGTCTTTGTTGACCACCAGGTCCATGCAATAATGCTGCTCAAGTTTTATGTCTTTCCAAAACATAGGTAGATAGACTTGTTTTTCAACCGTATATCCTTTTTGTCTTAGCAGGTAGGTGAGAGCAGCTTCATAAGCCGATTCCAGCAATCCCTCGTGATATTCGCTATGGACAAGCATGGCTTCACCAGTGATTTCATGAAAGAATCGGTAGAATTCATTATGCTCTTTGGCTGTCATGGCTCTTATATGAAATTTTAATTTAATAATTTGATAAATTTCCCGCCCGTTAGGGCGGTTATTCACGCGAGACAATGTGTCATTCGAACAGGCCCTGTTTTTCCGGGTCGGCAATGACCGTGTCGCTGGTGACGATGCAGTCCAGCGGACGGTCGTGGGGCTCGACAGGCACCTCGTCGACCAGCTGGAAGTCACATGCTACGCCGATGGTGGGACAGGCCGTCGTGCTCAGCAGGCGGTCATAGAAGCCCTTGCCGCGTCCCAGGCGGTTGCGCTTCCCGTCCAGTGCCACGGCGGGCACGATGATGAGCTCAAGGCATGTCGCATCCACCGCGTCGCCCACGGGCTCGCCGATGTGGAACTTGTTGTTGTCGTCAAGGCTCTGAGCGCCGTGGTAGGGGACAATCTCCAGGTCGTCGCCTACCACGCGGGGCAAGTAGATGTTCTTGCCGCTTGCCAGCCACTGGTTCACCGCCTCGTGGGTGGGCAACTCGTCGGGCAGCGACCAGTAGCACAGGATGTGCTGTGCCTGTTGCCACACGGCCATCTTCTCTATCGTGCTGAAAACCATCGGTGCCTCCACCTGGCGGACTGCCAAGGGAGTCATCGCCTTTAACTGCTTGATTTGCTGTCTAAGTTCCTTTTTGTTCATTTTTTACATCTGTTTAAACTATGTGCAAAGGTAGTGCAAACTTTCCTTAGTTGTCAATTAACGGAGAAGCAAAGAAAACATTGTTAAGCATTTTTTATATTTTTAGTGATTATATTGTGGATGTCAGGATTATTGTCTCTTTTTGCGGTACTGATTTGATATCTTTTTTTCTCCATGGGATTTGGATGAAACCGTTGACCAGAATTCATTATATGAACCATTAATATAACTTATTATGAAATAATTATCATTACTGTAAACTGTTGTGGCGCTGGCCTTCAGCGCCCAGGCTGGTGTGCTGCGTCTGCATGCCGGCAATCATCATCAGATCAAGAAACACCAGGTGACAAATCCTGTGATCACGCAGTCCCAAGCCATGGAACTCCAGGCCCAGCAGCTCAACCAGCCGCAGCGGGTAATCACCTCGATGCCCGAGGGCGAGTTGAGGACTCATGACTGCCCTCGGGCATTTTTTGCGTAAAAAAAATAGGGCAACCGCACCAAAATCGGTTGTGAGCGACAAGTCATGCTATGTGTCAGACGCCCAAAGGGCGGCCCGTTAAATAACCCCCAGTAAATCAGGCGACCGAGCGTGAGCGAGGACACCTGATTCACTGGGGGTACTGAGGTCATCTCCTCGGGTCGCTGAAGGCGACCCCAATGTTGATGACAAGTAAGGGGTCGCCTTCAGCGACATGGATTGTTGCATGCTTATCCCCGAGTAACCCAATCCACTTCGCTATCGCTCAGCGAATTAGGTTACTGGGGGTTACTCAGAGGCCACCCTCCGGGTGCTTTTTGCGACACATTTTGGTGCGGTTGCCCTAAAAAAAAAAGACCGTATAGGCACAATATTTGAAATTTTGTTTGTAAATTTGCCGACGTAATCTTAAAATCATAATTTAAGGTTTTATTTAGGTTAATGCAATCTGTGTTGCAAAGCACAGATTGCTTGTTTGTTATGCTTGGTGAGATGCTATTCGTGAAAAAATCGTTTTCAACGAAAAAACGTGGCGTTTTTGCTTGTGGATCAGGAAATTTGTTGTACCTTTGCAGTCGCGCTTTTCGGGAACGTGTCCGAAAAGGCTGTTTAACTAACTTATTATTAACAATTTAAATGAGCGAAGAATTAAAAAATTCTCCAATCGCCGATTTCGATTGGGACGCCTATGAAAAAGGCGAGACCAAAAGAGACAAATCTTTTGAAGAACTGGAAAAAACCTACGACAACTCCCTGAACAAGTTCCAGGAGGATGAAGTGACCGAAGGTACTGTTATCTCGATCAACAAGCGCGAGGTAGTGGTTAACATCGGTGCTAAGTCGGACGGCATCATTCCCGTTAGCGAATTCCGTTACAACCCCGACCTCAAGGTGGGTGACACTGTTGAAGTGTATGTAGAAAACCGTGAGGACAAGAAGGGTCAGCTCGTGCTCTCGCACCGTCGTGCACGTCAGGCCAAGAGCTGGGACCGCGTTAACGAAGCGCTTGAGAACAACGAGATCATCAAGGGTTACATCAAGTGCCGCACCAAGGGTGGTATGATCGTCGATGTATTTGGCATCGAGGCCTTCCTGCCCGGTTCGCAGATTGACGTACGCCCCATCCGCAACTATGATGACTACGTTGACAAGACCATGGAGTTCAAGATCGTGAAGATCAACCAGGACTTCCGCAATGTTGTTGTGAGCCACAAGGCACTCATCGAGGCCGAGCTCGAACAGCAGAAGAAAGAGATCATGTCCAAGCTCGAGAAGGGTCAGGTACTCGAGGGTACCGTCAAGAACATCACTAACTACGGTGTGTTCATCGATCTGGGTGGCGTGGACGGTCTGATTCACATCACCGATCTGTCGTGGGGTCGCGTAAACAATCCCGCCGACATCGTTCAACCCGAGCAGAAGCTCAACGTGGTGATCCTCGACTTTAATGAGGAGAAGAACCGCATCGCTTTGGGTCTGAAGCAGCTCCAGCCGCATCCCTGGGATGCCCTGGATCCCGACCTCAAGGTGGGCGACCACATCAAGGGCAAGGTGGTCGTTATGTACGACTACGGTGCATTTGTTGAGGTGGCTCCCGGCGTCGAGGGCCTGATTCACGTCAGCGAGATGAGCTGGTCACAGCGCCTGCGTCCTGCTCAGGACTTCATGAAGGTGGGCGACGAAGTCGAGGCCGTTATCCTGGCTCTGGACCGCGAGGACCGCAAGATGTCGTTGGGCATCAAGCAGCTCACCAACGATCCTTGGGACACCATCGAGGAGAAGTACCCCGTTGGCAGCAAGCACACCGCCAAGGTGCGCAACTTCACCAACTTCGGCATCTTTGTTGAGATGGAAGAGGGTGTTGAGGGCCTGATTCACATCAGCGACCTGTCGTGGACCAAGAAGATCAAGCACCCGAGCGAGTTCACCAAGGTTGACGCTCCCATCGACGTTGTCGTTCTCGACATCGACAAGGAGAACCGTCGTCTGAGCCTGGGTCACAAGCAGCTCGAGGAGAATCCTTGGGAAACCTACGAGACCATCTTCACCAAGGGCAGCGTGCACGAGGGTACCATCAGCGAGCTCACCGAGCGTGGTGGCCAGATCCGTCTGGATCCCTACGGCGTTGAGGGCTTTGCAACTCCCAAGCACCTGACCAAGGAAGACGGCACCACCGCCAAGCAGGGCGAGACCTTGCAGTTCAAGGTGATCGACTTCAACAAGGACAGCAAGCACATCATCCTGTCGCACAGCCGCATCTTTGAGGATGAGCAGCGCAGTGAGGCTCGCAAGGCACGCCGCCAGGCTGCCGCAGCCGCTAACAAACCCGCTGCCGAGGCTGCTCCCGCAGTTCCTCAGATGGAGAAGACTACCCTGGGTGACGTGAATGACGGCCTGGCCGCTCTGAAGGCTCAGCTCGAGCAGAACGAGGGCAAGGACGAAGCTCCCAAGACCGAGGAGTAATCCTAATCGAAATCAAAAAACGGCTGGCGCCTCTATTGACGGGGTGCCAGCTCTTTTTTTGCATTTTTACCCAATTAGTATAATTATTTGCCGAAATATTTCTGTAATTCAGAAAATAGGAGTAATTTTGAAGCCTGAAAACCGAACATAAACTCAAAAGGAATAATCAACTTATAACTAATTCATTTTCTACAACGTGAAAATACTTTCTATTAACGACCTCAACAGTTTGAGGAAGCGTGCGCAACAACTGTTGGCACTGCGTGAGGAAAGTTCTGACCAGTCGTCAGAGCAGTGTTGTGGTCTTGCTACGGGAGCCGAGCACCTGCAAGTGCTGTGCTGCGGCGGTACCGGTTGCAAGGCGTCCAACAGCCACAAAATCGTAGATAACCTCAAGGCCGCTATTGAAGAGAACGGTATCACCGACAAGGTGGATGTGATCACTACCGGTTGCTTCGGCTTCTGCGAGAAGGGCCCCATTGTCAAGATCATGCCTGACAACACCTTCTACACCCAGGTGAAGCCCGAGGACGCTGCCGAGATTGTCAAGGAGCATATCATCGGCGGTCGCCGTGTAGAGCGTCTGCTCTATGTTGACCCCAAGACCAACAAGACCGTGAGCGACAGCAAGCACATGGACTTCTACCGCAAGCAGATGCGTATCGCTCTGCGCAACTGCGGCCTCATCGACCCCGAGAACATAGAGGAGTACATCGCCCGTGACGGTTACCAGGGTATTGCTAACGCACTGCTCAACCAGACCCCCGAGGAGGTGATCGAGATCATCAAGGCCTCAGGTCTGCGTGGACGCGGTGGCGCCGGCTTCCCCACCGGCATGAAGTGGGGCTTTGCCCGTGGCTATGATGCCGATGAGAAGTATGTGGTCTGCAATGCCGACGAGGGCGACCCCGGTGCATTCATGGACCGCTCCATCATGGAGGGTGACCCCAACTCGGTGATCGAGGCAATGACCGTCTGCGGTTACTGCATCAACTCACACAAGGGTCTGATCTACATCCGCGCCGAGTATCCCCTGGCTGTACACCGCCTGAAGGTCGCTATCCAGCAGGCTCGCGAATACGGCTTGCTGGGCAGGAGCATCCTGGGCACCGATTTCGACTTTGATATCGAAATCCGCTACGGTGCCGGTGCATTCGTCTGCGGTGAGGAGACCGCGCTCATCCACTCGATGGAAGGCAAGCGTGGCGAGCCCACCCTGAAGCCTCCCTTCCCCGCCGAGGCCGGTTACAACATGAAGCCCACCAACGTGAACAACGTCGAGACCCTCGCCAACGTGCCCATCATCCTGACCAAGGGCGCCGACTGGTTCGCCTCGATCGGTACCGAGAAGAGCAAGGGTACCAAGGTGTTCGCACTGGCAGGTAAGATTAATAATGTGGGCCTTATCGAGGTTCCCATGGGTACCACCCTGCGCGAGATCATCTACGACATCGGTGGTGGCGTGAAGAACGGTAAGGAGTTCAAGGCTGTGCAGACCGGTGGCCCCTCGGGCGGCTGCTTGACGCAGAAGCACCTTGACACCCCCATCGACTATGAGCATCTGGCTGCTTCGGGCTCAATGATGGGCTCTGGCGGTATGATCGTCATGGACGAGGACGACTGTATGGTCAGCGTGGCCAAGTTCTACCTCGAGTTCACTTGCGACGAGAGCTGCGGTAAGTGCACGCCCTGCCGCATCGGTAACAAGCGCATGCTCGAGATCCTTACCCGCATCACCGAGGGCAAGGGCACTATGGAAGACCTCGACCGCCTGAAAGAGCTGGGCGAGATCATCAAGGACACCGCCCTGTGCGGTCTGGGACAGACCTCTCCCAATCCCGTGTTATCGACTATCAACAACTTCTGGGACGAATATGTGGAGCACGTGAAACAGCACACCTGCCGCGCTAAGCAGTGCAAGGCCCTTGTGACCTACAGCATTGAAGCCTCCAAGTGTAAGGGTTGCGGCGCCTGCGCCCGCAAGTGCCCCGCCAACGCCATCATGGGCGACATTCGCAAACCTCACATTATTAACCCCTTCGAGTGCATCCGCTGCGGTATGTGTAAGTCTAATTGCCGCTTCGACGCCATCTCGGTTTATTAAAATTCGATAGCATCATGGAAGAAAAGAATATGATCACTCTGACGATTGATAAACACGAGGTAACTGTTCCCGCAGGGACCATGCTGCTTGATGCCGCCAAGACCGTTGGCATCAGCATTCCCACCCTGTGCCACATTGACCTGGAGGGCACCTGTGTACAGAACATGCCCGCCTCGTGCCGCATTTGTGTTGTTGAGATCGAAGGTCGTCGCAATCTGGCTCCCGCCTGCGCCACCCGCGTGACTCCGGGTATGGTGGTTCACACCAACAGTGCCCGCGTCATTCGCGCCCGCAAGACCGTTGCCGAGCTCATGCTTAGCGACCACCCCAACGATTGCTTGACCTGCCCCAAGTGCAGCGACTGCGAACTCCAGCGCCTGGTAATGCGCTTCAACATCCGCCAAATGCCCTATAACGGTGGCGAACAGAGCGAGCGCAAGCAAGAGCTCACCCCCGCCATCTCCCGCAACATGGAGAAGTGCGTTTACTGCCGCCGTTGCGAGAGCGTCTGCAACAACGTGCAGTCCGTAGGCGTGCTGAGCGCTATCCGTCGTGGTTTCAACACCACCATCGCTCCCACCTTCGACAAGATGTTCGTGGACACCAACTGTACCTACTGCGGCCAGTGCGTCGCCGTATGTCCCACCGGTGCCCTCACCGAGCATGATTATACCAACCAGCTCATGGACGACCTCACCAACCCCGATAAGGTGGTTATCGCTCAGCCCGCACCCGCCGTGCGCGTTGCTCTGGGCGAGGAGTTCGGCATGAAGCCCGGCACCATCGTTACCGGCAAGCTGGCTACCTCGTTGCGTGACCTCGGCTTCGACTACGTGTTCGACACCGACTTCGCCGCCGACCTCACCATCATGGAAGAGGGTACTGAGATCCTGGGTCGCCTCAACAAGTTCCTTGCTGGCGATAAGGACGTGAAACTGCCCGTGATGACTTCGTGCTGCCCCGCTTGGGTGAACTTCTACGAGCACGAGTATCCCGATCTGCTGGATTATCCCTCGACTGCCAAGTCGCCCGCTCAGATGTTTGGCGCTGTTGCTAAGACCTACTGGGCCGAGAAGATGGGTATCCCCCGCGAGAAACTCGTTGTCGTTTCGATCATGCCCTGTCTGGCCAAGAAGTACGAGTGCGGTCGTGACGAGTTCAAGGTGGATGGCAATCCCGATGTGGACTACAGCATCTCGACCCGCGAGCTGGGCCGCCTGATCAAGCGCGCCAACATCGACTTCGCCAACCTGCCCGATGGCGACTTCGACTCTCCTCTGGGCGAGTCCACAGGTGCAGGCGCTATCTTCGCCAACACCGGTGGTGTGATGGAGGCTGCATTGCGCACCGTCTATGAGGTGCACACCGGCAAGACCCTGCCGCACCTCGAGTTCAACGAAGTGCGCGGTCTGGAAGGCATCAGGGAGGCTACCATCGACCTCAACGGCTTTGAGCTGAAGGTCTGCATCGCTCACACCCTGAGCAATGCCCGCAAGGTCATGGATCTGCTGCGTGCCGGCAAGCTCAACTACCATGTGGTTGAGGTGATGGCATGTCCCGGCGGTTGCATCGGCGGTGCTGGTCAGCCCTACCACCACGGCAACATCGAGATTCTCAAGGCACGTGCCGCTGCCGTTTACCGCGAGGACGAGGGCAAGGCACTGCGCAAGAGCCACGAGAACCCCGACATCCAGAAGCTCTACAAGGACTTCCTGGGCGAGCCCTGTGGCGAGAAGGCACATCACCTGCTTCACACGCACTATTTTGATAAATCCATTCACTAATTCCGAATCAAAACATCAATAACGAGATATGAAGAAGAAAGAAGAAATCAAACTGGCGTGTACCGTAGTTCAACAGGTCGAGGAGATCTGCGACAAGCACGGCAACAAGCCCGGTGAATTGATCAATGTGCTGCACGAGTGCCAGGCATTGCATGGCTACCTCCCCGAGGAGATGCAACGCATCATCGCCCGCAAGCTGGGCGTGCCCGCTTCCAAGGTTTATGGCGTGGTGACGTTCTACTCGTTCTTCACCATGACCCCCAAGGGCAAGCACCCCATTTCAGTATGCCTGGGTACCGCCTGCTACGTGCGCGGTTCCGAGCGTCTGCTTGAGGAAATCAAGCGCATCTTGGGCATCGAGGTAGGCGAGACCACTCCCGACGGCAAGTTCTCGCTCGACTGCCTGCGCTGCGTGGGCGCCTGCGGTCTTGCACCCGTTGTCATGATCGGTGAGCACGTCTATGGACGTCTCGACGTCAAGGACGTTCGCCAGATCCTCGAAAGCGTTTCAGCTCAGGACTAAGAACACTAAACATCACTAATTACCCGAAAGCGGGAGGACTCAACTCAGAAGAGCCCTCCCGCTTTCTTGAGTTATTGTGCATTCGACAAAGATGTAGAGACGCAAAATTTTGCGTCTCTATTGGTACCAGGATGGAGCAACACCCGCAGGGTGTCCTTTGAGTAACCCGTGATACCTGCCATCTAAACGAGCATAGCGAGTGCAGTGGCAGGCACCACGGGTGGTGGCATATCCCCGCGTCGCCGCCGGTGGCGACCACACGTTGCAGTCTGTCGCGGGTAAGCCCCCGTGAAATCTACGTTGATTTTATCGAATTCACGTTAAATGATTCCATTTATTGCAGGATTGGAAGAAAATTCGTAATTTTGTGAGTTAATTTGGGTTGATATCCATCATTGTCCCAATCCCGTGAATGATTAACTAGCTAATTGCCAATGGAATCTCAACAAGATAAGTCACTAAACAATTCGAATGGAGAAGTGCAGTCGAACTATGCCGAAAAGGCTTATGGTTTGATCGCTAACACCCACGTTCAGGTGCTGTGCTGCTGCGGCTCATCCTGCTATGAATCGGGCAGCCTGAAAATCATTGACAATTTCATTCGCGTCATTGCCGACTACGGTCTGGGTAGCCGTGTTGACGTCGTGGCAACGGGTTGCTTCGGCTTCTGTGCCAAGGGTCCCATCGTCAGGATTATGCCCGACAATACGACCTACGTGCAGGTGCACCCCGAGGATGTTGAGGATATCGTCAAGACACACATCATCGATGGCCGTCTGCTCGAGGAGCGTCTGCAGTATGTCGATTTCACTGCCCATCAGCTGATGGACGACTCCAAGCACTGGAGTTCCTATCCCAAGCAGCTGTCGATGGACGCCATGTTGCATGACTACATCTACGAGATTGGCGGCAAGAAGTTCCTGTCGGTGATGTCTTACAAGATCGATGCCGACAAGTGCAAGGGCTGCGGCGCCTGCAAGCGTGGCTGCTCCAGCCAGGCCATTGTGGGCGACCTGCGTCATCCCCATGTGGTCAATCCCTATAAATGTACCTGCTGCGGCCACTGCACGACCAAGTGCAAGTTCGACGCCATCCACGGACCTGTGGGCGCCCTGAGCGAGCGCAACTACGTCGAGGACCTGCTGGTCGATGTGGCTGATCCCGATAAGATTGTCGTGGCCCAGACGGCTCCCGCAGTGCGTTATGCGCTAGGCG
The DNA here is from genome assembly GCA_900318535.1 of uncultured Prevotellaceae bacterium. Classification (GTDB taxonomy): domain Bacteria; phylum Bacteroidota; class Bacteroidia; order Bacteroidales; family Muribaculaceae; genus Sodaliphilus. Next base: position 132,766 of record ONKU01000001.1, on the reverse strand, counting down.
AGGAGTTCGGTATGCCTCCGGGCACCATTGTCACTGGCAAGATGATCACGGCCCTGCGCAAGGTAGGTGTAGACTATGTGTTCGATACCGACTTCGGTGCCGACATCACCATCATGGAAGAGGCGGCCGAGATTGTGGACCGACTGCGCAAGTTCATCGCCGGCGACAAGACAGTGCGCATTCCCATCACCACCTCGTGCTGCCCGGCATGGGTCAACTTCTTCGAGAACGATTATCCCGACCTGCGCGAGTATCCCTCGACCTGCAAGTCACCCGCCCAGATGCTGGGCGCCGTGCTCAAGAGCTATTGGGCCGAGCGCATGGGCATTCCCCGCGACAAACTGGTGGTGGTTTCGGTGATGCCGTGCCTGTCCAAGAAATATGAATGTGCCCGCGACGAGTTCATCACCGCCGGCAACCCCGACGTGGACTACTCGATTACCACTATCGAGCTGGCCGAACTGATCAAGCGCATGAACATCGACTTTGACGGCCTTCAGGACGGCGAGTTCGATATGCCGTTGGGCGACTCCAGCGGCGCCGGTGCCATCTTCGGCACGACGGGTGGCGTCATGGAGGCTGCTTTGCGCACGGTGTATGAGGAATTCACAGGAAAGGAACTGGCACATGTCGAGTTTGAGCAGGTGCGCGGTCTAGACGGTATCCATGAGGCCGTCATCGACCTCGACGGCTTTGAACTGAAGGTGTGCGTGGTCAATACGTTGGCCAACGCCCGCATCGTCATGGACAAACTGCGTGCCGGTGAGCTGGACTATCATGTCATCGAGGTGATGGCGTGTCCCGGTGGCTGCATCGGCGGCACGGGCCAGCCCTACCACCACGGCGACATCGAGGTCATCAAGGCACGCCAGCGGGCCATCTACAGTGAGGACGTCGGCAAGAAACTGCGCAAGAGCCACGAGAATCCCGTCATCCTGCGTCTCTACCGGGAGTTCCTGGGCAAACCCTTACAAGGCAAGGCCCACGAAATCCTCCACACCAAGTACCGCGACAAATCCATCCTTTAAGGCAACAGAATAAAGAATTAAGTTGGTGGTAATAATATAGTTAACGAGGACTATGATTAATCATATTAAAGTTAGTTATACTGGTCTTATTACGGGTTTTCTTTTTCTTGTTGTATGGCTTCTTTTTAGGTCTTTGACAGGATATTTCGACATTAAGTTTTGTGTTTATTCATTGCTAATACCTATTGTATTTACATTGATGAATAAATGGACTAAAGATTCTGATCGGTTGATGAGGTGGTTATCGATTATTCTGGCATTCTTTTTTGCTGCTTGCTGTACTTTAGGCTACAGTATAAATATCACCCATTCTCTTGATTTGTGTTTTGGGTCTAATGCTCTTTTAGCTATTGCTGTTCTGAAAATGGCAATTTATAGCTATGTGTTTTATAAGATAATATTATGTGCATTCTCCAATGTGATTTGGCATCTTGACAATAAATCGAGTGAAGGAGAGAAAAAGTTAGGCATAAGCAATATCAAACTGTTCGTTTTTTTTGTCATCTGTCGCATCCCTTATTTGGTGGTGTTTTATCCTTGTTTGTTTGATTATGATGCTGCAGTGTCGTTGAGCAGTTTTGGAAATGGAAGAGTGCTATATGACCATCATCCTTTCCTTGTAGCCTGTCTGCAGAAAGTATTCTTTGACTTAGGAAAATGTCTTGGTGATCCATCCATAGGATTAGCATTGATGTCATTTCTCTTTATATTACTTGTGTCTGCACTTTTTGTCTATGTAATCAGATTTTGTGGTAGGGTAGGTGCAGGTTCGTGTTTACAGAAATGGCTTGTATTATTGTTTGCAGTTTTTCCATTCTTTTCACTGCTTAACATATATGATACTAAGGATGGAATATTTGCTTATTCTTCACTATTTTTCGTTGTTACATTGGCCGATTTGTTGTGGCGAAGTAGAAAAGGGGAGATGCCAAAAAAAAGATTACTTTTGATGCATGGAATAGCAGTGATCTTGATTTGTTTTTCGCGTCATCAAGGGATATATTTTGTATTGGTTCAATATTTATTGCTTGTTTTGTTTTACCGTTCTTTGGCAAAGAGAATAACATACGCATATCTGCCAGGTATTGTTGTATATTTCTTTGTTGTCCGGATACTTTATCCTTCTATAGGTGTCGCACAAGCTAGTAAGCATGAAATGATTGGAGTATTTTTACAGCAATCGGCTCTTTGTATGATCACTCATCCTGAAAAACTCACTGTTGAGGAGAAACATGCTTTTACGGCAATTGTTAATATTGATCCCGATACCCTCAACCGAATTTATAAAGATACTGTGACCGACCCTGTTAAGTCACGATATCGTTTTAGGCCAGTTATTAAGTGGTCTGAAAAAAACAATTATTCAAGTATTGAGGAGAAAGAAGCATTATCTGCTTATATGAAATCTTGGTTAACTACTTTTCTTAGACTACCAGGTACATGTGTCTTGGCTAGTATTAACCTTGTGAATGGTTTCTTTTACAATACAGAAGGTGTTTTTTATATCGATGATTGGAAGCTTTGCCCTTATCTCCTTCCTGAATATGATTTTTATTGTAGAGCTTCTTTTAGTTCTTTAACCAATCGTATTATGAACAGACTGTCAAGTGCTCCATTGTTGGAATTTATCTTCTCGAAGGCTTACTATACGTGGCTATATTTATTCTTTTTTGTAGTATTCATCTATCGTCGCGATCTCACGGGATTGGTAATTTTCGCCACGATGTTTTTAACCTTGGGCTTATTTTTTATAAGCCCGGTATCAACATATAGATATTCCTTTCCGCTCGTTGTGAATGCGGCATTAATTATGTTCTATTCAACACATGCATATGGAAAAAAAAGACAAAAGAATTGCGGTATTGATACCTTGTTACAATGAGAGCAAAACAATTGCTAAAGTAGTTGCTGACTATAAAGAGGCTTTGCCTGAAGCTACAATTTATGTCTATGACAACAATTCAACCGATGGAACGGATGTCATAGCCAGAGAGGCTGGTGCTGAGGTGCGCTATGAATACCGTCAAGGTAAAGGAAATGTTATTCGTTCCATGTTCAGAGAGATTGATGCCGACTGCTACATCATGATAGATGGGGATGATACATATCCTGCTGAGTTTGCCCGCAAAATGTGCGATAAAGTATTGAATGATGGTTGTGATATGGTTATAGGTGACCGTCTCTCTGGTACGTATTTTCAAGAGAATAAGCGACCATTCCATAACTTTGGTAATGTCTTGGTAAGGAAACTCATTAATTCGATTTTCAAAAGTGATGTAAAGGATATCATGACGGGATACAGAGCTTTCAGCAAATCTTTTGTCAAGCATTTCCCGGTTCTTTCCAAAGGCTTTGAAATAGAGACGGAAATGACTATACACGCTCTTGATAAGAATTTCTTACTTGCAGAGATTCCAGTGCAATATCGAGACAGGCCTGATGGTAGTGTGTCAAAGCTGAATACATACAAAGATGGATTCAAGGTCCTTTTGACTATAACTCGTTTATTCCGTGATTACAGGCCCTTTACGTTCTTCTTGTTTTTTGCCCTATTCTTCTTTGGTGTAGGGCTTGTGATGGTCATTCCGGTGCTCTATGACTACATACAGACAGGACTGGTACCAAGGTTTCCTACACTCATAGTCAGCGGATTCTTAATTATTGTAAGCGTCCTTTTCTTCTTTGCAGGTCTTATTCTTGAGGTTATTGGAAAAAAACACCGTCAGTTGTTTGAAATCCTCATGAACAAGTAGGTTTATGGATATTCTAAGAAAGAGGCAAATTTTCACTTAACCACCCTCTATTTAAGATCTTTAGATGGGCTGAGGTAGTGTAACTTTGCCCAAAATCCCCTTGACGTGGGCGATGGTGATGCCGTAGTTGGTCATCGGCACGCCCTGGGCACGGCATTGCTCCGCGCGCTGGAGCATGAAACGGCGGTTGAACATGCAGCCGCCACAGTGGATGACCAGGTCATAGCCCGTCAAATCCTTGGGGAAATCCTTGCCCGCAACGATATCGATTTTCAGTCCTTGTCCCACGCGCTGTCGCAGCATGCGGGGAATTTTTTCGCGCCCGATGTCCTCGGCCAGCGGGGCATGGGTGCAGGCCTCGGCGATGAGCACGCGCGATTGCTCCGTCAGGCGGTCGATGGCGGGAGCGCTCTCGACGAAATAATGGATGTCACCCTTATGGGCCGCCATCAGCACCGAGAAGGACGTGAGCAGGCTTTCGGCTGGTTTTTTCTGCGCCACGATGTCAAATACCTGTGAGTCGGTGATGATGAGTCGGGGCGGTTCCTTGAGGGCTGCCAAAGTGCGGTCGATATCCTCGGTCGTGCAGCAGATGGCGATACACCTTTTGTCCATTAGGTCGCGCAGGGTCTGTACCTGCGGCAGGATGAGGCGTCCCTTGGGGGCCTGCGGGTCCTGCGGCATGACCAGCAGCACCGTGTCGCCCGTTTGAGCCAGATTGCCCGTGAGTGACTGATTGCCGCTTTCGGGCATCAAGCCGGCCAGGGTTTTACGCAGCAGATCGAGACCCGTTCCGTTCATGGCGCTGACGGGGATGGCGTCGCAGCCCAGCCGTTTGGCAATGTCGGCGAGTAGGGTAGAGGGAATTTCAGTCATCAGGTCCACCTTGTTCAGCGCGGCAACGTAGGGGACGTTGGCCTGCTTGAGTAGCCCGGCCCATGCCGCCTCGTCGTCGAGCGTGGCGCCGTCGGTCACAACGATGGCGATGTCGGCCTGCTTGATGACTTCGCGGGTACGTTCGGTGCGCAGGTCGCCCACCTTGCCCGTGTCGTCAAAACCCGCTGTATCAATGAGCACACACGGTCCCAGCGGCAGGATTTCCATCGACTTGCACACCGGGTCGGTCGTGGTGCCGGCCACGTCGCTCACGATGGCAATCTGCTGGCCCGTGAGGGCATTGATAAGCGACGACTTGCCCACATTGCGCCGTCCGAATAGCGCAATGTGCACCCTCTCACTCTGTGGAGCCCTATTAAAAATATTCACAACAAATATATTAATGAAAACAAGAAATACAACAAATACAATAAGGAGATTAATTGTTGTATTTCTTGTGTTTCTTGTTTTTGAAATTTTTAGAAGTAGAAGTCGCGTTGGCCGCCAGCGATGTCCTTGATGTGCTGGGCGGCGATGTCGCGCACGCGCTCATTGGTCATCTTGGCCAATTCCCGCTCAATCAGAGCATTGCCCTTGGCCACGGTGTCTTCACTGGCAAAGTCCATGAGGTACTCCTTGAGCGTCATCAGGGCATTGGGCGTGCAGATGTCGCCAATCTTGCCGGCTTTGCACAGGGCCATGAAGCGGTCGCCCGTGCGGCCCGAACGGTAGCAGGCGGTGCAGAAGCTGGGCAGATAGCCGATGGACAGCAGCCAGTTGATGACCTCGTCGAGAGTGCGTGTGTCGCTCACGTCGAACTGGGCCGTCTCGTCGTGGCGCTCTACAGTGGTGTAACCGCCCACGCTGGTGCGGCTGCCGCCGCTGATCTGTGACACACCCAGGTCAAGCACCTTAGCGCGCACACTCTGGCTCTCGCGGGTGGAGATGATCATGCCAGTATAGGGCACGGCCAGACGGATGACGGCGATGATGCGGCAGAAGATGTCGTCGGGCAGTACGTCGGGGAACTCGTCGAGGGAAATGTCCTCGGCGGGGCAGATGCGCGGCACGCTGATGGTGTGCGGACCTACGCCGAACTTGGCCTCCAGGTGCTCAGCATGCATCAGCAGACCCACGAAGTCATAACGGTAGGTGGTCAGGCCGTACAGCACGCCGATGCCCACATCGTCACAACCGCCCATCTGGGCACGGTCCATGGCCTCAGTGTGGTAGCTGTAGTTGCTCTTGGGGCCCGTGGGATGCAGGGCCTCGTAGTTCTTGCGGTTATAGGTCTCCTGGAACAGGATATAGGTACCGATGCCGGCGGCCTTCAGTTTCTCGTAGGCCTCGACCTCGGTAGCGGCGATGTTCACGTTCAGGCGACGGATTTCGCCGTTGCCCACCTTGGTGTTATAGATGGTGTGGATCGACTCCAGGATGTATTCGAGGGGGTTCATAACGGGGTGCTCGCCAGCCTCGAGGGCAATGCGCTTGTGACCCATCTTGACCAGCGCCTCTACCTCGGCACGGATTTCGTCCTGCGAGAGTTTCTTGCGCGGAATGGTCTTGTTCTTGGCATGGTAGGGGCAATAGACGCAACCGTTGATGCAGTAGTTGGACAGATACAGCGGGGCAAACATCACGATGCGGTTGCCGTAGAAACGACGTTTCACGTCCTTGGCCAGCTGCTCGTAGCGTTCAATCAGGTCGGGCTGGTCGCAGTCGAGCAGCACGGCAGCCTCGCGGTGGGTAAGACCCTTGTACAGTGCGGCTTTATCGATAATCTCCTCAATCAGAGCACGATTACTCTTGTTCTTTTCAGCGTATGCTAGGGTGTCTAGTATCTCGCTATCGTCGATGAACTCATCGGCGTGATTAGACTTGACATTATACATGATACTATAGTGTAGTTATTAGTTGTTACAATCTGCAAATATAGCAAAAACAAATCAGTTATTAGCCACTTGTTGCTAAAAAAAGATAAAAAATTAAATCTCGCTTGTCGTGCTACCAATTTGCACTATCTTTGCCGTTTAATAGGCATATTAAGTGACGATACGAAGTCATCATATCATCCTGTGGGCGCTGCTGGCAGTTCTTCTGCTGCCAGCAACTTTGTCGCATGGCCAGGTGAGGGGAAATACCCTTGACTTGACCCAGGCGATTGACTCTATTGTCAAGGCCGAAGGCGATACGGCTCCGGTAAGTTCCAGTGAGCCTCAGGCCCGTGACACAGTGCGTTTTGTGCGCGAGAAGGTCGACCTTGACCATGTCGTCGAATTCAATGCCAAGGACAGTATCATCCTGTTTGGCCGCAACCATGCGGTGATGTACGGCGGCAGCAAGATCGTGTATGGCGACATCGACATGTCGGCATCGCAGATCAGCATGGATATGGACAGCAGCCAGGTGCAGGCCATCGGCGTCCCTGACAGTGTGGGTGAACTCACCGGCACACCTGTCTTTAAGGATAATAGCGGCGAGTACCAGTCCAGGGAGATGAAGTACAACTTCAAGACGAAGCGCGGCTACATCACCGATATCGTCACCGAGCAGGGTGAGGGCTACCTCACCGGCGGCATCACCAAGAAGACCGAGGACGACTACTATTACATCAAGGACGGCCGTTACACCACCTGTGACGACCACGAACATCCGCACTTCTATTTCCAGCTCACCAAGGCCAAGGTCAAACCCAAGAAAAACGTGGTCACGGGACCTGCCTACATGGTACTGGAAGACCTGCCGCTGCCCATTGCGGTGCCGTTTGGCTACTTCCCCTTCAGTGAGAAGTACCAGAGCGGTATTTTGGTGCCAACCTTCGGTGAAGACTACAACCGCGGTTTCTACCTGCGCAACGGTGGCTATTACCTGGCACTGGGACAGCACGCCGACCTGGCGCTCACTGGCGAGATCTACACACGCGGCTCCTGGGGACTGTCGGCCCAGTCATCCTACTCCAAACGCTACAAGTTCTCAGGCTCGTTCAGCGTCAACTACCTCACGACCGTGACAGGCGAGAAAGGCGATCCCGATTACAACAAAATGCGCAACTTCCAGGTAGTGTGGAGCCATAGCCAGAACCAGAAGGCTAATCCTTACCTGACTTTCTCGGCCAGCGTGAACTTTGCCACAACAGGCTATGCACGCAACAGCCTCAACACCTACTACACCAGTGCATTTACCGAGAATACCAAGAGCAGCACGGTGAACCTGACCTACAAGATTCCCAACAGCAAGTGGACCTTCTCGACGAATGCCAACGTGTCGCAGCGCACATCCGACTCGACGATTACTGTCTCGTTCCCCAACCTGACTGTCAACATGACCCAGACGGCACCGTTCAAGCGCAAGCGCGCCGTGGGCGACGAGCGCTGGTATGAGAAGATCAAGGTGAGCTACAATGGCCGGTTCCAGAACTCGTTGACCGCCAAGCAGGACGAATTTCTGCACAAGAGTCTGGTCAAGGACTGGCGCAACGGCATGAGCCACACCGTGCCTGTTCAGGCCACGTTCAATGTGTTGAAGTACTTCAACATCACGCCCAATCTGACCGTGAACGACCGCATGTATACCAGCAAGATACGGCAGCAATGGGATCCTAATGCCAGTGCGGTGGTCAGGGACACGACCTACGGGTTCTATAACATTTTTGACTTCAATTTCGGCGTCTCGTTCAGTACCAAGGTCTATGGTTTCTTCAAGCCCCTGAAGTTCCTGGGTAAACTCAGCGAAAAGCTGCAGATGGTGCGCCATGTGATGACGCCCACCATCTCGTTCTCGGCAACGCCTGACTTTGGCGCTCCGTTCTGGGGCTATTACGGCAACCTGGACTATGTGGACAGCAGGGGCGTTCACCACAACAACCGCTACAGCTATTTCCAGCATGGGCTCTACGGCAGCGCACCTAACGGCAAGTCGGGAACCTTAACATTCAACATCGCCAACAACCTGGAAGCTAAAGTCAAGAGCGAGAACGACAGCACCGGTTTCAAGAAAATCTCCCTCATTGAGAATTTGACTTTGAGCCAATCCTGCAATCTGGCGGCCGACTCGCTGAAGTGGAGCAACCTGAACACGAGCATCATGCTGCGATTGACCAGAGGCTTTAATCTCAACCTGAGCGCCACTTGGGACGTCTATAAGTATGGTCTAAATGAGTCCGGTGCTCCCGTCAGGATCAACAAGTTGCGCCTGTTCAACGGTGGCGGCTGGGGCCGATTGTCCAGCACGGGTACGTCCTTCTCCTACACGTTCAATAACGACACCTTCAAGCGCAAGAAGGACAAACAGCCTGACGACAAGAAGACCCCCGAGAACCGAATAAATAGGAATCAGGGCGAGGATGATGAACAAGAAAGCCAGGGCGGCGGACCCACTACCGACCTGGAACTCGTCGACGGTTATGCCAAATGGGATTGCCCGTGGAGCCTTACAGTGAATTATTCGTTGTCCTATGGTTATGGCTCGTTCAATTACAAGAAACTCGAGTACAACGGCCGCTGGACCCAGAACCTGAGTCTGAATGCCAACATCCGCCCCACGAAGAACTGGTCCCTGACGGCATCGGCGAGCTACAATTTCGATACCCACAAGATTGCCTACATGAACTGCAGCATCTCGCGCCAGATGCACTGCTTCGAGATGAGTGCGAGCTTCGTGCCCGTGGGTCCCTACAAGAGTTACAACTTCCACATCGCTGTCAAGTCGTCCATCCTGCAGGATGTGAAGTATGACAAGCATTCCAGCATGAGCAATGGCGTTACCTGGTACTAGAATCCTCATCTTTTTGATGGCTGTCTTCACAGCTGTGACACTTGCAGGTCAAGTGTTGCAGGAGGGCGACCTGCTCTTCTGCTGTCCCGACTCCTCCAATGCCATTACCGATGTCACGCAAGGAGCCAGGGGCATGAAAATCGACCATGTGGCTATCGTGCATCGCATCGGTGGCGACGGTGGGCCGTTGTATGTCATCGAGGCAAAGAAACCCGCTGTGTGTCTCACATCCATCGACGCCTTTTACCGCGAGAATCCTCATGCGCTCGTCGGCAGGGTGGGGGCCGATGTGGATATTCACAAGTCGGTGCGACGCTGCCTCATGCAGGTGGGCAAACCTTATGACGACCTGTATCTCCCTGGCGATAGCGCTATCTATTGCAGCGAGTTGGTGCAGTTGAATTATGTCGATTCTCAAGGCGCGCTCATTTTTGACCCGGTACCGATGTCGTTTCATGACGCTACAGGACAGGTGACTGACTATTGGCTGAAATTCTATGCCGAGCGCGGAATGACGGTCCCCGAGGGCGCTCCAGGCTCTAATCCTGGCGAATTGTCCCTCCGCCCCCAAGTCACGATCGTGGCCTACAGACTCATGCCGCGAAACAGTGACTAAAAAACTCCGCAGCGATAACCGTCAACTGAAATCATTTTATTATCTTTGCAGGTTGTAAACAGATAAACCTCCTGTATTGGGAACTATCCTGTCCATATTGATTGGCTGTGTGTCGATAGGCATAATCCTGTCGGCTCCTATGGGACCTATCGGTATCCTGTGCATCCAGCGCACGCTGAACAAAGGCCGTAATTCCGGTTTTTTTACGGGTGTGGGTGCTGCGGCCAGCGATTTGTTCTACTGCTTGCTGGTGGGACTGGGTATCTCGCTGGTGACCGATTTTATTGCCGATCATGTCAACCTGTTGCAGATCATCGGCAGTATCATCCTGATAGTGTATGCCGTTTACATGATTTTCCACAATCCTGTGAGTCAGATCAAGGAAAACATCGACCAGCGTGACGACTATATGCGTGATACGGCCACGGGTTTTCTGTTTACCTTGAGCAATCCGCTCATCATGTTCCTGATCATTCCGCTGTTTGCGCGCTTCAGCTTCCCGTTGCCTGAATACCGTTTCTATCACATCATCATCGGTTATGCCTCGATTGTGCTGGGCGCCCTGTTGTGGTGGTCGGTGATTACCTTCTTTGTGGACAAGGTGCGCACCCATTTCAATATCCGTTCGATGTGGCTCATCAACCGCATCATCGGCATCATCATCCTCATTCTCTCCCTCTACGGCCTCGTCACCGGCACGATTGCCTATCTCCAGCAACTCAACGTGATTTAAAAAGATTTAGAGTCTAGGGAGGTGAATCCCTAAACTCTAAACCCTAAACTCTAAACTTCAATGGAGCAACTTGTTGCCCCATTGAATTGATATCAGTATTTCTTGACTTCGATTTCGCCATTCAAAACGGCGGCGGCATTGGCTGCCAGTGCCGACATCTCATCCTCACCGGGATATACATGGACGGGAGCCATCCAGTCGACGCGCTTCTTGAGCTCATCAACCATGTACTGCCAGTAGGCGATACCGCCAGTGATGATGATGGCATCGATCTTGCCGCACAGCACGGCGCCCTTCTCGGCGATAGCCTTAGCGATATGGTAGATCATCGCGTTGATGACGAGTTTGGCGTGCTCGTCGCCATTGTTCATCATCTTCTCGGCCTCGATCATGTCGGTCGTGCCCAGGTGCGAGAATACGCCACCCTTGCCCGAAATCATCTTGAGGATCTCATCCTTGGTGTACTCGCCGCTGAAGCACAGGTTCACCAGTGCTTTGGCAGGCAGGCTGCCGGCGCGCTCGGGTGAGAACGGACCTTCACCATCCAGGGCATTGTTCACGTCAACGGCACGGCCATGGTCGTGGGCAGCTACCGAGATACCGCCACCCAGGTGGGCAACGATGAGGTTCAAGTCCTCGTAGCGCTTGCCGTTTTCCTTGGCATAGCGGCGGGCGATGGCGCGCTGGTTCAGGGCGTGCCAGATGCTCTCGCGCTTGAACATGGACAAACCGCAGATGCGGGCATAATCGTTCAATTCGTCGGTCACGACGGGATCAGCGATGTAGCAGGGGCAACCCAGGCCCTTGGCAATCTCATTGGCGATGACACAACCCAGGTCGCATGCGTGCTGGTGTTCGCTGGCATAGGTGGCCTGAATCATGTTCTCATCAACGGCATAAACACCACCGGGCAGGGGCTTGGTCAGGCTGCCGCGAGCGACAATGGCATCAAATTCAACGGGGATGCCAGCATTTTCCAGCTCGTTCAGAATCATTTTACGGCGGAAGTCAAACTGGTCAGTAATCTTGGCAAATGGGGCCAACTCCTCGGCTGCATGGCGGATAACTTTAATCAGGCGGGGCTCGCCGTCCTCAACGACAGCCATCTTAGTGGAGGTCGATCCGGGATTGATAACTAAGATTTTCATCTCTAAGTTGCTAGTTATAAGTTTTTAGTAATTAGTAAAATCGGATTGAATTACTCGGCTGCCATGGTGGCTACGGCAAGGCTGTAGAACTTGGACTGGGCACTGTCGGCACGAGAGGGAACCACGGCGGGGCACTTGGCACCCAGCAGCAGACCGGCGGTGCTGGCACCGGCAAACAGCGTGATGGCCTTGTAGAAGACGTTACCGGCCTCGATGTCGGGCATGATGAGCACGTCGCTGTCGCCCTGCAGGGGAGACGTCAGGCCCTTGGCCTCCATGGCGTGCAGGCTGCATGCGCACTTGGCATCCAGCGGGCCGTCAACGATGCACTTGCCCAGCTCGCCCTTGTTGGCCATGTCGATGATCACGGGATAATCCTCGGTGAAGGGGAAATGCTTGCCGTTCACCTTCTCGGTGCAGTGGATCAGGGCAACCTTGGGCACCTCGATGCCGAAGTTGCGGGCCACGTTGGACATATATTTCACCATCTCGACGCGCTGCTCGCGGTTGGGATAGGGAATAACGGCTGCATCGGTGAAAATCAAGAACTTGTGGTAGCTGGGAATCGAGGCTACAGCAGCGTGGGTGAGCACGTTGCCTTTGGGCAGAATGCCGGTCTCCTTGTTCAGGACGGCACGCAGCAGGTTATCGGTGTTGATCAAGCCTTTCATCAGCACGTCGGCCTTGTCCTCGCGCACCAGGGCAACAGCCTTGGCAGCAGCGTCGTCGGCGTCGCTGGCATCCACATAGCTGATGCTGGCGGCAAACGGCTTCAGGGCCTCATTGGCTTTGAGCTTTTCTTCACATCCCACAAAGATGGCTTCGATGAAGCCGGCTTCAAGTGCCTGGGCACAGGCGGCGGGAGTTTTCTCATCGGCGGCCCACACAACGGCCACGCGTTTCTTCACATTGTTCTCTATGAGATGGGCAATCAGCTCATCAAAATTCTTAATGGTATTCATTACAATGTTTGTATAAAGAAGTTAATGGTTTCGATGCCACAAAGGTAGTGCAAGCCGAGCGAAATGGCAAGAAAAATCTATTTTTTTCTTGCATTTCCGAGGCGCCGCCTACCTTGCCCGAGGACAGCAAGACCAACAGGGAAAGGTAGTGCAAGCCGAGCGAAATGGCAAGAAAAATCATTTTTTTCTTGCATTTCACGAGGCGCAGCCTACCTTGCCCGAGGATCGCAGGCCGAAGGGAGAAATACTACTTTTTTGCAACCTGCCACAAAAAAATAGAGGTAACTTAAAAAAAAATACTATCTTTGCCTTCAGTAAGAACCATTAAACAATTAGGAATCATGTTAGTAAACGGAATACTTGCTTTCTTCAACCTGGGTACAGGCGAGGTTATTCTCATTGTGGCTATCATTCTGCTTCTCTTCGGTGGCAGGAAGATTCCCGAACTCATGCGTGGCCTGGGCAAGGGCGTGAAGTCCTTCAAACAGGGCATGAACGAGGTCGAGGACGAGCTCAAGAAACCGATCGAAGACCTCGACAAAGACAAGAATTAAAAACTACGTATTACGCGAATTAAACTAATTATAAAATATAATAAGATAATTGGCGAAATTCGTAGTTTTATGATTCGATGGCCGAGGAAAAACTGCAGGAAATGTCGTTTTGGGATCATGTCGATGCCTTGCGCTCGGTATTGATCCGCATTGTTGTGGTCCTCGTGTTGCTCACGTTAGGACTGTTTGCCTTAATGCCCTCCATCTTCGATCAGATCATTTTGGCCCCCTGTCATGGCGATTTTGTCCTTTACCGCCTGTTCGAGCGCATGACCTCGTCAGTGTCGTGGTTGCCTCAATTCTCCACCGAGGGCTTCAACGTGGACCTGATCAACATCAAGCTCGCCTCACAGTTCTTTATCCACATGTCCACGTCGTTCTGGCTGGCGCTGGTGTTGGCATTCCCGATCGTGTTGTATTTTTTGTGGTCGTTTGTCGCCCCGGCGTTGTACCCGCGCGAGAAGCGTGGCGTCAAGACGGCCTTCCTCATCGGCTGCTTCATGTTCTTCCTTGGCGTGGCAGTGGGCTATTTCATTGTTTTTCCCGTCACCCTGCGTTTCCTGGCCGACTATCACGTGAGCCAGCTGGTGCCCAACCAGATTTCGTTGGACAGCTACATGGACACCTTCTTGATGCTCATCTTCATCATGGGTGTCATTTTTGAACTGCCATTGGTCGCATGGCTGCTGGGCACGTTGGGCGTGCTGCACCGCGGCTTTTTCAGGACCTACCGCCGCCATGCAGTGGTTGTGCTACTTGCTCTGGCTGCCATCATTACCCCTACCGGCGACCCTTTTACACTGATGGTCGTTTTCCTGCCCATCTACATCCTCTACGAGGTCAGCGCCTACCTCGTCCCGAAATCACCGGTTACTAGCCTTTAGTCCTCATTTGCGCCTATTTGTTGAAATGATGGCATATTTTTGTCATTTTTTTTGTTTGTTGTCAAATTTGATGTAAATTTGCAAGTAATATAAAACAAAACAAATCACTTTAATTATCATTAATATTAAATTCTATTTTTATGAAAAAGATTTCTGTACTTTTTGTGATGTTGCTGGCATTGACCGTCAGCACAACGGCACAAAGCCTGCCAAAACCCGCAAATCCTGGACTCTCAGAGTTCATCGACTACGGTTTACCTGTCGGTATTGATTTGGGCTATGATCTTGCAGCGGATTTTGATGGAAATCTTGTTGCCGACGATTATACTCTTGACAAGTATTTCAATGGCGAAGAATATACCATACTGGATCCTGAAAAGGTCAGCTTCAGCATCTTTACCGACAATGACCAGATCTTTACTTTCACCCCTGAGATGTTCCCTGGTCAGGTAAACGAGCCATTGACTCAATTCCCCTACAATGGGAGAACGCCCAATGGTAATATTGGTTACTGGGATATTCACTTTGGTGGCTTGACTAGTCTAGTTGAAGAAAGTGAAGATCTGTTCTTTACATGGCGTATCGGTATTCAGACTCACTATACTGATGCTGGTCAAACCAACTCTTCGGACATCGTGTACATGGAAATCTATCCTCAGCTGCAAGAAGCAAAGAATGTTACTTCGACGTCCTTCCTTGCTGACTGGTCCTGCGATGCCGAGAACACCTATATCATCAATAACTTCATTGGTGAGGGCTGTGGTTATTTCCTGCATGTTGTTGACAAGGAGACCCAGGAAGTTGTCCTGAACCAGAATGTTGAGCCCACCGATGCCAATAAAAAACTCCCCGGTGCCACCTATGCCGTGGAAGGCCTGACTCCTGGCAAAACCTATGAATTCTATGTGGAAGTAAAACAGAATACAGGAAAGTCTTATCAGTCCGTGGTGCGTGAGGTGACCCTGCCTGAGACGGTTTATATTTTGGGTGAGGTGAACGAGCAGGGCTGGGCTCCCAATGCCGGCACCCCTATGGAATATGATGCCGAGAACAATGTTTACACCGCTACAGTAACTCTCAATGGCCGCAACAGTGGCTACAACTACTTCAGCTTCACTACCCGCGTTGCCGAGAACGACGATCAAGGTGGCTGGGATTACATCCTGCCTTATCGCTTCGGTGCTGTTAGCGATGGTGACTTCCTGGTGACCGACGAGATGCTGGGTATTGAGCTCTCGATGGAAAAAAATGGCGATGCTTACAAGACTCCTGCTGGAGAGTACAAGCTGACCGTTGACCTCGCTAAAATGAAGCTCATCATCGAGAAGGTTACACAAGACCATGGCTATGATCTGGGTGATGTGAACCACGACGAGGCAGTCAACATTGGTGACGTTACCGCTCTGATCGACTACCTGCTGGGTAGTGGTAGCGTATGCGAAATTTGCGCTAATGTTAATGGTGATGAGGGCATCAACATCGGTGACGTTACCGCCCTGATCGACAAGCTGCTCAGCAATAATTAATGCTCCATGACAGATATCTGATAGTTATTATCAAATCATAAAAGAGGATGCGCAGTGCCATTATGGCTGCGCATCCTCTTTTTTCATGACGCGAATGAGGGGTATTGCCTGTGCCGGATTTTGGCATGGGCATCTTTGTTTTTTCGTTTTAATCACATAGTCGAGTATGTGAAATAGCGATAATAATCTAACATAATTATGGCTGTTAATAGAAAATTCTAATTTATTTGGAATAAATTTCTTTATTTTTAAAATATATGCTATATTTGCCGCATTGTAAAAAAAGACTATACCACTATTGTTTTATTACCAACCTTTATTAATTCTAAATCATTATTTTATGAAAAGATTTAACATTCTATTGACGCTCGCCATCGCATTCTCGATGGTTGCGTTTGCCCAAAATGCTCCCAAGGGCAAGATGCTTCAGCTACCGAAGATGACCAAACAGCCGACGAAAGCAATGACCTTCCAAGCTCCCCATCGTGCCGCTCCTCCTGCAACAGCTACAGTTGAGACCGACTGGGTGATTGAGGGCGGCTACATCAACAACAACACTAGTTATACCAACTCAAACGACATTTCGGTCGCTTTTGATGGTAATGATGTGTATGTTAAGGGCATGGTATTCCTCTGCTCCGATGCTTGGCTCGTGGGTACCATTAGCGAGGATGGTCAGACCGTTACGTTTGCCAATGGCCAGTATGCTGGCATGTACAATGGTGAAATGATCTATGCCTGTGGCTCTACCGATGGCTCAAGTGTGGATGACATCAAGTTCAACTATGATGCTGAGGCTAAGAAGCTCGAGTTGACTAACTACTATATTGAGAACACCGAGACAGAATCGTTCAGTTTCTATTTCTACTCCTACGATCTTGTACTGCACAAAGACATGTCACAACCTGTTCCCACTAATGTGACCGTTGATCCCTCGACTACCTCAGCTATTATTGGTTGGACCGAGAATGGTGATGCTACCAGCTGGAACCTGCGCTATCGCCAGTTGCCCGAGAAACTCAACCGGTTGTGGGATTTTGAAACCGTTGACCAGCTGGAAGACTGGATGGTGATTGACAATGATAATGACAGCATCTGCTGGGAATGGGCCAATGCAGGATATAACACTCACAGCGGTAATGGTGTCATGATTTCTGCTAGCTATGACAACGATTCAAAAACTGCTCTCAACCCCGACAACTGGCTGATTTCACCTGCAATTGAGATGGGAGGCCATGCTTCGTTCTGGTATCGTGGCCAAGATCCCGATTATTGTGGTGAGGTATTTGCTGTATATGTTTTTGCGGGTGACCAGTTGACCAGTTTGGATGACTTTGTAAAGATTGGTGATGACGTTACCGCAACTGGTGAATTCCAGGAGTACACTATTGATTTGAGTCAGTATCAGGGCTATGGCTGCATCGCTATCCGCCACTACAATGTTTCTGACATGTTCTGCTTGAACATTGATGACTTCTGTGTAGAGGTTCCTGGTGGCGAATATCCTGGTGAATGGCAAGTTATCGAAGGTGTAACAAATCCGTATACCCTCGAAAACCTTACTCCCGATGCCTACTATCAGGTAGAGGTACAGGCTGTTGGCACTGATGTCAGCGACTGGACCGCTCCTGTTACCTTCCCCACCATTCCCGTTTATATGTTAGGCGGTGACGATCAGGGTTGGGATTGCACCAATGGCAAAAAGTTTGAGTACGATGCCGAGTACAACATCTACATCCTCCATTATACCTTCCCCGCCGAGACTAACTACTTCGGCTTCACCACAAGGCTCGCCGAGAACAATGACCAGGGTGGTTGGGATTACATCGAACCCTACCGCTTCGGTGCTGTTGCCGATGGCGAGAACTTCATCTACTATGATGACCAGTACGATAGTAAGCCTCTGGATCTGACTTGGGATGCGTACAAGGCATTCCAGATTGGTGCCGGCGAGTACTACATTGCCATTGATCTGACCAGCAAGAAGGTCATGCTCTCGAAAGTAGTTCCCGCTCACGATTATGAGGTTGGTGACGTGAACCACGATCATGCAGTCAACATTGCCGACGTTACCGCTCTGATCGACTATCTGCTGGGTAGTGGTAGCGTATGCGAAACTTGCGCTAACGTGAATGGTGACGAGGGCATCAACATTGCTGACGTGACTGCTCTGATCGACAAGCTGCTCAACAATAACTGATGACGCAGCAATCCAACAGAGAATCTGACTAAGATAACTCTTTCGCATGAATGATGCGGCATGCCCATCCACAGGCATGCCGCATCTTCATGATTATGTTGGTTTAGCCGCCTAATAGCAATCGGTTAACCGAAAACAGTAAAACTGTCCGTTCGGTATTGAAGTGTTGAAAAATAGTAGACAAAATTGTATCGCGAATTGAGAAAAACCCATTATTTTTGCGAAAATATTACAAAAGATAACCAAAGTCGGAGTATAGTAGTCGAGTTCATTATGAAAAGCTATTGTCTGCTTTTGGAATCCTTTGAACAGAACTGTATTTTATTGAGTGTTACTCCAAATAATTATTAATTAAAAATTCAAGTTTTATGAAGAAATTGTTATTTTTACTTTTAGGTTTGACTGTTGCAGTTTCTGCTTCAGCGGGCATTGATCAAGCGCGAAAAGTAGCCAAGATGCCTAAGGCTCAACCCAAAACCGGTTTTGTGCAGAATGCAAAGTTCACTGAGGCAACTCCTACTACCGCAAGGCCAATGACATTCAAGGCTCCCGCCAAGGTGGACATTCCCGAGGGCTATTGCGCAATTACCCTTGAAGCCCATCAAGTATGGGGCGAAGATGACAACAGCGGCTATCAGATGCTGCTCGATGCCGATGCTACCGCTTATGGTGTAGAATTTGAAGCTGTTGGTGGCTCTGGCACTTTCTCAGGAGATTATGCCAATTTCGAGTACAAGATTCCCGAGAATGCTGATGGTGATATGGATACACAGAACATGGTCTATGATGGCAGTGTTACAATTGTGATTCCCGCTGGCACCTATGACTATGTCATGGTTAACCCAACCCCTGGTGACAGACTTTGGATCGCTTCTCAAAACGGTAATATGGGTGGCCGTGGTGATGATGTTACATTTGTAGCCGGTAGGACATACCTGTTCCTGATCACTTTGGGCGATAATGGTAATGACCGTACAGACCTTTACGAGACCACCGTTCCCGAGAACCTGACCGTTGTTCCTGGTGACGTCTTTGCCAACGTGGCATGGGAGGATAACGATGACGCTCTCTG
The DNA here is from genome assembly GCA_900318535.1 of uncultured Prevotellaceae bacterium. Lineage (GTDB taxonomy): Bacteria > Bacteroidota > Bacteroidia > Bacteroidales > Muribaculaceae > Sodaliphilus. Next base: position 113,638 of record ONKU01000001.1, on the reverse strand, counting down.
GAACCTGCGCTGGAGGCCCTACTCTGAGGGTGGTGATGGCGTTTTGTGGGACTTCCCCACTGATAACTTGGACTGGTTGTACGAGTGGTACACTGTAAATAATGATACTGACACCTTGAATTGGGAGCCGACATACTTAGACTCAGAACATACCAATATTGTTTGGTACTCTGAGTCATGGAGCAGTGCAAATGGTGCATCAGATCCTGACAACTGGCTGATTTCGCCTGAAACAGCTCTTCAAGGTACCCTCTCATTCCTTTTGGGTGGTGTGACTTCATGGCCCGATCACATTGGTGTATATGCTGTAATCGGTTGGGATCCTGAGACTGGTTATGCACCCGCTGAGGAGGACTTGATCTTAATTGGCGAGTTCGATTGCTCATCTGATGAATCTGAAGCCACTTTCACTGCTGATCTGAGTCAATTCAATGGCCAGGTAGGTCGTCTTGTCTTCCGTCACTTTGACAGCTACAACAACTATTATGTGTATCTTGATGACATCAAGATTACTGGACCGGCTGCTCCTTGGAACTATGTTAATGACCTGAATGCTACCAACTACACCATCGAGGGTCTGACTCCCAACACCAAGTATGAGGTACAAGTACAGGCTCCTGGTACTATTATTGACGGTGAATGGACCGAGATCGTTGAGTTCATCACCACTGCTCCAAGTACCAATGTTTACATGCTGGGCGGTGACGACCAGGGTTGGGATTGCACTAGTGGCAAGAAGTTTGAGTACAATGCCGAGGACAACATTTACACCCTCCATTATACCTTCCCCGCCGAGACTAACTTCTTTGGCTTCACCACTGAGCTCGCCGAGAACAATGACCAGGGCGGTTGGAATTACATCGAGCCCTTCCGTTTTGGTGCTGTTGCAGAGGGCGAGAACTTCATCTACTATGATAATCTGTACGATGGTCAGCCTCTGGATCTGACTTGGGATGCGTACAAGTCATTCCAGATTGGTGCCGGCGAGTATGACATTACCGTTGACCTCGAGAACATGAAGGTTATCCTCAAGAAGGTAGTTCCCGCTCACGATTACGAGATTGGTGACGTTAACCATGACCATGATGTCAACATCGGTGACGTTACCGCATTGATCGACTACCTGCTGGGTAGTGGTAGCGTATGCGAAATTTGCGCTAACGTGAACGGTGACGAGGGTATCAACATCGGCGATGTTACCGCTCTGATCGACTTGTTGCTTGGCAATTAATTTGGAGAGTATAGACAAATACTGAAATTTGTCTGATCTACCGATAATGTGGGTGCGCGGGCCTTATGGCTCACGCACCCACTCTTTTTTTCGCGCTAATGATTAAACGTTGATTGTCTTAGGCTAACGAGGGTTTGATGAAGGTAAATTGCTGATAATCAAGCGGCCATGTTTGTGGAGACGCAAAATCTTGCGTCTCAGGGTCCGACATTCGGGTCTCGCTATACGATTAGAGACGCAAGATTTTGCGTCTCTACTGGGTCAAAGGTTTATTTACTTGAGGCGGGCGAGCTGCTTGGGATTTCCTACGATCCACAGGATGTCGCCAGCCTTGAAGAGCAGGTCGGGGGTGGGGGAGATGTATTCGTCTTCACCGCGCTGCACGGCCACCAGCAGAGCGCCATAGTCCTCGCGCAGGCGTGTGTTCTCAAGACGTTGGCCCACGATGGGCGACTTGGCGCTGATGGCAAAGTGGGTGAACTTCACCTCTGGGATATCGCTCTCAGCATGCTCGTTCTGGGCCTCGACAAGCGGCAGCATACGTTGGATTTGCTCCTCGGTGCCGATTACGCCCAGCACGTCGCCCGGGAAGATGCGCATATCGCCCGACGGAACCGTAAGCAGCTTGCCGGCACGCAGAATGCTTACAATGTTCACGCCATAGCGCGACCGCAAGTCCAGGTTGCGCAGCCGCTCGCCCGCAAAGGGGCAGCCATGCCCAACCGTCATGTGGGCCAGATGCAGGTCGCTCACTAGGTTATGCTCACGGCCGGTGCGGTGATTCTCACGCTCGTTGATGTTGTTGATGAAGCGTTTCTCGATATTGGACAAACGGTGGCGGAACGGGTTGGGTATCACCACCATGACCACCAAGATGGCTAGCATGAGCAATACAGCTGCAATGACCGAGGCAGCACTGGGATAAATGGCCTGGAGGATGATAGCGATGAAGATGGCCGCCAGGATGGCGCTCGCGGTGAGCATGACCACAATGGGCACATAGGAAACCGTGCCGTTGGTCTCGATAAGCTGCTCATGCTCTGACCGCTTGATGGTGGGCATGAGGATGGCGGCAATAAACGGTCCCACTATGGCAAATGTGCTTACGGCGCACGTCAAGCGTCCCAATGTGTCGTTGCCCAGCCACTTGATGATGAAGAGCATCAGGTAGGTGCGGCACACGGCAATCAGTGCGACAATGACTACCGAATAGACTAGCAGCCTGACCAGATAGCGTGATACAATCGATTTCCACATCTGGCGGGTCTCGCTGTCCTCGCTCTCGCTGGCGGTCTGGCTGTAGCCGTTGAGCAAGCGGGTCCAGCTCTTGGGCAGAATCTTGTAGATGGCATTGTAGCAGGGAACGGCCTGCTTGATAAAGAACGGAGTGGTGAACGTGGTGATGACCGATACCGCCACGATGATGGGGTAGATGCTCTTGTCCAGCACACCCAGTCCTGTACCCAGTGTGGCGATGATGAACGAGAACTCTCCAATCTGCGTCAGCGAGAATCCAGACTCCATCGCCAGCTTGAGCGGCTGACCGGTGGCCAACATGCCGAAGGTGCCGAACACAATCATGCCCACGATGACAACCGCGGCCAGCAGGGCGATGACGCTCCAGTGCTTGGTCATTACCAGTGGGTTGACCATCATGCCCACCGAGATGAAAAAGACGGCACCGAACAGGTCCTTTACGGGTGAAATCAGGCGCTCGATGCGCTCGGCCTCGATGGTGCCGGCAAGAATAGAGCCCATGACAAAGGCGCCCAATGCCGCCGAAAAGCCCGACTTGATCGAGAACATCACCATGGCAAAGCACAGTCCCATGGCAATGATGAGCATCTGCTCGTCACTGATGTATCGTTTGAAACGCTTGAACAACGTGGGAATCAAGAAAATGCCCACCGTAAACCACATGATCAGGAAGAACGACAGTTTGAGGATGCTGCTCACCATTTCGCCGCCCTTGACGCTGTTGTTCAGCGCAATCGACGATAGTATCACCATCATCACTACAGCAAACAGGTCCTCGACGATGAGCACGGCAAACGTCATCGGCACAAAGCGGCGCTGTCGCATGTTCAGGTCGGTCAAGGCCTTGAGGATGATGGTGGTCGAGGACATCGAGATCATGCCGCCCAGGAATATGCTGTTCACTAGTCCAAATCCCAGGTACTTGCCCACGACAAATCCCAGGCTCATCATGCCCAGCACGATGATGAGGGCCGTGAGGATGGCCGATCCCCCAACGTCAACCAGTTTCTTGAAACTGAACTCCAGTCCCAGCGAGAACAACAGCACGATGATGCCGATTTGGGCCCAAAACTCGATATTGGCCTCCACGGCCACCGACGGCAGTAGCTCAAAATGAGGACTGGCCAGGAAGCCTGCCACAATATAGCCCAGCACGATGGGTTGCTTGAGCATCTTGAACACCACTGTAGCGATTGCGCCCAGCACCAGAATGAGCGCCAGGTCACTGATCAAACTGTTGATATCTAATGATTCCATCGGTAATGTCTATCGGTTTTTTATTACCATCTCACTAATCTCTAATCACTAATTTAAATCTTACATGTTCATCTCGTTGGTGATGGTGATGGAGATGGGGTCTCCCTGCTGCTTGATTTCCTTGAACAGGGCAGGCACATTTACCTGGTTGGGGGTGCGTATCATGAAGTTGACGATAGTAAAACTGTTCTCGTAGTCAAACTTCATAAACTCGTCACTGATGTGCACATCATTGCTGGCGAGCGTGTCGCGCAGGGGCTGGATATCATCGAGGATGCCATGCATTTTCACGCGGATAATCTTGGACTCCCACAAGAAGTTGTGGCGTTGCTCAATGCGTTCAATGTTCACCAGGATGAAGATGATGAGCAACGTGGTGATAATGCTGATCAGGTACATGCCGGCACCAACGGCAAGGCCGATACAGGCCGTCATCCAGATGCCTGCGGCTGTCGTCAGACCACGCACCGAGCCTTTCATCTGTATGATCGCGCCAGCACCCAGGAAACCCACACCGCTCACTACCTGGGCGGCAATGCGTCCCGGGTCGCCGTTCTTGAGGCCCATGTATTCCTGAGGGATGTAGATGGAAATGAGCATGGCGAGCGTGGCGCCCATCGAGATGAGGGCAAACGTGCGCAAACCGGCAATCTGGCCCTTGCGGCGGCGTTCCATGCCGATGGTCGCACCCAGTAACAGGCTGAGCACTAGCTTGACAATCGCCCCAACCCAGTTCACGTCGGGACTGATGATGTTATTGTAGATATCTTGTAGCATGACCTTGATTGATTTTAAGGTGTTTAATATATTAAATGTGCAAAGTTAGTCTTTTTCGACTATTCAGGCAACCCTTGCCCTTTATAAAATCAGGAAAATGTCTTACATTTGCATCGTGAATAAACTAAAATGATGAAACTATGAAGAAGAAACTGCTCCTGTCATTATTGTTTGCGGCTTTTGCTGTCTCGCAGTTGTCGGCCCAGATGCTGGTGGGCTCCTACAATATCCGCCTGAAGGTGAGTAGCGATAGCGTGAATGGAAACGTGTGGGGAAAACGCTGTCAGGTCATGTGCGACCAGCTCAATTTCATGTCGCCCGACATATTTGGCACCCAAGAGGTCTTGCACGTGCAGCTGCTCGATATGCTGGACCGTCTTGACGGCTATGACTACATCGGTGTGGGCCGTGACGACGGCAACACGGGCGGAGAATATGCCGCCATCTTCTACAAGACCGATCGTCTGCGCTTGCTGGACTATGGCAACTTCTGGCTCAACGAGACGCCCGACCGGCCGGGACTGGGCTGGGACGCGGCATGCATTCGCATCTGCACCTGGGGCAAGTTTGCCAGCCAAACGGCGACCGACGACGAGGCTTTCTACTTCTTCAACCTGCACATGGATCATGTGGGCGTTGTTGCCCGTCGCGAGGCGGCAAAACTCATCGTCAGCAAGGTCCGCGAGATTGCCCAAGGTGCGCCGGTCATTGTCACGGGCGACTTCAATGTGGACCAGAACGATGAGATTTACAGCATCTTCACTCAGTCGGCGTTATTGAAGGATTCCTACCTTGCCTCGCGGATTCGTTTTGCCGAGAATGGCACGTTCAACTCCTTTGACACCGACTTGTATACCGATAGCCGCATCGATCACATCTTTGTCTCGCCAAGCATCAACGTTGACGCTTACGGTATCCTGACCAACAGCTACTGGACACCCGATAATGGCTCTGGTGAACTGATGAAAGGACACGATGCTCCTCAGGAGATTGACTTCTCGCGATATGTCCGTCGTCAGCCTTCTGACCATTATCCCGTGTTTGTGCGCATCAATTTCCTTAACTTAAATTAAGCGTCTGTGTTGGTCGTGAATGGTGGAAAAGTGTTATCTTTGCCGATTATTGTGATTGAAAACGATGATAACACCCATCATTGACGAAACGACGATCGAACGTCTGCGCGCCCTGATCAATGGCGTGCAGCGCATTGCCATCACGTGCCACAAGTCACCCGACGGGGACGCCTTGGGCTCGACGCTGGCCTTGTGCCACGTGCTGCGGCGCTTGGGCAAGGACGTCGTTGTCGTCACCCCCGACATGGCGCCACGGTCGTTGGAGTTCGTTCCCGGTGTGCGTGAACTCGTGGTGTTCACCAAGCATGAGGCTCGTGCGCGGCAGGTCTTGAACGATGCACAGGTCATCTTCTGCTTGGACTTCAATTCGTTGCACCGCATCGATCGCCTGGGCGAGGTCATCAAGCCGCTATCCACGCGTCGCGTGCTCATCGACCACCACTTGAATCCTGAGGAGGCTTTCGACATTTCCATATCGTTCCCCGACGTCTCTTCCACTTGTGAACTGGTGTTCAGGGTGTTGATGCAGTTGGGCCTGCTGCGCTTGATGGACCGCTATGCGGCGAGTTGCCTGTATGTGGGATTGTTGACCGACACGGGCGGATTTGCCTACAGCTGCGATAACCCGGAATTCTACGAGATTCTCTCGTCCATCATGCGCCGTCGCATTGACCGCATCGACCTCTATAACAAGGCGATGAACACCTTCAGTGCCGACAGCCTGCGCCTGCAGGGATTTGCCATCAGCGAAAAGATGCAGCTCTTCCCCGAACAGGGAGCCTCACTCATCACCCTTGACAAGCAGGAACTGGAGCGCTTCAACTATAACCGAGGCGATACCGAAACGCTCGTCAACAAGCCGTTGGCCATCCCTGGCATCTTTTGGAGCGTGTTCATGCGCGAGGATGCCGACCGCATCAAGATATCATGCCGTTCACAAGGCGACTTCTCGGTGAGCGACATCTGTGCGCGTTACTTCAGCGGTGGCGGGCATGAGAATGCCGCCGGCGGCGAATTCAATGGCACTATCGACGAGGCTGTCCAGGTTTTCCATCAGGTCCTTGCCGACCTGTTCCCCGACCAACAGCAAGATCATCAAGAACAACCATCAAACTAATGATAATGAAGAAAATAATGAACAAATCCATGTTGCTGGCCGTGATGGCTCTATTGCTGCTCACGGCATGTAACGAAGACCAGAGCTATGCCGACCGCTTGAACAATGAGCGCAATGCCGTCAATGCTTATCTGGCCAATCACCGTGTGGTGATGTCTGTTCCCGAAGACTCCGTCTTTGAGGTGGGCGAGAATGCCCCCTTCTATAGGGTGGATGTTGATGGGAATGTCTATATGCAGGTTCTGAATGCGGGTGACCGTCATGGTGACCGGGCCAAGGAAGGCGAACCCATCTACTTCCGCTATTCACGTTATAACCTGGCCAATTGGTATGCCAGTGGCCAAATGGTGGCCATGAGCGACGGTAACGAGTTCTCGATGAGTTCCGTCCCCTGTTCGTTCAACTACAAGGATTACTCGTTGCCCAGCTCTTCGCAATGGGGCTATGGCTTGCAGTATCCGTTGCTTTTCCTGGGCGTGGAATGCGAGGTGAATCTCGTGATCAAGTCGCAGTTCGGTTTCACCAGTGAGATTTCCTACGTGACGCCGTTCCTGTTCCACGTGCGTTATTTCCACAGCCAAATCTAAGAACTGACAATTAAAAACTAAGAACTAAAACTCAATAATGTCCCTTATTAAATCAATATCAGGAATCCGCGGCACTATCGGCGGCAACGCCGGCGATGGACTCACGCCGCTTGACATCGTTAAATTCACTTCGGCCTACGCCACGTTTATGCGGCGCAATTCGCCAGTGCACTCCAACGTCATCGTTGTGGGACGAGACGCCCGTCTGTCAGGACGCATGGTGCTCAATACGGTGGTGGGTACACTCACGGGTATGGGCTTTGATGTCGTGAACATCGGTCTGGCCACTACACCCACGACCGAGCTGGCCGTGGTGGGCGAACAGGCCTGCGGCGGTATCATCATCACCGCATCACACAATCCCAAGCAGTGGAATGCGCTCAAGCTCCTCAATCACAATGGTGAATTCCTCACTGATGCCGAGGGCAAGGAAGTCTTGCGGCTGGCCGAGGCCGAGGATTTTGATTATGCCGATGTGGACCACTTGGGCCGTGAACAGAAGAACTACACCTGGCTGCGCCGTCACATCAACCACGTCCTTGCTCTTGACCTCGTTGATGTTGAGGCCATCCGCAAGGCCGACTTCACCGTGGCCGTTGATGCCGTCAACTCGGTGGGTGGTATCGCCATCCCCCAGTTGCTTGACGCACTGGGTGTCAAGCGGGTAGAGAAGCTCTTCTGCGACCCGACGGGCAACTTTGGACACACGCCCGAACCCATCCCCGAGAACCTGACCGCCATTAGCGACTTCATGCGCCAGGGTAAGGCCGACGTGGGCTTTGTTGTGGATCCCGACGTGGATCGCCTGGCCATAGTCATGGAAAACGGCGAATTCTTTGTCGAGGAATATACCCTTGTGGCAGTGGCCGACTATGTGCTCTCGCACACGCCCGGATCGACCGTGAGCAATCTGTCGTCGTCGCGCGCCTTGCGTGACGTGACCGTGAACCATGGCTGCTCTTATACCGCTGCCGCTGTGGGCGAGGTCAACGTGACCACCGAGATGCGCCGCACTGGAGCGGTAATCGGCGGTGAAGGCAATGGCGGTGTGATTTATCCCGCCAGCCACTATGGCCGCGACGCGCTCGTGGGTGTGGCTCTGTTCCTCTCGTTGTTGGCCAAGAGCGGCAAGAAGGTGAGCGAACTCAAGGCTACCTATCCTCAGTACAGCATTGCCAAGACAAAACTGGAGCTCAAGCCTGAAATGGACGTGGATGCCATCCTCAAGGCAGTTGAGAAGCATTATCAGGGCGAACAGATGACCACTATCGACGGTGTGAAGATCGACTTCGCCGACGGTTGGGTACACCTGCGCAAGAGCAATACCGAACCCATCATCCGCATCTACAGCGAGGCCCACTCCATGCAAGAGGCTGAGCAGTTGGGCAACGACGTCAAGAAAATCGTCCTCTCACTCATCTGACCCGTCTATTAATAACGAATTACACGGATTTCACTCATTGTTTTTCATAAGTGAAATTCGTGTAATTCGTAGTTTTATGTCCCAAGGCATTGTTCTTTGGCACTTTTTCCGTAACTTTGCAGTTTGAATAAAAACGAATTTAATTTTTGTCTATACAATGAGCGAGAAAGAGAATACACTGGCAACAAAATACGACCCCAAAGAGGTCGAGGACAAGTGGTATAAGTATTGGGACGAGCACGGTCTGTTCAAGAGCGTGCCCGATGAGCGTGAGCCCTATTGCATCGTTATCCCGCCCCCCAATGTGACGGGTGTGCTGCACATGGGACACATGCTCAACAATACCATCCAGGACATCCTCATCCGCCGCGCGCGCATGGAGGGCAAAAATGCCCTGTGGGTGCCTGGTACCGACCACGCCTCGATCGCTACCGAGGCCAAGGTTGTGAAACGCCTGGCCGAGCAGGGAATCCGCAAGCGTGACCTCACGCGCGACGAGTTCCTGAAGCATGCTTGGGACTGGACCCATGAGCACGGCGGCATCATCCTGCAGCAGCTGCGCAAACTGGGTGCCTCCTGTGACTGGAGCCGCACCGCCTTCACCATGGACGAGACACGCAGCAAAAGTGTGCTGAAGGTGTTTGTGGACCTCTATGACAAGGGCTACATCTATCGTGGCCTGCGCATGGTGAACTGGGACCCCAAGGCTCAGACCGCTTTGAGCAACGAGGAGGTAATCTACCGTGAGGAGAAGAGCCACCTCTATCACCTCAAATATTATGTGGACGGCCTGCAGACCCTCGAGAACGAGGAGCAGCTGCGTGCCGAGGGCAACATCATCCACAAGGACGAGAAGGGTTACTATGCAGTAGTGGCCACCACGCGTCCCGAGACCATCATGGGTGACACCGCCATGTGTGTGAACCCCAAGGATCCCAAGAACCAGTGGCTCAAGGGCCGCAAGGTCATCGTGCCCCTGGTTGGCCGCGTGATCAACGTGATCGAGGACCGTTATGTAGAGATCGAGTTCGGTACCGGTTGCTTGAAGGTTACCCCCGCCCATGACCCCAACGACTATATCCTGGGCAAGACCCACAACTTGGAAACCATCGACATCTTCAATGCCGATGCTACCATCAGCGAGCAGTCGCCGCTGTACGTCGGCATGGACCGCATGGAATGCCGCAAGGTGATTGTTGAGGACCTGAAGAACGCCGGTCTGGTGGAGAAGATTGAGGATTATGACAACAAGGTGGGCTACAGCGAGCGCAACAGCGACACCGCCGTAGAGCCGCGCCTTTGCATGCAGTGGTTCCTGAAGATGAAGCACTTTGCCGACATCGCCCTGCCTTGCGTGAAGAATGACGAGCTCAAGTTCCACCCTGCCAAGTACAAGAACATCTACAATGTTTGGCTTGAGGGCATCCAGGACTGGTGCATCTCGCGCCAGCTGTGGTGGGGACACCGCATTCCCGCCTACTTCCTGCCCACCGACGACGAGGAGAAGGAGGTTTATGTAGTTGCCTTGAACGAGGAAGAGGCTCTGGAGAAGGCCCGCAAGATTCCCGGATACGAGAATATCGAGGCTAGCCAGCTGCGCCACGACGAGGACGCCCTCGACACGTGGTTCAGCTCGTGGTTGTGGCCCATCTCGCTGTTTGACGGCATCAATAACCCTGGCAACGAGGAAATCAAGTACTACTATCCCACCAACGACCTGGTGACCGCTCCAGATATCATCTTCTTCTGGGTGGCTCGCATGATCATGGCAGGTTATGAGTACATGGGCGACATGCCTTTCCGCAACGTCTATTTCACGGGCGTCGTGCGCGACAAGCTGGGCCGCAAGATGTCCAAGTCGCTCGGCAATTCGCCCGACCCGTTGATGCTTATCGATCGCTTTGGCGCTGATGGCGTGCGCATGGGTCTGATGATGGCTGCACCTGCTGGCAACGACATCCTTTATGATGACGCGTTGTGTGAGCAGGGCCGCAACTTCAACAACAAGATCTGGAACGCCTTCCGCCTTGTCAAGGGCTGGGAGGTTGCCGATGTCGAGCAGCCCGAGGCCAGCCGTCAGGCTGTGTTGTGGTTCCGCAACATGCTCAATGATGCCTTGGCAACCGTCAAGGATCACTTCTCGAAGTTCCGCCTGAGCGATGCCATGATGGTGCTCTACCGCCTGTTCTGGGAAGAGTTCTCGGCATGGTATCTCGAGGCAGTCAAGCCCGCATTTGGCCAGCCCATGGACCGTGCTACGATGAATGCCACGCTCGAGTTCTTCGACACCTTGCTGCGCCTGTTGCATTCCTTCATGCCGTTCATCACCGAGGAGCTGTGGCAGCACCTCGATGAGCGCAAGGATGGCGAGAGCATCATGTATGCCCGCATTCCCGAGCCCGAGCAGGCTGACCAGGCGTTGCTCAAGGCCATGGCCGATGTCAAGGAAATCGTCGGTGGCGTGCGCAATGTGCGCAAGCAGAAGAACCTGCCCAACAAGGAGCAGCTCACTCTGCAGGCAGTCGGTGGCCTGAATAACCCGTTTGAGGCGATCATCATCAAGCTCGCAGGACTCGAGAAGATTGAGGCCGTGACCGAGAAGGATCCCACTGCAGCCGCCTTCATGGTGGGTACAGCCGAGTTTGCCGTTCCGGTAGCCGGTAGCATTGACGTTGAAGAGGAAATCAAGAAACTCGAGGCTGACCTGGCTTATACCCGCGGCTTCCTGGCCAGTGTGGACAAGAAACTGAGCAACGAGCGCTTCATCGCCAATGCTCCCGAGGCCGTTGTCGCCAACGAGCGCAAGAAAAAGGCCGATGCCGAGAGCAAAATCGCCACAATGGAGCAGGCCCTCCAGCAATTGAAAAAATAAGGTTCATTGTGCCGTGGCTCAGTCACGGCCACAAGACAAAGGAATAATGGAAACATCAATTTTGAAACCCGGCATTCCCGTGGCCCTGTGTAGTGACCATGCCGGTTACCAGACCAAGGAGGCCGTCAAGCAGTGGCTTGAAGGTCAGGGTATTGCTTACAAGGACTTCGGTACCTATAACGAGGACAGTTGTGACTATCCTGACTTTGCCCACCTCTGTGCTGCTGCTGTAGAGCAGGGTGAATGCTATCCCGGCATCGCCGTGTGTGGCAGCGGTGAGGGCATCAACATCACCCTCAACAAGCACCAGGGCGTGCGTTCGGCATTGTGCTGGCGTCTGGCTGTGGCCCGCTTGGCCCGTCAGCACAACGACGCCAATGTCCTGGCTATGCCTGGCCGCTTTGTCACCGACGAGGAGGCCATCGCCATGGTCGAGGCCTTCCTGACGACCCCCTTTGAAGGTGGCCGTCACCAGCGTCGCATCGACAAGATTCCTGTGCACTAAAGTACTGTTTTTTGCACTGCCGACGATGAGAATGCCATCCTCATACAAGAAATGGTTTGACAACAACCGTGGATTGTTGATATTGGCACTTGTCACTGTCGCTTTCTATGTGCACAATCTGTTGTCACCCGAGTTTCTGGACGACTACGTCTATAAATTCGTGTTTGACAAGAGCGGTCCCGACTATACCCAGCGCATCAGCAACCTGTGGGATGTTTTCCGTTCCCAATACGGATTCTATTTTGCCTGGAACGGGCGCACGGGCGTTCAGTTCCTCGGTCAGCTGTTTTGCGGTCTGTTGGGCAAACCTGTATTCAATGTCCTGAATGCGCTTGTGTTTGCCGCATTCATCTATCTGTTACGGCGTCAGGTAACAGATAAGGGGAAATATACTCTTTTCTCCTATGCCTTGGTCGTAACGTTGGTCTTGATGTTGCCCACATTCTGTGAGACATTCTTGTGGGTGGTGGGTAGCGTCAATTACCTGTGGTGCTCGACAGGTGTGTTGCTTTTCCTCTGGTTTTATGAGAAAAACCATGAGTTGCCCGTCGAGAAGCGCTTGATTGCGTTGTGGCCACTTGTCTTCCTGCTCGGGTGGACCCACGAGGGCATCGTCTTGCCGCTGGCGGCAGCATTGGTTGCCATCAATGTGCTGACTGTCAAGAAATCCCTGCGCACGCGAGGTTTTTGGCTAGCGCTGATTTTGTTGGCGGGTACTTGCATGGCAGCATTCGCTCCGTCGCTCATCACGCGGTCGGGAGCCTCGTCAGGTATGTACAAGGCTCTGATACTCAAGAAACTGTTACCTTTCTGTAACGTGCTTTCCCAGCTTAGGCTGTTTTATCTCGCCATTCTCTTGACACTTGTGCTTTGCATCAGGCACCGAGAAGCCGTGGTGCAAACGATCAAGCAGAATATCCACCTGATTATTGCTGTGGGCTTGTCATTCGGCATCGTGTTTGCCTCGGGCATGCCCATCACGCGTCCAGCTTTCGGCCTGGAGTTTTTCTCGATGTTGTATTTGCTGCGGCTGATAGGGGAGGTGGTACCAGCTATAAATGCAAAGGCAATAAAGTATTGTGGTATTTTGCTCGCATTGGCTATCGTGGTGTTTTATGGCCTGATGATGCGGCATGCCATCCCCAACTGGCAAGAAACCGAGCGCTTGGTGTATCAGATCGAGAACAATGGCGATGGCATCATCAGCACTCAGGAGCACGATGCAGGCCCTTTCACGTCGTTCATGTGCACGATGATAGAGAAGGACACATCAGACTATGCCACCAATTTTGACCCCCGCACCGAACCCTCAAGCATTGCAGCTACTTATCACCGCGACTCCTTGGTCTTTTTGCCCAAAACGCTGCTCGATGACCTCAAGTCTCAGCCCAACCATTACGACACATTGAACTTGAAGACGCCCTATGGCTTCTATATCAAGCGGATAGGCGAAAATGAGCACATCTCACAAGTGAATTACGTGTTGCAGCCATTGGAAGACGCCTCGACGGCATCATTTTTCAAGCGGCTGGCCATCAAGGCGTCGCATTATCCCGACACGATTGTCGAGACCCATCAATGGGTCGTGCTGGACCTGTATGACAACAAGTATCTTGTCATCAACAAGATAAATGCCTTGAAAAACCGTCTGACCGATATTCAGGTTATCGGCGAATGAGACTAGCCGGTCTTAAGAGTTAAGAATCAAACCGATGATGAAGTTCACGTCGGCGATGTTGACCTCGAGGTCCTTGTTGACGTCGCAGGCATCATCCATCACACCGCTCAGGATGTGGTCGATGACGATGTTCACGTCGGCAATGTTGACCTCGCCGTCGCCGTTCACGTCGCCCTTCAGTTGCTTGCTGCGACGATAGATGGTGATGTTGTCGATGATAACGCGTGAGCCCGATACTTGGGAAATGCCGAAACGCAATGGCCAATCACTGTCAATTTCCAGGACGTAGTGCTGCAGGGCGCCCCTGCTGACGGTCACCGTCCCTAATCCGTACCATGAACTGCCCTGGTTGTTGCTGTAGGCCACCGAAAGCACGGCATCACCGTCGCTGCCGTAGCTAGCGGCATAAAAGCCAATAGCTGTGACGTCTGTCACACTCTCCAGCATGTTGATGGCACTGTTGCTGCTTTTCCCGAATCGGCAAGACTGATTGTCGATGCTGAGGTTATCCGGCCAGATGCCGGCATCGGTAAAGTCCCATAGCCATGCGTGTCCTTGCACGGCTTTGTTCCAGTAGCCGCCAGTTGCGCAGCCTTCCCAGTCCTCCATGATGCTGTCACCGGGTATCGAGGGATCAGGGCCTGGGTCCTGCTTGATGGCTGTAGCGGTTACCGAGAATGTCGTTGATGCCTCGTTACTGCTGATGGTGATGAAGTCTGTAAAGGTATCTGCTTCATCAGCAACAAAGGTGATGATGAATGAGGTGCCGTTGTTTACATCGCTGGCAGTAAAGGTGTCGGCACTCGCGTGGAAATACTCATTGTCGGTTATCGTCAAGGTGAGTGGTTCGCTCAATCCCTCGCCCTTGAGGTTGAAAGTATAGTGCAACTCGGTGCCGACGGCAGTCGAGCCTAAGTCAATATATGAACCGTTGGCCGGAGTAGTAATGGCGGGTACAGGGGGAGTGATAGAACCTCCGGTCCACACTTGGCCCTGCTTGTCGCCCCAGATGTATTCAGCCAGTTCGGGGTGGTCGATAAAGGGATTGCGGTTGCCTTGAATGCCATAGATGCCCTCGTTGCGCTTGATCTCCTTCTCGCTCACAGGATCCATGCGTGTCCACTCCATCAGCATGTTGATTGTCCAAGTCGAGAAAGCCTTGTAGCCATTGGTCCGATAGTCAAGTTGAGGGCTGCCAGGCCAGGAGGGCAATTCAAATTTGTAGCAGGTCGCCATATAGAAATAGGTGCGTGCCAAGTCTCCCTTATATTCATCATCGGGTTCAAACACGGTGCCACTATAGCCAGGATAAGTGCTGGCGCCCAGCTTGCCCTTGGCAACATAGGTGCCGTAGGTGAGCCGTGTGCCGGAATCACACACCCCATAAGGGTAATTGGCGCGCTGGCTGTTGACCTTGATGTCGGTGGGGTAGACGTGGAACACGTCGGTATTCATAGGGGCAACCTCACCACCAAACCAGCTGCGCGGAAAACTGTGCTCACGGTTATAACCCTCACCCACGTGGGATGCCGATGACCCGTTGTCGTTGGGCTTGTAGCGGCAGTTGCTGTAGATATCTATAATGTATCCCTCGCTGTCGGTATCAACCTTCCTGAATGCACTGAGCAATCCTGAAGAATAGGATACTTCGTCGTGCTTGCGGATGATGTCTCTTAAGGCAGTCATCAGTGCCTCATCACTCATGCCCACTGCAGAGTTGTAATAGCCGACGGGTTCGGCAGCGAAGAGCGACTGTGCGGCAAGCAGTGTTGTCGCCAGCAACAGTATGAATTGGAGTGGCTTTTTCATATGGGTGGTATTTAACGTTTGTTCTTGTTGGAGCTGCCTGCTGCAGGTTTAGCGTCCTTGCCTGCAGTGGCTTTGCGATCGGCTTGCTGTTTGCGCACTTGTCCAGCCAGCTGGCCGCAAGCGGCTGCGATGTCCTCGCCACGGCTGCGTCGGATGGTGCAGGTCACGCCCTTGCCGTTGAGGTAGTCGCGGAAGTAGGCCATCCTCTCGTCGCTGCTGGTGCGCAGCTTCTCGATGCCGGGAATCATGTGGTAGCGGATAAGGTTCACGCGCACATGCTCGTTGGGCAGGAGTTCACGCAGCTTTTCGGCATGCTGGATGTCGTCGTTGAACCACTGCCAGCAGATGTATTCCACCGACAGGCGGCGCTGGTGGGCAAAGTCGTAGTTGCCCAGCATTTCCATCACGTCGGCGATGGGGTAGAGGCGCTCGATGGGCATCATCGACGAGCGCTCCTCCTGCACGGCATTGTGGACGCTCACAGCAATGTGTACGCTGGTCTGTTCGCACAGGATCTTCAGTTCTGGCTTCTTGCCCACGGTCGAAACGGTGACGCGCTTGGGACTCCAGGCCAGGCCCCAAGGCTCGGTCAGGATGGCAATGACGCGCAACACCTCGTCCAGGTTGTCCAGCGGCTCGCCCATGCCCATGAACACGACATTGGTCAACGACTCGCTCTCGGGGATGCTCAGCACCTGGTTGATGATCTGGTTGGACGTCAGATTGCCATGGAAACCCTGCTTGCCGGTCATGCAGAAGTAGCAGTTCATGCGGCATCCCTTTTGCGACGAGATGCACAGCGTGGCGCGGTCGTCCTCGGGTATGTAAACCGACTCTACAGCCTGCTTGTCGCCCACGTCAAACAAGTATTTTACTGTGCCGTCCTCACTGGCCATCGCTTGGCTGGGCGGGTACAGTCCCACGCAGTAGCGGCTGGCCAGCAGCTCGCGGTTGGCCTTGGAGATGTTCAGCATCTGTTCAAAGTCGTTCACGCGTTTCTGGTAGATCCACTGCGCTAACTGTTTGGCCACAAAGCGCGGCATACCCAGGGCGCTCACGGCGTCCTGCATCTCCTCAAGAGTCATACCAGCCATTGGCTGCAAAGTCTTATCGTTGCTCATGTCTAGAAAGGTTTAATGTTCGTTTAAACTGCAAAGTTAATAAATAGTTGTAAGATGTCGGCCAATAGTCGCTGGTTTTTTGCTCATGAAAGTCTCCTCGGTTCAGGGGTTAACCGGCTGGCCAAGCATCTGATGCAAATGTGTCTCCAGGATATGGAATCCCGGCTCAATCATGCCGCCGTGTCCGTGACCGTCGATTTCATAGAGGAACGTCTGCTGGTGGCCTGCCAGTTTCATCATTCGGGCGAGATACTGGTTCTCGTCATATCGACCATAGAGTTCCAACTCCCTGTCGCCGCAGATCAGCACGAGTGGCGGGCAGTCGCCGCGAACCCAATACAGCGGCGCATACTCGTCGATAGTGGCCTGCAGGGGCGGAATGCCCTGCATCTTGCGCACGTTGTAGTGGGTGATGGCCTGGCCGCTGAAGGGCACGTACATCATTACGCTGTCGGCATCCACGCCATAGGATGCCAGCCACTTTTTGTCAAGACAAAGCATCATCGAGATGTATCCACCGGCCGAGTGGCCCGTAACTACAATTTTGTGCGGGTCGCCGCCATAGTCGGCAATGTGCCTGAAGACCCATGCCACAGCTTCGGCAGCATCATCGAGCGTTTCTCTGACCGTTACCAGCGGCAATAGCCTGTAATTGACCCCTACAACCACGATGCCCTTTTCACGCAACTGTGACGGTATCTCCTTGTTGCCGCCTTCCAGGCCACCGCCATGAAACCAGATGACGACGGGGCAGCCATCAGTGCTCTCAGGGTGGTAAACGTCAAGTCTCAGTCGTTCGAGCGAGTAGGCGTCGGCTTTGCTGGTATAACTGATGTCGTTGATCTGTGAATAGGACTGTGCCCTCGCACCAAGACAGAATAAAGCGAGGACGAGCAGAACTGAAATTTTGGTTATTGGATTCATAAGCTATGGGTTTTATTCTAATTGAGGGTGAGCCAAAATCAATTGACGCACCCTCAATAATGGTTTTCCTCAGACGGATGTCTCAGGGCTTACTTCAGATAAGTGTAGCGGTAGTCGGTCGGTGGCACGAGGGTCTCCTTGATGACGCGCGGGATGATCCAGCGGATGAGGTTGAACTCACCACCGGCCTTGTCGTTGGTACCGCTGGCACGAGCGCCGCCAAAGGGCTGCATGCCCACAACGGCACCGGTCGGCTTGTCGTTGATGTAGAAGTTACCGGCGGCATAGCACAGCTTGTCGGTCAGCTTCTCGACCTCGAGGCGGTCACGGCCCCAAACGGCGCCGGTCAGACCGTAAGGCGAGGTCTCGTCACACAGCTTCACGGTCTCGTTCACCTTGTCGTCGTCGTAGGGGTAAACCGTCAGCACGGGGCCAAAGATTTCCTCTTCCATCGACTTGAAGCGCGGGTTGGTGGTCTCGATCACGGTGGGCTCAACAAACCAGCCTTTCTTCTTGTCGCACTTGCCACCGATGACGATCTTGGCATCGTCTGCCTCCTTGGCGAAGTCGATATAGCTCTTGCACTTGTCGAACGAAGCCTCGTCGATTACAGCGTTGATGAAGTTCATGGGATCCTTCACGTCGCCCATCTTTATCTCCTTGCACATGGCCTTGATGTCCTTCAGCACGTCGGGCCACAGGCTCTTGGGAATGTACATGCGCGATGCTGCCGAGCACTTCTGGCCCTGGAACTCAAATGCACCGCAGAAGGCTGCCGTAGCAACGGCCTTCTTGTCAGCACTGGGATGAACAAAGATGAAGTCCTTGCCGCCGGTCTCGCCCACGAGGCGGGGGTAGGAGATGTACTTGTCCACGTTGAGGCTGGCCTGTTTCCACAGCGACTTGAAAGTGGCGGTGCTGCCGGTGAAGTGGATGCCGCTGAAGTACTTGCTGTCGGTAGCTACCTCGCCGATGAGGGCACCGCTGCCGGGCAGGAAGTTGATCACGCCGTCGGGCAGACCGGCTTCCTTGTAGAGCTGCATCAGGTAGTAATTGCTCAGCAGGGCGGTGGTGGAGGGTTTCCACAGGGCCACGTTACCCATGAGCACGGGAGTCATGCACAGGTTGCTGGCAATTGAGGTGAAGTTGAACGGGGTAACAGCCAGGATGAAGCCCTCGAGGGGACGATACTCGGTGTGGTTCAGCTGACCCACGCCGTCCTTGGGCTGCATGCCGTAGATCTTGCTGGCATAGTGCACGTTGTAGCGGAAGAAGTCGATGGTCTCGCAAGCCGAGTCGATTTCGGCCTGGTAGATGTTCTTGCTCTGGCCCAGCATGGTTGCTGCGTTCATGATGGGGCGATACTTGGTGGCAAGCAGCTCGGCCATCTTCATGACGATAGCGGCGCGGGTGGTCCAGGGAGTGCGGCTCCACTCTTTCCATGCCTTCATGGCAGCGTCGATAGCCATCTTGATTTCTTTCTTGGTCACCTTGTGGTAGGTAGCCAGCACGTGCTTGTGGTCGTGGGGGCAGGTCACCTGGCCCGTGTCACCGGTGCGGATTTCCTTGCCGCCGATGATGATGGGGATGTCAACCACGATTTTGCTCTGGCGCTCGAGTTCAGCCTCGAGAGCAACGCGCTCGGGAGAACCGGGCATGTAGGCCTTCACCGGCTCATTGGCGGGAAGGGGAAAATTGATAACAGCGTTATTCATTATTTTAAGTTTTTAGTTTCTAGTCCCTAGTTTCTAGTTTCTAGCTTCTGGTTTTTTTATTGAAAATGGCTGATTTGTGGGTAAAGCTAGAGTCAGAGCCTTTAAACTCTAAACTCTAAACTATAAACTTCAAGTGCCACAAGCCATAGGCTTGCGACACTTGAATATAGATTTATCCGAACATCTGTTCGAAGGTCTTCTTGATGATAGCGATGGCTTCCATGAGCTCTTCCTTGTTGATGCACAAGGGGGGAGCGAAGCGGATGATGTGGTCGTGGGTGGGCTTAGCCAGCAGACCGTTGTCACGCAACTTGAGGCAGATGTCCCAAGCGGTCTTGCCCTCGACAGGCTTGGTGACGATGGCGTTCAACAGGCCACGGCCGCGCACCTGCACGATGAACGGCGAGTTGATCTTCTCGATTTCCTCACGGAAGATCTTACCCATCTTCTCGGCATTCTGGACGAGCTTCTCGTCCTTAACCACCTTCAGGGCCTCGACAGCAACGCGGGCTGCCAGGGGGAAACCGCCAAAGGTCGAGCCGTGCTCACCGGGCTTCACGTTGAGCATGATGTCGTCGTCGGCCAAGCAAGCCGATACGGGCAGCACACCACCACCCAGGGCCTTGCCCAGGATCACGATGTCGGGGCGGATGCCGTCGTGCTGGCTGCACAGCATCTTACCCGTGCGGGCGATACCGGTCTGCACCTCGTCGGCGATAAACAGCACGTTGTGCTTGTGGCACAGGTCGAAGCATTTCTTCAGGTAGCCGTCATCGGGGACGAACACACCTGCCTCGCCCTGGATAGGCTCGGCGATGAATGCGGCAACTTCCTTGCCATATTTCTCGAGCGCCTTCTCAAGCGCCTTGGGATCATTGTAGGGGATGCGGATGAAACCGGGGGTCAGGGGACCGTAGTCGGCGTAGCTGCTGGGGTCATCGCTCATGGTGATGACAGTCACGGTGCGGCCGTGGAAGTTACCCTCGCAGCAGATGATTTTCACCTTGTCGTTGGCGATGCCCTTCTTGGCAACACCCCAGCGACGAGCAAGCTTCAAGGCGGTCTCAACACCCTCGGCACCGGTGTTCATGGGGAGCACCTTGTCATAACCGAAGTAAGAGTGCATGAACTTCTCATACTCGCAGAATGCCTCGTTGTAGAATGCGCGGGAGGTCAGACACAGCTTGTTGGTCTGGTCTTTCAGGGCCTTGACGATGCGGGGGTGGCAGTGACCTTGGTTAACGGCTGAGTAGGCCGACAGGAAGTCAAAGTACTTCTTGCCCTCGACATCCCACACGTAGATGCCCTTACCCTTCTTCAGCACGACGGGCAGCGGGTGGTAGTTGTGGGCGCCGTAGCGCTCTTCCATTTGAATGTAACTCTTGGTTTTTGCGCCCAGGGGAGCAGGCTTGCTGCAATCAGCATTCTTACACGGTTTTCTGTTAGTTGTTTTCTTCATTGGTTAAGTTGTTTGTAATTAGTTAATGCTAAAGATGATTTTACGTTGCAAATATAATTTATAAATATGAAAAAGGATTATCGTTTCACAATATTTAACGCACACGAGTTATCAACGTTTCCCTTTTGCTGTCGATTCTCGTGACTATGCCAGATAAAAGAAGTCCGCCCTGCTGGTATTGTGCAGGGCGGACTTGATGTCTGTTGCTTGGCAGTGAAGCGGTTGCGTTTACTGCTGGCTCTCGTCTTCAGCATCGGCGGCATGTTTCTTGGAGCGACGCTCCTTCTTGCTCGTCTCGCTGCTGCTGGTGTCTTTCTCTTCTTTAAGGTCGATTTCGTTGCGATCCTTGTCGACTACCTTATACTCCAGGTAATTGAGCGACTGGTCGGGCATGATGCGGAATTTGCGTTTGAATTCCCGGCGCCATTTCCAGTATTCACTCATGATACCTTTCTTGAGATAAGCATCGACAAACGGATGGACATACATAATGAAGTTGTTCACGTTCAACGTGTGGACAAGGTAATCAATCTTGTCTTTCAGCTTGTCGGTAAAGAGCAGCGAGGGTTGCACTTCGCCTTTGCCGCCACATGAGGGGCAGGTCTCGGCGGTGGCAATGTCCAGTGCCGGTCTCACGCGCTGTCGCGTGATCTGCATCAGCCCAAACTTGCTCAGCGGCAGGATATTGTGGCGAGCACGGTCTTTTTGCATCACTTCACGCATGTGTTTGTACAGCTCGTTGCGGTGCTCGGCCTTGGCCATGTCGATGAAGTCGATCACGATGATGCCGCCCATGTCCCTCAGGCGCAGCTGGCGAGCGATTTCGTCGGCAGCGAGCAGGTTCACATTCAGTGCGTTGCTCTCCTGGTCGGTGCTTGTGCGCGATCGGTTGCCGGAATTCACGTCGATGACGTGAAGGGCCTCGGTGCTTTCTACGATTATGTATGCGCCCGACTTGAAGGATACCGTTTTGCCGAACGAGGACTTGATTTGCTTGGTGATGCCAAATTTGTCAAAGATGGGCGTGTCCTCGCTGTAGAGTTTCACGATATCGCTGCGATCGGGGGCTATCAGGTTCACGTAGTCGTGGATTTGCTCAAACACCTCGGCATTGTTCACTTGAATGCTCTCGAACTCCGGACTGAGAATGTCGCGGATTTCACCGACGGCACGGCTTTCTTCCTCATACACGAGTGAGGGTGGGGTGGCCGTTTGTACTTTGGCAATGGCATCGTCCCAGGCCTTGAGCAATAACCTGAGTTCGGCGTTGAGCTCGGCGGCTTTTTTGTTTTCGGCCGATGTGCGCACGATGACCCCGAAATTCTTGGGTTTCATGCTCTCGATGAGCCGGCGCAGGCGTGTCTTCTCGGCGTGATCCTTGATCTTTTGTGATACCGAGATGCGGTCGTTGAACGGCGTCAGCACCAGGAAACGTCCGGTGAAGGTTATTTCGGTGGTCAGGCGTGGACCCTTGGTCGAGATGGGCTCTTTAGCGATCTGGACCAGTAACTCTTGTCCTTGGGTGAGCAGGTCTGTCACGGTGCCGTGTTTGTTGGTCTCGGCCTGGTTTTTCACCTTGCTGATGCTCGTTGGCCTCTTGTTAGGGTTGGCGCGTACCGTCTGGATGTATTGAGAAAAGGTGTTGAACTGTGAACCCAGATCAAGGTAATGAAGAAAGGCATCCTTGGAGTGGCCAACGTTTACAAACGCGGCATTCAGTCCCGGCATCAGCTTCTTTACCTTGGCAAGGTAGAGGTTGCCCACGGCATAGGACGCGTCTCGGGTCTCACGTTGCAAAGTAACGAGGCGACCGTCTTCGAGCAGCGCTGTCGTCATTTCCCTGGGCGTGACGTCAACTACTAGTTCACTTCTCATCGCAGTTGGTGTGGGTGAAATACATATCTAAATAAAGTGTCAGTATATACCGTGATGTGATGGCATCGGGGGCGGTATATTGCACATCGGCAGTTCCCGGAATGATTGTCCCGCTGGACAAGGGGAAGTGTGAGTGCGGTGGGGCGCTAGTGCGCCGTGGAACAAACAAGACAGGAACAAACCAATTGACTGGATGGTGGCTAGAGTGGTGACTCTGCGTCAAACCTCTGCTGATGCTCATCATGCGTGCCAATTCGTCTGTTCCCGCTATTTCACAATCGTCATGTGAGGGTTAGAAAAGTGTGATTACTTTTTGTTTTTATGACGATTCTTGCGCAGTCTTTTTTTACGCTTGTGCGTAGCCATCTTGTGGCCTTTACGTTTCTTTCCGTTTGGCATAGTCGTAAAATTATATAATTAATTAAAATATAATGTGTTATGATGGACGAAAAAGAGGGATTCGTGTCACATGCGACATTACTTCACCTGATCCATGAACACCTTGGCGGGCTTGAAAGCCGGGATCTTGTGCTCGGGGATAATGATAACGGTGTTCTTGCTGATATTGCGGGCGGTCTTCTGTGAACGGGTCTTCACGATGAAACTGCCAAAGCCGCGCAGGTAAACATTCTCACCATTGGCCAGGGAGTCCTTAACGGTGTCCATGAACTTCTCAACAGTTTCGAGAACCGATGCCTTGTCGATTCCGGTGCTTTGAGCGATCTCTCTTACGATTTCTGCTTTAGTCATTTTATTTAAAATTTAATTCTTAGTTAAATAGTTATATATTTACTCATTTCTAATTGCTTGACCGATAGGGATTTATGGTTGTACTTTCAGAAAAAGCGACAAACAAAAAGCGCCCAAAAATGAGCCCCTCTCGATTTTGCGACTGCAAATATCGCACTTTTTTTTTAATTAAGCGCTAATATTCAGCATTTTTTATGATTTTTTTTTGATTATCACCTGTTTCGATATGGCGCCTGGCGGTTTTTGATGATGATTTCATTTTGCACGTTCTTATTGCTGCCGGTTTCCGACTTTTTGCTTAACTTTGCCGCCAATTATGGAACAAGAACAGAAACTGAAAATCGAGGAAGACATCATCAAGATGCTCAAGACGGTCTATGACCCTGAGCTCCCCGTGGATGTCTATAGCTTGGGTTTAATCTATAAGATAGACTTGGCCGAAGACGGTCACGTCGATATCGACATGACGCTCACCGCGCCCAATTGCCCCATCGCCGACTTCATCTTTGAGGACGTCAGGCAGAAGGTCGAGAGCGTGGACGGTGTCACCAGCGCAACGGTCAACCTGGTCTTTGAACCGGAGTGGGACCCCCGCATGATGACCGAGGAGGCCAAACTCGAGCTGGGCATGATGTAGGCTAGGCTTCAGGCATTTATAGGACATTAGACTTTAGATAGAGCGGAAAACTTTCCCGAAAACTGAGAATGGCTCGCGAGAACACATATTTCATTTCTGACCTCCATCTGGGGGCGAAATACATGCGCGACGAGTTGGATCGTGAGCGCCGCGTGTGCCGTTTTCTGGATAGTATCAAGGAGGATGCGGCCGAGCTCTACCTGCTGGGCGACATCTTGGACTATTGGTACGAGTACAAGTATGTGGTTCCCCGCGGCTACATCCGTTTCCTGGGCAAGCTCGCCGAGCTCGCTGATGCTGGCGTGAAGCTCACGTGGGTGACCGGCAATCACGATGTGTGGCTGTTCGACTACCTGCGCGATCAGCTGAACATGACCGTCCTCAATGGGCACACCGTTATCCAGTCCCAGGGCAAAAAGATACTCATCTCTCATGGCGATGATGTGGGTGAACAACCCGCCATGTACCGCTTCACGCGTTGGTGTTTCTATAATAAGGTGTGCCAGTGGCTCTATGCCGCTATCCACCCCCGATGGACCTATCCCATTGCCACGGGCTGGTCCAATGAGAACCGCACGCGCCGCGACCCGCATCAGCAACAGGCCATCTCAGAGCGTGCCGCAAGTCACCTGTTGGATTTCTCCCGCGACTACTATCGCCAGCACCCTGACGTCGATGCCTTCGTCTATGGCCACATCCACCTTGCACGCGTCACCGACGGAAACGACACCCTGCCGCCCGTCATCTTCCTGGGCGAATGGATTTCGTTGAATTCCTACGTCGTTCTTGACCGTTCCGGCGCATTTTCGCTCAAGTTTTTTGAAAAATAGAGTAATTTTTTTCGCAATCGTTTGTTCGGCTGATTATCAGTTGGATAGAAGGTAAAAAGCGATTCGATTACACTAAAATATGTTGTAAAACATAAAAAAATTGAATTCTAGTTTCAAAAATTGGCTTTACATTTGTGCCATAAACCTGAAACAATCTTTTTTACCTTAGAAATTTTACCTATTTTGAAACCTAAAAAGGAATTTTAAGCTGAGGCTTAAAGTTCCTTTTTAAAGTATTTAATATTTTCTTTTTCTTTAATTTGTCGTTTTTCACTACTTTTGCGGCCAAAATTGAGACTGTAATGTGATGAAGACGGTAGCTATCATAGTGGCTG
The DNA here is from genome assembly GCA_900318535.1 of uncultured Prevotellaceae bacterium. Lineage (GTDB taxonomy): Bacteria > Bacteroidota > Bacteroidia > Bacteroidales > Muribaculaceae > Sodaliphilus. The sequence continues at coordinate 88,406 of ONKU01000001.1, read as the reverse complement.
GCGGCAGTGGCACGCGATTTGGCGCGGAATTGCCCAAGCAGTTTCTGGAACTGGGTGGCAAGCCCATCCTGATGCGCTCTATCGAGGCTTTTGCGAATTCCGGGAACTGTCCTGTCGATGTCATTGTGACCTTGCCAAGTGACCAGATGGACCTGTGGCAACTGCTATGCGACCGGTATGGCTTTGGCGTGCCGCATCGCGTGGTGCCTGGCGGCGAGACCCGCTGGCACAGCGTGAAGCATGCGCTTGACAGCATGGGAGACGTCAATGAGGTTGATATTATCGCTGTCCATGATGGCGTTCGCCCCATGGTAACCGCCGATGTCATTTGCCGCACGATTGAGGCTGCCCGCCGCGACGGGGCTGCTATTCCCGTGGTCGCACTCAACGACTCGGTGCGGCAGGTTGTGGGTGAAGCGAGTCATGCGCTTGACCGCTCGACATTGCGCGCGGTGCAGACGCCGCAGGCCTTTGATGCCCGTCTGCTGCTCGACGCATACTCCTTGCCCTATCAACCGACATTTACCGATGATGCCTCGGTTGTCGAGCAACTCGGTCACCCCATCACCCTGGTCGAGGGTGACCCGCATAATCTGAAAATTACCCGTCCCATGGACTTGGCGCTTGCCGAATACCTGTTGAACAGCAATGCCTGACCTGCGTCATACCGACATACAGTACCTGCACGGCGTGGGGCCCAAGCGGGCCGAGTTGCTCAGGAAGGAACTGGGCGTCTCGACCTACTATGACCTGCTGTATTACTTCCCCTACCGCTACATTGACCGCAGCGTGATGAATCATGTGAATGAGCTCAATGGCGATGAGGCGGCGGTTCAACTCAAGGGGCGTTTTCTCACGTTCAACACGGTTGGAGAGGGCCGCAAGCGCCGTTTGCAGGCCTTGTTTACCGACGGAACAGGCACCATCGAGGTGGTGTGGTTCAACCGTGTCGCATCGATTCAAAAGACTTATAACACCAATACGCAGTACATCCTGTTTGGCAAGCCGTCACTGTTCAACAATCACTTGAACATCGTCCACCCCGAGGTGGATGTGGTCACGACCGAGCATGTCGCGCAAGGCCTCACCGGGGTGTACAGCCTCACCGAGGTGCTGCGCAACCGATCCTTCACTTCGCGGGCCATTCACAAGCTGATCCTCACCTTGCTGGAGACCCCAGCAGTGCAGTACATCAGCGAGACCTTGCCTCCCGACCTGTTGCATCGTTTCCGCCTCATGCCGCTGGCCGAGGCGTTGCGCAACATCCATGTGCCGGTCGACCAGCAGTCGCTGCAGCGTGCGCAGCTGCGGCTCAAGTTCGAGGAACTGTTTTTCCTGGAACTCAACATCCTGCACTACATCAAGGGCAGCAGCCGTCGGCTGGTGGGACACGTTTTCGGGAATGTGGGCGCATATTTCAACGGCTTTTATCATAATGTGTTGCAGTTTCCGCTTACCGGCGCGCAGAAACGTGTTATCCGCGAGATGCGCCGTGACATGGGTAGCGGCAAGCAGATGAACCGCCTGCTGCAGGGCGATGTGGGCAGCGGCAAGACGATTGTCGCCTTTATGACCGCTCTTATCGCACTGGATAACGGTTATCAGGCCTGCATTATGGCACCCACCGAGATCCTGGCAGGACAGCATCTGGAAACCATCAAACCGATGGCAGATGCCATTGGCGTGAAGGTCGCCCTCTTGACGGGCTCGACCCGCAAACGCGAGCGCACCGCCATCCACGAGGCACTGATGAACGGTGAGCTGCAGATATTGATAGGCACCCATGCCCTCATCGAGGACACGGTGCAGTTCCATAATCTTGGCCTCGCCATCATCGACGAGCAACACCGCTTTGGCGTGGCGCAGCGTGCCCGCCTGTGGAGCAAGAACCGCACGGCGCCGCCCCATGTGCTGGTCATGACAGCCACCCCCATCCCCAGGACGCTGGCCATGACGGTCTATGGCGACCTGGACGTCTCGGTCATTGACGAGTTGCCGCCAGGCCGCAAGCCTGTGGCAACCGTCCTCAGGCATGAGCCCGACCGCTTCAAGATGTACCAGTTTGTGGGTGGACAGTTGAAACAGGGCCGTCAGGCCTATATCGTCTATCCCCTTATCGAGGAGAACGAGAAGCTCGACCTGCATGCCCTGGAACAGGGTTTTGAACAGGTCAAGGACGTGTTCCCGCACTATAACGTGGCCATGGTGCATGGCCGCATGAAACCCGCCGAGAAAGACCATCAGATGATGCTCTTTGCCTCTGGCAAGGCCCATATTCTGGTGGCAACCACTGTCATCGAGGTGGGCGTGAATGTCCCCAACGCCTCGGTCATGGTCATCGAGGATGCTGAACGCTTCGGGCTGTCACAGCTGCATCAGCTGCGCGGCAGGGTAGGGCGCGGTGCCGATCAGAGCTACTGCATCCTGATGGCACGCAGCGACTTGGGTCGCGACACGCGTCACCGCCTGCAGGTGATGACGCAGACCAACGACGGCTTTGTCGTTGCCGAGGAGGACATGAAACTGCGTGGTCCTGGCGACATGGAGGGCACTCAGCAGAGCGGCATCGCCTTCAACCTGCACATCGCCAACCTGGCGCAGGACGGTCAAATCATCCAGCTAGCCCGCAATGCCGCCGAGGACTATCTGCGTGGCGATCCCAAGATGGAAACTCCATGGGGACGCAAGATGGCTGCCCACATGCGTGAAATCTATGACAAACAGGCCAACTGGGGCCTGATCTCTTAACGAATGATCATTTTTCAATAATAACAACCATCATTTCAAATACATAACAATTATGAATCATATCATAGGTAAATTCAAGACTGTGTTAGTGACCTGCCTGTTGGTGGTATCCTTGATGCCTGCAACTGCCAGTGCCAACATCATCTTGCCTGATGTGAATATCGATAATGTGGCCAACATCAAAGACGTGACCGATCTTATCGATTACTTGCTGACGGGGGAAGAAGGAGGCAACACAGTGGCTCAAGGTTCCCTCTCGGCGACCGACTTCGGCGCTGTAGGTGACGGTGTGACCGATGACACCGAGGCGCTGGAGCGGTTATTTGCCACTGCTGCCGCCAAAAAGATGGCGGTATATATCCCCCGTGGCACTTACATGATCCGTCGCCCGTTGACGCTCGTGAGCGGCATGGAAGTGTATGGTGATGGCTTCACCTCCATCATCAAGAAGTTCCCTGCTGCATGGCACAAACTCACCAATTCCATTTCGACCGGAGTTTACAATGACGATGAATACAACTCCATTTCTGTCATGGTGGATGGCATCAGCGGCTACCATGTTGGTGACCACTGTTTTATCTCTTTTTCGAATAATCCGTTTATACCCGAAAACACCAAGGCAAGGTATTGCACTTACGGCGAAATTATCGAAATCAACGACAGCATGATTGTTGAGAATGGGACGAAAAAATATGAGGTCAAAATCAAGAGCGCCCATGACAGCGAGAAACATGGGGTGGTCACTTCGCATCCGGTAGGTGCGGTATTATCCACATCGTTTCCCATCCTGCGTTCCTGGGGTTTCAAGGATGAGTGCATCAATGTCTATATCCATGACATCTGTCTGGATGGCAACCGCCAGACCGATGGACCGAGCTACAATGGTGTGACTTACGAGCCCTTGGAGTGGACTAATGCCTGCATTCACTTTGACGCTTACGGGGCAAATAAGGTCAACGGCATTTCCTACAATAAGCACTCTTATAACCATGCCATTGTTCATTGCAAACTCATCAACGCTTCCTATGACGCCCTTAGCGACCAGGGTGAGGGTGGACTCTATGTCAAGAACTGTTCGATCCAGAATAATGCAATGTCTGGTGTACATTTGGGTACTGTGTTTAAAGGCGCCGTCGTCACGGGAAACTCGATGACAGGAAATGGCGAACGCGGTGCTGGCGTGTTCTTCTGCCAGGATGTGACCGATGTGATTGTGGAGGGCAATACCATCACATCCTTCAACCACGGCTGCAGCGACGAGGAATATGCAACGGTGGGCAAGTTCAACATCATCCGCAACAACACCTTCAACAATATAACCGAATATGTGTTTGATTTTCTCAAATCTACATCTTCAAGGCACGGTGGCGGGTTGCTCATTACAGGTAATACCATCAAGGGGTTGAAATGTCCCTTGTTTGCGGGCAATTATCTCGATGATGTCATTATCTCGAACAACAACATCACCACCGTGAATGCTGAATCGACACCGTCAACACTGATTGTTTCAAACAATTCTAACGGCATGATCATCATGGGTAACACATTGCCAAATGACATCAGTATTTCACAGCCGGTCGACGTCACCAATTCGACTAACGTGGTTGACGTGTCCAACTCATGGAACTGATTCAGCGAATGATTTCAAATTGGGCCAGAATGTGTCAAATCGTTCTGGCCAATTTCTTAATAGGTGGGGTCATAGAAAAGTGACTACAGTCCAATTTCAAAATTAAAACTGTTTGCATTTGTGAATTTTTTTATTTCGTTGATATTCAGTGAGTTGATTTGCTTTGTTTAGAGAACTAAACCAAACTTTACACTTTTTAGCAGACTAAATGCCTCCTCTTATAAAATAAATGAGTAATTTTGGACGTTCTTAAAAACAAATAGGCTTAGAATACAACCAAAAATGATTATAAAACGTTTATTTTTCGCCTTGACGGCGATAACCCTTTTTGCGCTTGGCACATCTGCCCAAAACCTGCAGTCGGCATCCAGTTACAGTAAGATGCACAACGACCTGCTCGCCAAGCAAAACCGAGTGAAGGACCAAATCCGAGTTCAGGAAGCTCAAAAATATGCTGCCGACCTGTATGAGGAGTGCGAGCCCGAACCCGACATCTATACCGAGGGCTGGGAGAGCAATCTCGTGAACTGCTATAAGGACGCCAACGTGCCTAACACCAAGGTGCTTGACGTTCGTCACTATGTGATGCCCATTAAGGGTAATTACGTGACCTCGCATTACGGCTACCGTCCCCAGTTCGGCCGAACCCACAAGGGTATCGACCTGCGTGCCGCTATTGGCGATACTGTTTACTCGGCATTCTCAGGCCGCGTGCGCTTGACCCGATTTGAACGTGGCGGTTACGGCTTCTATGTGATTGTGCGTCACGAGAATGGCCTGGAGACTGTTTATGGCCACCTGTCTCGCTTCCTGGTGAAGCCCGACCAGTATGTCAAGGCTGGTCAGCCCATCGCTTTGAGCGGCAACACCGGTCGCAGCACTGGTCCCCACCTGCATTTTGAGACCCGTTTCATGGGCTATGCCATCAATCCCGAGGCAATCTTCGACTTTGCTAACCGCTGCACCCACACCGACAGCTACACCTTCTCTAAGGCTAATTATACCAAGGCTCGTGACTATGCTCCCAGCAAGCGTTACAACCAGGCTAAAAAGTCTGCCGAAGAAAAGGAAACTGCAAACAAGAAGAGCAGCAATAACAACAAGAAAGACCAGGCCGTGGCCAGCACCCGCAAGTCCACCAAGGAGAGCCGCCAAGATAGCCGCTCGACCTACAAGGTGCGCCAGGGTGACAACCTGACGAAGATCGCCAAGAACAACGGCATGACCGTTGCACAGCTCAAGAAGCTCAACGGCCTCACTGGCGATGACGTTGCCGAGGGCAAAGTCCTGCGCGTGAAATAAAAATAAGTACTTCATAATTGATGAAATGAGAGCGTCCGGTGATCCGGTCGCTCTCATTTTTGTCTCCTGAAATCCGTTTATCGGTTTCCGCCCATCAGGTAGCGGTACACGGCAGTAAACTGTCGCCTGAAGCGGTCCTCGAATTTCTCCAGCTTGCGGTCAAACGTGAAATTTTGGGTCTGGGCCGATAGTTTGGTCACGCGGTTGCGGGTAATGCGCTGGATATCGTATGAACTCATCAGGTAATGACAGGTCACGTAGTAGTCGTTATAGGTGCGGTAATGGCGTTTGAGGATGTCGGCACGGGTCACGTCGCGGTCCGTCTTGAGCACGATGCGGTCACCGCCGCGCACCACCAGCGTCAGGCTGTCGCCCTGCAGCACTTCCAGCAGCCCTTCGTCATAGGTCACCTCCAGCGAGAAGGTCACCAGCCCGCTGGCGTCGGCCGTTGCAGCAACGGCAAAACGTGCGGCGTGGAAAAAGTCGTCATACATTACCTCCTGCCGTGAGCACACGTAGCGCGAGCCGTCACCACGCTGGTGGTCAACGCTCACCTGTGCCGTTGCTGGTACAAGGATACACAGCAACGCCACCCCGATGCAGATGACATGCTTGCCAATCACGGTGCAAAGGTAACACAAAAATATGTTTCTCTCGTAAAACCGGTCGCAGGGATCGTTACGGCCGCTGCTGGTTGAAGGGTGAGAAGATGCCGTACAGGTTGGCGTCGATTTTGTCGCACACCTTCTGGAAATCCTCCTCGCTGTCGCCGAACTTGATCTCGTCGCCGTTGATCACGACCAGGTTGCCCTTGTAGTCGGCAATCCAGTCCTCATAGCGCTTGTTCAGGCCTTCCAGATAGTCCAGGCGCATGGTCTGCTCGTAGTCGCGGCCGCGTTTCTGGATCTGCTGCACCAGGTTGGGGATGGTCGAGCGGATGTAGATCATCAGGTCGGGCATTTTCACGAGCGACATCATCAGCTCGAACAGGTCTTTGTAGTTGTTGAAGTCGCGGTCACTCATCAGTCCCTGGCCATGCAGGTTAGGGGCAAAGATGCACGCGTCCTCATAGATTGTGCGGTCCTGGATGATGTCGATCTCGCTCTGCGAGATTTCCACCACTTCCTTGAAGCGCTTGTTCAGGAAGTAGATCTGCAGGTTGAATGACCAGCGCGACATGTCGGCATAGAAATCTTCCAGATAGGGGTTGTTGTCCACGGGCTCAAACCGCGGGCTCCAGCCGTAATGTTTGGCGAGCAGCTTGGTCAAGGTCGTCTTGCCGCTGCCGATGTTTCCTGCTACTGCGATATGCATATCTTATTATGTTTTAGATTTAGTTCTTGTTAATAATAACTTAGCGCCTTAGCGTCTTAGCGTGAGGCAATCTGCGGTCAATCCAGTGGCCCGAAGATGCCGAACATCGTCGCGTCGATTTTGTCCACGATGGCGGCGAAGTCCTCGGGACGGTTCTTGTAGTCCATGTCGTCCACGTCGATGACGAGTTTGCGACCCTGGTAGGTATTCATCACAAACTGCTCGTAGCGCTCGTTCAGGTTCGACAGGTACTGCAGCGGCATCGTCTGCTCGTAGTCGCGCCCGCGCTTGCGGATGTTGTCCACCAGGTGGGGCACACTCGAGCGCAGGTAGATCATCAGGTCGGGCAGGCGCACGATGGTCATCATTTGCTCAAACAGCTCCATATAGGTCTCAAAGTCACGGTCATCCATGTTGCCCATGTCGTGGTTGTTGGCAGCAAAGATGTACACGCCCTCAAAGATGCTGCGGTCCTGGATGATGGCCTTGTCGCTCGCATTGATGCCCAGGATGTCCTTGAAGCGCTGCTTCAGGAAAAACACCTCCAGGGCAAACGACCAGCGCTTGATGTCCTTGTAATAGTCGCTCAGGTAGGGGTTGTCAACCACGGGTTCCATAAACGGTTCCCAGCCGTAATGCTTGGCTAGCATCTCGGCCAGAGTGGATTTACCGCTACCGATATTTCCTGCTATAACGATGTGCACGGTTCAGTTAGGATAGGTTGTTTTACAATCCACAAAATTAAGCATTTTCCAGCCCTTGTCCACCATACTCCAAAAGAAAGTTATTAACAACCGACAAACTGCCGAAAAAAAGCCTCAAAAACACCCCGCGTTAAGGAAAAAATGCCTACTTTTGCATCTTGAACTCAAGAACTAAGGACTAGAGACTAGAAACTTAGATAGATGAAGCAGAACTGGAGACCTGGAACCATGATATACCCGCTGCCCGCGATGCTGGTCAGCTGCGGGGCGTCGCCCGAGGAGTACAACGTCTTCACGGCCGCATGGACGGGCACCATTTGCAGCGATCCGGCTCTGTGCTATGTGTCCATCAGGCCCGAGCGCCACAGCCACGGCATCGTGGAGCGCAACATGGCCTTCACCCTCAACTTGACCACCCGCGACCTGGCGCGTGCCACCGACTGGTGCGGCGTGCGTTCGGGGCGTGACTATGACAAGTGGCGTGAGATGGGATTGACCCCCGTCAAGGGCGAGACCGTTGCCGCTCCCTACATTCAGGAGGCTCCCGTGAGCATCGAGTGCCGTGTGCGCGACATCATGCGGCTGGGCACCCACGACATGTTCATCGCCGAGGTGATGAACGTCATCGCCGACGACCGCTACATCGACCCCGACACCGGAGCCCTTGACCTCCAGGCCGCTGACCTGATTACCTACTGCCACGGCCACTACTACTCGCTGGGCGAGGAGCTGGGCCACTTCGGCTGGTCGGTGCGCAAGAAACCGAAAACGACTAAATAACTTTAATACTAACAAACCGAGACGCAAGATTTTGCGTCTCTACAAAAACTAAAAAACTAAAAATCAATGGAACGAGACAAAGTGATTTTTGACATTATCGAGCGTGAACATCTGCGTCAAAAACATGGTATTGAGCTGATTGCCAGCGAGAACTTCGTGAGCGACCAGGTTATGCAGGCCATGGGCAGCTGCCTGACCAACAAGTATGCCGAGGGTTACCCCGGCCACCGCTACTACGGCGGTTGCCAGTGCGTTGACGAGAGCGAGAACGTCGCCATCGACCGTCTGAAACAGATCTTCGATGCCGAGTACGTGAACGTGCAGCCCCACTCGGGTGCCCAGGCCAACATGGCCGTCTTTATGGCTTGCCTCAAACCCGGCGACAAGTTCATGGGTCTGAACCTGGCTCATGGCGGTCACCTGTCACATGGTAGCCCCGTTAACTTCTCGGGTTTGATGTTCCAGGCTTGTGAATATAACGTTACCCCCGACACCAACCTGGTGGACTATGACCAGATGGAAGAGGTGGCACAGCGCGAGCGTCCCAAGCTGATCGTTGGTGGCGCCAGCGCCTACAGCCGCGAGTGGGACTACGAGCGCATGCGCAAGATTGCCGACAGCGTGGGCGCACTGCTCATGATCGACATGGCACACCCCGCCGGCCTGATCGCTGCAGGTCTGCTGAACAACCCCTTGAAGTATGCCCACATCGTTACCAGCACCACCCACAAGACCCTGCGCGGTCCCCGTGGCGGTATCATCCTGCTGGGTAAGGACTTCGACAACCCCTGGGGCAAGACCACCAAGAAGGGAGTCATCCGCAAGATGTCGTCGCTGCTCGACAGTGCCGTCTTCCCCGGCGTGCAGGGCGGTCCCCTCGAGCACGTGATTGCCGCTAAGGCTGTCGCCTTCGGTGAGATTCTCCAGCCCTCGTTCAAGGACTATGCCATCCAGGTGCGCACCAACGCTGCCGCCATGGCCCAGGCCCTCATCGACAAGGGTTACAAGATCTGCTCGGGCGGTACCGACAACCACTGCATGTTGGTTGACCTGCGCACCAAGTATCCCGAGTTGACCGGTAAGGTTGCCGAGGCTGCCCTCGTTGCTGCCGACATCACCGTCAACAAGAATATGGTTCCCTTCGACGACCGCAGCGCCTTCCAGACCAGCGGTCTGCGTCTGGGCACTCCCGCCATCACCACCCGTGGCCTCAAGGAGGACAAGATGGGCGATATCGTCGAGCTCATCGACACCGTTCTGCGTGCCCCCGAGGACGAGGCAGTGATCGCCGCCGTTCGTGGTAAGGTCAACGAGATGATGAAGGACTATCCCATGTTCGCATGGTAAAGATTTAAGCTGGGCACGCGCTCAACTTAAAGCCTAGCATTTAAGATTAAGCGTTTTGAGAGCATCCGCTTCCATCCGGTAGATGGAAAGCGGATGCTCTCCGTTCTTTCCGTCATCCCCGTTTTTTCCGTTTAACCCCGCTGGCAATTTTAGCGGTTTATTCATCATTTTCTTTTTAAATTTGACTATTTTTACTATTTTTGCAACAAAATAACAATAATAATTTAGTAAATCATCGCTTATGAAAAAAATCTATCTCTTTAAGGCGATTACCCTTGTGGCGATTCTCACTTGCGCGTTGAGCGCCAGCGCTGCAACCACAACTTTCACGAAGAATGGCATCACCTACCAGTTGACGACCTACTCTGACGGCAGTGGTGTCCTCTCCGTCCAGAACAAGGGCTACTTCAATTCCTATTCAGGCGTTGTGAATATTCCTGATAGCGTTGAATATGGCGACAGGTTATATCCTGTTACAGGAATTGGTTACCAGGCGTTTAAGAACTGTACAAGCCTCACTGGTGTTACGATACCCGAGGGCGTGTCGATGTTGCTGAACGAGAGCTTTGCCGGTTGCACCTCACTGACGAAAATCACCTTGCCCAGCACGATGTACAGCATTTACAACAATGCCTTTACCGGTTGCACCGGCCTGACGAGCATCACCTGCTTGAGTGAAACGGCCAGATCGTTCAATGCAAACAACTTTGACACAAGTACCTATTCCAACGCCACGCTGTATGTGCCCCAGGGTTCAAAAAGCAGTTACCAGAGTACCGCGGCCTGGTCGCAGTTCTCCAACATACAGGAAATCAATAAGTTTGTGGTTGACGGCATCTATTACACAGTAACCAGCGGCAACAATGTCAGTGTGACCTACAGGGACTCGCCGAATTATCGCAGCTACTATGGCGAAGTGCATGTACCTGAAACCGTGACCTATCATGGCGTGACTTATACCGTGACAGCGGTTGGCGAATCTGCCTTCAGGGAATGCACGACGGCTGATAGGAGGTTATCAGTCACGCTTCCCAACACAGTACAAACCATCGAAACCTATGGTTTCTATATGTCTAATCTCTATTACATCGAATTGGGCACGGGGCTTAGGTCTATAGGCGGACTGGCTTTTGCGGGCACCGAGAACTCGCTTAATATCATTAACTGCCATACGATGAATACGCCCACGGTTCAGTTAAACACGTTTGCCGAAGAGCACTATGAAAATACCATCCTGTGGATACCTCGCATGGCGTATGGCAGATACACGAGCGCAAACTATTGGAAGAACTTTAACCTGAATAATCTGTTTTATGGCTATGACTTCCAGATTGACGGTGTCTATTACGGAATCAACTCCTATGTGAATACCGTTGAGGTATCGGCTTACGCCATTAAGACCGATACTACATCGTTGTTCAGTGCCTTTTCTACTCTGGGGAGTGTTACCATTCCTCGCACTGTGACTTACCAAGGAGTCGAGTATACCGTCAATCGTATTGGCCCAGCAGCTTTCTATAGTTGGCACATCAATGACATATCATTGCCAAATAGCATCCAGAGTATAGAGCTGAACGCATTTTATAATGTTGATAATTTGGAACACATCAAATTCTCTGAAGGTGTGACCAGTATCGGTAGAATGGCATTTGCAGATTGCAGCAGTCTGCAGAAAGTTATGATACCCAATACTGTGAAATCCATCGATTATGGGGCTTTCTATGGATGTACTGCTCTCGATACCCTGATTTTAGGCGCTGGCGTGGAACAAATTGGTAAAAGTGCATTCAGAACATGTACCAATCTCAGTATTGTGCTCAGTTTTCCGCTCATTCCGCCCGTAATATCTAATGATGTCTTTGCTGATGTGACCTATAATAATGCTAAATTATATGCTGCGGTTTCTGCACTTCCTGCCTATCAGGCCGCTGTGGGGTGGCGAAATTTCAATCACATTGTGAATATGCACACGCTTGACGAAGCCTTGAATGCGCCAGGTGGAAACATCCACTTTGAAGAAAGCGACTATTCCTGGATCGTGTGGGACGACGGTGAGAGGCTCTTTGCCATGTCTGGCAATGCGGGCGTGCATAATAGCTCTTCGACGTTGTCGACCACTGTCAAGGTTTCTGAACCATCCATCTTGTCGTTTGATTTCAAGGCGTGGGGCGAGAGTGATATGAACGCGCCAAACACACACTATGATGAATGCGTGTTTATGGTGAACGGCACTTCGATATTCCGTTACGGAGCCCGTGACAACGATTGGGAAACCTTCACTTATGAACTGCAGCCCAATGTCACCTACCAACTGCGTTGGTACTATCACAAGGATGTCAGTGACAATGGCGTGGGCGACTACTTCGCCCTGGACAACATCAAGATCGCTCCCAAGACTATGCGCGGCGACGTGAATGGTGACAGTAGTGTCAACATCAGCGATGTGACGGCCCTGATCGACCTGCTGCTGGGCGGCGGCACCATCAGCAACTCTGCGGCCGACTGCAATCAGGATGGCAGCGTGAACATCAGTGATGTGACCGCCCTGATCGACCACCTGCTGAGCGGCAATTGGTAATTAGGAATTAGGAATGAGAAATTAGGAATTAGGAATTGGCGTCCGCGCTCCCATTGTCAGGAGCGTGGACGCCTTCACTAATCGCTAATCACTAATCTCTAATCAGCGAGCAAAGCGAGCACATTTTGTGATGTCGGCAATTATTACTACCTTTGCAGGCCAATTGATTGAACAAAACAACATTAATAACCATTATAAACAGAGTAAAGACATGAAAATGTTAGAAGGAAAAGTGGCGCTCATCACTGGAGCTGCCAGGGGCATCGGCAAGGCCATCGCACTGAAGTTTGCTGCCGAGGGTGCCGACATCGCATTCACCGACCTCGTCATTGACGAGAGCGGCAAGCAGACCGAGCAGGAAATCGCTGCCCTGGGCGTCAAGGCCAAGGGTTACGCCAGCAATGCTGCCAACTTCGAGGAGACAGAGGCCGTGGTAAAGCAGATCCACGAGGACTTTGGCCACATCGACATCCTGGTCAACAACGCCGGCATTACCAAGGACGGCATCATGTTGCGCATGACCGAGCAGCAGTGGGACGCCGTTATCGCCGTTAACCTCAAGAGCGCGTTCAACTTCATCCACGCCCTGGTGCCCATCATGATGCGCCAGCGCGCCGGTTCGATCATCAATATGGCATCGGTAGTGGGCGTTCACGGCAATGCCGGACAGGCTAACTACGCTGCCAGCAAGGCCGGCCTCATTGCCCTGGCCAAGAGCATCGCCCAGGAGATGGGTAGCCGCGGCATCCGCGCCAACGCTATCGCTCCGGGCTTTATCGACACGGCTATGACTCAGGCTCTTAGCGACGAGGTTCGCAAGGAGTGGTGTCAGCGCATTCCCCTGCGCCGTGGCGGCACCGTCGAGGACATTGCCAACGTGGCCACCTTCCTCGCCAGCGACATGTCGAGCTACGTCACCGGCCAGGTCATCCAGGTCGACGGCGGCATGAACATGTAATTTCTTTCCGAAATACTACCTTTTAATGGCAGAGGCGCTTATTTGCTATAGGCGCCTCTGTTTTTTTGCCTCTTATTGTTTGAATAGTAGAATATTATGCCTAAATTTGCAACCTGCATGAAGAAGCGACTGAAATATCTTATTTTTATTCATTATTATTCTGTTTGGTCATGTCTAAGAAATCTATACTCATTATCGCAGCATTGCTCATAGTGATGAGCGCAGCTGCCCAGTTAAAGGTCGTTGACGGCACAGTGCCGCGTCAACCGTTGTTGCGTGTGCAGCCTCAGTTCACTGAGGTGGACGCCCAGGTGCGTGCGCCTGGCGAAGCGGTGTCCTCACCGAACCGGAGTCCGGAATTTATTAAACCTTATTACCTCCGTCCCGCTGGAGCGTTTTATTCGCCGTTTGTCGCTCTTAATGGTGTCGGATGGTATTCTTTCGGTTATGATTTCATCCAGGTGAAGCCCTATAGCGACTATACTTACTATAGTGTTATCAACGGTGCCGATGACAACGATGAGATGATTTGGGATGATAATTCAGGTGGTGAGTTTAATACCTATTATAGTCAGGATCTCACGATCAATTATGGTCTTGAACTTAGTGAGACTCCAGTATTTTATCTCTATCATAGTGACCTGGATGTTGATGAGTGTTTTCAATATCCTTATTATATGATGGTCAATGGCAATGTGGTCGATGGTAAAAAACCGGCCCTGATCTATTCGGCCCCTGATGCCTCCTATTTGAGTGATGATGATGAAGAGTGCGAACTCTTGTTATCCAGCAAAACAATGTGCCAGGGAGGCCGTAACGGCGATGCGACAGGCGTAATTGTCGTATATAATGATGCAGTGCCTTTTGACAACAACACTTATGGCCGATGGTTTGGCAAGAATGGCGGACACTATGATGGCATGGCGCAGGCCTTTGAAAAACCGACGCATCCTTATAAGCTGAAAAAAGTGTGTATGCAGACGGGTTATCTGGAGTGTGAGGCTCCAGTCCAGTTATGTTGCACGGTGTATCGCATGGACGAGATTCCGGCCTATCGTGATGATGAGCCGGTGGAGCTGTCTGGTAACTTTGGTGAGCCCATTGCCATCGGTTATACGCTGGTGACTCCTGACACTCAGGACGAAACCGCAGGCTTGCTCACATTCGACCTCTTTGGCAGGATAGACGGCTTGGATTATGAAATCACACCCACAATCGATTATCCCATCCTGTTGGTGATTGATGACTACAACAATCCCGAGTGCAATGCCCTGCGTGATTTCACGTGCTTTGTCGCTAACGATATCCATGTCGATGAGGGATATGGCGAACTGGCTTACCTGAAATGCCCGGTGAATGATGAACAGGGTAATTTCACAGGCCGGTATGTGTGGAAGGGTCTGAATAACCTCTTCTCGAGAGGCGAAATGAAGACCGGATACACCATTTTTATTGTTGCCGATATGCCTTACCTCGTGTTTAATCGTGACGATGAGGCTGGCGAGTACATTTTTGACGAGACCGGTGGTGAGATGCAGCGGCTGGCTGGAGATGAGGTCATCACTGGAATTGAGTTCAAGTCCAGCGTTCCTTATAGTGAGGATGAGAACTGGATTGTGTATGACATCACTCAAGACGAGCTGCCCGAGTGGCTCGATATCACTCTTGTTGACGGTCAAGAAGATGGTGACTTCAATGGCCTCGTTACTGCCCATGTTGTTGCAGATCCCTTGCCTGAGAGTCTCGATTTCCGCAAGGCTGTAGTCCGCTTTGAGTTCCTGGGTGCCTATCTTGACTACACTTTCATGCAGGAAAAGGGAGCAGGCTGCGACGAACTGCCCGATGGCAAGGATGCCGTGGCGGTGGACTGCTATGACGCCATGGGCCGCAAACTGCAAGGCATGCAGCAGGGCCTCAATATCGTTAAAATGAGTGATGGTACAGTCAGGAAAGTCCTGAGATAACAGCTTTTTGTATCAGTCTTCGCCGTCGGAGACTTCGCACTGGCACATCTCGCGGTATTCCTGCCAGTCGGGGTCCTCTTCGGCCTCAAACTGCAGGGGAAGGGCAGGGAAGGGAGCCATGACCTCGTTGAATTTGCGCTGGAAGATGTGCAGACTGCGGGTGTAGAAAACCCAATTGCGCTGCCCGTCGCCCGTGTAGATGCCGGTCATTACAGCGACCGGGTCACGGTTAAAGCATTCGTTCAAGGCATCGGTCACTTCTTCCATCACCTTGCTATCGGCATATTGGGGGAGGCCTTTGTCGTCTTCAGTATAAGACCAGGTGACCTCCACACGGTAGCGGTACAAGCCAGTGGCGATGACATTGTTCATCGCACGGCGGCCAGTAACGAGAATGAGACGGCCGCCCTCGCCCTCGGCGGGAGCGGTCCACCAGTCGTCACTGATAAAGAGCTTTGCCATCGTTATTGCTGGCCTTATTCGGGATAGGTGTACTCGATGTGCTCGTATTTCAAGTCACCTCCCTGGCCCAGACCGCGCTTGGCAAAGACATAGAAAGTAGCCTTGACCTGGACGTTTTTGCCATAGGTGCCCTTTTCCAGCTCGGCGGTTACCTGCTGCAGGTGGGCCTTGAATTTGGGCAGGAATTCATCCTGATACTTCTTGATGGCCTCGTTGTCGGTCGTGGTGAACTCCGATGGGTCGCCCGTTTTGTAATTGACCTCTTTGGTATAGACGATTCGATTCTTGTCAATCCATGCCTGATTGTCAATCTTTAATTGTTCGGGACCGGAGAACGAGATGTCGCCAGCCGAGATGGTATATTCCACGTATAAGGGGTGGTCAGGATCCTCGTGAACGTCAAAGTCGCACGACGAGGTCACACCAGCAGTAATCAGAAGGCTGAATAACACGAATGCTAAAGTGAAGATTCTTTTCATTTCGTTTTTGATTGATGATTTAATGCGACAAAGTTAGACATTTTTGTTTGGATTGCAAACAAAACAGCGGTAATTATTTTTGGTAAGATAGTGGATTAGAACCCGGAAAAAATCGGGAAATGACGCATAACCTTCAAAAATAAACAGTTTTTAGTGCCTGAATTGCTTGTTAATAACTTTTTTTGAGTAATTTTGCGGGCACCTTTCGAAATGCCAAGGCATTTCAGGATAGGGCAGGGTGTCGGTTGACAAATGGGTGAAACCGAAACCTTGAAAGAGAAACGAAACATAAAATTGAATGAATAAGACATTATTGACGATTGCAGTTTTGGGTTTGTTGACCTTGTTCACGTCGGCTTACTATTCGGCACCTGCCGATAGCCGCATCGGGTACAAGGCACCTGCACTTGCATTGGGCGACAGCAACAATGGCTTGTCACCCCTGCAGCAGCACCGTGGCAGCAATGTGCTGCTCACGTTCTGGTCATCGGCCGATGCCCAGTCACGTCTCGATAACATGCGTTATGACCGCCTGTCGAGAGATGCTGGTGAGCGTTACACTCACGTGTCGGTGAATATGGACCGCAGCATCAGCGTGTTCAACAATGTCATTGCTCTGGATAATCTGGACCGTTCAGCACAATTCTTCTCATCGCTGGAGACTCAGGACGGGATTATCAAGAACTGGCGTCTCGAAGAGGCTTATCACACCTTCTTGCTGGATGCCTCGGGGATGATCATTGCGATTGATCCTGACGAGAAGACGCTGGCGCAACTGAAATAAGCAAAAGAGGCACATACCCAATCACAGGCCTGGGCTCTCAGTCACCATCTGGTGCGTGAGCCCAGACCTGTTGTGTGATGCCTGTCGAGTCATTCCCTGACCACTGCCTAAGGCTTCTTTTTGAAGGTGGGGTGTGTGAGCCATCGTAACAGCGGAATCTTGTGCAGCAGCACGAGGGCAAGCAAAGTGAGGGCCGTGTACAGGAGTATGAACGGTAGTATGCGCGGCAACTCGTAATGCTTGACCAGCGGCACGGTCACAATGCCGATGAATAAGATGTGATATAGATAGTAGAACAGGCTGTCTTTGCCGATGGGACGCAACAACTTGATGTCAGGGATAATGTTGAACATGAGCAACGTCATCGGTATGGAGCACATCAGTACCATCGCTTTCTGGGGCAAGCCGGCAATACCGTAATAGTCGGCTCCATTCATGATGTTGCCGCATCGCGGGTAGAGCCACAAGAGCAACGGCAGCAGGACCACAAGCACGACGGCATGCAGCTTGTTGTTGTGCCATAGCGGGGTGTTGAAGGTGCCTTGGCGGTAATAAAATCCCAGCAGGAAGAAGAAATAGAAATTGAGGGTGCGCTGGACCGCCAGGAAAGAACCAAAATGGAATATACCGCTCAACATGGATACCACAATGGCGATAATGAGATACAAAAGAGGGCGATTCAACAGTGGCTTGGGTGTGTAGTAGAGCATGATGCGCCACCAGATGAGGCACATCAGATACCACAGGATGCCAAAGGGAAACATCCTGATTGGCTGGATAATATCCCCCCTTAAATAATAAAACCGAAGGATTGATATGACTTGGAAGATGAGGAGGGTGATCAGGATGTTGCCCACACTCTTCCACATCTGTCGGGGTGTCTGGCGGTCAGGATGCTTGGTCAGATAGCCTGAAATGAGGATGAAGAGCGGCATGTGGAAGATGTAGATCAGCCCCATCACGCTGTGATTGATAAAGTTGTAGTTATCAAGCGCAATGATGAGGTGGCCCAGGATGACCAGTATGATCAGCAGTCCCTTTATAGAATCGAGTCTAGTATCTCGTACCATCATGATCGTAAAAAATTAAAGAAGCATTTGCAACAGTGTCACGTCCTGGTAGTTGTGGCCGCGCTTCACCCATGACTGAATCACTCCCACCTGACGATAACCGAATTGCTCAAACAGGTGCAGGCACACGCAGTTGTCGGTAGAAATGTAAACATACAGCTGCTTGAGCCCTATGTGGTCGCGGGCGTAAGCCGTGATGGCTTCCAGCGAATGGCGCCCCAGCCCCTTGCCTCTCATCTCTTTGGTGATGAACAATCCCAGTTCGGCTCGGTTGTTCAACGGGTCGAAGTTCAGGAAATCGACAGTGCCCACTGCAGTGCCGTCGCTGGTCAGGGTGATTATCAAGCGCAGTTGGCGCTGGGCATAGATGTCACCCGTGTCTTCCTGCAGGTATTGCCACAACGCTTTACGCGAATAGGGAGCGATGGTGTCGCTCACTACCCACAGGGCGGTGTCGTTCTCCCACTGGTAGAGCATGTCCAGGTCGGTGGGCTCCAGCGCGCGCAGGGTAATGGTGTCGTTACTCAATAGTTGGCTCATGACATTTTAGGTGAGATGATGATGCCGTGGCGGTCGGCAAAAATATGAAACGCGAGGCGCGCCTTGTCGCTGTGCTCCCTGATGTAGTCCACTACCTGGGCGTAGGTGTGGCAACCGTCATCGATGAGTACGTTGTGGCACCCGCTTGCGGGAATGTCGGTCTTGTAGTCGCCGATTCCGGCCCGTTGAGCGACCGTGGCTGCATCAGTGCTGATGATGACCCATGGCCAGTTTTCACTGGCGGGTGTAGCCTTTGAAGGCAACAGG
Organism: uncultured Prevotellaceae bacterium; assembly: GCA_900318535.1. Classification (GTDB taxonomy): domain Bacteria; phylum Bacteroidota; class Bacteroidia; order Bacteroidales; family Muribaculaceae; genus Sodaliphilus. The sequence goes on along the minus strand of ONKU01000001.1, from coordinate 69,479 downwards.
CGTTTGATGAACCTCTTGGCCATGGCCATTCCGGCACGGACAATGACACCCAGCTTGACGATAGGGTAGAAGATGACGTTGAAGCGCGGAAAATGCTTGCGGTAGAAAATGAGCATCGCATCATAGAAGACTCTAACGTAGCGCATCGAGTCCTTGTGGGTGCTCTCGCCCTTGTAATGCACCATGGGCGTAGGCAGGAACCAGTTCTCGTACCCGGCCTTGACGATGCGGTAGCTCAGGTCGATGTCCTCGCCGTACATGAAGAAATCCTCGTCGAATCCGCCCATACGCTGCAACACGTCAGTGCGGCACAGCATATAGGCGCCCGACAGGATGTCGATGCACTGAGGCTCCAGGTCACTCAGGTAGCGCAAATGGTACTTGGCAAACCAGGGTGAGCGAGGAAACAGCTTGGACAGACCGAAAATTTTGCAGAACGACACCCACGGGGTGGGGAAGGCGCGTTTGCTTTCGGGCAGGAACACGCCGTTTCCGTCCATCATGCGGGCGCCAATGGCTCCGCACTTGGGGTGAGACTGCATCCATGCGATGCCCTCTTGCAGGCATCGTGGGGTGATGATGGTGTCAGGGTTGAGAATCAGGGTGAACTCTCCGCGGGCCTGCATGATGGCCTGGTTGTTGGCGCGTGCAAAGCCCACATTTTCCTTGTTCTCGATGTAGGTGACCTCAGGATGCCGTTCGCGCGAAAAGGCGATGCTGTCGTCGCCTGACAGGTTGTCAACGACAATCACCTCGCCCGTCATGCCTTGCATGGCTTGCTCAACCGAGCGCAAAGTCTGCTCCAGCAAGTACTTCACGCGGTAATTAACGATGACAACGGTCAGCTCCATAACACTATTGATTGCTCTGTTTTGACCACTGTTATTCAATTTCGGGCACTCCGCAACTCAGTGCCGCACCCAGTGCAGTACAGTAAAAGGCAAACTTGGGGATGTGGAAGCGCACATCGTAGAGCTTTTCCAGCATCGGGAACACCTGCTTGCAGGCCGCTAAACGGGTCAGGTTGCCGATGAGCACAAAATCCTTGATGCCGCTCTCGATCTGGGAGAGGACGGCACACGAACCGATGGTTTCGAGGACCATGTGGATCAGGCCGGCGGCAATATCGTTGCGGGTTACATCGCTATGACTCGCCTTGGCGAACAACGAAGCGGTGGCAAAGTCGGTTAAGCCGTCAATTTTCTCACGGCAAACCTCACCGATAGTCAGGTTGATATGGCTGGTGAGCCCCTCTTCGGCCCATTGCGCTACCCTGGTGATGTCACTGGTGTTGAGCAGCAGATGCGACAGCCCTTGCAGTGTTCCTCCGCCCATGCCGATGCCGCCGATGTGCTTGATGTCGTCTCCGTCTACCCGCACCAGCGACGTGCCTGAGCCCATCGACACGACAACGATGTGGTCGAGCCCGCTGTCAAACCGGGCTCCCAGTCCGTTGGCCTTGAACTCATCGACACATGAGGTGGGGATATCATACAGGGACATCCTCGACTCTTGCGCTCCCACGCCGGTAATCGTGATGTGCTCGATGTCGTCGAGTGAGATGTCGTTGTCGTGGACATATTTCCCGAAAGCACCGTACATCGACGAGACGCTGTCGCTGCCCTTGATGGCCATGGGCGACTTGATGCGCTTGCCGTTCTCAATGCCCACTATCTTGGTGGAACTGATGCCAAGGTCAATGCCGATAACAGTGCTCATGTCTTGTAGTTAGTGGTTAATGGTAGTCAAGTTTCAGTCTAATTGCAATTGGGGTCGCTGGGCATGTTCAGCCACAGGCGGTAACGGCCGCCGAACCGTGACACGGCCTCACGCCACTGGTCATCGTCGCCGTCGTCCATGAACAGGCTGCGGTCACCCTTGTCAAGCACGGCCCAGTCGTGGCGGGCCAGCTCTTGGGCGATTTGTCCCTTGCCCCAGCCGCTGTAGCCAACGATAAACTTCACGCGTCCCTCGACGGGTCCACCCAGCTCTACATATCGCTTCACTGCCTCAAATTCGCCTCCGAACCAAACTCCGTCGCCAACGTCTATGGCTTGCGGGATGATGTCTGGTCCCAGTGTGTGCATGTAAAACAGCATTTCGGTGCCTACAGGGCCGCCCAGGAACAGGGGAATCTCCTCTACAGTCTCTATATCAGGCATGATGTCACGCAGGTTGTAGCCCATGTAATGGTTGATGACCACTCCCATGGCGCCCTCGCCCTCGTCAGGATCCACGATAAGCACCAGCGACCGCTTGAAGAAGAAGTCGCCCACCGTGGGCTTTGCCACCAGCAGGGAACCTCGTGTGGGCTGTGGTTGCTCATCGTTGAGGTGATAGATGTCCTGATCCCAGTCATTCATGTTGCAAATGTAGTAAAAAAAAGCGTTGCCAGTGGCGTTTGGGCGAAAAAATGAGACCTCTTTGGGCATTTGCTACTGCTTATGGCGCGATATTTGCTGTAAGGGTCTAATAAATCATGTTTTTTGTCGTTAATTGATTAAAGATATAACAGAAAATAAAGGACAGTAATGAAAGTGATGAAATTTGGGGGTACCTCGGTGGGTAGCATCGAGAGCCTGCTTAACCTCAAGAATATTGTGAACGCCGAGCAGCGGCCTGTCGTGGTCGTCGTTTCGGCCATGGGTGGTTTCACCAACCAGCTGCTGGCCATGTGCGAGCAGGCACAGCAGCGCGACATCTCGTGCTTGGATACGCTGGAGGCAGCCCGCAAGCGCCATCACGATGCTGTCGATGGCGTCGTGATTGAGCCGATGCGTCAGCAGGTGCATGACACCATCGACCGTTTTATAGACGAGAGTCTCAAGCCTTATTATCTGGCCCTGGCCACCAATCCTCACATGCCTGTAGATGAGATTGAACGTGTGTGCGACGCTATTGTCGCTCATGGCGAGATACTGTCATCGGCCATCGTGGCTGGCATGTTCGAGGACGGCACTCCACACCTGTCACTCAACTACATGCGCACACGTCCCGATGCTGGCGGGCGTGTCCTCGACTGGGACGAGACCGCGCGGCTTGTCAAGGCAGATTTTGCCGACCTGGGCGATGGCGTGCATGTGGTGCAGGGGTTTATCTCACGAGACAAGGAGTCAGGTGCTGTGACCAATCTGGGCCGCGGCGGCAGCGACTACACGGCTGCTATTCTGGCCTCGCTGCTCGATGCCGAAGCGCTCGAAATCTGGACCGACGTGGACGGATTCATGACCGCCGACCCGCGCACCCATCCCGATGCAACTGTCATCCCGCAGATGACCTATGAGCAGGCCCAGGCTATGTGTGACGCCGGAGCCAAAGTCATTTATCCGCCGACCATCGCTCCTGTGGCGATGAAACGCATTCCCGTTTGGGTAAAGAACACCTTCAATCCCAGTGCGCCGGGCACTGTGATTGTCAATAGTTGACATCTCTTGTTATAACAGGAAAAACAACGACACGCCGATTACCGAGATCAAGGCGCCCAACAGGCTCTTGGCGGTAATCGGCTGTTTGAACAGCCACCAGGCGGGCAGGATGATGATGATGGGCGTCAGCGCCATCAGGGTGCTGGCGATGCCGGCGGCGGTATATTGCACGGCCAGCAGCGATGCTCCCACACCCACAAACGGCCCGAAGATGGTCGTCGCTATGGCGGCAGTCATCCCCACGCGGTCTTTCACACCATTGACCAGTGGCTTGAAACCGTCCTTAAATGCCATCAATATTGTGAAGCCGATGGTTCCCGCAATGCAGCGGAAGAAATTGGCGTGGAAGGGCAACATCCACCCGGCCAGGTCGGTCGTGAGCGTTGCCTCGTAGTGATCCATGCCTATCTTGCTCAACACCAGCCCAACGCCTTGACACACAGCGGCGCCGATGGCAAACAGCACACCGGCCAGCGGCAGTTTGAGTGACAGCTTGTGGTCATCGCCGCGCCCAAGCACGGTGATGGCGATACCGGCCAGTGTGACGATCATGGCCAGGATGGCTGTGGGGCGGATTTCCTGGCCCAGCGTGAACCAAGCCATAATGGCGGCGGTGATGGGTGCCAGGGTCATGAACAGTTGGCCAAATTTCGAGCCGATGATGATGTAGCACTGGAACAGGCAAAAGTCACCGATGACATAGCCCACCAGACCGGACAGCATCATCCACAGGTAGGCCTCATTACTGGCGCCGGCTGGCAGGGGAGAGCCAGAAAAAGCCCAGAACATGATGCACGAGAAAACGAGGGCTATCACCATGCGCATCAGGTTCAGTGTCAGGTTGCCCATGCGCTTGCTCCCGAACTCGCTCAGTAACGCTGTCGCCGTCCATGAGAAGGCCACACCTATCGAAATCAGTTCACCAACGTATTGCATGACTGCAAAGTTAATAAAAACAGGGCACTAAAGACTAAAAACTAAAAAAAAACAGTATATTTGCAGGTTATTAGGTGCCTTTTTTCTCGTTGGGTTTTGCCAATGGGTTGATTGGTAACATATTAATGTATATAACTAGACCAAGATATGAGCGAAAAGACTACTGGAAAGAAGAAAAACAAGAACCGGAGCATCGTCCGCAAGATGTGGACGTGGTTTGCCGTGTTTGTCGGCCTGTTAGCGCTGATGTTTGTGTTGATTTACAATGGAGTGATCGGCTACATGCCCGCCATTGACCAGTTGAAGAACCCCACCGACAAGTTCGCCTCGACTATCTACAGTGCCGATGGTGTGGAGATGGGCCGCTATTACCGCAGCCGCAGCAACCGCATCTATGTGGACTTTGACGAGATGTCGCCCCACTTGACCGAGGCGCTGATTGCTACCGAGGACTCCCGCTTTGACGAGCACTCGGGCATCGACGTGAAGGCCATCGGGCGTGCCGTGATCAAGCGCATCCTCATGGGCCAGAAGAGCGCCGGTGGTGGCAGTACCATCACCCAGCAGCTGGCCAAACAGCTGTACTCGCCCGAGAGCCACAACATTTTTGAACGTGCTTTGAAAAAGCCGGTCGAGTGGGTCATCGCGGTGAAGTTGGAGCGCTACTACACCAAGGACGAGATCATCAAGATGTACTTCAACCAGTTCGACTTCCTGAACAACGCTGTGGGTATCAAGATGGCTTCGGAGGTCTATTTTGACAAGGACCCCAAGGACTTGAACATCCAGGAGGCGGCAACGCTGGTGGGTATGTGCAAGAATCCGTCCTATTATAATCCGGTGCGTTACGGTGAGCGCACGCGCCAGCGCCGCAATGTGGTGTTTGAGCAGATGGTGAAGGCCGGCTTCCTGAGCGAGGCCGAGTGCAACCAGCTGAAGGAGACGCCCCTGGTGATCAAATTCAAGAAACTGGACCACAACGATGGCCCGGCGCCTTACTTCCGCGAAGAGTTGCGACGTGTGATGATGGCCAAGAAGCCTAACCGCAAGGATTATCCCACATGGAACCAGCAGGCCTTTATCGACGACTCGGTGGCATGGGCAGTGAATCCGCTCTACGGCTGGTGTAACAAGAACACCAAGTCCGACGGCTCACATTATGATATCTATACCGACGGCTTGAAGATCTACACAACCATCGATTCACGCATGCAGGAGTATGCCGAGAAGGCCGTGCACAAGCACATGAGCAAGACGTTGCAGCCGGCTTTCCTGCGTGAGCGTGGCGGCACTAAGAATCCCTACACCAACAACAGGAGCGAGCTCTCGAGTGCCGGCAAGCAGGCGCTCATCAATGCGGCAATCCGCCACAGCGAGCGCTACCGCGTGCTCAAGCAGCAGGGCATGAGCGATGCCCAGATCATGGACAACTTCAAGAAGCCCGTGCAGATGCATCTGTTCAACTATGAGGGCGGCTTTGACGCCCAGATGACGCCGCTGGACTCGCTGCTGTACACCAAGTCGTTCCTGCGTTGCGCCATGATGTCGATGGATCCCGTCACAGGCTTTGTCAAGGCCTATGTGGGTGGTCCCAACTTCCGCTTCTTCAAGTATGACATGGTTTCGACGGGCCGTCGTCAGATCGGTTCGACAGTGAAACCGTTCGTTTATTCCCAGGCTATTGAGTTTGGCGGTCTGACGCCTTGCTCGACCCGTCCTGGCGGTGCTCCCAACATCATCTGGAACAACGAGGTATATAACCCTGCCAACGAGGGTAGTGGCGGCGGCATGGATCTGCGCAACGCCTTGAAGTACTCCAAGAACTGGATTTCGGCAGGTTTCATGCGCGGCACCCGTGAGAATTGGATTGAGCGCAACGGCTACTATACCATGTCACCTAGTGAGCTGGCCAAGTGGATGCACAGCTTTGGCATCACCAGTTACCTTGATCCTGTGCCGGCATTGAGTCTGGGCTCTTGTGAGATCACGCTGCGTGAGATGGTGGCTGCCTATTCGGCATTTGCCAACGGTGGCATGCGCGTCGAGCCGGTGTATGTGTCACGCATCACCGACAACCGTGGCAATGTGCTCGCTGAGTTCACCGGCAATCAGACCGAGATCATGAGCGAGGACACCTACCTGAAGATGCTCTCGATGCTGCTCGAGGTAGTGGATGGCGGTACGGGTGCGCGCCTGCGTTACGCCTACGGCATCACGGCCGACATGGGCGGTAAAACCGGTACCACCAACTTCCACAGCGACGGTTGGTTCATGGGCTTCACGCCCGAGTTGGTCACTGGCGTGTGGGTCGGCGGCGAGGAGCGTTATATCCACTTCAACAGCATGGCGATGGGTCAGGGTGCCGAGGCGGCACTTCCCATCCTGGGCTATTACATGAAATGGATCTACGACGACAAGAACCTGCCCTACAAGCAGAGCACCAAGTTTGAGTTCCCCAAGGGCTTCAACGCTTGTGGTGACGAGCTGAGCGGCTACTACAGCGGTAGCGGCGGTGGCTGGCACGGCGGTGGCGGTGGAGGCGGTGACGCCGGCGATGGCGGCGGAGGCGGCCAAGACGAAGCCACCGAAGGACTCTTCGATTAAACAAGAAAGTCGAGCCAAACGGCTCGACTTTCTTGTTTCTATATGTAATCAAAGGATTATCGCGGATAAATCTCCTGTTTCGCTGCTGCGAGAGTGTTTTTCATCAGCGAGCAGATGGTCATGGGGCCTACGCCGCCGGGAACGGGAGTGATGTACTCGCACTTGGGAGCTACCTCGTCAAACTTCACGTCACCGTTCAGGCGGTAACCGGTCTTGCTCTCGGGGTCGGCCACGCGGGTCGTGCCCACGTCGATGACGATGGCACCGTCCTTCACCATGTCGGCAGTCACGAAATTGGGACGGCCGATGGCGGCGATGATGATGTCAGCCTGGCGGCACTCCTCCTTCAAGGTTGCCGAGTGGCTGTGGCAAATAGTAACGGTGGCGTCGCCATGCTGTTTCTGCAGCATGAGCTGTGCCATGGGCTTGCCCACAATATTGCTGCGGCCCAGCACTACACACTTCTTTCCCGAGGTGGGGATATTGTAGCGCTGCAGCAGGGTGATGATGCCCAGAGGAGTGGCCGAGATGAAGCTGGGCAGGCCCAATGCCATGCGACCGGCGTTCATCGGGTGGATGCCGTCAACGTCCTTGCGGTAGTCGATGGTGTTGATGACCTTTTGCTCGTCGATGTGCTTGGGCAAGGGCAGCTGCACGATAAAGCCGTCAACGTCGGCGTCCTCGTTCAGACCGCGGATGCAGTCCAGCAACTGTTCCTCGGTAGCATCCTCGTCCATGCGGATGAGGGATGACTTGAAACCGCACTTTTCACAGGCAATCACTTTGTTCTTCACATATGCTTCAGAGCCGCCGTCGTGTCCCACGAGCACGGCTGCCAGGTGCGGGCGCTTCATTCCCGCGGCTATCATCTGGTCTACCTCTGCCTTGATTTCTTCCTTGATGGCAGCGGCAGTCATTTTTCCGTCTATCAGTTTCATAATTAACGAGTTATCTTGTCTTATAATAGTTCTTGCTCAAAATCAAGGCACAAAATTACTCCAAAAAAATCAATTACCCTACCATTCCCCCCTCTTTTTTCAATTACAGCCATGTCGTCACCTGTTTTGTTCGCGCTGTGCCGTCCCGTATTGCGAGCGACAGCTCGCACTAGACGGGATCGACGTCGTAATAGAGGCGCACCGCCTTCATGCGGGCGTCGGCGGCAAGCATGCGCTCGTACAAGTCTCTCAGGATGCCCTTGACCTTGGTCATCGAGGCGGCAGTCTCCATCTTGAGGGTAATCTGGCGGATGTAGAGGTTCTGTACCCGGGCCACCAGCGGTGACATAGGCCCTAACACGCGTGTGCCGAACACCTGTCGCAGCAGGCCGCTGTAACGTACGGCGATTTCGCCCACTGTGGCATCGTCACGGTGCTTGAGGTAGATGTTGATGACCTTAGTGAATGGCGGATAGCCAAACTTCTGGCGGTCAGCCAGTTCGTGCTGGTAAAATCCCTCATAGTCATGCGTTTGGACAAACTTGATGACGTCGTGGCCAGGCTGGCTGGTCTGGATAATCACTTGTCCCTGCTTGTGGGCGCGTCCGGCGCGTCCCGACACCTGCTCCAGCATGTCAAAGGCCCGCTCGTGACTGCGGAAGTCCGGGAAATTGATCATGGTGTCGGCATTGAGGATGCCCACGATGCTCACCGCGTCAAAGTCCAGTCCTTTGGTGACCATTTGCGTGCCCACCAGGATGTTGGTGCGATGTTGTGAGAACTCGTCGATGATGCGGTCGTAGCTGTTCTTGCTGCGGGTCGTGTCCAGGTCCATGCGGGAGATTTTCTCACCGGGGAACAGGGCATCGATGTCGTCCTCGATGCGCTCCGTGCCGTAGCCGATGATTTCCAGCCCTGGCAGTTGGCAGGCAGGGCACAGGTCGGGCAGGGGAATCGTGTAGCCGCAGTAGTGGCACACCAGGCTGCGGTTGTGCTTGTGGTAGGTGAGCGAGACATCGCAGTTCTCGCACTTGGGAACGGTGCCGCACTCCTTGCAGCGCACCATCGGCGAGTAGCCGCGGCGGTTTTGGAACAGGATGACCTGCTCTCCGTGATCAAGAGCCTTGCGGCAGTTGGCGATCAGCTCGTTGCTGAACATGCCTTGCATCTCGCGTCGCTTGCGCGCGTCTATAGTATCGATGACCTTGACGTCAGGCATCTGTATATCACCATAGCGGGTCATCAGCTTCACCAGACCGTATCGGCCTTCCAGGGCAAGATGATAGACCTCGATGGCAGGTGTTGCCGAGCCTAATAAGGTTTTGGCTCCGTGCATCTGAGCAAGCACCAGAGCCGCATTTCGCCCGTTGTAGCGTGGAGCGGGGTCCTGCTGCTTGTAGCTGCTGTCATGCTCCTCGTCAACGATGACAAGGCCCAGGTTGGAGTAGGGGAGAAATACCGATGACCGCACGCCGATGACTACACACGGCTCATTGCTGTCGAGCAGGCGCTTCCAGATGTCCACGCGCTCGTTGTCGCTGAACTTGGAGTGATAGATGAGCAGTTTGTCACCGAAAATGCGGCGCAAACGGCGCGTCAACTGGGTCGTCAGCGCAATCTCGGGAACGAGATAGAGTACCTGTTTGCCCAACTTCAATGCATCGGTAATCAAGTGCATATAGACCGACGTCTTGCCGCTGCTGGTGACGCCATGCAGCAGAGTGATGGCGTGTTGGCGCATCGACTGGTGGATTTCCTTGTAGGCCCGCTGTTGCTCCTCACTCAGTGCGGGCGGCACCTCAAGTATGCTGCCCAGATCGGCAAAGCGGTTGATTTCCTTTTTGTAAATTTCGAATAGGCCGCGTTTCACTGCCTCGTGTAGCACGGCGCCGCTCACGCCTGCCCGTTTCAGCAGATTTTCCTTGCTTACCTCGCGCGTCTCGCCGTTCTGCAGCCAGCGCGACATGTCCAGATAGGCGAGCAACAGTGATTCCTGCTTGGGTGCACGCTTGAGCTGGTCAAAGAATTGATGCAGTTTCTCTTCATCTTCACGTGCGACGGTCAGGCGCACACATGCCTCAGTCTTAGGCCGATAGTTGTCAACGACGCGCTCACTCACATGCAGCGCATCCATATCCAACAAGTGGCTGACAATTCGTTCTACGGTCTTGAATCCGGTTGCACGGGCAATTTCGGCAATCTGGACGCGTCCGCGTTGGGCGGTGAAGTCTAGAATCACCCGCTCATGGTCGGTCAGCTGGCCAGGCTCACTCTCTTCGAAATCGGGGTTGGCGCTGATGGTGGTCTCACTTTCCACCTTGAGACCGGTTGGTAATGCTGCCTTATAGACCTCGCCCATCGAGCACAGATAATAATCGGCGATCCATTGCCAGAAGTCCAATTGCGGATGACGCAGGATGGGCTTCTCATCAAGAGTGCTCAAAATCTCTTTCACATCATAGCCCGCCGGTTCCCTGTCGTGCAAGGTGACGACGATGGCCGTAAAGATTTTTTTGCGCCCAAACGGAACCAGAACGCGCATGCCGATGGACAGCTGCATTCCCTCAGGAATACGGTAGGTATAGGTGCCAGGAAGGGCCAACGGCAGCAATGTTTCGGCAAATTTGGGCATATTTTTGAGTGTCTTAAACGATTACTTTAAAATTATAATTTATTTTCAGTGAAAATCAATCAATAAGAGTTGTAATAAATGGTGTGATTTGTCAAATAATAACAACTATAATTAAATAAAAGTGTTACTTTAAGTAATAGTATATAAGCTAATCTCAATCAATTTATTGATTAAGATATGATTGATATATGCTGTTTTCTTTGGCTGCGGTGGCCGTCCAGCTCACTTCGGGAGGCAGTTGTTGGTCGATGTCGCCCATGAGTAATTGTGCTCCACGATCGGTGAAACGCTCGATAAAGTTGTCGCCCAAGTCGATGGCGTTTTCACGTCCAACGGCTTCGGCGGTGCCGATGACATTGGTGGCCACAACGTGTGCGCCACACGACAAGGCCTCGATGACAACGAGCGGCAGACCCTCGAGGCTGCTGGGCAACACGAGCAGGTCAACGCAGTTGAGCAGGTCAGGGATCTCTTCAGGAGGCACCTTGCCGGTGAAGTGGCATTTAACTCCCTTCTCGTCCATGAGCCGGCGTGTCTCATCGAGTTGAATGCCGTCTCCGATTGCCCAGAAAGTCAGTTCCTTACCATACTTGTCCTCGAACATCTTATAGATGTCTGGCAGCAAGGTGACGTTTTTAACAGGCTCAAAACGGCCGACAAAAGCCACTACTTTTTTGCCGTCGTTCGCTTCATATTTCTCGCGCAACTGGGCGCGGCGCTCGTCGCTGTAGCGGCAGAACTGAGCGCTGGCACCATTGAGCAGCACCTCGGCGGGGAAACCATCGGTCAATTCGGCATGCGCCTTGTCGAGCAGGCCTTGGCTGACGAAGAAGTTGCAGGTGACGCTGTGCAGCAGCTTGATGGTCAACTCTTTAATCATCGGGTCACGCGGTGGGTCGGTGTAAATGCTGGCTCCGTGCCAGGTGATGAAACTAGGGATGTGGAGCTGTTTTCCGGCAAATGCCGCGGCGTGTCCCACGATGCGGTCGTGGGCGCTCACCAGGTCGTGATCGCGCATTTCCCACCCAAGGCGATGCAGGCGGTGCATCAGCGCACGGGGCGGTTTGTGAAACAGGCGGTGCATGATGGCATCGCTCCAGCGGCGGCGGAACCACGTGATGTGTACTTTCACTCCGTCGGCTACAATTCCATCAGGGCGATAATGCACCTTTTGGGTGTGGCGAAGGCGGCGCATGAGCCACCCGTCATAGACCTGCAACATGTGGACATCAATTTTGTAATCAGCCACTTCTTGCAAGTGTTTCACGCGGTTGATGACCGCATTGAAAACGCCTAATCGCCGATTGATGTCACCCTCGAATAGTACTGCTATCTGTTTCATAACAACCCATTGATTTAGTTTAGCAAATGTACACAAGTTTCGGGAATTGTGCAAGTCATGGAATGGTTTTCGCCTTAAAATGATACAAAAAAACAGAGGCCAAGCATGTCGCTTGACCTCCATCTTAGTAGCGGGAGCCAGACTCGAACTGACGACCTTTGGGTTATGAGCCCAACGAGCTGCCACTGCTCCATCCCGCAATTTGCGAGTGCAAAGGTATTGCTTTTTTGCGACATGACAAGAGTTTTTGCTGGAAAAATGTGCTATTTAACATATTTTTACCAAAAACAGTAGGGGTTTCGGGTCTTTTTAGTGTAAAAATCGCCGCGTGAACCCTACAAAGCGGGTCACGCGGCGTAAAGATTCGATCAAGGAATGCAGGACTTACAGGCCGATTTTCTTAAAGAAATCGTTGCCCTTGTTGTCCACCAGGATGAAAGCGGGGAAGTCAACGACACGGATTTTCCACACGGCTTCCATGCCCAATTCGGGATACTCGACGCACTCGATGCTCTTGATGCTCTCCTGTGACAGGATGGCTGCGGGACCGCCGATGCTTCCCAGGTAGAAACCGCCGTGCTTCTTGCAGGCGTCGGTCACTTCCTGGCTGCGGTTGCCCTTAGCGATCATGACCATGCTGCCGCCCAGGCTCTGGAACAGGTCAACATAGGGATCCATGCGGTTAGCCGTCGTCGGACCCATTGATCCGCAAGGCATACCCTGAGGCGTTTTGGCGGGGCCGGCATACAGTACGGGGTGGTCCTTGATGTACTGGGGAATGCCGTCACCGCGGTCGTAGCGCTCTTTCCACTTGGCATGGGCGATGTCGCGGCCCACAATGATGGTTCCGCTGAGCGATACGCGTGTCGAAACGGGATACTTGTCGAGGATGGCAAGGGTCTCGCTCATGGGACGGTCCAGGTCAATCTTGATGCCGTCGCCCTCGCCAGCCTGGCGCAGCTCCTCGGGAATCAGTTCGGTGGGCTTGTCGTCGAGTTTCTCGATCCACACGCCGTCCTTGTTGATTTTGGCCTTGATGTTACGGTCTGCACTGCAGCTCACGCCCAAGCCGATGGGGCACGATGCACCATGGCGCGGCAGACGCACGATGCGCACGTCATGAGCCATGTACTTGCCGCCGAACTGTGCGCCCAAGCCGATCTTGTAAGCCTCCTCGAGGACTTGCTTCTCCAGTTCCACGTCGCGGAAGGCGCGTCCGGTCTCGTCGCCCGTGGTGGGCAGGTTGTCATAGTAGTGGGTCGATGCCAGCTTCACGGTGAGCAGGTTCTTCTCGGCGCTGGTGCCGCCAATGACAAAGGCGATGTGATAGGGCGGGCAGGCTGCGGTGCCCAGGGTGCGCATCTTCTCGACCAGGAAGGGAACCAGCGTGCCGGGGTTGAGAACGGCCTTGGTCATCTGGTACAGGTAGGTCTTGTTGGCGCTGCCGCCACCCTTGGTGACGCACAGGAAATGGTACTCCATGCCCTCGGCGCATTCCAGGTCAATCTGGGCGGGAAGGTTGCAGCGAGTGTTCACCTCCTCATACATGCTCAGCGGGGCATTCTGGGAGTAGCGCAGGTTCTCCTGGGTGTAGGTGTTGTAGACGCCGCGGGCGAGGGCTTCCTCGTCACAGAATCCGGTCCACACCTGCTGGCCTTTCTCGCCGTGGATGATGGCGGTGCCGGTATCCTGGCACAAGGGCAGCTGACCCTTGGCGGCCACCTCGGCATTGCGCAAGAAGGTCAATGCCACATACTTGTCGTTGTCGCTGGCCTCGGGGTCGCGTAGGATCTTGGCTACCTGCTCGTTGTGGGAGCGGCGCAGCAGGAAGTTCACGTCGCGGAAGGCCTGCTGGGCCAGCATCGTCAGTGCCTCGGGCTCGATTTTGAGGATGGGTTTGCCCTCAAACTCGCCCACCGACACGTAGTCGCTGGTCAGCTTGTAGTATTCGGTTTCATCTTTGCCCAACTGGAACATGGGCGCATAGCGGAATTCAGGATTGTTTGCCATAATTCGTTTTTGAGTTATTTGGGTTAATTGTTGATTTCTGTGCTGCAAAATTAGCGATAATTCTTCAAATGTCAAAACCCAATCGCTTGAACCCCTCGGGCATCGGGGCGGTGATGTCGATCTCCTTGCCGCTCACGGGGTGTGTGAAACGGATGCGGTGGGCCTGCAACGAGATGCCGCCGTCGGGGTTGCTGCGCGGGGCGCCGTATTTCAGGTCGCCCTTGATGGGGCAGCCGATGGCCGACAGTTGGGCCCTGATTTGATGCTTGCGCCCGGTGATGAGGTCAATTTCCAGCAGCCAGTAGCGCTGGCTGGAGGCGATGACGCGATAGTTGAGCACCGCTTTCTGGTGCCCCTCGCGCGGCACGATGCTCACGTGGGTCTTGTTGTTGCTTTCCACACTCTTGAGGTAATGGGTGAGAGTGCCCTCGGGCTCAGGGGGTTGATTGCCCACAACGGCCCAATAGGTCTTGTGCACATCACCCTTGCGGAACAGCTCGTTCATGCGTGAGAGGCCCTTGCTGGTCTTGGCCATAACCACGAGCCCGCACGTCGGGCGGTCGATGCGGTGGGTCACTCCCAGAAACACGTTGCCCGGCTTGTCATATTTTTCCTTGATCCATGCCTTCACCGAGTCAATGAGCGTGGGGTCTCCCGTGCGGTCGCCCTGCACCAGCTCGCCTGCGCTCTTGTTGACGATGATGATATGGTTGTCGTCGTAAACTACTTCCATGTACTGTTGTCTCGCTTAATGTCGGCCGTTGATGGCCCGTGAGTGCAAAATTACTTCATTTCCCGCAGATTTCCATCCCTTGTCGGCTGAAAAAAGTGCATGGCGGCGCGTATTGTGCCTGGTAACTGCTGCCGCATCGGGACGGCTGGGTGCGGTATCCTCGTTTTCGGTAAGAGCGCCGAAATCTCGCCACAAGGGGTCGGAGAGGGTATAATTGTTTGATTGATAGCTGATTGTGGCGCTTTGCGCCTTGATTTGTTGTACTTTGCTGATTTTGAGTGTGTTATATGGCTGAAATAGCATTTTGGCAAAAAAAAATGAAAAGTTTTTGACAGATTCACATTAAATTAAAAAAAAACAATTAACTTTGCAAGCCTTTCTTTTTTAAGATGTGGTGTTAAGAAACTAAGAACTTGTACTAATCCAATCTGTTGTAGGGATTGTGTGAAAAGTGTTTCATGTGACCGCTATGGTATTTTTTTATCATTGGTCAGAGTGAATTCTATAGTTTTGAAGCCATGTTCATAGAGGAAAAGGTAATCGATGACGACATCAACTTAAACTTAATAATTAACAATTAAACTAAATTTTATGAGTCTAAAACATTTACTCTTGTTCCTTGTCATGGCACTAGCCGCGCTGGGCGTATCGGCTCAGGTGAATGGTACTGTGCTTGACGAGAACAATGAACCTGTCATCGGCGCGTCTGTCGTTCAGCAGAGCAATCCCAAGAACGGCGTCGCTACCGATATTGACGGTCATTTTACCTTGAATGTGCCAGCAGGCACCAAGATTAAGATTACCTACGTGGGTTATGAAGATGAAGTGGTCGCCGGTAAGTCTGGCATGACCATTGTCCTCAAGCCCAAGGGAGAGGTACTCAACGAGGTCGTTGTCACCGGTTACCAGAAGGTGGATAAACGACTCTTCACCGGTGCTACCCAGAGCGTCGATGCCGAGAAAACCAAACTCTCGGGTGTTGCCGACGTCAGCCGTGGTCTGGAAGGCCGCGTCTCGGGTGTGCAGGTACAGAACGTGTCGGGTACCTTTGGTACCGCTCCCAAGATCCGCGTGCGCGGTGCAACCTCAATCTACGGTAGCTCCAAGCCCCTGTGGGTTGTCGATGGCGTGGTACTCGAGGACAATGTGGAGATTAGCGCCGATGACCTCTCGTCGGGTGATGCCAACACGCTGATTGCCTCGGCTGTGGCTGGCTTGAATGCCGACGATATCGAGAGCTTCCAGATTCTGAAGGACGGTTCCGCAACTTCGATCTATGGTGCCAAGGCTAACGCTGGTGTGATCGTTATTACCACCAAGACCGGCCGCAAGGGTACTAGCTCAATCAACTATACCGGTGAGTTCACCTACCGACTCAAGCCCAACTACCGCGACTTCAACATCTGCACCTCCCAGGAGCAGATGAGTATCTTGCGCGAGATGGAGCAGAAGGGTTGGCTCGAGTATGCCAGCCTGGTAAACGGTAGCACATCGGGTATCTATGGTCAGATGTATAACCTGATCAATACCTACGACCCTGAGACCGGCACTTATGCCCTGCCCAACACACAGCAGGCTCGCAACAACTTCTTGCGTGAGGCCGAGTTCCGCAACACCGACTGGTTTGACCTGTTGTTCAACAACAATATCATGCAGAACCACTCGGTAAGCATCTCTGGTGGTACCGACAAGGGCTCGTTTTACACCTCGGCTTCGGTAATGCTCGATCCGGGATGGTACAAGAGCAGCCGTGTTGAGCGTTACACATTCAACGCTAACGCCATCTACAATATCACCGACAATCTGAGACTCAAGATCCTGAACAGCGACAGCTTCCGTGATCAGAAGGCTCCCGGTACCTTGAGCCAGAATGTGGACGTCGTTTTCGGTGAGGTGAGACGTGACTTTGATATCAACCCCTACAGCTTCGCGTTGAACACCGCTCGTACTGTATCTCCCGAGATGCGTTACAACCGCAACTTCACTTCGTTCAACATCTTTGACGAGCTGGACCAGAACTCGATCGATCTTAATGTGACCGACCTCAAGTTCCAGGGTGAGCTCAGCTACAAGCCCATCATCAAGCAGGATCAGACCCTGGAGTTCAACATCCTGGGTTCGATGCGCGTTGTGAATTCTGAGCAGAACCACTATGTGATGGACAACAGTAACATGGCCAATGCCTATCGTGCCGGTATTGATCCTGAGAACGCCATCATCCGTTCCAGCAACTCCTACCTTTATACTGACCCCGATGTCAAGAACAGCCTCCCCGAGACAATCCTTGACAAGGGTGGTATGCTGTTTTACGAGAAGAACAACACCAAGACCTTCTCGTTCCGTGCATCAGGCCAGTATATGAAGGATTTCCATAATGGAGATCACATTCTCGCCCTGTTCGCCGGTATGGAAGCCGTGCGTCTGGACCGTTTCCGCGAGTCGTTCGACGCTTGGGGCGTGGTTTACGCTAACGGCTATCTGCCTTACACCAACCACAAACTCTTCAAGCAGATTCAGGAAGAGAATGGTACCTATTACGGCATCGGTGAGTATCACCGCCGCGATATGGCTTATTTTGCCAACCTCAACTATGCCCTCTTTGGACGTTACATCCTTAACGGAACAATCCGCTACGAGGGTTCTAACCAGATGGGTCGCACCAAACAAAACCGTTGGCTCCCCACCTGGAACGTGTCGGGTGCATGGAACATCAGTGATGAGCCCTTCTTCCAGAACATGGGCTTGTATCAGAAGGGTACACTCTCCTATGCCAAGTTGCGCTTGAGCTACTCGCTTACTGCCGAGAGTGGTCCCATGACCCTTGGTCATGCCGAGGCATTGTATTATCCCACCCTGCGTTGGCGTCAGGAGCACAATATCCACGAGATGGCCCTCTACCTGAGCGGTCTGGGTAACAGCGACCTTACCTATGAGAAGAAGCACGAGTTTGACCTTGGTTTCGACTTCGGTCTGCTGTGGAACCGCTTCAACGTGGTGTTTGACTGGTTCGTCCGCAACAACTTCGACCTGATTGGCCGCATCCGCACCGAGGGTATTGGTGGTGAGACCGAGAAATTCGGTAACGTAGCCGAGATGAAGTCTCACGGTATCGAGTTTACCTTCACGTCTCATAACATCCAGCCCAAGCGCCCGGGTCACTTCGGTTGGACTACCGACTTGACGTTCTCTTATGCTGATACCAAGATTACCAAGCTGCAGGCCCGCTCGCGCGTCATCGACTTGGTTGTCGGTACCGGTTTCGCACTCCAGGGCTATCCCCACCGTGCCATCTTCTCGATTCCCTTTGCCGGTCTCGACGAGCACGGTCTGCCCCTCGTCATCGATGAGTCTGGAGAAATCTCTAACGAGGGTCTGAACTTCCAGGAGACTGAGAGCCTCGACTTCCTCAAGTATGAGGGTCCCGTTGATCCTACCATCACCGGCGGTCTCGGAAACACCTTTGACTTCAAGGGCTTCCACCTGAATGTGTTTATGACCTATGCATTTGGTAACAAGCTGCGTCTTGATCCCACTTTCAGGTCCAGCTACAGTGACTTGACATCGTTTACCAAGGACTTCAAGAACCGTTGGGTACTGCCCGGTGATGAGGCCTATACCGATGTTCCCGCTATCGCATCACGCCGTCAGGCTTACTCCAACTATTACCTGGGTATGGCCTACAATGCCTACAACTACAGCACTGCACGCATTGCCGATGGTGGCTTCATCCGTCTGAAAGAGATCTCTTTGACCTATGACATTCCCAAGTCATTCATTTCACACTTGCGTCTCACTAACGCATCAGTGAAGCTGGCAGCCACCAACATCTGCCTGCTGTATGCTGACAAGAAGCTCAATGGCCAGGATCCTGAGTTCTTCAACAGTGGTGGTGTGGCATCGCCCAACCCCAAGCAGTTTACCCTCACCGTGCGTCTGGGTATGTAATTTGAAGATGTTTACACATTATATATATTATATAATAACGATTCAAGATTATGAAACTACAATATAAGTTATTATTTATTGTTGTGGCGCTGGTTGGGTTGAGCTCCTGCAATGACTTCCTGGAGACAGTTCCCGATACGCGCGTATATCTGCAGAACCTTGACCAGCTGGAGCAACTGATGGTCTCGGGATATGCGGACAACAGTTACACTGTTCTGGGTGAGCTTTCAAGTGACAACGTTGACGACTTGAATTCTCCTGACGCAACGGGCATCCGTTATAACTACTCGCCCGCTGACCGTTACCATGAGCAGCTTTATCGCTGGGAAGATGTCGATCTGAGCATCAGCGAGCAGAACTGCCCGTCGGCCGTATGGGAAAGTTACTATAAGGCCATTGCGATTGCCAACATGGTTCTCGAGGTGGTTGACGAGATTGAATCCACCGGCGAGATCGAGGGTACTCCCATGACACCTAGAGACAGATCACGCCTGGCAGCTGTCAAGGGCGAAGCCTACCTGATCCGTGCCTATCACCACTATATTCTGGCACAACTCTTCTGTATGCCTTATCGTGGACCGGAACTCAGCCAGCATGAGCTGGGTATCCCTTACGCTACCAAGCCCGAAACGAGTCTGAAGCCTCACTACGAGCGCGGTACACTGCAGGAGACCTACGACAAGATCGAGGCTGACCTGCTGTTGGGTCTGGCTAACGTGAGCGACGACTACTATGAGGTTCCTAAATATCACTTCAATGTCGCTGCGGCCAATGCTTTCGCTGCCCGCTTCTATCTCGCAAAGCGTGAATATGAAAAGGTGGTGAAATATGCAACCGCTTCGTTCAAGGGCAACGATCCTGCCACCATGCGCAACGACTTCTGGGATCTGGCCGAGGAATTTTATGATGAAGACGAGGCCGCCCGTTACTACACAAGTGTTGAGCGCCCCGGCAACTACATGATGATCGATACCTACAGCACCTGGCTGCGTTCCTACGGTGGCCGATTCTGGACCCACCGTGATGCTGCAACTGCCACTATTTATGGCTCCGGTCCCACCTGGAACCGCTTGATGCCCTGCTTCGGAAGCCACCTTTACGGCAGCGACAGCTATGGCTATATCCTGAGCTGCAACTGCTGGGAGCAGTTCGAGTACACCGACAAGATCGCCGGCATCGGCTACGTGCACATGGTACGCAACGAGTTCACCAGTCAGGAAACCCTCCTGTTCCGTGCCGAGGCTAACCTCTTCCTGGGTAATATCGACGCGGCTTTCGACGACCTGTACATTTGGAACCACGAGCACATTATGCAACGTGAAATCAGCGACAATTACGGCTCCATGAGCGAGCTGGATAAGGACAAGATCGCCAATTTCTATATCCGTGCCGATAGGATTACTGCCAGCAATTCGGCTTATCCTATTGTCAAGAAGTTCCACATCGACGAGGTTTGCCCGAGCGACAAGTATCATGTTACCAGCGAAATCGAGCCCTATCTGCAGTGCGTTCAGCACTTCCGCCGCATCCAGACGGTCCACATGGGTCAGCGTTGGTTTGACATCAAGCGTTATGGCTTTGAGGTTAAGCACAAGTGGGGCAAGGACGAAGTCGTTGTTCTTCAACCTTGTGACAAGCGTTATGCAATTCAGATTCCCGATGACGTGATCGGTGCTGGATTGGAGCCTAATCCCCGCGACTAACCACGATAGCATTAGTAAAGAAGAACAATTCACTTTAAGATGTATATCACAATGAAAAAGATTCAATATATTTTTACAGCTCTGCTGGTGGTAGCCGTTACGGCCATGTCACTGACCTCGTGCAGCAGCGAAAAGCTGGGTCCCTCGATCTTCCCCGATGAGGAAGATGTATTAGACCCCACTGCAACGACCTACCAGTTTGACAAGTTCCTCAAGGACAACTTCCTTGATGTGTACAACTTGACGTTCCTGTATAAGATGCCGGACGTCAGCGCCAACATGAACTACAACCTGGTGCCCGCCACCTATAGCAATGCGGTTGACCTGGCCGTATCGTGCAAGTACTTGTGGTTTGACGCCTATGCCGCTCAGGCAGGACAAGACTTCCTCAAGAGCTATGGTCCTCGCATCATCCTGTTGGTGGGATCACAGGCAATCAGTTCAGCTACTCGTGAGCCTGTCGATGGTCTGAGTGAGGGTGGCGTCAAGATCACCCTGTTCAACGTGAACAAGATGGACGCCAGCGATAAGCAGTCAATGAATGAGAACTATTTCCACACGATGCATCGCGAGTTCGCCAACATCCTGCGCCAGAACAAGACTTATCCCACCGAGTTCAACACCGTATCGGTCGGTCACTATGTACCCGCCGAGTGGCGTGAGCGTGGCGATGAGATCAGCTCTGAAGGCTTTGTGAGCCGTTATGCTTCCAGTGAGAACAGTGTCGACTTTGCCGAGACTATTGCATGCTACATCGTTTTCACCGATCAGCAGTGGCAAGAGATGCTCGACTTCGCTGCTTGTGGATGGCACAAGGACAAGAACGTGTACTGCCGTTACTACTACTATCCTGATAACGACATGAGCAAGGAGATCAAGTATATCCCGCACACCGATGCCGAGGAGAATAAAATCATCGTCGTTCGTGATGCTGATGGCTTCATCATCCAGCGCTACATCTATGATGGAACAACCCACGCCCGCATCAACATTTATGATGTTGAGGACGAGGACGGCATCGATGGCGTCGCCGCGATTGATCGTAAGGTTCAGATCGCTCGCCAGTGGTTCCGTGAAGCTTGGGGTATCGACCTCGACGCCTTGCGTGAAGAGGTTAGAACCCGCCAGGAGGCTTACAATATCGAGGAGCTCCGTCAGCTTGTCTATGGCATTCAGTAATGTTTCACCGATTTAAAACATTAAGATTAGAAAATGAAAAAGTTTTTAAATATTTCATTATCGATGCTCGTTGCACTCTCCTCGCTATTGCTCACCTCATGCCTGCATGAGATGGACGAGGTGTTCGACGAGGATGCAGTCATCCGCATGAACAATGCCATGGCCGAGTATGAGGACATCCTCACCAGCAATGGCGGCAAGTGGCTGTTAGAGTACTATGCTAATACTTCCGAGCCTGGATACAACTATGTGCTGACATTTGCCAAGGACGGTACCGTCGTTATGTCGGGTCACAACAAGTGGATCCAGTATATCAAAAACAAGACCTGGACATCGGGTTTTGGATCTGAGAAATCGATGTGGGAAGTGATTGGCGACAACGGACTGGTGTTGACGTTCAATTCCTACAACAATTACTTCCACCTGTTCTCAACCCCCGATGCAGTACCCACACAGGGTGGCACTTCGACAGCCGGCGGCCCCAGCACAGCCGGTAAAGGCCACGAGGGTGATTATGAGTTCAACCTGATGAAGTATTCTGGCGACACCATCTACCTGACGGGCAAGAAGTACAACCTGCACATGATCATGACCCGTTTGCCCGAGAATACCGATGATGAGGCCTATTTGAGCCAGGTCGCTGCCTACAATAATGCCAATACCGGCATGTTCACCTCTAAACTCAATAATGTGTACATCGTTCTGCCCGACGGCAAGCGCTGGGTTGTGAAGAGTGCGGCTTCGGGCTATATGCAGATGTATCCCGAGGGTGAGGATGAGGTGATGATGTCTGAATACCACAACTTCATCATTACCATGGATGGTATGGCATTCAGGGATGTGCTAACGCTCGAAGGCAATACCCCGGATGTGGTTTACAGGGTGCAGCGGTTTACGCGTCAGGCCGATGGCACGGCGCTGTGTGTCGAGGATGGCAAGACCCTTATCACTGCCGATCCTTTGGTCGACTGTCTGTTTAGTCCCAACTATTCCTGGACGTCTACTCTCAAGAATACTGTCGCTGGTGGCAATTTCGTCACCCTGGCTGCCGCGATTACCAAAGAGTCCAAGGACACCAAGAACGGTGGTGACGGCACCTCGATGAACAGTGCTAAGATCAGCTATGTGGATAGCTTGGAAAGCTATGTTTTGACGATGACGTTCTCCAAGACAGGTTCTAACCGTCCTGCATTGTATAAGCTCAAAGTTGATGCTTCAAGCCCTACTCAGTTTAAGTTGACCTATGACGGCGCTTACAACTATGGTCCTCGATATTGGGACATGTGCCCGTCTGTACAACAGTTCATCGAAGCTTTGACCTCTACGACCATGAACTTGAGTTCCGAGTCATTGCTCTCGCCAGTGAAGATCACGATGAGCCAGAGTAGTAATCCAGAGAATTATATCATCTGGAGTCTATAACGTTCCATCCGATTCACTGCCAGGGCTTGATCCTGAGGGGTACTTGCCCTGGCAGTGAATAAATCAATGAAATTCATTTTTTATTAACATAAAAACCAAAATTTGTATGAAAAAATTCTTACTGTTCGCTGCAGCGGTTTTGATGATTACTTCGGCCAATGCACAACACAAAGCTCCTGTTGTACAAAACAGAAAAACTCTTGCAAAAGAAAAGCTGTCTCAGCTTCCTCCGATGCAGAAGCTGGATTTTAACCAGTACTCTTCAATCCGCGAGATGACCATTGCTGACCGTAGCACCAAGTCGCTCTCTAACGCTAAGGCACCTAAGAAGGCCGGTTATCTTGAGCCTTACTACAAGCGTCCTGCTGGTATGTATGTTTGTCCGTTCTTCGCTACCGGTGGTGCAGGTCTGTGGTCCTATGGTGACCTCGCCTTCATCATGGCTAAACCCTTTGCCGATTATCTGTTTGAGGGCGAGATCAACGGTGAGGTTGATGAGAACACTCACATGACTTGGGACGTTTACATTAGGAACGAGCCCTATTATCTTGATGATGTTCAAAGTTTTCTGTTCAGTAGCTACTGGTGGTCGGATAAAGCCCCCGTCTTCTACGCAGTTGATAGCGACCTGGATGACGAGAATGCCAATTGGTATGATTATCAGATTAAGGCCTATGACACCGAGGAGACCATTGGTGGTGGTGTGAAAGTCAATGGAGAGACTCCTGCCGAAATTCTCACTGTTGACAACATGGAGACCGTTGCTCTCATGTTCGGTGAAGAGCTGGAGTTCATGTATTCCAGTAAGACGATGGTAGCTGGTGGCCGTAACGCCGATAAGGTGGGTATGCTCACCAGGTACTACGGTGCTGATCCCGTCGAGGGTAATGAGTATGGCTGGTGGTTCGGTAAGAACGCCTCGCATGTCGATGGTATGGCCATGTGCTTCGAGGAGCCTCAGCACCCCTATCTGCTCACCAACGTTTATCTGCAGGCTGCTCCCAATACTGCCGATGCTCCTGATAACATGGTGGTTACTGCTCCTGTCAAGATGAAGTGCCGTGTTTACAAGATTGATGAGATCCCTGACTATCAAGAGGAGGGTGGCGCTTACATGCCCCTTGAGCCCGGTGAGCTGATCGTGACTGGTGAAGCAACTGTTACCCCCACCACCGGTGAGGCCAATAACGGTCTGATTAAGTTTACCCTGTATGCTCAGGACGACATTGATCCCAGTCTGACCTATGAGTATCATCCCACCGTCGACTATCCCATCATGATCTGCATCGACGGTTACAATGATCCCGGTATGGAAGACTTGGTTAACTTCAGTGCCTTTATTTGCGCCGATGACCAGGTTGACGAGGGCTATGGTGAGCTGTGCTACCTCAAGACAGGTATCTATGAGTATGAAATCGACGAGAATGGTGACACCGTAACTGACGAGGATGGTAAACCCGTTCAGTTCTTCACTGGCGAGTATACCTGGCGTGGTTTGAACAACTTCTTTAGGAGTGGTACGATGAAGACCGGTCTCAGTATCTTCATCGGCACCGAGAACCCCTTCCTGACCTTTGTTCATGGTCTTGAGGATGGTGAATACACTTTCCCCGACGAGGGTGGCTTCATGACCAAGACCTTTGAATACAGCGACGGCACTGTTTACACTACCGAGAGTATTGACTTCCTCAGCAGCGTTCCCGGTGAGGATGGTGACATGTGGATGACTTGGAATGGTAGTGAAGAACTGCCCGACTGGTTGGAGATCAATTTGGTTGACGACTATGGCGAGGATGGTGAGTTCACTGGCTATGTAACTGCCGAGGTTACTGCTACTCCGCTGCCCGAGGGTACTGATTATCGCGAGGCTGTTATCCGTTTCGAGATTTCTGGTGACTATAAGGATTACAAGTTCATGCAGGGTGTGAACAACCCCGGTCCCGAGCCCGTACCTGGTGACGTGAACGGTGACGGTGAGGTGAACATTGCCGACGTGAACTGCGTTATTAGCGTGATCCAGGGTGGCGAAGACATCTATGAGGGTCGTGCTGATGTTAACAAGGATGGTGAGGTGAACATTGGCGATGTTAACGCCATCATCGCAATTATCCTGAGCTAATCCAAAATAGATAACGTTTTTAGACTGATTATTACAGTTTCTTAACATATCATCTATTACCTGTAGAGACGGGGAGCCTGATAGAAGGTTTCCCGTCTCGTTCTTTTTTGCCGTTTCGGCAGATTTTTTGTAACTTTGCGCACATGAACAACGATAAGAGTAACAACGGATTGAAGCTGGTGCGCATTACCGCCATGCGGCAAACGGTCTATCGTGACCTCATGCAGCAGTATGAGAATCCCATCGAGCACACCTGCGACATCTGTGTGGGGCAGACCTTCGTATCGGTTGACGGTCAACGCCCTGAAGGCCTGTGTGAGAGTGCATGGGAGTCGATGCGGCCCTTTGTCGAGTCACTCGCCCGTGGCGAGGGCAATTTCTATGACGGCTGGATGCAGAATCCCCAGTCGGCCATGATCTCGTGCAACGACGGCTTCCGGCCCGTCTCGTTCTATCTCGAGACAATCAACTAGCAACTAAGGACTAACAACTAACTACAATATGAACATCAAATCTGCCGAATTCAAGATCAGTAACAGCGATTACCGCAAGTGCCCTGACAGCCGCTTGCCGGAATATGCCTTTATCGGCCGCAGTAATGTGGGCAAGTCGTCGCTCATCAATATGCTCACTGGCCGCAAGGCGTTGGCCAAGACCAGTGCCACACCGGGCAAAACATTGCTGATTAACCACTTCCTCATCAATGGCGAGTGGTACATCGTCGACCTGCCGGGCTATGGCTTTGCCAAGCGCAGCAAGGAGAGCCGCGACCAGTTGCGCCGCATGATTCAGGGCTATGTGCTCGGGCGCGAGCAGATGACTAATCTGTTTGTGCTCGTCGACAGTCGCCTCAAGCCGCAAAAGATTGACCTCGAGTTCATCGAGTGGTTGGGCGAGAACGGCGTGCCGTTCTCCATCGTGTTCACCAAGATGGACAAGCTGGGCAAGGTCGCTGGACCTGCTGCTGTCGAGGAATACAAGAAAGTGCTGCACAAGACATGGGACGAACTGCCCCCCATCTTCATGACCTCGAGCGAGGATTCCCGTGGCCGCGACGAACTGTTGGGTTATATCGATGAAATCAACAAGCAACTGAAACAGCAATGAGAAAGACCTTTATTTTACTGGCTGCACTGGTGGCCGTGACGGCAATGGCTCAGAGCCATGTTGAGCTGACCCTTGACGAGGATTGGCAGTTTTCACGCGACAATGCCAGTTGGCAGCAGGTGACCGTGCCCCATGACTGGGCCATCAGTGGTCCGTTTGACAAAAAATGGGACCTGCAGGTCGTGGCCATCAAGGAAAACGGTGAGGACGTCGCCACCGAGAAGTCGGGCCGCTCGGGTGCTCTGCCTTGGATCGGCAAGGGCTATTACAAGACTACGTTTAGTGTTCCTCAGGGCTACAGATGCGCGAAACTCATATTTGATGGCGCCATGGCAGACCCCTATGTCTATGTCAATGGCCGGCTCGCCGGACATTGGGCCTATGGTTACAATGCCTTTATTGTCGATGTCACTCCATTTATGAACACCGACGGCTCTGCCAACACGCTGGAGGTGAGACTTGAGAATAAGGAGGAGAGCAACCGCTGGTATCCTGGTGGCGGCATCTACCGGCCCGTCAAGTTGGTGATGACTCGTGAACAGAATGCTCTGGACCCCTGGGGGTTATATGTGCATACATTGAGCATTGAAGGAGGACAAGCTGACTTGCGGGTTGAGCATAAACTTGATGTCATTCCTGACCGTGTCGAGGGATATGAACTGGATATAACGCTTGTTGATCCTGCCGGTCGTCAAGTGGCCCAGAAGCGCACACATGCTGATGGCATGGGACATTTTGCCACGCTCATGACCGTGAATAACCCTGCCTTGTGGTCGCCCGAGTCACCTCAGCTCTATCGATTGACAGCTGTTTTGTTGCGGGAAGGACTGGAACTTGACCGCCAGAGCACCAAGGTCGGCATCCGCACCGTTTCATTCAGCAAGGAGGGCGGTTTCCAGCTCAACGGCGTGCGCCGCAGCATCAAGGGCGTGTGCCTGCACCACGATTTGGGCCCGCTGGGCGCTGCCGTCAACAAGACGGCGCTCATCCGCCAAATCGAGATGATGAAGGCCATGGGCGCCGATGCCATCCGCACAAGCCACAACATGCCCTCGACGATGCAGATGGAGATCTGTGACAGCCTGGGCATGATGGTCATGGCTGAGAGTTTCGACGGCTGGAAGGAGCCCAAGGTGCGTAACGGATACGGCAGCTATTGGGACGAGTGGTGGCAGCAGGACATCCGTAACCTGGTACTCAACCACCGCAATCACCCCAGCATCATCCTGTGGAGCGTGGGCAACGAGATTCCCGAGCAGTGGAAGCCCGAGGGCGTAAAGCGCTACAAGGACCTCATCGCCCTGTGCCACCACTATGACCCCTCGCGCATGGTGACCTGTGGTATGGACCAGCCCGACGGCGATGTTTGGTGCGGTTTTGCCCAAGTGGCTGATGTGCCTGGTTTTAACTACCGCCTCCACAGGTATGATGAGTTATTTGAGCGCTTGCCGCAGGGCTTTATCCTGGGCAGCGAGACGGCTTCAACCGTAAGCTCGCGCGGCCATTACTGCTTCCCCGACACTGTTGCCACCAACAAGGCATGGCCCGACGGACAGTGTTCCGGTTATGATGTGGAATACTGCTGGTGGAGCAACCTGCCCGACGATGACTGGAAGATGCAGGAAGACCGTGACTGGACCGTGGGCGAGTTCGTCTGGACTGGTTATGATTACCTGGGCGAACCCACGCCATACGACGAATATTGGCCCTCGCGCAGCAGCTACTTCGGCATCTGCGACTTGGCTGGCCTGCCCAAGGACCGCTACTACCTGTACCGCAGCCACTGGAACAAGCAGGAGCACACCATCCACCTGCTGCCGCACTGGACGTGGCCCGACCGCAAGGGTAAGGTGACTCCCGTCTATTGCTATACCGACTATCCTAGCGCCGAGCTCTTTGTCAACGGCAAGAGCCAGGGCCGTATCACCAAGAGCGATACCGCCCGTCTGGACCGTTTCCGCCTGCGTTGGCGTAACGTCATTTATCAGCCCGGTGAGTTGAAAGTGGTCGTCTATGACGAGAACGGCAACAAAGCTGGTCAGCAGATTGTCCGCACCGCCGGTAAGCCCAAGCGACTGCTGCTCGAGCCCGAGCGCAAGACAATTAAGGCCGATGGCAACGACCTGGCCTACATCACGGTGAGCCTCGTCGATAAGAACGGCACCCTGTGCCCCGATGCCGCCAACCGCCTTGAATTCAGTGTGACAGGTGCTGGCACCTATAAGGCCGCCTGCAACGGCGATGCCACCTCGCTGGAGCCTTTCACTGAGCCTCAGATGAGCCTTTTCCACGGCCAGCTGGTAGTCGTTTGCCAAGCCGGTAAAACCCCAGGTGTGATGACCCTCACCGTCAAGGACCCCGCCACCGGCCTGAAATCCACCGTCAACATCAACGTCAAATAAAGACACCCAACAACAAATCAAGGAGGCAACCAGAATAAGTATGGTTGCCTCCTTATTTGTGTAGTGTAGTCGTTTTACTCTTGGTTCTTGATATAGTCGAGTAAGAACAGGAGTTCGGTGTTCATGTCAAAGTTGTAATGCTTGTAGTCTTCGTAGGTTGGCATCAGATCGGGTGTGAACTGATGGGCGCGAGGGTCATCATTTGGCATGAACAGCTGCAGTGAATTAGAAATATTGCCTTTCAAATTGGTGCGCGGTAGCTCAAACGGAGTCGCTTCCATGTAGGTGTTTGGCGCTTGCTTGCTGGGCAGGCCTACAATCGTTGCTCCCATTTTCCACAAGAAAAACGCGTAGTGGAATGCAGCACTGTATGTGGTTGGATTGATTAATACATACACGTGCTCGGGCGTATAGACGGGTTTGCCATGTTGTGCCATGAGTTTATCCTTGACACTGCTTGTCATTTCCTCAATCATCCTGTCGCGGTACTCATCAGTGATTTCTTCGGGACTATAGTCACCTTCGCTAGTAGCGATATAATCGCCCAAGATGAGCCCATAGTCTTGCATCTCGGCATTTAATTGTTCCATAGTGATGTTCATCTTTTTCATGTACAGGGGGGAGAATAACTGAATGAATTTGATGCCAAATCGAGGAGCTTCTTCGAGGTATCTGTCGCCCCACAACTGGTAAAGTGTGGGCAAGGTGATGGGCGTGAACCCACCGCTGTTACCTCGTAGGTCGATAATCAGGTTTTTGCTCTTGTTCTTCTTCATTACCTGAAGCATCTTTCCAAATTCATCACTGAATGATGGAATCTTGGCCAAGGCTTTATTCACATCGCTAGGCATTTCATCTTCGTTATATTGCGTATATGTCCTCTTGAGATATTGACCGACGTCCATGCCGTGACTGATCATTATTTCCAACGCATCACGGGATACGATCTGACTTGAGCGGAAGTACATCGAGTTCTTCTTGTCATCAACAAACAGGTAGGACAGATTCCCTTGGCTGGGGAATGGTTTGGTGTGTTCAACACTGGATAACTCGATATTAGAACCAGAACCATATTTATCAATGAGAGGAAGAGTCAGATTCATTTGTTTGCCCTTGGGGGTCTGGAGCAGGAACGTGATGGAATCCTGGCGCATGTCGGGTATCACTTTTCTTAAATCGTTTGGTTTGAGACTGCTGATAAAACAGAAGTTGGTAATGCGGCCAATCTCGTTCTCGGCAGTATGATATGCTGCTAAATTTGTGCAAATTTCTTTAAGGGGAATGCCCTCGATGGCGATTAATCGGCTGCCTATAAGGTCTTTATGTTCAGTCGTGATGGATTCGATGACAACACCGTCACTTATGGGCCAGAAATCGATTGGAGCCCCCATCTCGGGTTCCCTTTCTTCAAAAAATGAAGAGAGTCCCATATCAATGTTGGTGTGGCCGTCCTCTAGAGGTGCCAGGAATTTTGTGATGCGGCGTGCCAGCTCATCGGTGCTGGTTACCGAATCCTCGATTAGGCCGAATCGGGTATCCATGGCTTCCAAACGGAAGAAGGGCTTACCGCCATAGTTGGTGTACGGGTCGGGGTGTGTCTCTTCCAGCAGTCTGACAAACTCGTTGAAGTCGGCGACGATGGAATCGGTGGGAATTTGTGCGTGAGCGCTGTTGAAGGCCAGCACTGTTGTTAACACGCTGAGCAGGGCTGCTCGTTGGAAAAATGTTGTAAGTTTCATGATCAGTATCGTATTAGTGGTTAGTGGTTTTGATTGGCCCAAAGTTAATGCATTTTATTGCTTCCCACAATTTGTTTTTCCATAATAATCACTGATTGACTGTTTTTTGTACAAAAGTGTCTAATCTTTTCACATTTGTCAGCCGAAAGATTGCTACCTTTGCATTTAGATGAAAGAAGTTTATCTTTTCAATCCGGAGCATGACTTGGCGTTGGCGCATGGGGCGCACAACTACACTGCGCCGCCGTTTGCCCGCCAGTTCCGTCATGACCTGCGGTTGCTGCCGTCGTGGGTGGCACCCGCTGGCTCTTATATCGCTATCCCTGACGATTGCTCGATTGACGAGGACCGCCGCTGGCTCCATGACCATCATCTTGACATAACGCCCGTCCCCATCAGCAAAATCGCCGAATTGGGGCCTTGCCGCATCCACCCCTGGGGCTGGGATGCCACGTTGCGCCACCAGTTATTACAAGCGGGCGTTTCGCCCGACAATCTGCCCACTGATGAACAACTGGACTGGATTCGTCGCTTGTCGCACCGTCGCACCAGCATTGCTGTTCATCAAGCCTTGGGTAACGCTTTTTCGCCCTGTCCCGTGGAACTGGGCACTGTTGACGATGTGACAGCTTTCATGCACAGACATCCCGGCTGTTACCTCAAGATGCCGTGGTCAGGCAGCGGTAAGGGCATCTATCGCGTTATTGACCCGACGGGCGACAACCATGTGCCCCGATGGATAGAAGGTGCCTTGAATCGTCAAGGCTCACTCTTGTGCGAGGTGGGATTGGATAGGGTGCAGGACTTCGCCATCGAATGCAAGTGCCGTGACGGACATGTGATGTTCATGGGCTATTCGGTCTTTGACAGCGACTTTCATAGCCAGTTCGGAGCGGGTAGGGTGGCCCCGATGGAAGAACTGCATGAGCTGCTGCTGGGCCTGTATCCCGATCTTGACCCAGTGATAGGTCAAGTCCTCATGGCCATTGATGACCTTATCGCCCCGCACTATAATGGATACTTGGGCATCGACATGATGCTCTATTGGGATGAAAATGGCAAAATCGCCTTAAATCCTTGTGTAGAGGTGAATCTGCGCATGACCATGGGTATGATTACCGCTGCCATGGGCAGCCGCCACGGCCTGCGCGGTGACTTCACGATCCTGGCCAATGAATCGGGCTATGACGTGAAGCTGCAATAATAACCATCAATAATAACGTGATTTTGATGAACTCACATTCATCAAAAAAGTAGAGACGCAAAATCTTGCGTCTCAGGGTTGGCATTTTGGTAACTCCTTACAATCGGAGACGCAAAATTTTGCGTCTCTACTAGGCGGACGAGTTGAATTGGTGCTTTCTTAGTGCCTTTGCGTCTTAGCGTGAGGCTCGATGTAATAAGCGTAATACTCGTCAAAGGTGATGCCCTCGTCATGCATTTGGCGGGCGGCAGCTTTGCCCACATAGCGCAGGTGCCACGGCTCGTAGCTGTAGTTCATGATGTGCCCTCGGTCTTTGGGGTATCGCAGGATAAAGCCGTATTCATGGCAATGCTCACGCATCCAGATGCCTTCCTTGGACGTGTCGAAAGGCCATCTCATGGGATGCTGCAACGATGTGACATCGATGGCAAATCCCGTCTGGTGCTCACTGAAGCCAGCACGGGCGGCATATCCTTTTGGATTGTGCTTGTAGGTTCCTATCTGCTGTTTATAGGAGCGGTAGGCCGAGTTAACCATCAGTTGTGCACCCGTCTGTTTCTTGCAATCCTGTTGCATGGCCTCGAAGGCTTCAACCACGACAGGGGCGGCCTGTTGCTCCTCATATCGGAAGATTTTTTTGAACTCTTTCAGTTTGCGAGGCTTGTGATGCTCGTCAAGATAATGGTATCTGTTGACCAGCATCAGCCGGTCCATGGTGGTATCGCAGGGCACAGCACTCTCCTGCGGATCACGGTCGATGCCCACATTGACAGCGGCCACTATGTCGCCGAGGGGGGCACCGGTCGTGTCAGCCTTGTGGAAGGCGAGATAGCGGTCAAAATTGCCTGCGATGTAGTATCGCTCGTTGATGATGGGGTAGGCAATGGTGTCGTGCTCGCCACGGGCTATGAGCGAGTCGACCTGTTCGTGATTCAGCGCGGCCGCCAGGGCGCTGGCCTCATCGATGGGGTAACCCAGCTTTAATATCTTGCATTCGGGAGTGAAGTTATAGACGATGCCTTGGCAGCTCTTGACAGACACCAGCAGCACCAGCAATGCTGCAACAGTGCACGGCAGCGACAGCCAGCGGTTGTCGCGGTCCGTCCATAAGTGCCACATGCGATTGACCCATGCCTTGAACAGCGACCACTGGCGCAGGAACCATGGCACGAAGCGTTGCCACTGGCGCAGCATCCATGGCTTGAGCACTGTCCACTGGTGGGCAATCCACTGCCTGATTACGTCTATCGTCTGCCTCATGCGAGCGGTTACCGGTTGGCGCGCTTGGCCATCTCAAACAGTTCCAGGGGCAGGTGGCAATAGCCGTCAGGGTTATTGTCCAGATAGTCCTGATGATAGTCCTCGGCTTTGTAGAAGTTCTTGAGGGGCAGCAATTCCACCGCCAGGCGGAGTTTCACTTGGGCCTGCACGCGGTCATATACTTTCTTGAGCGTGGGCACATCGGCCTCATCGGTGTAATAGATGCCCGTGCGGTACTGGGTGCCCTTGTCGTGGCCTTGCTGATTGACGCTCGTCGGGTCAATGGCTTTAAAGTACATTTCGGTCAAGAACTCCAGCGAAATGACCTCGGGGTCATAGGCTACGCGCACCGTCTCGGCAAAGCCGGTCTTGTCGGTGCACACGTCCTGATAGGTCGGGTTCTCGGTATGTCCGTTGGCATAGCCCACTTCGGTCTCAACGACTCCATTCACCATTTTGAAGTAATGTTCTGTGCCCCAGAAGCATCCTCCCGCATAATAAATCTCTTTCATAGCTTGGTTATAACAATTATTGGACAAAGGTAGTGCAAGTCGTTGGCTTCTACAAGCAGAATGCTTAAACTTTCTTGCTTAATTTGCGTCTTATCAGTGATTGTCGGGGCATTTGCCCTCAAAATTGGACGAGGGGCAGGAAATACCCTTAGATTTTTGGTATTTCGCTCGCCTTGCACTAATTTTGCGTAAAAAATGAAACGTGTGGTCATCATTGGTTCCGGTAACGTAGCGACAAGCCTGGCGCATGGTTTGTCGAGGCATTGTTGTGTGGCTCAGATCTATAGCCGCACCCTGTCTCATGCCCGTGCACTGGCCGATGCCATTGGCTGTCCTGACGCCACCGACGACCTGAAAAAATTGGTCCCCGATGCCGACGTGTACATCCTTGCCGTGAGTGACGATGCTATTGCCGGCGTGATTTCGGCGGTTCCTGATAATGGCGCCCTGTGGGTACACACATCAGGCAGTAAGCCGATAGACCTGTTCAAGGGGCGCAGGGCGCGTTATGGCGTGTTGTGGCCCATGCAGTCCTTCTCTCGACAGGTGGTCACAGCGCTTGATGAGGTCCATTTCTTTGCCGAGGCCAGCGACGAGGCCGCACTCGGTGACTTGATGGCGTTGGGGCATCTGATCTCTCGCCATGTCGTCGAGGCCGATAGCGCCAAGCGCCGTCAACTGCATGTCGCCTCGGTGTTCTCGTGCAATTTCGCCAACCACATGTGGACCCTGGCTGCCGAGGTCCTTGATGAGGCAGGACTGCCGTTCGAGGCGATGAAACCCCTCATCCACACTACCGTCGACAAGCTGGACCGCCTTGCACCCGCCCAGTCCCAGACCGGCCCGGCCATTCGACACGACTTAAAGGTCATTGCCAGCCACCAGGCCATGCTCGACGACGACAAACGCGACATCTATGACCTGATCACACAATCGATAATGAACCGTAATCCGCTTGACGACAATGCTCAATAATTTGGGAAAATATGACGTGGTTTTGGGCAGTAATTCGCCACGCCGCCGCGAGTTGCTCAACGACATGGGCGTCAACTTCCGTGTCGAGGCCATCAAGGGTATCGACGAGAGTTATCCTGCCAACCTTCCCGTTGAGGAGATTCCCGTTTATCTGGCCCGCATCAAGGCCCAAGGCCACCCCTTGCAAGAGAATGAACTGCTCATCACGGCCGACACCATTGTCGTGCTCGATGATGCGGTGTTGGGCAAGCCTGACGGTGAAGCCGATGCCCACCGCATGCTGCGTGCCTTGTCGGGCCGCGACCACCGTGTCATCAGTGGCGTGTGTGTCACCACCGGGGACCGTACCGAGGCGTTTTCCGACACGAGCATTGTCCGCTTTGCCGAACTCACTGATGAGGAAATAGACTACTACATCGAGCATTACCGACCCCTGGACAAGGCTGGTGCCTATGGCATCCAGGAATGGATCGGCAACATCGGCATCTCGGGCATCAGCGGAGACTTTTATAATGTGATGGGGTTGCCCACGCGCAAACTCTATCAAGTGTTGAAAACATTCTAATATTCAAGATGATAATGAAAAACTGGTTAAAGTATCTCATGTTGGTGGCTGTCGCATCGATGTCGTTGCAGTCCATCGCTCAGACCGAGCCCGATACACTCTACTTCTACAAGACGTGGAAGCAGATTATGGACTTGGAGCCTACGGCTTTTATTGTCAATCCCATCATTGATGCATATTCGCCCTATGAAATCTATTTCATAACGGGATATGAGGAAGTTGACAAATCCATCCAAAAAGACTACATGGCCGTCTCTCAAGGCGACAGCATCTGGCTGATGAACAGTGAATATCTCAAGACATACTTTAAGGGAGATGTCAATGGGCTCGACGGTTTCATTCCCATGT
The DNA here is from genome assembly GCA_900318535.1 of uncultured Prevotellaceae bacterium. Lineage (GTDB taxonomy): Bacteria > Bacteroidota > Bacteroidia > Bacteroidales > Muribaculaceae > Sodaliphilus. The sequence continues at coordinate 34,379 of ONKU01000001.1, read as the reverse complement.
TTTTCAATGATAAGGTGGCATATCTTACAGCCAATGGTCCGGTTACGGTAAAGGAGGTCCTCTTTGGCAATAATGCGGATGGCTTTACGACCCCGACGATGTCCTTTTACTATATCGATTTCCTGAATCATAGGGTTAAGCGTGTGACCCACAGCTACCTGAGTGAACTTCTGACGGATTTTCACGACTTGAAGGTGCGCTACGAGGGCATGAAGGACTATAAGAAACAATACGTTATTGAGGACTACTTCTACAAGTACATCGACCGAGCCTCAAATGACGTGATGCATCCCTATATCCTTGACCTGGTTGGGTATTAATCAGGCACTTCTAGAGTAATGAGGAAATCTTACAACGGTTATATAACCCTAACTGCTGTCTTGCTGCTGCTCTGTTCCTGCTTCAGGGGCGGAAAGGGCGACCTTGCATTGAATCAGCAGGACTCCATTATCACTGCAGCCCGGTTGCTCTCGATGCAGCGCACGGCCGATTATACCCTGGTCACTGTAGCTGACCCGTGGAAGGGTGGGGTGCTCCACCGTTATGTGCTGGTGCCTCGTGATGCCCAATTGCCCGGTGACCTGCCTGAGGGAACCGTGGTGCGCACGCCTGTCAAGAATGCGCTTGTCTATTCGTCGGTGCACACGAGCCTGATGGGTGAGCTGGGAGCCCTTGATGCCTTGCGTGGTGTGGTGGATAAGCAGTACTTCATTGACTCTGCCGTGGTTGCCGGTGTCGCTGCCGGCACGATTGCCGACTGCGGCAACTCGATGAATCCCACTGTCGAGCGGGTCATCGACATGCAGCCCGACGCCATCCTGCTCTCGCCCTATCAGGATGCCAGCTACGGGCAGATAGCTAAGTTGGACATCCCCATCATCGAGTGTGCCGATTACTTGGAGTATGATCCCCTGGGGCGTGCCGAGTGGGTGAAGTTTTATGGTGAACTGCTGGGCAAGCGTCAGGAGGCTGACAGCCTCTATCAGGCCGTGGTCACTGCCTACAATGACATGAAGAAGAAGGCTGCCGAGGCTAAGACGCGTCCCACTGTGGTCACCGAGATGGTTATCAGCGGCGTGTGGAACGTGCCTGGCGGTCAAAGCTATATGGCGCGTATCCTCAACGATGCTGGAGGACGCTACCTGTGGGCCGATGACAAGAATACAGGCTCACTGGCATTGGATTTCAACCAGGTGCTGGCGGTAGCCCACGATGCCGACTACTGGTTCATCAAGTGGACCAATATCAACACGCTCAATGACTTGCAAGGCGCCTTTGACCTGAACAAGGAGATGGCTGCCTTTAAGAACAAGCGCGTGTATGTGTGCGACACCGACAAGACCCGTTTCTTTGACCGCATACCGTTCCACCCCGAGGTGCTCCTGCGGGAATTTGCCGCCATCCTGCACCCGGAACTGTTCCCCGGTTTCAAGAACCTGATGTATCACCACATAGACTGATTTGCCGATGACTTCTCACCGCTTCAATATCACAATCGTTGCCTTGACGCTGCTGCTGGTGCTGCTCATGCTGGCCTGCCTCGTCTTTGGGTCGGTGGATATTCCGTTTGGCAAAATTGTGGACATCATTGCTGGAAAGGGCAGCGGCAACAAGGCATGGGACATTATCATCCTGCAGTCGCGCATTCCCATGATTATTACAGCCGCCCTTGCGGGCGCGGCGCTGTCCATCTCGGGTCTGTTGTTGCAGACCACCTTCAACAACCCCTTGGCGGGACCGTCCATCCTGGGCGTCTCGTCGGGTGCCGGCTTGGGCGTGGCTATCGTCATACTGGCCTTGGGCGGTACGCTAGGAGGCCTGTGGGGTGAGAATGTGGGCAGTTACATGGCCATTCTGGTGGGCGCGTTGCTGGGTGCCGGCGTGGTGTTGGCGATACTTATCGCTTTCTCGGCCATTGTGCGCAGCAATACCATGTTGCTCATCATCGGTATTTTGGTCAGTTACCTCACCTCCAGCGTGGTGCAGCTGCTCAACTCGGTAGCTACCGAGGAGGGCGTGCACAACTATGTCTCTTGGGGATTCGGTAACTTTTCGGGCGTGAGTGCGGCTCAGATGCCTGTTTATGCCGGCATCATTATTCTGGCACTCATCGGCTCGGCACTCATGATCAAGCCGTTAAACGCCCTGCTGCTGGGCGCGCGTTATGCCCGCAACCTGGGAATCAACGTCTCCCGCACACGCAACATCCTCTTGCTCATCACGGGTGTGCTCACCGCCGTGGTAACCGCTTTTTGCGGTCCCATCGGTTTCATTGGTCTGGTGGTTCCCCACATCGCCCGCATGTCGCTGGGCACTAGCAACCATAGCCGTCTGGTACCTGCCACGATACTTGCGGGTGCCGACATCGCCCTGTTGTGTGCCGTGGCCAGCGTGAGCAGTCCTCATGGTATCATCCCCATCAATGCCATCACGCCCATCATCGGTGTGCCCATTATCCTGTACATTATCATTAACCGTCGCCGCATCCAATACTTCAACTGATGAAAACCGAAGATGCTATCTATACCACCCATGACCTTGCCGTCGGTTACCGCAACGGCAAGACCGCTGTGACTTTGCTCCACGGGTTGAATCTTTCTTTGCAGACAGGCAAACTGGTCGCTCTGCTGGGACAGAACGGTGCAGGCAAGTCCACGCTGTTGCGTGCTCTCACCTGTGACGAGCGCCCGTTGTCCGGAACTATCGAGGTCAACGGCAGGAACCTTGCCGACATGAGCCAGAAGGACCGTTCGCGCCTCATTGGCCTGGTTTCTACCGAGCGTATCCAGGCTGGTGCCCTCACCGTTACCGAGTTGGTGGGATTGGGGCGCCAACCTCACACGGGCTTCTTGGGTCGCTTGGACGACGAGGATCACGAAATCGTCAGGCAGGCGATGGAAGATGCGGGCATCATCGGCAAGGCAGGTGAGTACATGTCGTCATTGAGCGACGGCGAGCGTCAAAAGGCGATGATCGCCCGTGCGCTGGCGCAGCAGACGCCCATTATCATCCTCGACGAGCCCACAGCCTTCCTGGACGTGGCCAGCCGCATCGAGACGATGCGCCTGTTGCAGACCTTGGCCCACGAGCGCGGTAAGGCCGTGTTGCTTTCCAGCCACGACATTTCCCAGTCACTGATGCTGGCCGACGAACTGTGGCTCATCACCACCGACCGCCAGGTCGTTACCGGCACCTCACAGCAGTTGGTGGCCGATGGGGCGATGAACCGCCTGTTTGAGAACCGCGACATCCACTTCAATCCCGGCATCCTCGACTACTCCTTCTGAACCATTCATTAAAGAAAAAATATGAGGTGTGGCGCTCGGCAAGATGCTGGATGCCACACTGTGATTTCATGCCACACAAGCATTTTGTTATATTAGAAATATATTACAAATTTTCTATTATTTATGCACGATAAAATGAGATCTCCGTTGAGAAAAAAAGTGAAATGAGGACCTGAAAAAGCGCTGAAATCATCCTTTTTTTAAAAAAATGGCCTGTTTTCGGGTTTGGTCGCAAGTGTGCGCCAGATGCCTGTAAATACTGGCTTTGTGGGCATTTTTGCCATGGTGCCGAGGGCATTTTAGGGCTTGAAAATTTGGTCAATTCAAATGCTTTTTATACCTTTGTCCTTACAAACCAATTACTAACAACTTATGCTAAGACGTATTTTTTTAGCGCTTGCTGTTGTGATTGCTGTGTCTGCCGTGGGGCAGAATTTTAAACTGAACGCTACCAAGTATCATCCTGGACAGGGCGGTGCTGGTTGGGTAACAGCAAGCGGAGACCGAATCAATTATGATAAGCTGAAAAGCTATCAGATTCGATGGGTCGCTCTCTCGCATGACATGTTTAACCAACATGGCTTCAAACTGGGCGACGTGATTATTGTGGAAAGTGAGACTAACCCCTCGATTAACGGTGAGTGGGTGGTCAAGGACAAGATGGGAAAGCGACTGCGCAAACGCATCGACTTCCTCACTCCGCGTGAGGACAAACGCTTCCGCAACGGAGAAGTCACTATTCGCAAGAAGAAAAAGAAAGATTAAACTCAAAGGAGTTTTTCACCATTAGAGACGATGACGAGACAGATTACCTCTGCCTCGTCATTTTCGTGATGTCTGTTCCTGGTGACTCCTAGTCGGTAATGGGGAAGGCCGCTTTGTGCTTGTTCAGGGCCTTGAGGGCGGCTTGAACGGTCTTGTCGTTGCGGTTCACGATAGACGAATAGGCCTCTGGACCAAAGATATCGTGAGCGATAATTGCCTTAATTTTGGTCAAGATCAGGTCACGGGACTTGTTGATGTAGTACCATCGTGGAACGATGCCGCTTTTTGCAGCAAATTCAGCAAATTCTTTAATGATGTCATTATCGATCGGCGTCGTTCGCAAGAACTGCTTGTAGTCGCTCATTTGTTCAAGAGTCATGCGGTTTTTCTCACAATATGTGAAGGCAAAGCGTTGTAACAGACCCGCATTTTCCACATCAATGTAGTAATTGGTGATTCCCGACGTGTCTCGTGCAACAAAGATATCGGGGATGATACCGCCACCGCCATACACCGTGCGGCCGTGCAAGGTGGTGTATTTCTGGCTCTTGTCAATCTTGATACTGTCACTGCTGTAGGCTTCTCCGTGCTTGTATCGTTCTAACAACTCCACAATATATTGATTGAAGTCATAGCCTTTGTATTCCTTCTGGATGCAACGGCCGCTTGGGGTGTAGTAGCGGGCGACGGCGAGTCGGATAATACTGCTGTCGGGAAGGACGAAGTCTTTCTGCACCAAACCCTTGCCAAAGGAGCGGCGCCCCACGATGAGGGCACGGTCATTATCCTGGAGGGCACCTGCAAAAATCTCGCTGGCGCTGGCGCTGTGCTCGTCGATAAGGACTGCAAGCTCGATATGCTGGAATGCTCCTTTTCCGTCACTCTTGTAAGGGTGATTGTAATGCTTGCGCCTGCCGCGTGTCGAAACGATAGGTTTTCGTGACGGCAGGAACTCGTTGGCCATGAGCACCGCAATTTCCATATAGCCTCCGCCGTTGCCTCTCAGGTCAATCAGGAAGCGCTTGGCGCCTTGGGCTTGCAACTGGGTTAATGCCTCCACAAATTCTTGATAGGTGTTGCGCTCAAACTGGTTGACCTTGACATATCCAGTATTCTGGTCAATCATGTAGTGGGAATCAAGGGTTCTTTTTACAATCCTGTTGCGCGTCACTGTGTAGTCGAGGATTTTTGGATAGTCATTGCGTTGCACGCTCAACGTGACCTTGCTCCCGTTGGGCCCGGATAAGAGTTTGAAGACCTCACCTGAGGATTTCTTGATGTTGGCGGTGGGCTGTCCGTCAATCTTCACGATACAGTCACCAGGCAGGATGCCGGCTATATCGCTTGGACCAGCGGGAACAATACATTCTACATGTATCGAGTCGTTGATGACGATGAGGACAGCGCCGATGTCAGGAATGACCCCATCGGGATGATCTCGAGTAATCTTGGAATTTTGGGGGTCAAAGTAACTGGTGTGAGGGTCAAGTCCTTTCAGGATGAAAGGGATGCTCTTCTCCATAAGGGCATCAGGATTCACGGTGTCCACATATTCTTGTGCAATAAGGTCAAGAATGGCTTTGACTTTGCTGTTGTCGTTCTCGGGTCCGGAGGCGGAACTCAGGTAATGACGGTCGATGAAAAGTCCTGCCCCAAACGCAATCAAAGCGATGGCAATGGTTAACCAGATGGGCAGGTTCCTTTTCATGTTCAATCGTTAAGGCCTCATTCTGTGATGGGGAAAGCCGCTTTGTGCTTGTTCATGGCCTTGAGAGCGGCTTGAACGGTCTTGTCGTTGCGGTTCAGGATGGGGTAGAAGGCCTGGTTGCCGAAGATGTCACGCGCGATCAACGCCTTCAGGTTAGTGACGATCACGTCATGGGACTGGTTGATGTAGTACCAGCGCGGTGCGATGCCGTTGTTGGCGGCATAGTCGGCAAAGTCCTTGATGATGGCGTCGTCGCTGGGTGCCATGCGCAGGAACTGCTTGTAGTCCTCCATCTTGTTGAGCGACGCGCGGTTGTTGTTGCAGTAGGAGAAGGCGTAACGCTGCAGCAATCCGGCATTGGCCACCTCGATGTAATAGTTGGTGATGCCGCTGGTGTCACGTGCCACAAAGATGTCGGGCACGATGCCTCCGCCGCCATACACGGTGCGGCCGTGCAAGGTGGTGAACACCTGGCTCTTGTCAATCTTCATGCTGTCGCGGCTGTAGAGCTCGCCATTCATGTATCGGTCAACCAGTTCTTTCTCATAGTTGAGCATGCCGGCCTTGTAATCCTTCTGGATGCAGCGGCCGCTGGGGGTATAGTAGCGTGCCGTGGTCAGGCGGATGGCACTGCTGTCGGGCAGCACAAACTCCTTCTGCACCAGTCCTTTGCCGAATGAGCGGCAGCCCACAATCAGGCCGCGGTCATTGTCCTGCAGGGCACCGGCGAAGATCTCGCTGGCGCTGGCGCTGAACTCGTCGATGAGCACTGCCACCTCGGCATCCTGGAACGAGCCGTTGCCGTCACTCCACACCTCGCTGTCGTCGCGCTTGTAGCGCCCCTTGGTGAAGACGATGAGCTGGTCGGCGGGCAGGAACTCGTTGACCATGAGCACCGCCATCTCCATGAAGCCGCCGCCATTGCCGCGCAGGTCAATCATGTAGCGCTTGGCGCCCTCCTCTTGCAGGCTCGCCATTGCGGTGATGAACTCGTCATAGGTGTGGCGCCCGAATTGGTTGACCTTGATGTAGCCGGTGTTCTTGTCCAGCATGTAGTAAGAGTCAACCGTGTTGACGGGGATGTCGCCGCGGGTTACCGTGAACGTCAGGATCTTGCTGGAATTCTGGCGCTTGATGCCCAGTTTCACTTTGCTGCCTTTCTCGCCGCGCAGGCGTTTCATCACGATGCCGTTGGTCATCTTCTCGCCCGTGGCTACCGAGTCGTCGATGGTGACGATGCGGTCGCCGGCCATGATACCCACTTTCTCGCTGGGGCCGCCAGGAATGACCTCTACCACTCCGATGGTGTCGTTCATGAGCACAAACGAGATGCCGATGCCGCTGAACGATCCGTTCAGGTCATCGGTGGCCGCTTGCAGTTCCTCGCTGCTGAAGTAGCTCGTGTGCGGGTCCAGGTTGCTCAGTATTTCAGGGATGCTCAACTCTATCAGGTCGTGCAGGTTGGTCGTGTCGACATAATCCTGCGCAATCAGGTTGAGTATCGCATTGAGCTTGCGGTCGTTCTCGGCAACCGGTTTGTTGAGGGTGAAGCGACTGCCGATGAAGATGCCCACCACCAGCGCCACGGCAATGGCGAGGGGTAACCAGATGGGTTGACGTGTGGACTTGGGTTTCATGTTTGCGTAAAAACGGGTAGGGCTGGGTGTGTTACTTGTTTTGTGCGGCTAAATATTGTGCCACTTCTTGATAGTGGCTCTCGCTGTTGTCGCTTGTGATTTCCACGTGCTCATATTCGCCGTTGCGTTCCCACAGGTGGACAATTTCGATACCCGCACGGCACAACAGATCCACGCCATCGTGCATGCGGTAGTAGTCACCGAACACCACGCGGCGGATGCCGGCCTGGATGATGAGCTTGCTGCACTCCATGCAGGGTGATGTGGTGACATAGAGCGTAGCGCCGTCGCTGCTGTTGTTGCTGCGCGCCACCTTGGTGATGGCGTTGGCCTCGGCATGCAGGACATAGGGCTTGGAATGGTCGGCATCCTCCTCACATTCGTTCTCAAACCCCGACGGCGTACCGTTGTAGCCATCGCTGATAATCATCTTGTCCTTGACCAGCAGCGCCCCCACCTGACGGCGGCGGCAATAAGAATTCTCGGCCCAGATCTGCGTCATGCGCAGGTACCTGGAATCGAGCAGCAGCAGTTTTTTCTCGCGAGCGTCCATTCAATAGTATATTTTAATCAGCAAAATTACTGTTTTATTTACAAATCAATTGGCAGTCGGGCACTTTTTTTCGGCAGGACACCTCATTTTTTCACTTTTTCGTCCCATTTCTACAAAAAGCAAGCCCTTGACTCAACGTCAAGGACTTGTTTTAACTAATTAACCTTCTAATACCATTAACATAAACCTTAAACATTTTGGAAAACCTACTGGTCTCACGACGCTCGATTTGCCTCAATCTTAAAAACTAATACCATGAAAACCATTGCAAATTTAAGGCCAATACTTTTTTACTACCAAATATATTTGATAAAAACTACCTAGAATTAACAATATTTAGCAATATTGGACGAATAATCGTTGAAATGACACTAATTTCAATGATTGAATTACTGATTGATGTATCAGGACGGAGTTTGGTTTGGATGTGTTGTTTTGGCCTTTTGTGCGGAATAGGGTTGCGTTTGCCGATTATTTGTCGTATATTTGCAACGGTTTTCTGAACATCATCATTTAAATTGTGTTTTTATATGAAAGAGCAAGTATTAAAGGCAATGCGTGAGGCCGGCAAGCCGGTTTCGGCAGGTGACGTGACCAAGGCACTGGGTGCCGACCGTAAGGAAGTGGACAAGGCTTTTGCCGAACTGAAAAAGGAGGGTGCCATTGTGTCGCCCGTCCGTTGCAAGTGGGAACCGGCCAAGTAGTCGCACAGAGAGATGAAAAAGATCATAATTGTTGACGGTGGGCCTCGCAAGGCGATGAACACCGCCGTGATGCTGCAGTATTTTGCTGATGGGGCGCTCTCGGTCAGTGACCAGATTGAAGTAAAGACCGTGCGCCTCTATGACCTGGACTACAAGGGCTGCATGTCGTGCATGGCTTGCAAAATCAAGGGCAGGGCATCCTATGTGTGCCGTTTCAAGGACGCCCTGACGCCCGTCCTGGAGGACATCGCACAGGCCGACGGCTTGGTGATGGGTTCGCCTATCTACTTTGGCGACGTGACGGGACAGATGCGCACCTTCCTGGAGCGACTGGCATTCCCTTGGCTCTCCTATAACGACTATAGCATGACGGCGCCCAAGCGGATGCCTGTGGTGCTGATGGAGACCATGAACGGCACGCCCGAGCGCAACAACAGCCAGCATTATGGCTCGATGGAGTACTGCATCGCAACGGCCCTGGGCCAGCCCGAGCGCCTGATTGCCTACAACACCTATCAGGTGAAGGACTACAGCCGCTTTGAACTGGCAGGTTTCTCGGAGGAGGCCAAACGCCAGTACCGCGACACCCATTGGGAGGAGGACCTGCAGAAGGCGTTTGATGCCGGACGCAGCATGGCCGAGAAGATTCTGGCTTGATTGTGATGCGGGCTCTGTCATGTTGTCTGTGGCATGAGTCCATCTAAGCATTGTGGGATATGGAAACCGTACAGCACATTATCATCGATGACACGCTGGCCAGGGTCGGCATGCCGGAATTTGCCGGCTATATCTGCCATGCCTATTGCTATGCCGGGTATTGCACATTTCAACGCCACGGGCGGGAATTCCGGTTCGAGGCGGGCGACTGCATGATTGTCCCGCGGCGCGGCGACCTGGTGCGAAACCTGCAGGAGAGCGAGGACTTTGATGTCTGCGTGATTTACGTCTCTCAGGAGTTCATCGAGGTGTCCACGCCGCAGTCCAACTATGGCATGAAGGGACATCTGGCCTTGTTTGAGAACCCGATCATGAAGCTGTCGCCTGAGATGCAGGAGCGCTGCGCCACCAACTTTGACGTCATCCGTCAACGGCTGGCCCAGCCGCAGCACCACTTCTATCGCGAGGTGCTCATCAATGCTGTGCAGACGATGATTCTCGACTTCTTTGACTTCCATGCCACGCTCTACGGCTTTGACCGCATCACGTCGCAGTATTACCAGCTGATGGAGCAGTTTCTTGAGCTGCTGGAGCAGGGCGACTTCCGCCACAACCGCGAGATAGGCTACTATGCCGACAAACTGTGCGTCACACCCAAATACCTCAGCGAGGTCTCCAAGAAAGTGAGCGGCCTGCCCGCCAACTATTGGATTACGCGCTATACGGCCCTCGATATCAGCCGTCAGCTGCGTGACCGCTCGCTCTCGCTCACCGACATCAGTGACATGTTCGGCTTCTCCTCGACAGCCCATTTCAGCCGCTATGTGCAGAACAACCTGGGCGCGCGGCCGAGCGATTTCAGAGAGTGATTTTTCAATTCTCCGATTTTGGTAAATTCCCCCGAAATCCGTGTAACATGGATTTCGGGGGATCGTTCTAATTTTGCATCGTGAAATTAAACAACAGAATGACCAAACATTATAAATAATAGATATGGGAAAGACTTTAATTGCTTACTACTCCCGTCGCGGAGAGAACTATGTGAACGGCAGCATCAAGAACCTGAAACTCGGTAATACCGAGGTGGTGGCAGCTAAAATCAAGGCTCTGTTGCCCGATGCCGACATGTACCAGATCGAGACGACCTATGAGTACTCCAAGTCGTACATGACCTGCATCGAGGAGGCCAAGCAGGAACTGCGTGATCAGGCTCGTCCCGAAATGAAGAACCCGTTGCCCGGTATCGACGAGTACGACACCATCATCCTGGGCTATCCCAACTGGTGGGGCACGATGCCCATGGTGTGCTACACCTTCCTTGAAGCATACGACTTCTCGGGCAAGCGCATCATCCCCTTCTGCACCAACGAGGGCAGCGGCATGGGCTCGTCGGAGCGCTTTATCAAGAAACTCTGTCCCACGGCTACCGTGTTGAATGGTACCCCAATCCATGGCGCCGAGGCCGCTAACGCTGATCGTGAGGCACAAAAGATTGTTGACCTGGTTAAATGATAATAGGATATGGAAGGATTCATTGTAGACCCGAGAAAGACGACCCCTGAGGAAATGCAACAAGGAATGCGTGACGTGAAGCTGGTGTTTGACATCAACCACACGATGCCTTACACCGAGGAATATGACCGCCTGGTGCAGGAACTGTTCAAAGGGAAGATAGGCGAGGGAAGCCGTGTGCTCCCGCCGCTCAATCTCGTCTGTGCCAACCAGGTGACCATCGGCCGCAACGTGATGATCATGGGTGGCTGCCTGATGATGTCGCGTGGTGGCATCACCATCGACGATGACGTGTTGATTGCTGCCAACACACAACTCATCTCCAACAATCATGACCTGAATGACCACGCCTTGCTCATATGCAAGCCTGTGCACATCTGCCGCAATGCGTGGATTGGCGCAGGAGCGACCATATTACCTGGTGTTACCGTGGGCGAGAATGCCGTCGTGGCTGCCGGAGCCGTGGTGACCAAGGACGTTGCCCCGAACACTATCGTGGGAGGCAATCCGGCCAAATTCATCAAGAACGCTTAAGAACAAACATTGCAAAAAATATAAGGTGGACAAATCATGATTTTTGACAGAAACGATAAGAAAGAAGTGGTGGCACTGTTGGGTGCCGGAAGCATGGGCACGGCTATTGTGCGCCGCATCGCAACCGGAAAAAGAATCCTGCTGGGAGACATCAGCGAGAAGGCACTGGAGCGCGTCAGTGAGGACCTGCGTCGCAGCGGCTATGACGTGGAAACGCTGGTCGTGAACGCCTTGGAGAAGGATTGTGTTGAGGCCTTTGCCAAGCGTGCCGCAGAACTCGGCCCCGTGATGTACTTTATCGATACGGCAGGGGCATCGCCTAACCAAGCCTCGCCCGAGCACATCGTCAACCTTGACATGGTGGGCACTGGCTATGCCGTCGATGCCTTTGGACAGGTGATGGCTGCAGGTGGTGCAGGACTCATCATCTCGAGTCAGGCGGCCTACATGTATCCCATCCCCAATGACATTGAACTGCAGTTGGTCAACACCCCGACCGAGGGGCTGCGGGATGTGCCTTTCATCCAGGAAGTGGCCATGAAGGATTCTGGACTTGCTTACATGATTGCCAAGCGCATGAACCACCTGCAGGCTCAACGTGCCGCTGCCACGACATGGCGCGACCGCCGCGCTCGCATCAACACCATTTCACCGGGCGTCATCGTCACCCCGCTGGCTTACGACGAGTTCCGTGCTGCTGGTGATGGTTACCAGGCCATGATCGATGCCTCGGCCGCACAACGCACCGGCACAAGTGACGAGATTGCCGAAGTCGCCGCATTCCTCTTGGGCGAGCATGCCAAGTTCATCACTGGCACCGACCTGCTCATTGATGGCGGCGTGATTGCCTCGATTCGCACAGGCGAGTTCAAACTCTTCAGATAACAGAAACGATGGAGTCATAAAAAATGATGCTGATCGCTTTAAAATCGTATAAGTCAAACAGATAAAAACAAATACAGGAAGATGGAAACAATCAAATTATCCAATGGAGTGGAAATGCCGTTGCTGGGTTACGGTGTTTTCCAGGTGAGCCCGCAGGAATGCGAGCGCTGTGTGACCGATGCGTTGAGCGTCGGATACAGGCTGATCGATACGGCTCAGGCTTATGATAACGAGGAAGGCGTGGGCGAAGCCATCAAGAAGAGCGGCATTGCGCGTGACGAGTTGTTCCTCACTACCAAGGTGTGGATTGCTAACGCCGGCGAAGAAAAAGCCGCACGTAGCATCGACGAGAGCCTGCGGAAACTGCAGACCGACTACATCGACCTGCTGCTCATCCATCAGGCCTACGGCGACGTGTTCGGCTCGTGGAGGGCCATGGAGAAGGCCTATCGCGACGGCAAGGTGCGCGCTATCGGTGTGTCAAACTTCCAGGCAGCGCGCTTCTTTGATTTTGCGCATTATGTGGATGTGAAGCCTATGGTGAACCAGTTGCAGTGCAACGTGATGATCCAGCAGACAGGCATCGAGCCGCTGCTCAACGACTGCGGCACGCGCATGATGGCTTGGGGCCCGTTGGGCGGACAAGGAATCGACGGAATCGTCAAGAGCGGGATGTTGGCTGCCATTGGCGAGAAATATGGTAAGAGTGCTGCACAGGTGGCACTGCGCTGGCTCACGCAACGCGGCATTGTAGCCATCCCCAAGTCGAGCCACAAGGAGCGCATGGCACAGAATCTCAACATCTTTGACTTCAAGCTCACCGACGATGAGATGGCACAGATCGCCACAATGAATGAGCACGATGCGGGTACAATCAATTTCACTGACCCACAGTTTGTTAAATATTTAATCGAGACTTACGGATAACATGAAAGCAATGAAATATCTGCTGGCATCGGCCCTGTGCCTGCTGGTGTCAACCGCCTGCAGCGGAACAAATCCAGGAAACAGCAACGAGAACGAGACAGCCACCCGACAGGCACCCGCAACAAGTGGCGAGAAGGCGCTGGTGGTATTCTTCTCACATGCCGGCGACAACTACAGCGTGGGCAATATCGAGGTGGGCAACACCAAGATTGTGGCCGACTATATTACCGAGTTGACAGGTGCCGACCAGTTCGAAATCGTCACCCACAAGTATGACGGCATGGCCTACAAGCCCCTGTGCGACCTGGCCAAAGAAGAGCTGGAGAATGGAGAACTGCCTGAATTTGAGGGAAGCGTGGATGTCTCGAAGTACGAGACCATCTTCATCGGCGGCCCAGTGTGGTGGGGAACCTATCCGCAGGTGATGTTCACCTTCTTCAAGAAGTATGACCTCAACGGCAAGACCATCATCCCCTTCACCACCCATGAGGGATCTGGACTGGGACGTTGCGTGGAAGACGTCAAGGCAGCCTATCCCAATGCCAACGTTAATGAAGGCTTCTCGATGTACGGCCACGACGTCCGCACCGGCAAGTCCGAAGTAGCAAAATGGCTCAAAACCCTTGGCTTTTGACATAGACCCAACGGGCCTCATTGAGGTTAGAGTTGGGAGGCGGGCCTGGCACCGAAGAGGTGCCGGGCTCGCCTTTTTCGCTCCTTTTTAGTTGATTGTTTTTGATAAATAACTAACTTTGCGGACGAAAAAATCTGGTAAACTAATATGAATTCTGAGATAATAATGAAGAAGTTTAGCTCATTTTTTGTCGTATTATTGTTGACGTCGTTCTCGTTCACTGCCAATGCGCAGGAGTATTCTCGCGGTGACGTGGACCAGGACGGGAAGGTCAGCATCACAGATGTTACCTGCTTGATAGATAACTTGTTGAGTGGTATTGCTGAAGGTGATGTGGACCAAGACGGTAAGGTCAGCATCACAGATGTGACCTGTTTGATTGATTACCTGTTGAGTGGCGAATGGACTGATGACCCCGTTACTCCTCCCGATGAATATGAGAGTGTTGATCTGGGATTGCCCAGCGGCACGTTGTGGGCTACGCGCAACTTGGGGGCTGCCAATCCCGAGGATTGCGGCGACTACTTCGCCTGGGGTGAAACCGTGCCCAATAAGGAATACTATTGGTGGGAGACCACCGCGTGGGTATATGTTGAAGATGGACATATCTATTTGTCCAAGTACAACACCAAGAGTAATAACGGCGAGATTGACAACAAGACCGAGTTGGACCCTGAAGATGATGCTGCCTATGTGAACATGGGTCCCGATTGGCGCATGCCGTCCCGTGACCAGATCTTTGAATTGTTTGATTATTGCACTTGGGAGTGGACACAGGTCAACGGCATGAATGGCCAAATGGTCACCGGCCCCAACGGTAACACGGTCTTCTTCCCCGCTTCGGGCATCCGTATAGGATACGATCTCGATTATGTGGGCGAGGAAGGCTTCTACTGGTCACGCACGCTCAATCTGCCACCCGTCCCCTCGACCGGTGCAGCAGGCATCCACTTGTCTTGGGAGTTCTTTGAGTTTGGAGGTGGTAGCCGCTGCAACGGATTGACAGTAAGAGCCGTGCGCGCGTCTCAGGAATAAACCTAAAACTATTGATAACATGAATACTGCAAAGAAACTGATGACATTGCTACTGGCAATGCTGGCATTGACGGCATGGTCACAGAACCTGGTCTTGGAGCAGGAGGAGGCTGATGATGCGATTGCTGTGGTGGGTTACTTCTGCAAGAACGACACGATGACCTACAGGCAGACGCACAACAAGTACAAGATTCAAGGGAACGATACGACGGTCAGCGAGTCCTATGTGGAAGAATTCATGATAGTGGTGACTGACTCGACCAGCGACGGTTACAAGATGAAGTACATTCCGCTGAGCTTCACCCTCCATGATGCCGACACGGTCACCAGTCTGATGACTAATGCCATGAGCCAGTTGATACAGTCGGTTGTGTGTGAGTTCACAACCGATGAGATGGGATTGCTCAAAAGCATCACCAACTGGCGCGAGATACGCGACCAACTCAAGAAGGGTGTAAAGGCCACATGTGACACGCTGTACGCGACCATCCCCGATTTGGACAGCATCATGCCCCGAAAGTCGCTGGAAAACATCCTGTTGCTCCATTTCTCAACCGAGGAGGGCATCCGCAACTCATACGAGGAATTGGAGAACCTCTTCGGGCTGCACGGCTCCACGTTTGACCTCGGCGACAAGGAAGTAGATACCGAGGAACAAGGTTACCCCCAGCACATATCCGCCAGGATAGGCTACACCACCATCGAGGACGAGGAGGATGACTTCGACGGCGATTATGCCATCTCAACACGATCAATTACGACAATTCCTGTCGAGGACGTTATGGACCTTGGCTTCGGCGCGCTGTCAATGATAGTGAGCGACATGGCCAATGACAGCCTGGAAGCGGTTCGCGACCAGATTGTTGATTCGCTGAAAATCGCGAAGCCCAATGGCGCCGAAGTCATTGTCAAAGAGTATTACGGGTATTTCTTGAACGGATGGCCCAAAGAATACTATTTCGAGAAAGCGTTTGACCTGGGATTCGGTCAGAACATCGAGACCCGCTATATCGAGTGGATTTCCCGCAATTGGGACATCGATATCCGCGACGATGAATCAACCGAAAACAAAAACATCTAATTCTCCCGTAATAAAAAGAGAAGCGAAAGGATGTCGGTTCATGGTTACTAAAGATCATATCGAAGCAAGCGCCCAAAAGTCAAAAGGGGGGTACATTGGGGGGAAGCACCGAGCAGAAACAAAAATAAGTGACTGAATTTCAATCACTTATAAAACTACTTGTGGAGCATAGCGGACTCGAACCGCTTACCTCAACACTGCCAGTGTTGCGCTCTACCAGATGAGCTAATGCCCCGAAATGCGGTTGCAAAGGTAATACCATTTTTTGAACTGGCAAATTTTTGAGTAAAAAAAATGGGAAATGATGCGAAATGACGGTTGAAAGTGGGGCGTATGAAGGGAAAACAGGCCGAAAAATGTGCCTGCGGGCAGCAATTTGCTATGGATTGAATATTTTTTTCTGCCGTAAGGCTTGGTTTTAGAAAAAAATTGTAATTTTGCAGAAAATTGGTAACCATGCCCACGATGGAGCTGAAAGAAAAACTGAAAAGCGTTTCGCGCAAGGTAGAAACCCTGCGTGAACGTTATCTGCACCTCTTGGGCGAGAAGAAGGAAATGGAGCGCACAATAGAGCGCCAGGAACTAGAGATTGCCAAGCTGGAGAAGGAAGTGAAGCAGCTCAAGATCGACAACGAGTTCCTGCGCGTGGCGCGTTCGGTTCCAAGCAGTCCCGAGGCGATAGCCCGCTACAAGGGACAGGTTGCCAAAATGGTGCGGGACATTGACCGGTGCATCAAACAATTGAACGCTTGACACGAGACTCTCTACCGTTATGGCCGACAATAATAAAGTGAAAATATGGATTCAACTCGCCGACGCGGCAAACCCGATAGCCCTGAGCATCAACCCAGAGGAAGAGGAGAATTACCGCAAGGCCGAGGAACTTGTCAACACGCTGTGGAAGAAGTGGATGAACCGTTTTAACGGCACTTCTGAGGATGTGCTTGGCAGGGTAGCTTTCCAGTTTGCACGCCTCTATCTTGAGGCTTACGGTGAAAACCGACAGGTCAATGACTTCCTGACTGATTTGGACAAACAGCTCGGCGCCCTTGTTGGTGGCGACGAGTGACAATTGCGTGACGTGGCTGTGATGCCCGTCGATGCCGTTTGTTGGGCCCAATGTGCCTCCCATGCGGTGACGCGATGATATCATTGTTGAGAAAATTAGGTTCCTGCACCACTTTAGGAGTGATGGCTTAATATTGCTGTTGTTCAGTGTATTATCCATCGTGAACTTGAGTGGCGCTTTGTTTAATATTTTATATCATTTATAGTAAATGAACATAATAGTTACTGTGATTGTAGCCATCCTGGCGATGGCAATTGGCTGTGGATTAGCTTTGTACTTCAGTAAGAAGAATGCTAAGTCGCAAGCCAACGAGATTATCGAGAAAGCCCGTCTTGAGGCCGAAGTGCTCAAGAACAAAGAGGTGCTGAAAGGTAAGGAGATCGGAATGTCGATCAAGAGCGATGCCGAGAAAGAGGCTAATGCCCGATTGACCAAGGTGCAAACCAGCGAGGCCAAGCTCAAGCAGCGCGAAATGACGCTCAACCAGCAACAGGGCGAGATCAAGCGCCGCAGCAACGAACTGGACAACCTCAAGATGAATGTGGACAACCAGGCTGTCATGCTCGAGGAGCGCAAAAAGGAGGTTGACAAGATGGAGAAGAGCGTGCGCGACACTTTGGAGCACGTGAGCGGACTGTCGGCCGAGGAAGCCAAGGAGAAGCTCATCGAGTCGCTCAAGGACGAGGCCAAGACCAACGCCGCCAGCTATATCAACGACATCATGGACGATGCCAAGATGACCGCCAACAAGGAGGCCAAGCGCATCATCATCGAGACCATCCAGCGAGTGGCCACCGAGACCGCTGTCGAGAATGCTGTGACGGTATTCCATATTGATAATGACGAGATTAAGGGTCGCATCATCGGCCGCGAGGGACGTAACATCCGTGCCCTGGAGGCCGCTACCGGTGTCGAGATCGTTGTTGACGATACCCCCGAGGCAATTGTGCTGTCGGGCTTTGACCCTGTGCGCCGCGAGATTGCGCGACTGGCTCTGCATCAGCTAGTTAGTGATGGCCGCATCCACCCCGCCCGCATCGAGGAGGTGGTTGCCAAGGTGCGCCGCCAGGTCGAGGAAGAAGTGATTGAGACCGGTAAGCGCACGGCTATCGACATGGGTATCCATGGCCTGCATCCCGAATTGATCCGCCTGATCGGTAAGATGAAATACCGCTCCAGCTATGGCCAGAACCTGCTGCAGCACTCGCGTGAGACTGCAAACCTGTGCGCCATCATGGCCAGCGAGCTGGGACTGAATCCCAAGAAGGCTCGCCGCGCCGGCCTGTTGCATGACATCGGCAAGGTGCCCGATGATGAGCCCGAACTGCCGCACGCTCAGCTGGGTATGAAGCTGGCCGAGAAGTATAAGGAGAAGGCTGACATCTGCAACGCCATCGGTGCCCACCACGACGAGGAAGAGGCCACCAGCCTCTATGCGCCCATCGTGCAGGTGTGTGACGCCATCAGTGGTGCCCGTCCCGGTGCCCGCCGCGAGATTGTCGAGGCCTATATCAAGCGCCTCAACGACCTGGAGCGTCTGGCCCTGTCCTATCCCGGTGTGGTCAAGACCTACGCCATCCAGGCTGGTCGTGAGCTGCGCGTGATCGTAGGTGCCGACAAGATTACTGACGAGGAGACCGAGAAGCTGTCCAACGAAATCGCTCAGAAGATTCAGGACGAGATGACCTATCCCGGGCAGGTGCGCATCACCGTCATCCGCGAGACGCGCGCTGTGAGCTACGCCAAATAACTAGTCGCGTACCGCAATGGACGAGAACAAGAACACTCAAGTGAATCTGCCTGAGAGCACCGACGCTTGTGCCAAGTGTGACGGTGGAGCCTGCAGTTGCCCGTCAGATATCGGACGCTGCAACCTCACCAGCACCAACTGGCTTGATGATGTGCCCGACAATGACTTTGACATTGTTGAGGTGCTCTTCAAGAACACCCGTCGCGGCTTCTACCGCAACAGCGCCCACATCCCCCTCAAGCAGGGTGACTGGGTGGCTGTCGAGGCCAGTCCCGGGCATGACATCGGCCGCGTGGGACTCACGGGACGTCTGGTCAAGAACCAGATGAAGCGTGTGAACCTGCGCAAGGATGCCGAGATTTTGCGCGTCTTCCGCAAGGCCAAGCCGGCCGACATGGAGCGCTATGAGCAAGCTAAAGCCCGCGAGGAGGATACGATGATACGCTCCCGCAAGATCGCAGTCGATCTGGGGCTTAAGATGAAGATTGGTGACGTTGAGTACCAGGGCGACGGCAATAAAGCGATATTTTACTATATCGCTGACGAGCGCGTGGACTTCCGCCAGCTCATCAAGGTGCTGGCCGACGTTTTCAAGATCCGTGTCGAGATGAAACAGATCGGCGCGCGCCAGGAGGCCGGACGCATTGGCGGCATCGGCCCCTGCGGCAGGCCGTTGTGCTGCGCGACGTGGATGTCGGGGTTTGTGTCGGTGGCAACCAGTGCCGCCCGTTTCCAGGACATCTCCTTGAACCCGCAGAACCTGGCAGGCCAGTGCGCTAAGCTCAAGTGCTGTATCAATTTCGAGGTGAATACCTATGTGGAAGCCATTCGTCAGCTTCCCGCCAAGGACGTCCATCTCGAGACCAAGGACGCGACCTATTATTATTTCAAAGCCGATGCCCTCAAGCGGGAAATCACCTATTCCACCGAGCGCAACGCGCCCGTCAATACCGTGACGCTGACCGCGGCTCAGGCTTTTGAGATCATTGCCCTGAACAAGAACGGTGTCAAGCCCGAAAGCCTGAAACCTGAAGAGGACGGCAAGAATAACGCGTCGCCCTTTGGCGACCTGCTCAATCAGGATGCCATCAACCGCTTTGATAAAAAGAAGAAGAAAAAGAAAAAGAAGAGCGGTGAGAAGAATGGCAATGCCCCCAAGGGCCCGAAGCCTGAAACACCTGGTGGAGACGCTAAAAACGGCGACTCCAACGGCAATCCCGAACGCCGGCAGCAACGTCAAGGCAAGCCCAAGCGTTCCCAGCAGGATGGTCCCCAACATCAGCCCGCTGACGGCCAACAGCCGCGACGGGAAAAACCGCAGCGCATGGAGAAGAAAACCTTCAGGCCCCGCAAGCCCAATAACTCTGGCGCCCCCGAGAACGCAAATGGCCAGAATAAGCCAAATAACGGATAAACGCCATGGGTGTAACCCAGTGGCAAGAGCGGTGGCAATGACACTGGTCATTGCCGCCGCCATGCTTGTCATGGGGTCGTGCCAGCGCAAGCCGGTCATGACGCACGCCCGTTTTGTCCATCTCCCCACAGACGGATGGCAACGCACACTGCCGTTGACGTTCAGGCCAGAGTATGATGACTCGGCCGCTACCTATGACATCACCTTGGCGGTGCGCTATGACAACAGTTACCGTTATCGCAACCTCACGATGGCCGTGGACGTGATTACAGCCGATTCGGCGGTAAACCGCAGGACGGTGGATATGGCCCTGGCCGACGAGTACGGCAACTGGACGGGTGGGGGATTTGGTACCCTATATCAGAGCAAGGTCCCTGTTGTTGAGGCCGTTACCCCTGATGAGGCCCGCAGTATTGTCGTGTGGCAGTCGATGGGTGTGTGCGACACCCTCTGGGGATTGGTCAATCTGGGCATCATCACCACTCCTGCTACAAAAAAATAGGCGGCAAACCTGTGTGATTATTTCCAATAGTCTAAAATATACCAATCTAATTTGGTCATTTCGTTAAAATCACTTAATTTTGCCACGTTATAGATAACCCGAACCTTCGCACCATCGTTTTAACCTTCGAGCGAAAGTCAAGATTAGAGTAATGAAGATAGATAAGGCCGAAGCCCGCGAGACGGGCATACAACTGCTCAAGTACGGAGTGATAGGCGTGTTGAACACGCTCATCACGCTGGTAACGTTCTATCTGTTAAACACCAGGTTGGGTCTGTCCTATGGCATCTCTAACGTCACGGGCTATGTTTTGGGTGTCATCAACAGTTTCCTGTGGAACCGCAACTGGGTTTTCAAGACCAAGAACAACTTCAAACGCGAACTTCTTCTGTTCGTTTGCGGCTTCCTCATCTGTCTTGCTTTGCAGCTC
The DNA here is from genome assembly GCA_900318535.1 of uncultured Prevotellaceae bacterium. Lineage (GTDB taxonomy): Bacteria > Bacteroidota > Bacteroidia > Bacteroidales > Muribaculaceae > Sodaliphilus. Next base: position 13,295 of record ONKU01000001.1, on the reverse strand, counting down.
TGTGTCAGCTGGATACTGCTCGAGGGCTTGGGCTGGAAGAATCTGCCCGACGACATCATCCCCTTCTTCCCCATGCTGAAGGCCGGCCAGAACATCGTCATGATTCTCGCCATGGTGGTTTATACGCTCGCCAACTACGCCTACAACCGCTTTGTCACGTTCCGCGTCGATAAAGATAAACCATAAAGCCGGCTTTCCCTCTTCTTGAGACAGCGCACAGTGACCTATAGGGATTTAATGATGAAAAATACGATTATTGCTCTTTGTTTGTGGATCTGTGCAGCCGTTGCGGCCTTGGCGCAAGAACCGTTGTGTCTGGGAGATAACTATTACCAGAAAAAGATGGTCAAAGTCTTTGAAGCCTTACAGGAGCACAAACTGGATAAGGTGGCTAAGTATTGGCAGGAGATTGAAGAGAAGGCAAGCTCAGATAAGGACATCAGCTATAGAACTCCCATTTCACAACAATTGTGGCCCGTATGGCAACTCTCCGAGGCCATGATGATGAACACGCGTGACGGCCGGGGCAAGTTGACGAGCATTGTGCCGTATAACCCCTGGAGTGCCTACAAGCAGTTCAAGAAAGCTTGCTGCTCCAGTGCTGATGACTGGCAGACTGCCAATCGCTTCTTGTCGCAAAAAAGCCTGAAGATGAACCTGAACGACGTCAAGGCCGATTTCGAGAAATCGCTGGTTGACACCGTCAGACGCATAAACACCGAGGAAGCTTATGACCAGTTGATAGAGCTGCTGTATGATTATGCCGACATGGCCACAATCGAGAACGAACGTGAATTCATCGCCTATGACGCCATCAAGCATTGCGGCGAACTGGCGCAGTATCAGCGTTATCTGGATAAATACGGAAACTTGAACCGTGCTCACCATTTCACGATTGAATGGCGCCGTGACAGCACGGCATTTGAGCAACTGGGAAAAACGGCTGCTGCCTGCAAAGCCTATCTGGCTGCATATCCCCACTCACAATTCAATAATAGTGTGCAGGAACTGCTCCACAAGTATGCCTTTGAGGAATTGGATAACACCGTCGAGGCATGCCAGGAATATCAGCGCCTTTATCCCGAGTCGGAGTACAACGACACGGTGCAATCGCTGGAGGTGACCTACGCGTTTCGTGATGCCAAAAGGCGGGACGATATCGCAGGCTATCGTCATTTCCTGGACACCTACCCCGAGTCCCCGTTCGAGGACGAGGCACGGTCGTTGCAGCAGCAGGCTTTTGAGCGTCGATATTTCTCACCTTATATTACGTTGGATGAGTTGCACCGTATCTATGTTGACACACGCGCTCTTCCCCAGGTGAGCAGGTCGCGCGTCAACACACTGTACCACAATCTGGTTTTCATGCCCACTTCAGCATTCATGAAAGGCTACGACGGGGCCTTGGGCAAGGTCCTGCTCACTGATGAGTCAGCCTCGCCTGACGATGAAGAAATCATGATTTTCAACGACCAGGGTCTGTTGGTCCGCCATTATGATTCCCGCAGGGGCATTAACGACACTTACACCTATGGTTTTGACCCCGAGAAAGGTTTTGAACTCAAATCCAAGGTCGATGCCAAGGGCAATACCGTCAACTATTCCACCAAGTGGAACGAGTATGGCGATATTCTGGAAATTGCCGGCAGTGACGGTGCAACTTACGGATATTCAAGTGATTATGAGTACTTGAAGCGAGTGGTGCGTTACAACGGACGCAAGCCCGTAAGAACCGATTTATACAATAACGACTTCAGAATCGACAAATCGGTCCTGAGCGGAAATGTGAATCTTGTCTATCGTTATAACCAGGACGGTGACGTGGCTGCCATCTACAAGAAAAAGGGCAGGAACGGACAGGATTCTACCACCTATGAATATGACTATATGGACCGTTATGATATGGCCGGTCGGGTGTGGATCCAAAAAACGCGCTACGATAACTGTAAAAAGCAGACTACCATCTATCGCAACGACAGCAAGAACGGCGAGAGGGTGGCATGTAATGCCAATAACGATTCAACGGTTATCGACTGGTCGGCTCCAGTTCAGTTGGCCGACACGCTGGGGGTAGCCGCCTTGGTTGCCGATCTGAATGAATATTTGAGGAATCAAAGCTCGTTCATCAACGAAAACGCATCCCAGGCTACCGCTCAAGTCAATGCAAAACCAAAAACGACCGAAGAACCGGCAAGAAGCAATGAGCCAGCCAACGTGCAGCCAGCGGAAGAAACCGCTTCGCTGCCGTCAAATGTCGAAGTCCACGATATCAGACAAAGCATGAAAAACGGGGATAACCAAAATGAGGTTTTCCGTTATGAAGATGAACAACCCACAACAAGAGAGGAAATTCTCAATAGACTCATCAGCGACATGGTGCTGGTCGAGGGAGGCATCTTCATGATGGGTGCTACCCCTGAGCAGGAAGACGATGCTTGGGAACTGGAATTCCCGGCCCATCAGGTTAAGCTGTCTTCTTTCTATATGTGTAGGGTTGAGGTGACCCAATCGTTGTGGAATGCAGTGATGGGCAGCAATCCGAGTTCCTCGGTGCAGTGGAACAAGCCTGTGGAAATGGTCTCTTGGGATGATTGCAGCAAGTTTATCCAGAAACTGAACAGCATGACGGGCATCACTTTCCGTCTGCCCACCGAGGCCGAATGGGAATATGCGGCCCGTGGCGGCAACAGGAGCGGTCAGCACATGTATGCCGGCAGCAACGATCTGGACCAAGTGGCATGGTATAATGAGAACTCCGAGAGCACCACTCATCCCGTGGGCGGCAAGCTCCCTAATGAATTGGGCTTGTTTGACATGAGCGGCAATGTGTGGGAGTGGTGTGTTGATTGGCAGAATTTCTACTCTGATGATATCCAGGTAAACCCTGTTGGCGAGTTCAAGAGCCAGGGACGTGTCATGCGTGGCGGATGCTGGAAGCAGACCGATACCTTGTGCCGTGTTTCGTTCCGTGGCGTCTCAGCTCCCGATATGCGCACTGGTGAGTGCGGCTTGCGCCTAGTCGCCACCAAACTCTCCAAATGACTCCTCCTCGGTGGTGCCAGTATCGTCGGCTTGTGGCCCCGGATGAATCATCCCGGTGTAGAAATGGAGTGTCTGGCTAGTGGTTTGAAAATGGTTCTGGTTGGGAGCCCATTCGCCACGCTGCAGGCCAGGGGCGAGTTTTACTGAACGTTTTCCGTACAAATTGTTGATACCGTCGATGCTGGTCATCAGGCGGCGCAGCTTGCCGTGGTCCTCAGGGTCAAACACGTTGAGCTGGATGGCACCTCCATGCACGATGTCGAGAGCCATGACACCTGCCTTGCGATAGCCGAAGCCGTCTCGCCAGATGTTGTTGAAGGCGTTGAGGGCCTGTCGCACGATAGTCATGGTGTCGCTTGTCGGTGTGTCGAGCACCAGTTGGCACGAATTGGAATAGAACGGCAAATCCTCGCGGAAGTGGTCGCCGCGCACATAGGTCATGATGCTGCCGGCAACGCTGCCCTCGTCGCGCAGCTGGCGTGCCGTGCGCTCAGCAAAGCTGACAATGGCATCGGCAATTTCGTCACGGTTGGTCAGCACTTTGCCAAAGGTGCGCGATGTCATGATCGTCTTGTGTGCGATGGTCACGGGATTGGCAATCTGGCAGTCGTGGCCCATGAGTTCGCGCTGCGTGCGTTCCAGGGTCACCGAGTACTGCGACCGCACCAGCGAGGGAGGCATTTTCACAAAATCGGCAGCTGTCCTGATGCCCTTGGCCTGCAGGGATGCCGCCAAGCGTCGCCCGATGCCCCACACGTCCTCGATGGCCGTGCGCCGCAGGATGATGTCGATGGCCTCGGGCCGCACCAGCCAGTACACGCCGTCGGTGATGCGGCGGTCGCGTTTGGCGATATGATTGGCGACCTTGGCCAACGTGCGGCTCGGGGCAAACCCGATGCTGACAGGAATGCCGACATATTGGCGTATTTTTGTCACCAGGTCGGCCATCATGCGATGGCTGGTTTCCACGTCCTCGTGCGGCAAGACAAAAAACGCCTCGTCAACAGAATACTGCTGCAGGTTCTCGACCTCGCGGCTCAGTATGCTCATCACGCGGTTCGACAGGTCTCGGTAAAGGAGATGCCTGGCCGACAGTTGGATGACCTGACGCGGGTCGGTATGTTCCTTGATTTTGAATGCGGGGCAGCCCATAGGGATGCCGGCAGCCTTGGCCTCGTTGCTGCGGGCAATGACACAGCCGTCGTTGTTCGACAGCACAACAACCTTTTTCCCGTTGAGTCGTGGGTCAAACACCCGCTCACAGGAGACAAAAAAGTTATTGCAGTCAACCAGGCCGTACATGATATGCTCGCTGCGCTCGTAGGTTAAAGTTTAATGGTTAAAGTTTAAAGGGGCATCCGCAAACACAATTTCTAACTCCTAACTTCTAACTCCTAACTCCTAACTCATCAGCTCCAGCCAGCGCATTTCCTTTTCATCGAGCAGGTCTTTGACCTCCTGGTAACGGGCCGCTTTAGCTGCAACGTCGTCCATCGTCTCTCCGCTAGCAAACAGGGCATCCAACTCAGCTTTTTCCTTGTTCAGGGCTTCGAGGTCGGCATTGAGCTGCTCAAGTTCGCGCTGTTCCTTGTAGCTCAGGCGTTTTTGCTCGCTACGGTTGGCCCAGGTGTTCTCTTTAGGCTTGGCCACTTCCTGCTCCTTGGCCAGTTGGGCGGCTTCTTGCTCATGGCGTTGTTTCCAGGCGCGGTATTCACTGTAGTTGCCCGGGAAATCCCTCACGTGGCCGTTTCCCGTGAACACAAACGTGTGGTCCACGGTACGGTCCATGAAGAAGCGGTCGTGGCTCACGATGATGACGCAGCCGTTGAACTGCGACAGGTATTCATCGAGGATTTCCAGCGTGGAGATGTCCAGGTCGTTGGTCGGCTCGTCAAGGATGAGGAAATTGGGCTTGGTCATCAGCACCATGGCCAGATAGAGCCTGCGGCGCTCGCCACCGCTCAGCTTGGCGATGTACTTCTGCTGGTCCTGCGGCGTGAACAGGAAGTGGTTGAGCCAGGCCATAGCTGTATAGTGGTGTTTCTCGTCAAAATAGATGTATTCCGCCACATCGCGCACGGCATCAATCACGCGCTTTCCCTCGTCAAAGTTCATCCCTTCCTGGCTGTAATGGGCAAATTTCACCGTTTCGCCGATTTCGAAGTAGCCGCTGTCGGGCTTGACGATGTCGAGCAGCAGTTTGATGAACGTGGTCTTGCCCACACCGTTGTCACCCACGATGCCCAGCTTCTCGTAGCGGGCAAACGTGTAGTTGAAATCGTCCAGGATCACCTTGTCACCGTAGCGCTTGTTCACATGGTGGGCCGTGAAGATTTTCTTGCCGATGTAGGCGCTCTTCACGTTCAGTTCCACCTCCCCGTCGTCGCGGCGCTGCTGGGCACGCTCCTGCAGGTCATAGAAGGCGTCGATGCGGTACTGTGCCTTGTGGGCGCGTGCCTGTGGTTGGCGACGCATCCAGTCCAGCTCGGTGCGCAGCAGGTTGCGGGCCCGCTCCACCTGGGCATTCTGGGCCTCGATGCGCTCGGCTCGCTTCTCCAGGTAGTAGTTGTAGTTGCCGCTGTAGGAGAAGATGCTGTGCTGGTCCATCTCCAGGATGCGGTTGCAGATGTTGTCCAGGAAGTAGCGGTCGTGGGTCACCATCAGCAGGGTCACACGGCTGCGCTGCAGGTAGTTCTCCAGCCACTCGATCATGTCGATGTCGAGGTGGTTGGTGGGCTCGTCCAGGATGAGCATCTGCGGCTCGTCGATGAGCAGGCGGGCCAGCGCCACACGCTTGACCTGCCCTCCGCTCAGTTCCTTGGCAGGCTGGTTGTAGTCGGTGATCTTGAGCTGGGTGAGAATCTGCTTGAAGCGTTCCTCATAGTCCCATGCCACATTGGCATCCATCGCCTGGATGGCTGCTGTCATGGCATCGCTGTCGCCGGTGCGCAGGGCCTTCTCATAGGCATGAATGGCTCCCGAGCGCGGGTCGTCGCCATGCAGGCACGCGTCGAGCACGGTGTGCGCCCCGCCCAGGTCAGGCAGCTGCGGCAGGTAACCCACGCGCAGGTTGTTGCGGTAGATGACTGTGCCGCTGTCCTGCGAGGCAACGCCAGCCAGGATGTCGAGTAGGGTAGACTTGCCGGTGCCGTTCTTGGCGATAAGGCCGATTTTCTCACCCTCGGCAACGCCAAAGGTCAGATCCTCAAAGAGCACATCGACGCCAAACGCCTTGCTCAAGCCTTCTACCTGCAAGTAACTTACCATACCCTAGCCATTATACTAGTCCCACGCTAAGTCGCTAAGCCGCAAAGAAATAATAAAGACTTAGCGCCTTCGCGTCTTAGCGTGAGGCCCATTTTAGGCGAAGAAGCACTTCATCACCTTGATCATGTTCACATGATCGTCACACGAGCCGGTTTCGCGCACCGAGTGCATGGCCAGCACGGGATTACCCACGTCAACGCCCTCGATGTCGAGCTGACCGGTCAAGATGTTGCCCAGCGTCGAGCCGCCAGCCATGTCGCTGTGGTTCACGAAGTACTGGAACGGGGCACCGGCTTTCTCGCACAGACTCTTGAAGATCGCTGCCGAATGGGCGTCGCTCATGTACTTGCAGTTGGCGTTCACCTTGATGCACGGGCCGCCGCCCAGGGCGGGATGGTTGGTCGGGTCATATTTCTCGGCATAGTTGGGATGGAAAGCATGGGCATTGTCGGCCGACACCATGAACGAACGGTGAATGGCGCGTCCAAAGTCCTCAAAGTCGCCTCCCAGTGCCATGACGAGCCTGAGCAGCATATTGCCCAGCACGGGCGAGTGTGCGCCCTGCTTGGTGCCGCTGCCCGTCTCCTCGTTGTCAAAGATGGCTGCTACCAGCGTCGCGTCTTTGTCCTTGGCCTCGGTGATGGCCGTGATGGCGGCATGCACCATGCTCAGGTCATCGAGGCGGCCGGCCGAGATGAACTCGTTGTTCAGGCCGAACAGGCTGGCCTTGCTCACGTCATAGAGCATCAGGTCAAAATCCAGAATGTCTTCTGCCTCGACCTGCAGCTCATCGGCCACGAGGTTGAGCAGGGTGTTGCGCCACTCCATGTCCTTGTTGATCTTGGCCAGGATGGGCAGCATGTCCTTTTGCTTCGACAGGTGGTTGCCCTCGTTGACGGCGCGGTTGAAGTGGATGGCCAGGTGCGAGATGCACATGAGCGGGCGGTCCACCTTGAGCAGCTTGGTCACGGGGTGCAAGGCGTCTTTGCCCTTGAGCAGCACGCGGCCTGCCAGCGACAGGGGGCGGTCAAACCATGTATAGAGAATCGGGCCGCCATAGACCTCGGTGTTCAGGCGCAGGATGCCGCCGTCGCCGGGAATCTCGCTCGCCGGTTTGATGCGGAAGCAGGGCGAGTCGCTGTGGGCAGCGATGATTTTGAAGCCTGTATCGGCAGGCTTTTTCTTGCCCACCTGCACGGCAAAGATGGCGCTGTCGTTCTTGGTGAAAAAGTACTTCTCACCAGCCTTGGCGGTCATTTTGTCATCGATTTTCTTCTCCTTGAAGCCGTTGGCGGTCAAGATTTTCTTCACGGTGTCCACAGCCAGGAAGTTGCAGGGGCTGTTATCCAGGAACTCGAGCAGCGAGCTCACATATTTATCTGTCTTTTTCATATTGCTGATAGTTTAAATTCCGTAATATATGGCATTCAGTGCCCTGAGGACGTTGCACAAGGTCTGTCCCCAGTAGTTGATGAAGTTGATTTTGCATTGGCACAGCATCTCGTGCTGCGTCTCGGTGAGGGCGTCCTGTATCGAGTGTATCAGGTTAAAGAATTCCTGGTACAGGTCGGCAAGGTTCTCCGACACCGAGGCCGAGATGGGCGTGTCGCTGTATTTCATGTCCTCGAGAAAGACTTCCAGGTAGATGTCCTCCTCGGCCATGACCTGCGCCACGCGGTCGCGCACCAGGTCATAGACATCCTCGTCCAGTGCCGAGTCGATGAATTCCTCGCTGTAGTTGTCGTCCTCGATGTCGTTGACGGTGATGTACAGGCGGGGCAGCAGTTTCAGCATCTGGGCCACAAACTGGTCGCGTGACTCAAATTCGCCCACACGTTCCATCGCATGGCAATACTCGTTGGCAAGGGCGATAAACGCCAGCTCGTTGGGTGTCAGTTTATCCATTTTCACTAATCACTAATCACTAATCCTATAAAGCCCTTTTCGTTCAATATAACTTAATACCTCGTCGGGCACGTAGTAGCGCACGCTTAGCCCTTGGGCAAGACGTTCACGCACTGCGGTCGACGACAATTCGATGATGGGCGCGTCAACCAGCGACACGCGGTCGCGCAGTTCCTCGGGAATCACGACGTCATAGCCCAGTCGGGGATACACCAGCAGATGGTACTTGGCCAGGATTTCCTCGCTGTTGCGCCAGCGGTCAAAGATTGCCCAGTTGTCGGCACCGGTGACCAGATAGAACTCGTCGTCGGGGAATTTGGCTTGCAGGGCGTTCAGCGTGTCGATGGTATAGGACGGCTTGGGCATCGTGAACTCAAAAGCCGAGGTCTCGACATTCTCCAGCGGCCTGGTCACCATCTCCACCATGCGCAGGCGGTCGGTGTCGGCCACTTGCTGTTCAAGACCGACCTTCAACGGATTGACGGGCGATACCATCAGCCACAGCCGGTCTACGGCGCCACTGCTGATGATGTGGTGGGCGATGATGGCATGTCCACTGTGTATCGGGTTGAATGACCCGCCAAAAATCCCGATTTTCATCTCGATAGAACCTATTTAGTCAAATTTCTTGCGGCGGAAGACGAAGTTGTGGCCCAGGTACTTGTCGCGCACGGTCGGATTCTCGGCCAGTTCCTCGCTGGTACCCTGGAACAGGATCTTGCCCTCAAACAGCAGGTAGGCCCTGTCGGTGATGCTCAGCGTCTCGGGAGCGTTGTGGTCGGTGATCAGGATGCCGATGTTCTTGCTCTTCAGGCTATAGACGATGCTCTGGATGTCCTCCACGGCAATGGGGTCCACACCGGCAAAAGGCTCATCCAGCATGATGAAGTGCGGATTGATGGCCAGGCCGCGGGCAATCTCGGTGCGGCGGCGCTCGCCACCCGACAGGCGGTTACCCAGGTTCTTGCGCACCTTTTGCAGGTGGAACTCGCTGATAAGCTGCTCCAGCCGGTCTTTCTGCTCGGCGGGAGTGAGGTCGGTCATCTCCAGCACGGTGCGGATGTTGTCCTCAACGCTCAGGGTGCGGAATACCGAAGCCTCCTGCGGCAGGTAACCCACGCCCAGCTGGGCGCGGCGGTAAACCGGCAGGGTAGTGATGTCCACATCGTTCAGGAACACGCGTCCCTCGTTAGGGGTGACAAGGCCCGTGGTCATGTAGAAGGTCGTGGTCTTGCCGGCTCCGTTGGGTCCCAGCAGTCCCACGATTTCGCCTTGATGCACATTGATCGACACGTGGTTGACCACGGTGCGCTGGCGGTATTTTTTCACCAGGTTGTCGGTGCTGAGCACAAGCGTACCCTCGTCGCCCGACGCCTTCAGGCGGGCCACGGTAGCTTTGTCACTGGGCTTGACACCGGTCTTGCCCTCGTCCTGGGGTTGACTGTTGTGTTGCCAGGGCAGTTTCATTATTTCTTGTTTGTGGTCAGGCGGCCCTTGATATAGTCGGTAATCAGGTTGATGGCCACCTCGTTGTTGCCGCCCTCGGGGATGATGATGTTGGCAAATTTCTTCGTCGGCTCGATGTGCAGCTGGTGCATGGGCTTCAAGACGCGCTGGTAGCGGTCGATAACGGCCTCGGCCGTGCGGCCGCGCTCGATGCAGTCGCGCGAGATGACGCGGATCAGGCGGTCGTCGCCGTCGGCGTCAACAAAGACCTTGATGTCCATCATTTTCCTCAGACGGGGGTCACTCAGTGCCATAATGCCCTCGATGAGCACCACGTCGTGCGGGCCCATGGGCACCGTTTCTTTCTGGCGCGAGCAAGTCAGATAACTATAGGTGGGCATCTCGATGGATTCACCCTTCTTGAGCATCTTCACGTGCTCCAGCAGCAGGTTCCAGTCAAAGGCAGCAGGCTCATCAAAGTTGATGTTCTGACGCTCTTCGGGGGGCACATGGCTTGAGTCCTTATAATAGGAGTCCTGTGAAATCACGCCTACCTCGCCTTCGGGAAGACGTTCCATGATTTTGCGCACCACTGTGGTTTTACCTGAGCCGGTTCCGCCGGCAATTCCGATGATAATCATAACATTAACTTGATTTAGAGTCACACATTATAATGAATCATGCCCCTTGGCACAATTCCAACAGGCAAAGATAATACAAGACGAACAGAATGACAAGAAAAAACGAATTTTTTCCTTTTTTTCGCGAGAACACGTGTGACTGTCCAGCGACTCAGCCTCACGCAAAGCCGCAGATTTTAGTTGTCGGCCAATTATTTCTGTCTGCCCTGACTTCGCGTCTTCGCGCCTTAGCGTGAGGCCCATGGGCGCGGATGTTAAGCATCGGGCACTATACTGACAGATTTGCTGACAATGTGTCAGCCTGTCACTTTTGGCACACCGTTTGCAAGGTATGGGTCGGTGACTTGTGTGAAAACAGTCATCAGAGTTCAGTTTTTAGTCGATAGTAATCATACTTAAAACTAACAACTAAGAACTTACAACTAAATAGAATTAACAACATTAAAAACATATAAAAGAAAGAAAGAGAGATTTAATTATGGGTAAGATTATTGGTATCGATTTAGGAACAACCAACTCGTGTGTTTCGGTTCTGGAAGGCACCAAGCCTGTTGTAATTCCCAACAGCGAAGGCCGCAACACGACGCCTTCGGTAGTTGCTTTCAAGGATGGTGGCGAGCGCATCGTGGGCGATCCCGCTAAGCGTCAGGCCATCATGAACCCCACGGGTACCGTATTTTCTATCAAACGCTTCATGGGCGAGCAGTATGACCACGTCCTGAAGGATGTGGAGCGCATGCCCTACAAGGTGGTGAACAACGGCAGCAACCAGCCTCGCGTCGAGATTGACGGCCGCCAGTACACCCCGCAAGAGATTTCGGCCATGATTCTCCAGAAGATGAAGAAGACTGCCGAGGATTACCTGGGCACCACCGTTGACGAGGCTGTCATCACCGTGCCTGCCTATTTCAACGACGCTCAGCGCAAGGCCACCAAGGAAGCCGGTGAGGTTGCCGGACTGAAGGTGCAGCGCATCGTGAACGAACCTACTGCTGCCGCATTGGCCTATGGCTTGGACAAGGACAACAGCGACAAGAGGATTGCCGTGTTTGACCTGGGTGGCGGTACATTTGATATTTCGATCCTGGAACTTGGTGACGGCGTGTTTGAAGTGAAGGCCACCAATGGTGACACCCACCTGGGCGGCGACGACTTTGACCAGCGCATCATCACTTGGCTGGCCGAGGAGTTCCAGCAGGAGAACGGCATGGACCTGCGCAAGGATCCCATGGCCCTGCAGCGCCTGAAAGAGGCTGCCGAGAAGGCCAAGATCGAGCTCTCCAGCTCCACCAGCACCGAAATCAACCTGCCTTATATCACGCAGCTCGACGGCATGCCCAAGCACTTGGTAAAGACGTTGACGCGTGCCAAATTTGAGCAGTTGTGCGATGACCTGATCCAGAGCACCATCGAACCCTGCCGCAAGGCTCTTGCCGATGCCGGCCTGAGCACCAGCGACATCAACGAGGTGATCCTCGTGGGCGGTTCGACCCGTATCCCCGCCGTACAGCAGATTGTCGAGAAATTCTTCGGCAAGGCTCCGTCCAAGGGCGTTAACCCCGACGAGGTTGTGGCTGTGGGTGCCGCCATCCAGGGCGGTGTGCTCACCGGCGACGTCAAGGACGTGCTGCTGCTCGATGTAGTGCCCCTGAGTGTGGGTATCGAGACGCTGGGTGGCGTGATGACCAAGCTCATCGAGGCCAACACCACGATTCCCGCTCGCCGCAGTCAGGTCTTCTCGACCGCTGCCGACAACCAGCCCGAGGTAGAAATCCACGTGCTGCAGGGCGAGCGTCCCATGGCTAAGGACTGCAAGACACTGGGCCGCTTCCACCTGGACGGCATCGCTCCCGCTCCCCGCGGTATTCCGCAGATCGAGGTGACCTTTGAGGTGGATGCCAACGGTATCATGAACGTCAGCGCCAAGGATAAGGCTACCGGCAAGGAGCAGAGCATCCGCATCGAGGCCTCCAGTGGCCTGAGCGACGCCGAGATCCAGCGCATGAAGGACGAGGCTACCGCCAACGCCGCCGCCGATGCCGCCGAGAAGGAGCGCATCGACAAGATCAACGGTGCCGACGCCCTCATCTTCCAAACCGAGAAGGTGCTCAAGGACAGTGGCGATAAGCTGCCCGCCGACATCAAGAGCCAGATCGAGGGTGCCCTGGGCAAACTCAAGGACGCTCACAAGAGCCAAGACCTCGCTGCCATCGACACGGCAAGTGCTGAACTGAACTCGCTGTTCGAGAAGATGTATCAGCAGGCCGGTGGCGCACAAGGCGGACCTCAAGGCGCTGGCTTCGATCCCAACAACATGGGCGGCTTCCAGGGTGGTCCCCAGCAGGGCGGCAACCCGGGCCAGGGCGGCGACAATGTAGAGGACACAACCTATGAAGAAGTGAAGTAATTTATAAGTATTTAAAAGGTTAATATTCGTTATGATGGCGTGGTGCAATACATGATCAATGCCGAGGCGACGTTTTTTTCCTGGCTGGCTTCACATATAAGTGAAGCACAATCGCTATCTTTGCAGGAAAATAATGTAAACCCTTCAGATATGGCCAACAAAAGCAAGGATGACCAGATCAGGGAACTGAAGGAGCGGCTCCGCCAGGCTGAGAAACGCGCCGAGATGGAGGAACTCCGCGCCAAGGCCTACAGCAAGATGATAGATGTGGCCGAGGAGACATTCAACATCCCGATAAGAAAAAAATCTGGCACCAAACAGTAAGTCTGCTCCGGCGGGAGTGCCCCAAGAACGGATTGGGCACTCTTACCGGACTGTTTGGTTACAGCAGACAGGCTTTTTACAAGCACCGTGAGAACAAGGCTTTTGCCAACGAGGCCATCGAGCCGCTGATTGTGGAGAAGGCAAGGGACCTGCGCGAGTCCAACCCGGGCTTAGGCTGCGTGAAGCTTTATCTGATCATCAAGAACCTGTTCGAGTCAACCGGCAGCATGCCCGGCCGTGACGCGTTCATCGAGATCATGCGC
>ONKU01000037.1 GCA_900318535.1 uncultured Prevotellaceae bacterium | reverse complement strand
CACCACCGACTTCATGATGGTGTTGGCATCGGCACCCGTATAGCTTGTGATGACACGCACCGTGGGCGGCGCGATGTTCGGGTATTGCTCGATGGGCAGCGACTTCATGCAGATAAAGCCCACCAGTGCTATCACGATAGAGATGGCGCAGGCCATCACGTATCTGTTGATGAAAATATTGTTCTTCATATTTTGAAATTTAGAATTTAGAGTTTTGAATTTAGAATTGTTGCCTGCGGCAATTATGAATTTTGAATTTAATTCTTAATTTTTAATCGGGGCAGCCGAAAAATCTTAACTCTTAATTCTTAACTCTTAACTCTTTAATCTTCACTCTTTGCTTCCGCAGAAAACAGCACCCGCTGTCCTTCCTGAACATTGTTGGCACCTTCGGTCACGATGCGGTCGCCCACTTTCAGGCCGGAATTCACGATGACGTCCTTACCGTTGCCGGCAGAGGTGACCACGGCGTTCTGCGGAATCACCATCACGCCCTTCTGCTGGAAGGGGAGCACCACGGTGCCCTGAACACCCGAGAACAGATGGCCTTCGGGATTGGGGAACGTGGCCTTGGCACCCAGCGAGCCTGTGGCAGCGTCGACGACACCCGTCAGACTGGTGATGCGGCCCTTGTGCTTGTATTCCGTTCCGTTCTTCATCACGAACGTCACGTCGGGCAATGCGGCTATGTGCTTTTCTTTCTCGTCACCCTTCATGCCGGCCTGTACCTGCGCCTCGATAATGGCTTCCGATACAGAGAACTCTGCGTCCATCGTCGTGTTGCCGCTGAGGATGGTGAGGTAGGTGGCTGGCGAAACCTGGTCGCCGGTGCGTACGGGAATCTCGCCGATGACACCGGTCACGGGAGCCGTGATGGTGCAGAAGCCGAGGTTCACCCTGGCGCGGTTGACTGACGACTGTGCCTGGGTTACTGCAGCCTTGGCCTGGCTGACGGCAGCCGTTGCCTGGTTGTAGCTGTTGCGGGAATTCTCAAGCATATAGGAGCTCACGATCTTCTTGTCGAACAGGTTCTTGTTGCTCTCATACTCCAGCTTGGCGCTGTTGGCCTGTGCCTGAGCTGCCGAGAGGTTGGCCTGTGCAGCCTGTAGGTTGGCACGTGCGGCTTCCACTTCGTGCTGGGCATTGCGCGAGTCGATGACGAAAAGCACCTGACCCCTGTTCACGCGCTGACCTTCGGTGACGCATATTCTCATCAGCTGTCCGCTCACCTGCGGCGTGATGGTCACGTCGGACTGACCTTTCAGCTTGGCGCTGAATTTCATGGGAAGTTCAACGTCGGATTTCTTAACGGTAATCGTCTCGAACGATGTCAGTTTTTCTTTGGGTATGTCCAACCCGCAAGCCGTCAAACAGCCGATTGTGGTAAAGAGTGCGAACACCCCAACCAAAGCATTGATCTTTTTCATTTTTTTCAATGATTATGTTTTTATTGTGTTATTTTCTTGAACTGCCACCATAGTCTATCTGTCCAGGAGCACCATGACCGTGAGGTTGATCAGGCAAAGGGCAACAGCCACCACAAGCAGATAAATGACTGCCATGATCCAGTGCTCAACAAGCCATTCGTAGGTGCCCGCCATCCACTTATGGCGGATGATGAATCTTTGAATCCTCGATTTTTTGGAAACTTTCATCCCGTGATTACATGATTTCAAAATAAATATCATGCAAAAGTACTTTTTTTACACGCGCAGGCAAATAGCAAAGACAAATGGTCAAGTGTTTTCAGACAAATGGTCAAATAAAAAAAGCCCTGAAATCAGGGCTTTGGGGAGTGGCGGTATAGTTTGTGTATGCTAAACTTCGCTGTTGGCACGGCGGTATTGGGAGGGGGATATCTGGTATTTGCGGCTGAAGTATCGGCTGAAAACGGACGCATTGGAGAATCCTGCCTTGGACATAATCTCGGTGATGGGCAGGTCGGTTGTGACGAGCAACTTGCTGGCATACTCCAGACGCAGGTCGTTGACAAACTGGGGCAGGGAGTCGTATTTGCTGCCCTGAGAGAAGGCCGCGCCCACGCGCTCTTTGGTGATGTGAAACTCGTCCATGATCATCTGCCGGTCGAACGACGGGTTGAGGAACAGCAGCCGTCGGCTGACCTCGTGCTCGATGTATTGGAAAAGTTCTTCGGGAGAAAGAGAATCGAGTGAGCCGCCCGAAGGGATGACCGGCAAATGGGTCTCAAGGCCGGCGTCAGCGGCAAGATTGTCAGGGCTCCCCTCCGCATTGCGCTGGTGACCGTTGGCTAACTGCTGTAACTGCTGTTTTAGTTCCTCGTACTTATCTTTATATGTAAAGGCCTCCTTTATCTGCTTGGCCAGCGCGCGGTTCTTCAATTGTGTCTTGCCCCATTGGCGGGCAGCATACCAGGCAAAGAACAAGCCAAGCATGGCAAGAATGCCGATGAAGAATGCCATTATGGTGACATATTGCTTGCCTGCCTTCTGGCGGTCTATCTCCTGCTGCTGTTCCTGTGCATGAAAGCGGGCAGCGTAGAGATGGGCCTTGCCTCGCAGCAGACGGTCGTTGAGGGTTTTGCTGAGCGCCTCGTATTGTTCGAATAGGCCGACGCTTTCTGCATCGCGTCCCTGTGCTTTGGCGGTCTGGGCATGTTCGTATAGAATTGCAGCCATTCGGGCGTTCACGGTGTCGCCCTGCTGGCGCAGGTCGGCTTCAAGGTCAGCGCAGGCAGCCTCTGCCTTGTCGTAATGTCCCAGAAAGCGCCACGTCGGTGTAATCTCCTCGCGGCCATTCATGGTTTTGGCGAAGTCTGTCTGCTCGTAAAGGGCAAGATTCTGGCTGGCCTTTTTCGCGGCGGCAGCCGATTCTTCACGATTCGCTTTTCGTTCTTCACTTATTTTCGCGTAGGCGTGTGCCTTGTATAGATAACACTTGGACCGGTAGAACTCGATATAGCCGGGGCGCTGTTCATCGGTCACCTCACGGTAGGAGTCGTCGTGAAACTCGTCGGGATGCTGTTCATAGTCGGCCAGGAGGTCAAGCATCATTTGTGCCACGGGTGGAATGTCGCTATACCGTTGCTCCAAGTCGAGCACACTCACCTTGCGCTTCAGGGCGATAATGCTGGCATCCATCTCAGCCCACTTACGTTGGCCTTTGAGTTGACGGATGACATTGTCTATCTTGGCCAGCCCCTCGTCGGTCCGGCCTATCTGGGAGAGTGCCATGCCTATCTCCGCCTCGGTGCGCAGGGCTTCGGTTTCCAGCCCCTGTTGCCTGACGAGGTCTAACAGCATCGTTGACCAATGGATGGTCTGTTCGTCGTCGTGATGCAGCCGGCAGGCATTCACCAGCATCTCCAGAATGTCCTGCCGGTAGCCCAGGTCTTTCTTCGCCTCGTCGAGCGTTATCAGTCGCTCACCGATGATGATAGCCGAGTCGAGCCGTAAATAGTCAGTCGATTGCGCATATATCTTGGCACGCATCAGGTCGGTGTGGTAGTAGGGCAACGCGCCAATGCGCTTGAGCGAGTCAATCATCTGCATCCCTCTCTCAGGCGATTCATGGGCCGCCGTCAGCACCTTCTGATAAAGAGATATGACCTCGTTCTGCTTAAGCGACGGATCCCATGCCGACCGTTTGCAACTCACGACGGCCAGCATCGCGAGTACACCTACTATATATAATATGTATTTAACAGTTCTCATATTTGAAAAAACGCTACAAAGATAGTCATTATTTCTCATATATGTGAATCCATCCGCTGTTTTAACCTCTTTTTGACTTTATTATAGCCAGAAGTAAGTACTCAGCCCCCACTTTCTTAAACAAAATAATTCAAAAATCTGTCACAAATCTTGTTCCCCTCCGTTATTAGGAGGGGGCGTTTCAACCGCACTGTAAGAACATTTTGGTGAGATTATTGTAGATTTTTGTCTATTGGTCAATCAGTGTTGTTACTGTCAGAAAACTACGTCTGCCCCTTCTTATAAAGAGGTACCCAATCCACCTTGGCATCGCCCACAAGGTCATAGACGATGGGGCCGTTCTTCCCGCCCTGGCGTTTGCCCGAGGGACGGAAACGGCACTTGATGCCGCGGA
>ONKU01000009.1 GCA_900318535.1 uncultured Prevotellaceae bacterium | reverse complement strand
CATCTGATATCCATTGTTTTACTATCTGCGAACGTTTAAAAACTTCGCGGCTTAGCGTGAGGTAAAGGACGCGGATGCCCCCTAAAGCCTAACACCTAAAACCTAAAGCCTAATAAAAAAGAGTTTTTTATTAGGCTTTTTATTGAAAAATGACTATATTTGCGGCAGATATTAACTTTTAATACGATATTGTCATGAAAAAGAAAAATTTACTCCTCCGTTTTGCCGTCCTGGTGGCGGCGATGATGTGTGCCCTCGGCGCCGCCGCTGCCGAGGCCTATGCCAACTACACGCCGTCGAACACGACGCTGACGTTCTACTACGACAACCTGCGCAGCAGCCGCACGGGCACGACCTACGACTTGAACACGGGCAACTACAGTCCCGGTTGGTACACTGACGGCACCAATGCCAATGTGAGCGAGGTGAAGTTTGACCCGTCGTTCGCCGATGCCCTCCCGACGACTTGCCACTCTTGGTTTCGTGATATGGCCCAACTTCAGACTATCTATGGGCTAAACTATATGAACACAAGTGCTGTAACCCATATGGTGAGCATGTTCAGGGGCTGCAGCAGCTTGACGGTCTTAGACCTGAGCAGTTTCAACACGGCCAATGTGATTGCCATGGGAGGCATGTTTATGGGTTGCAGTAACCTTCGTACCATTTATGCGGGCAGTGGCTGGAGCACGGCTGCCGTGGAAGCATCCGCGGGAATGTTCTACAATTGCACCTCTCTGGTGGGCGGCCAGGGCACGACCTTCAACAGCAGCCATGTTGGTATCGACTATGCCCACATCGACGGCGGCCCTAGCAACCCGGGCTACTTCACCAGAGGCACCGAGGCCTATGCCTGCTACACGTCGTCGAACACGACGCTGACGTTCTACTATGACAACCAGCGCAGCAGCCGCACGGGCACGACCTATGACCTGAACACGGGCAGCAACTATACCGATTGGGACACCGACGGCACCAAATCCAATGTGACCAAGGTGGTCTTTGACCCCTCGTTTGCTAATGCACGCCCGACGACCACCTTCGATTGGTTCTATGATATGACAAACCTTCAATCCATCACGGGCATGAGTTACCTAAACACCAGCGAGGTGACCAATATGGCCTATATGTTCATGTGGTGCACAAGCTTGACGAGCCTTGATGTGAGCCGCTTCAACACGTCCAAGGTGACCAGCATGAGAAGCATGTTCAAATACTGCACAAGACTAACAAGTCTTGACTTGGGCAGTTTCAACACGTCCAAGGTGAACAGTATGTACAACATGTTTTATGACTGTGATTATCTGCAGACCATCTATGTAGGCAATGACTGGAGCACTGCGGCTGTGACGGAGTCCAGTGATATGTTTACGAACTGCTTCAACCTGGTGGGCGGTAAGGGCACGACTTACGATGCCAACCATATTGACAAGGCCTACGCCCACATCGACGGAGGCCCCAGCAACCCGGGCTACTTCACCGAATGGAAAGAGGCCTATGCCTGCTACACGCCGTCGAACACGACGCTGACGTTCTACTACGACAACCAGCGCAGCAGCCGCACAGGCACGATCTACGACTTGAACACGGGCAACACCGATGTCGCTTGGGACACTGACGGCACCAATGCCAGCGTGACCAAGGTGGTCTTTGACCCCTCGTTCGCTGGCGCCCGCCCGACGACCACCTACGATTGGTTCTATGATATGACAAACCTTCAATCCATCACGGGCCTGAGTTACCTAAACACCAGCGAGGTGACCAATATGGGTCACATGTTCAATAGTTGCTATAGATTGACGAGCCTTGACTTGAGCGGTTTCAACACGTCCAGGGTGACCACAATGAATTGCATGATCTTTGACTGCAGGAATCTGCAAACGATCTATGTGGGCACTGGATGGAGCACGACGGCCGTGACAAACTCAGACAATATGTTCAGTTACAGCACCAGTCTGGTGGGTGGCCAGGGCACGACCTACAGTTCCTCCAACCCGAAGGACAAGACCTATGCCCACATCGACGGCGGCACGAGCAACCCGGGCTACTTCACCGAGTGGAAAGAGGCATACGCCTGCTACACGCCGTCGAACACGACGCTGACGTTCTACTACGACAACCAGCGCAGCAGCCGCACGGGCACGACCTACGACCTGAACGAGGGCAGATACGATACCGGTTGGGACACCGATGGCACCAATGCCAGTGTGACCAAGGTGGTCTTTGACCCCTCGTTCGCAGGCGCCCGCCCGACGACCACCTGCGATTGGTTCTTTAACATGCAGAACCTTCAATCCATCACGGGCATGGAGTACCTGAACACCAGCGAAGTGATCTATATGAACTGGATGTTCTACAACTGCAATAAACTGACAAGCCTTGATGTGAGCCACTTCAACACGTCCAAGGTGATATATATGAATCAAATGTTCAATAACTGCACTGGCTTAACGAGCCTTGATTTGAGCAGTTTCAACACGTCCAACGTGACCAATATGAATAAAATGTTCGAAGGTAGCACTCTTCTGCGGACCATCTATGTGGGCAGTGATTGGAGCACCGCTGCCGTGACGAACTCCGTTAATATGTTCAATAACTGCACCAGCCTGGTGGGCGGCATGGGCACGACCTATGATGAGAACCACATTGATGGTGCGTACGCCCACATCGACGGCGGCCCGAGCAACCCGGGCTACTTCACAGACAAGAACGCGCCTGAGGCCTATGCCTGCTACACGTCCTCGAACACGACGCTGACGTTCTACTACGACAACCAGCGCAGCAGCCGCACGGGCACGACCTACGACCTGAACGAGGGATACGCCCATCCCGGTTGGGAGAGTGACGGCACCAATGCCAGTGTGACCAAGGCGGTCTTTGACCCCTCGTTCGCTGGTGCTCGCCCGACGACCACCTACGATTGGTTCTATTACATGCAGAATCTTGAATCCATCACGGGCATGAGTTACCTGAACACCAGCGAGGTGACCAATATGGCTTGGATGTTCGGAGGCTGTAAAAATTTGACGAGTCTTGACTTGAGTCACTTCAACACGTCCAAGGTAACCGACATGGGCGCGATGTTCTACAACTGCTCTATACTAACAAGCCTTGATTTGAACAGTTTCAACACGTCCAAGGTGACTGCAATGGGCGCGATGTTCTACAACTGCTCTATACTAACAAGCCTTGATGTGAGCCATTTCAACACGTCCAAGGTGACCGATATGAGATACATGTTCGCTGGCGGCCTCAATCTGCAGACCATCTATGTAGGCAATGACTGGAGCACTGCGGCTGTGACGCAGTCCAGTGATATGTTCACGAACTGCTTCAACCTTGTGGGCGGCCAGGGCACGACCTACGATGCCAACCATGTGGACAAGACCTACGCCCACATCGACGGCGGCCCCAGCAACCCAGGCTACTAATCCATCAGGCGTTAATGTGACAGCCGCCGACTGCAACCAGGACAGCAGCGTCAACATCAGCGACGTGACCGCCCTGATCGACTACCTGCTCTCCGGCCATTGGTGATAAACTACGAATTTCGCTAATTAAACTAATTAGGCATCCGCGTTCTTTTAATTGTCAGCAAATTTAACGAATTGGCTTCCGCAGTAATGCTCGCGTTGCTCGCAGTTTAGAGTTTAGGGTTTAGAGTTATGGCCTGCGGCGCTAATGCTAATTTCGCTAATTAAACTAATTGCATCCGCGTTCAAATTGGGGCGCGGATGCTTTCGTTAAATTCGTAGACCTAAAATCTTCGCGTCTTAGCGTCTTGGCGTGGGGCGATGAGGGCGCGGATGCCATTGTATTTGTTGTATTTATTGTTTTCCTTTTTGGGGGGCGTGCGGACAAAACGGACGAAACGAAAACTAAGCGCCGGGGCCATATAGACCTCGGCGCTCGTTGTTGATATGTCATACTCCTCCGCCCTTGCGGGCACCTCCCCTAGCTTAGGGGAGGAGTTGTGGAGGTTACTCGTCATCGCGGCGGTCGTCGCGGCGGGGACGACGCGGGCCGTTGGGACGGGGACCGCGGTTGCCACCATTACCGTTAGGACGGGGACCGTTGGGGCGAGGACCACGGTTGCCACCGGGACGGGGACCACGGTTACCACCCTGCTTGCGCTCGTCATAGCCCTCGGGCTTGTCCTGCAGGGCGCGCATCGACAGGCGGAACTTGCCGGTCTTCTTGTCAATCTCGATGAGCTTGACAGTAACCTCGTCGCCCTCGTGCAGGCCACTGGCCTCCATGTTCTCGAGGCGGTCCCAGCTGATCTCGCTGATGTGCAGCAGGCCGTCGCGGCCAGCCATGAACTCAACGAATGCACCGAACTCGAGGATGCTGACCACCTTGCCGGTGTAGATCTGACCCTCCTCGGGAACTGCGGTGATGGCCTTGATGCGGGCCACGGCAGCCTCGATGCTCTCCTTGTTGGCAGCAGCGATCTCGACGATTCCCTTGCCGTCAACCTCCTCGATGCTGATGGTGGTGCCGGTCTCTTCCTGCAGACCCTGGATGACTTCACCACCCTTGCCGATAACGGCACCAATGAATTCCTTGTCGATAACCATGGTGACGATGCGGGGCACGTGGGGCTTGTAGTCCTCGCGGGGAGCGGGAATGGCCTCGTTGATGAGGTTGAGGATGTGGAGACGGCCTTCCTTGGCCTGGTGCAGTGCCTGCTCGAGAATCTCGTAGGGCAGACCGTCGCACTTGATATCCATCTGAGTGGCGGTGATACCGTCGACGGTACCCGTCACCTTGAAGTCCATGTCGCCCAGGTGGTCCTCATCGCCCAGGATGTCGCTCAGCACGGCGTGCTTCACGTTACCCTCGTCGGTAATCAGACCCATTGCGATACCTGCAACGGGCTTCTTGAGCTTGATACCGGCGTCGAGCAGTGCCATGCAGCCGGCGCACACGGTAGCCATCGATGACGAACCGTTACTGCTCAGGATGTCGCTCACGATGCGGATGCAGTAGGGGTTGTCCTCGGGGATCATGCGCTTGAGGGCGCGGTGTGCCAGGTTGCCGTGGCCGATCTCGCGGCGGCTCACGCCACGGGGTGCGCGGGCCTCACCGGTCGAGAAGGCGGGGAAGTTGTAGTGCAACAGGAAGCGCTCGTTCTCGTGACGCAGCACGTCGTCGATGAGCTTCTCGTCGTCCTTGGTGCCCAGGGTGACGGTAGCCAGGGCCTGGGTCTCGCCACGCTTGAACAGTGCCGAGCCGTGGGGATAAGGCAGGTAGTCGGGCTCGCACAGGATGGGACGGATCTCGTTGGTCTTGCGGCCGTCCAGGCGGATGTGCTCATCGAGGATGCAACGGCGAACGGCGTCGCGCTGCACTTCCTCGTAATAGCGCTTGATCATCGGTTCCTTCTCCTCGCGCTCCTCCTCGGGGATGGTCTCCATGAAGTCGTCATAGGCCTTCTGGAAGGTCTCGTTGCGCCACTGCTTGTCGGCCTTGCCGGCCTGAGCTACAGCGTAGCACTTGGGATAGATCTCCTTGCGCACGCGCTCGTGGAGTTCCTCGTCGTCGGTCTCGTGGCAGTACTCGCGCTTGGCAACGCCCAGCTCCTTGGCCCACTCCTTCTGGATCAGGCACATGGGCTTGATAGCCTCATGGGCAGCCTTCAAGGCGGCAATCAGGTCATCCTCGCTCACTTCGTCCATTTCGCCCTCGACCATCATAATATTATCGTAAGTCGCACCTACCATCAATTCCATGTCAGCTTTCTCAATCTGCTCAAACGTCGGGTCGATAACGAATTCGCCGTCGATGCGTGCAACGCGCACCTCGGCAATGGGCTCTTCAAACGGCACATCGCTCACTGCGATGGCAGCCGATGCGGCAAGACCTGCCAGGGCATCGGGGGCGTCAACGCCGTCGCTCGAGAACATCAAAATGTGAACGATGGTGTTGGCGTGATAATTAGAGG
Source organism: uncultured Prevotellaceae bacterium (assembly GCA_900318535.1). GTDB lineage: Bacteria > Bacteroidota > Bacteroidia > Bacteroidales > Muribaculaceae > Sodaliphilus. The sequence continues at coordinate 108,968 of ONKU01000009.1, read as the reverse complement.
GGAACAAGGGCCTGAGCACACGGTCAACAAGACGCGCGGTCAGGATCTCGTAGTCGCTGGCGCGACCCTCGCGACGGGTGAAACCGCCGGGGAAACGGCCATAGGCGGAGAATTTCTCCTTATATTCAACAGTAAGGGGCATGAAATCCACGCCCTCGTCGGCCTCCTTGGCCGAGCATACGGTGGCCAACAACATCGTGTTGTTGAACCTCAATTCAACAGCTCCATCGGCTTGCTCAGCAAGCTTTCCAGTCTGCAGAGTGATCTCACGTCCGTCACTCAGTACGATGGTTTTTGTAGTAGGTGTCATAAAAAATTACTATAATATTGATAAAAAATCGCGCAAAGGTACAAAGAAAAATCCACATAACAGCCATAATCCGCTAGTTTTAAATATAATTCACAAGAATGCGGCCAATGGGGGCCGCACGGGCAGCATAACCATGACGAAACGCCCCCTGAAATGCCCCACGCCAAGGCGCTAAGGCGCTAAGACATTAACATTCAGCTAAATGGATTCCGACAAATGAGATATGCCATTTTGCTATCATTCGCCAACGAAGTGACAAATGCACATTTCACATCACTACAAACGGCTACAGGAAAAGCTTTGCGCCTTGGCGTGGGGCCAAACGGCCGAATGGTTACAGGCAGCATTATACTTGTTAACAAGGGCAAAAAATGCTTGCAATTTGGTTTGGTTGTTTTATAATAATTGTGTAAATTTGCACCGCATTAGAGGGCATTATTGTTGCAGTTTCTTGCGGCCAAAAGCCGTAAGTAATTGTGCGATAGTGTATTTAATGCAAAACGATTCATAAACCGCCAAAAATTAAACATCACAAATACTAAACATCTTTTATGGATTTTTCAATTTTCGGAGTACAGAGCACGACGCTCGCCATCACAGCGGCCTTGACCGGTGTGTTGCTGGTAGTCGGCGCCCTGGTTATCGCGTGGCTCATTGGCCCGCGCAGTTACACTGAGAAGAAAGGCGAGCCCTTTGAGTGCGGTATCCCCACCCGAGGCGACTCCATGGCCCAGTACCACGTGGGTTACTACCTGTTTGCCATCCTGTTCCTGATGTTTGACGTGGAGACGGTCTTCCTGTTCCCGTGGGCAACCATCTGCAAGAACATCGGCAGTCAGGCCCTGCTTGCCGTGGGCACTTTCCTTGTTATTCTGGTTTTAGGTCTGGCTTATGCCTGGAAGAAAGGAGCGTTGAGATGGAAGTGAAAATCAAGTCGATGAAGCATGAGGACTTCAAGGACAACGAGTATATCGATAACCTGGTAGAGCAACTGCGCGCCGGCGGCACCAACATCATCGTTGGCAAGCTGGACCAGCTGATGAACTGGGGTGTGAGCAACTCGTTGTGGCCGCTGTGCTTCGGCACCAGCTGCTGCGCTATCGAGTTCATGTGCCTGGGCGCTGCCCGCTACGACATGGCCCGCTACGGCTTTGAGGTGGCGCGCAACAGCCCCCGCCAGGCCGACTACATCATGTGCCAGGGCACCATCAACTACCGCATGGCTCCGGCCCTGAAGCGCCTGTACGAGCAGATGGCCGAGCCCAAGTATGTGATCGCGTGCGGCTCGTGCACCGTGAGCGGTGGCCCGTTCAAGAACAGCTACTGCGTGGTCAAGGGCGTTGACGAGATCATCCCCGTCGACGTGTACCTACCCGGCTGCCCGCCCCGTCCCGAGGCCTTCTTCTATGCCCTGATGCAGCTGCAGCGCAAGATCAAGGTGCAGAAGTACTTTGGCGGCGTGAACCGCAAGGAGAAACTCGAGGGCCTGAAGTATGTGAAGGAGGAAGCCAAATAAATAACCCGATAAAATCCATTGAAATATGGCAGATATAGAGAACAAAATCACCCAGTTGTGCCCCCAGGCGCAGGTTGACACCACCGGCGAGTTCCCGCTGGTCACCGTTGATGACGCGCAGTGGCACGACCTGGCAAGCGCCCTGAAGACCCAGCTGCACTACGACGTGCTGAGCGCCGTGGTGGGCATGGACTGGACCGAGGCCCTGGGCTGTGTATATTACCTGACCAACACCAGCGCCCACGAGCTGCTGCACGTGAAGGTGGCTACCGCCGACCGCGAGAATCCCCGCCTGCACAGCGTGTGCGACCTGTGGCCCGTGGCCAATTTCCAGGAGCGCGAGGTGTTTGACTTCTTTGGCATCGTGTTCATCGGCCATCCCGACATGCGCCGCATGTTCCTGCGCACCGACTGGGTGGGTTACCCCCTGCGCAAGGACTATGACCCCGCCAGCAATCCGCTGCGCCTCGACGACGAGACCAACGAGGACTACACCTGCCGCTGGGTCGAGGACGAGAACGGCAAGGTGACCAAGATCGACGGCAAGGTGTTTGAGGACGACGAGTATGTCGTCAACGTGGGCCCGCAGCACCCGTCCACCCACGGTGTGATGCGTTACCGCGCCAGCCTGGACGGTGAGATCGTGAAGAAAATCGACGTCGTGAGCGGTTACATCCATCGCGGCATCGAGAAGATGTGCGAGAGCCTGACTTATCCCCAGATGCTGCTCTACACCGAGCGCATGGACTACATGGCCGCCCACATCAACCGCCACTGCATGTGCCTGTGCGTCGAGAAGGCCCTCGGCCTTGAGGTGCCCCGCCGCGCCGAGCTCATCCGCCTGATGATGGACGAGCTGATGCGCCTGTCGTCGCACTTGCTGAGCTACGGCTGCTTGACGATGGACCAGGGCGCCACGACGGCGTTCTTCTACGGTTTCCGCGACCGCGAGTTGATTTATGACATCTTTGACCGCACCTGCGGTGCCCGCATGTCGATGAGCTACAGCACCATCGGCGGTGTGGTGGCCGACGTGCACGAGGACTTCATCAAGGACGTGCGCCACGCGTGTGACGTCATCGAGAAGAACCTCAAGGAATACCACAAGCTGTTCACCGGCAACGTCATCGCCGTGAACCGCATGACCGGCGTGGGCATCCTGAGCAAGCAGGACGCCATCGCCTATGACATCACCGGCCCCTCGGGCCGTGCCAGCGGTTGGCACTGCGACGTGCGCAAGACCAACCCCTACTCGCTCTACAACGAGTTCGACTTTGACGAGGTCGTTTATGAGAACGGCGACTCGATGGACCGCTACATGGTCCGCATGAAGGAGATGGAGCAGTGCATCAAGATCCTGCGCCAGGCCTGCGACAAGCTGGAGGCCGAGGGCATCCAGGGCGAGTACATCGCTCCCAAGGTGCCCAAGATGATGAAGCTGCCCGCCGGCCACTGGTACCAGCAGGTAGAGGCCAGCCGCGGGGCCTTTGGCGTGTACATCGAGAGCGACGGCAATGCCAAGCCCGTGCGCGTTCACTTCCAGTCACCGTGCTTCAACCTGATCGGCGTGGTGGACCTGACGTGCCGCGACAACATGATTGCCGACCTGATCACCATCACGGCGTCGCTCGACTTCGTCATCCCCGACATCGACCGCTAACGAGTTAATCAGCTAGAACAAAAACAACTAAAAAAGGAAACAAGATATGTTTGACTTCGGAATCGTCACGAGATGGATTGATGAGCTGCTCAACAGCGTGATGCCGGGATGGCTCACGACGACCATCGAGTGTGTGCTGGTGGCAGTAGGTCTGCTGGTAGCTTATTCGCTCATCGCCATGTTCTACATCTTCTACGAGCGCAAGGTGTGCGGCTGGATCCAGTGCCGCCTGGGCCCGATGCGTGTGGGTAAGTGGGGTCTGCTCCAGGTGTTTGCCGACGTAATCAAGATCCTGCAGAAGGAGCTGATTACCCTGTGGCACACCGACAAGTTCCTGTTCAAGCTCGCGCCCTATCTGGTGCTCATCGCCTCGATGCTCACCTTTGCCTGCCTGCCGTGGGGCAAGGGCCTGCAGATCGTTGACATGAACATCGGCGTGTTCTTCATCGTCGCCGTGTCGTCCATCGGCGTGCTGGGCATCCTGCTCGCCGGCTGGGCAAGTAACAGCAAGTATACCCTGATTGGCGCTATGCGCTCGGGAGCCCAGATGATCAGCTACGAGCTGAGCTGCGGCATCTCGATCCTGACGATCGTGTGCCTGGCCGGCACCATGTCCATCACGGGCATCGTCGAGGCGCAGCAGGACGGCTGGTTCCTGTTCAAGGGCCACCTGCCCGCCATTCTCGCGTTCATTATATATATGATTGCCGCCAATGCCGAGAACAACCGTGGCCCGTTTGACCTTCCCGAGGCCGAGCACGAGCTCACGGCCGGTTACCACACCGAGTACTCGGGTATCCACTTCGGCTTCTTCTACCTGGCCGAGTACCTGAACCTGTTCATCGTGTCGGGCATCGCCACGCTGCTGTTCCTAGGCGGCTGGATGCCGTTGCACATTCCCGGTTGGGAAGGCTTCAACCAGGTGATGGATTGGATTCCCAGCGTGGTATGGTTCCTGGGCAAGGCGTTCTTCATCACATTCATCTTCTTCTGGATCCGCTGGTCGTTCCCGCGCGTGCGCATCGACCAGATGCTGGCCCTGGAGTGGCGCTACCTGATGCCCATCGGCCTGGTGAACCTGGTGGTGATGGCCATCGTGGTAACCCAGAAGTGGTACTTTGGCGCCTGATGCATGGAAAAATCAACAATAAAAACACAATAAAAAGTCAATCATCACATTATGGCTGAAAATTTCGGAAAAATAACCCAAGTTATCGGACCTGTTGTCGATATCGCGTTCGAGGATGTGGGCGCCTCGCGTCCCCCCATCTACACCGCGCTGTCGGTAGCTCGTCCCGATGGCAGTGAACTCATTCTGGAGGTCGAGCAGCACGTGGGCGAGAACACCGTGCGCTGCGTGGCCATGGACAGTACCGACGGTCTGAAACGCGGTGCCCGCGTGAAGTCGCTCGGTCAGCCCATCAGCGTGCCCACCGGTGACCAGATCAAGGGTCGTCTGTTGAACGTGATTGGCCAGAGCATCGACCACCTGCAGCCCCTGCAGGAAGGCTCCCGCCGAGCCATCCATCAGCCGGCTCCCCCCTTCAGCGACCTGTCCATCACCCAGGAGATCCTGTACACGGGCATCAAGGTCATCGACCTGATCGAACCCTTCAGCAAGGGTGGCAAGATCGGTCTGTTTGGCGGTGCCGGTGTGGGCAAGACGGTGCTCATCATGGAGCTGATCCACAACATTGCACACGGCCACAACGGCTTCTCGGTATTCACCGGCGTGGGTGAGCGCACCCGCGAGGGTAACGACCTCCTGCGCGAGATGATCGAGAGCGGCGTTATCAACTACGGTGACAAGTTCAAGGAAGGACTCGAGAAGGGCGAGTGGAACCTCAAGGACGTCGACATGAAGGCGGTAGAGAGTTCACAGGCCACCCTCGTGTTCGGCCGGCCGAGCAGTTCCGCGACCAGGACGGTGGCGGTAAGGACATCCTGCTGTTCATGGACAACATCTTCCGTTTCACCCAGGCCGGTAGTGAGGTATCGGCACTGCTGGGCCGCATGCCGTCGGCCGTGGGTTACCAGCCCACGCTGGCCAGTGAGATGGGTAAGCTGCAGGAGCGCATCACCTCGACCAAGACGGGCAGTATCACCTCGGTACAGGCCGTGTATGTGCCTGCCGACGACTTGACCGACCCCGCGCCTGCCACGACATTCAACTTCCTGGATGCCACCTGTGTGTTGAGCCGCAAGATCGCCGAGCTGGGTATCTATCCCGCCGTCGACCCGCTGGCATCGACCTCGCGCATCATGGACCCGAACATCATCGGCGAGGAGCATTACGATGTCGCCCAGCGTGTGATCCACCTGCTGCAGAAGTATAATGAGCTGCAGGACATCATCGCCATCCTGGGTGTTGAAGAGCTCAGTGACGAGGACAAGCTGGTCGTTTCGCGCGCACGCCGTGCCCAGCGTTTCCTGTCGCAGCCCTTCTTCGTGGCCGAGCAGTTCACCGGTCTGCCCGGTGTGATGGTTCCGCTGGCCGAGACCATCCGCGGCTTCAAGATGATCCTCGACGGCGAGGTGGACGACCTGCCCGAGCAGGCGTTCCTGAGCGTGGGCACCATCGACGAGGCCATCGCCAAGGGCAAGAAGCTGCTTGAGCAGAGCTAATATCGCATCAGTATCATTCAGTCATACATTTTTATATAAACATGACACTCAAAATCATATCGGCTGAACAAATCGAGTTTGAAGGCACCGTCGAGCAGGTGACCCTGCCTGGCGTCATGGGCCAGTTCCAGGTGCTCAAGAACCATGCCGCGCTCATCGCCGCCCTCAAGGCGGGCCGCATGTGCTATGTGGCCGATGGCAACACCGTGGAGCGTGACATTCACGGCGGTGTGGCCGATGTTAAAGATAATGTGGTGTCGGTTTGCCTGTATTAACGCAAGACTATGAAGAAAGCAATCACAGCAATCATCGCGGTCGTCATCGTCGCACTCATGGCACTGGGATATGCCGACACGGCAGCCCACCGTGCCCACAGTGGCGGCGGCGAGGCCGAGGTGGACCCCCAGGAGATCATCTTTGAGCACCTGGGCGATGCCTATGGCTGGGAGGTGCCGTTCAACCATAGCAAGCGCATCCCGTTACCCATCATCGTGCGCGCCCAGGACGGCTCGTGGCATGCCTTCATGTCGAGCCGCCTCGACGAGGGTGCACAGTATGACGGTTTCCAGATCGCCAAGGGCGGGGACTACAACAACAAGGTGGTCCAGGTGCTGCCCGACGGCAGCCAGTACCGTCCCGTGGACCTGTCCATCACCAAGAATGTGGCCGGCATCTTCATTGCCGCCCTGCTGGTGCTGCTGATGGTCTTCAAGGTCAAGAACTGGTACAAGAAGAACGGAATGAAGGCACCGCGCCGCTTTACCGCCGCCCTGGAACTGGTGGTGGACTTTGTGTATACCGACACCATCCGCCCCATCATGGGCAAGGAGGCCCCCAAATATGCCCCCTACCTGCTGACGGTATTCTTCTTTATCCTGACGATGAACCTGCTGGGTCTGATTGTCATCTTCCCCGGTGGTGCCAACCTGACGGGTAACCTGGCGGTGACGGCCGTGCTCGCGCTGATCACCTTCCTGATTACCAACCTGACGGGTACCAAGCACTACTGGAAAGAGATGTTCTGGCCCGACGTGCCCACGGCGCTCAAGTGCCCCGTGCCCCTGATGCAGGTCATCGAGCTGTTTGGCATCTTCACCAAGCCCATCGCGCTGATGATTCGTCTTTTTGCTAACATGATGGGTGGCCACATGGTGGTGATCGTGTTCATGCTGTTGATCTTCATCTTCGGCAGCATGTTCGGCACCGCTGTGGGTGGAGCGATGACGCCGCTCTCGGTAGCGCTGTCGCTGTTCATGCTCCTGCTCGATGTGCTGGTGAGCTTCATCCAGGCCTATGTGTTCACTATCCTTTCCACCATGTTCATCTCGATGGCCCACGTCCATGAGCACGCCGAGTGAACATTGAACATGAGATTATCAATAACAGAATAACAAATACAATAACAATAACAAACTAAAAAACTTTACGACTATGTTAGGAATGATTTTATTAGAGGCTATGGCCAATCTTGGCGCAGCAATTGGAGCAGGTATCGCAGCTATCGCAGCAGGTATCGGTATTGGTAGAATCGGTGGCAGTGCCATGGAGGCTATCGCCCGCCAGCCCGAATCGACCGGCGACATCCGCAGTAACATGATTGTTATCGCCGCTCTTATCGAGGGTGTTGCTTTCTTTGCACTCATCGTCTGCATCCTTGCCATCTTCATCAAGTAATCCACCCTTAACCGGTTTACCAGATGGAACTTTTCAAGCCTGAATTTGGCCTGGCGTTCTGGATGTTCATCGCCTTCCTGTGCCTCTTTGGCATCCTTGCCAAGTGGGCATGGCCTTTCATCATCAAGAGTATGGAGGAGCGTGCCGACATGATTGACAAGGGGGTTGCCTATGCCCAGGAAGCCAAGTCGCATCTGGACAATGCCAAGGCCGAGGCAGACAAGTTGATTGCCGAAGCCCGCAACGAGCAGGCCGAAATCCTGCGTGAGGCCGCCAAGATGCGCAACGAGCTCATCGAGAAGGCCCACGGCGAGGCAGCCGACGAAGCCAAGAAGGTGACCGAGGCGGCCCAGGTGTCGCTCGAGCAGGCACGCAAGGAGGCCGAGAAGCAGCTGCGCACCGAGGTGGGCGACCTGGCGTTGCAAATCGCCGAAAAGGTCATCCGCAAGAACATCGCCAACGACGATGCCCAGCGCGCGCTTGTTGACCAATATCTGAGTGAGGTTGAGGCTAAAAACTAATGCGATATGAGTGACGGACTGATTCCACGCCGATACGCCAAAGCGCTGTACAAGTACGCCGTCGAGAACGGTGACGCGCAGGAGATTTACGAGCTCTTGAAGGGCCTGAGTTTCCGCTACACCGCTATCGACGAACTCAAGCGCGCTGTGCTCAATCCAGAAATCTCTGACGAGGCCAAGGGGTCCTATATGCTCAAACTCGCCGGCGGCAAGCCCGGCAGCTCGCTGGACAAGTTCCTGCTGCTGTGCGTGCGCAACAACCGCACGGAGTATCTGCAGAAGATTTCCCTCGCCTACGTCGACCTCTACCGCGAGGCCCACGAGATTGCCCACGTGGTCATCACCACGGCGGTCCCCATGCCCGAGGCCGAGGTCAATGCCATTATCGACATCGTGAAGAAGCGCCTGGGCGCGATGGAGCTCGAAATCGAGCAGGTCATCGACCCCGAGCTGATTGGCGGCTTCACCGTGGTCATCAACGACCTGGTGCTTGACGCGTCGGTAAAGAGAGAATTGAACGAATTGCGATTACAACTGCAAAAGAAATAACTACAAGAGATGATTAATCCCAGTGAAATATCTGATATACTGAAACAGCAGCTCGTCGAAGACATCGCCAAGCGTCAGGTGGCCTTTGAGGAAGAAGGCACCGTCCTGGAGGTGGGTGACGGCGTGGCTCATGCCTATGGCCTGCACAATGTCGAGGCCAACGAGCTCGTGCAGTTCGAGAACGGCGTGACCGGCGTGGCCATGAACCTGGAGGAGAGCGACGTGGGTATCATCCTGCTGGACGAGGTGGACACCGTGACCGAGAACATGAAGGTGCGCCGCACCGGCGCCATCGCCTCCATCGAGGTGGGCGAGGGCCTGCTGGGCCGCGTGATCAACGTTCTGGCACAGCCCATCGACGGCAAGGGACCCATCGACGGCGACAAGCTGCGCCTGCCGCTGGAGCGCAAGGCTCCCGGCGTCATCTTCCGCCAGCCGGTGAACCAGCCGCTGCAGACGGGCCTCAAGGCCATCGACTCGATGATCCCCATCGGCCGCGGCCAGCGTGAGCTCATCATCGGTGACCGCCAGATCGGCAAGACCGCCATCGCGGTGGACACCATCATCAACCAGCGTGCTGGCTACGAAGCCGGCAAGCCGGTATATTGCATCTATGTCGCCATCGGCCAGAAGGCATCGACCGTGGCTGCCCTCGTCAACAAACTCGAGGAGAGCGGCGCCCTGCCCTACACCATCGTGGTGGCCGCTACGGCTGCCGACTCGGCTTCGATGCGTTACTATGCACCGTTTGCAGGTGCCGCCATCGGCGAGTACTTCCGCGACACCGGCCGCGACGCGCTGGTCATCTATGACGACCTGTCGAAGCACGCTGTGGCCTACCGCGAGATCTCGCTGATCCTCAAGCGCCCCTCGGGCCGCGAGGCTTATCCCGGCGACATCTTCTACCTGCACAGCCGCCTGCTGGAACGTGCTGCCAAGATCAACGAGAACCAGGCTGTGGCCAGCGTGATGAACGACCTGCCCGAGCCCCTCAAGCCCATCGTCAAGGGTGGCGGCTCGCTGACGGCACTTCCCATTATCGAGACCCAGGCCGGCGACGTGAGCGCCTATATCCCCACCAACGTGATCTCGATCACCGACGGCCAGATCTACCTCGAGTCGGCCCTGTTCAACTCGGGTATCCGTCCTGCCGTCAACGTGGGTATCTCGGTATCGCGTGTGGGTGGTAATGCCCAGATCAAGTGCATGAAGAAGGTGGCCGGTACGCTCAAGATCGCCCAGGCGCAGTACCGTGAGCTCGAGGCCTTCACCAAGTTCGGTGGAGACATCGACCCCGTTACCGCGCGCACCATCGACACGGGCCGCAAGAACGAGCGCCTGCTCGTGCAGCCCCAGTACACGCCCATGCAGGTCGAGGAGCAGGTTGCCGTCATCTATTGCGGCGTGAACGGCCTGTTGCGCGACGTGCCGCTGGACAAGGTGGCCGAGTTCGAGAAACTGTTCATCCATTACCTGCGCGGCAAGCACCAGCACGACGTCCTCGACGTGCTGCGCAGCGGCAAGATCGACGACGACGTCATGGCCAAGCTCAAGGCCGCCGCTGCCGAGGTAACCTCGAAGTATACCACTGCCGCCAGTTAATATACTGCAATCACATTAAGTTCGCAAGATGTCAACATTAAGAGAACTCAAGACGCGAATAGGTTCAGTCGCCTCGACGCAGAAGACGACGAGCGCCATGAAGATGATCAGCTCGTCCAAGATGCGCAAGGCCACTGGCCAGCTGCAACGCCTGTCGCCCTACCGCCACATGGTGCAGCACGTCATCAGCCACCTGCTGGTCACCGACCAGCAGTTTGACTCGCCGCTCATCGCCGAGCGCGACGTGCAGCGTGTGGCACTGGTGGTGTTCGGTAGCGACGACGGCCTGTGCGGCGGCTTCAACGTCAACATCTTCAAGCAGTTGCTCGTCACCATCAAGCAGGTGCGCAACGAGTACGGCGCGCAGGTGGGCATCACCATCGTGCCCGTGGGCAAGAAGATGGCCAAGGCGGTCTCGAAGATTGCCGGCAAGGACATCCAGGTGGAGAAGGTGGCCCTCAACACCCGCAGCGGCAGCGAGGAGCTGTATGCCTTCACCGACCTGATGAAGACCCGCTTCCTGGAGCGCACGTTTGACCGCGTGGAGATGCTGTACATGCATTTCATCTCCACCGGCAAGCAGGTGTTCACCCGCGAGCAGCTGCTGCCCGTGAGCTACCAGGGCCTAGCCGACAATGTTGACCCCCGCGCCGCCAACAGCCCCTGCCTGTTTGAGCCCGACGCCAACACCATCTTCAACACCGTGCTGCCGCTGCACATCAAGTCGATGCTCCAGGATGTGTTCATCCAGAGCACGGCCAGCGAGCAGAGCGCGCGCGTGATGGCGATGCAGGCGGCCAGCGACAACGCGAGCTGCTCGACGAGCTGCAGCTGGAGTACAACAAACTGCGTCAACAGGGCATCACCACCGAGCTGCTCGATATCCTGGGCGGACAGGTGGAACGCTAACGCGAAATGTAACGATTACAATAGAACCATTATATTATGAATATCAAGGAGTATTTCGTCTCAATCTTCAAAGGCTTTCTCAGCCTGATCAAGGGCATGGAGGTGACCGGCGTGGAGCTGGTGACCCCCAAGGTGACCGAGCAGTATCCCGAGAACCGCGCCGAGCTGCACATCCCGGAGCGCTTCAGGGCCACGCTGGAGTTCATCTATGACGAGAACGGCGGCCACAAGTGCATTGCCTGCGGCAGCTGTGAGCGCAACTGCCCCAACCAAACCATCAGCATCACCAAGCGCATGGTCGACTTGCCCGACGGCAAGAAGAAGATGAAGCTTGACAAGTACATGTATGACTTGGGCAGCTGCACCTTCTGCGGACTGTGTGTGCAGGTGTGCCCCACCAACGCCATCCGCTTCAGCAACGACTTTGAGCAGGCCGTGTTCACGCGCGAGAAGCTCAACAAGCAGCTCAACTACCTGCCCGAGAAGGACGAACCCGCTCCTGCTCCCGCACCGGCCGCCAAGCCTGCCGAGGCTCCTGCTGCACCGGCGCCTAAACAAGAAACCAAAGAGAATAAGGAATAATGGAATCAGTAGGTAACATCATTTTGTATTTTATTGTTGCGATCGCCATCATCGTCTTCTCGGTGCTGACGGTTACCACGCGCAAGATTTTGCGCTCCGCAACCTATCTGCTGTTTGTGCTGTTTGCCACAGCCATCATCTACTTCCAGATGGACTATCAGTTCCTGGGAGCTGTGCAGATTGCCGTCTATGCCGGTGGCATTATGGTGCTGTTTGTGTTTGCCATCATGCTCACGCAACACCCCGGAAAGAGTGCCGAGGCGCTGGCCACGCATCGTCGCTGGCTGGGACTGACGGCAGCGCTGGCAGGCGTCGCCGTGTGCGGCTATGCCCTGTTCAGCTATGCCGGTTTTGGTGGCAGACTGCTCACCAGCGGGGTGGACGTCAATATGGAAAAGATCGGCCAGTTCTTGTTGAGTACCGACAAGTTCGGCTATCTGTTGCCTTTTGAGGCCATCAGCGTGTTGTTATTGGCTTGTATCATTGGAGGTGTGGTTATTGCCCGTCGCCGCTAAACATTGAGAAAGATTATGGACTTGACACTGTTTATGTATCTCATTCCCAGCCTGATCATGTTTGGCTGCGGTGTTTACGGTTTCATCACCCGCAAGAACATGATTGCGATCATGATTTCACTGGAGCTGATGCTCAACTCGGTGGATATCAACTTTGTGGTGTTTAACCGTTACCTGTTCCCCGGTCAGATGGACGGCATGTTCTTCTCGCTGTTCGCGATAGCCATCGCGGCCGCCGAGACGGCCCTTGCCCTGGCCATCATCATCAATGTCTTCCGCATTGCCAGGAACGTGGACATCAACCAAATCACTAAACTGAAATTCTAACGATTATGCCATTAAGTTTAGCAATAGTAGTTGTAGCATTACCCCTGCTGATGTTCCTGTTCCTGGGACTCGTCGGGGTGAAAATGGGTAGAAAAATCACCGGTGTGATTGGCGTGCTGGCCATGCTGGTCGACACCGTCCTCGCCTATGGCGTGGCGCTGACCTATTTCTTTGGCAGCGGCCAGGGCCAGATGGTGGACGGCGTTCGCCAGGCCGTTGTTGTCGCCAATCCCGCCTGGCTGTCGTTTACCGACACGCTGGTGGTGCGCATGGGCGTCCTTGTAGACCCCATCGCCGCAATGATGCTCGTGGTCATCACCACGGTATCGCTGATGGTGCACCTCTACAGCCTCGGGTACATGAGTGACCATGACGGCAACGCCGAGAAGGGATTCCAGCGTTACTATGCCTTCCTGGCGCTGTTCACGTTCTCGATGCTGGGTCTGGTGGTAGCCACCAACATTTTCCAGATTTTCATCTTCTTTGAGATGGTGGGTCTGTCGTCCTACCTGCTCATCGGTTTCTATTACTCGACGCCTGCCGCCAATCATGCCAACAAGAAGGCCTTTATCGTCACCCGCTTGGCTGACCTGTTCTTCCTGCTGGGTATCATGATTCTGAGCTATTACACCAACACCTTCGACTTCGACAAGCTGGTCTTCGGGCCCACGATGTCGGGTAGCCTGGAGACGGCTCAGAGCGCCATCAGCACTGCCGGAGGGGCCACCTTCATGGGTTGCTCGGTTATGGCCTGGGCGTTGACGTTCATCTTCATCGGCGGTGCCGGTAAGAGTGCGATGTACCCGTTGCACATCTGGCTGCCCGACGCCATGGAGGGTCCCACCCCCGTGTCGGCACTGATTCACGCCGCTACGATGGTTGTGGCCGGTGTATTCCTGGTGGCTAGGCTGTTCCCGCTGTATGTGCTCGTGCAGGGCGCGATGAACATCATCCTGGTGGTTGGCGCCTTCACGGCGTTCTATGCCGCCGCCATCGCCTGCACCCAGAGCGACATCAAGCGTGCGCTGGCCTTCTCGACCATCTCGCAGATCGCCTTCATGATGACCTCGCTGGCCGTTTCGTCCAACCAGAACTCGCTCATCGAGATCCACGAGGGCTACGGCCTGGGTTACATGGCGTCGATGTTCCACCTGTTCACCCACGCAATGTTCAAGGCGTTGCTCTTCCTGTGCGCCGGTGCCATCATCCATGCCGTTCACAGCAATGAGAACGACAAGATGCACGGCCTGCACAAGTTCATGCCCATCACCAGCATCTGCTTCTTCATCGGCTGTCTGGCCATCGCGGGTATTCCCCCGTTCGCCGGTTTCTGGTCAAAGGATGAGATCCTCGTCGCTGCCTACCAGCGCGGCCTGGGTTGGGGCATCTGGATGTCGATGGTGGCCGGTATGACCGCCTTCTACATGTTCCGCATCTACTACCTCATCTTCTGGTGGAAGAAACATGAGGTGCACGATGCGCACCACGCTCCCAAGGACCAGCCCTGGACGATGACGCTGCCGCTGATTATCCTGGCTGCCATCTCGTGTGTTGCGGGCTTCGTTCCCTTCCACGACATGGTCACCTGGGACGGCAAGGAGCTGCACACCGCCCTCGACCTGAAGGTGGCTGGCACGAGCGTCCTGATCGCCCTCATCGGCATTGCCCTGGCAACGGTGATGTACTTCAAGGAGAACCCGCTGCCCGAGCGCATGGCCAACTCGATGCGTGGCCTGTGGACGGCAAGCTACAAGCGCTTCTACATGGACGAGCTCTACCAGTTCATCACCCACAAGGTGATTTTCCAGGGCTTGTGCGTTCCCATTGCCTGGTTTGACCGTCACATCATCGACGGCTTCATGAATCTGCTGGCCGATGCCACCAACTCGCTGTCGTTCGGCATCCGCCGTCTGCAGTCGGGCAGCATACAGGCCTATGTATATGTGTATCTGCTGGGAGCCCTGCTGCTCGCTGCAATCACCATGATATGTGTAATTCTCTAATCAACGGTCTGACAAAATAGAAAGGATATATCAAATGGAAATTTTCAATAATATACTGATTTACTTTGTGATCGTGCCTCTGTTGACACTCGGAGGCCTGGCCCTGTGCAGCAACCGCGGCATCAAGGCCTTGAGGACCGTTGCCGTTGTTGGTGCCAGCGCGCTCATGGTGCTTGCCGTTTGGCTGGTGAGCATCTTCCTGCAGACGCGTGGTGCCGGCGACACCAGTGAGATGATCCTGCGCAGCGACGTGCTGTGGTATGCCCCGTTCAACGTCCATCTGGCACTGGGTGTCGATGGCGTGAGCGTGGTGATGATCTTGCTGTCGGCATTCATCGTGTTTGCCGGCGTGTTCGCCTCGTGGAAGATGAATCCCATGCCCCGTCAGTTCTTCATGTGGTTCTTCCTGCTGTCGACTGGCGTGTTCGGCTTCTTTATCTCGATCGACCTGTTCACGATGTTCATGTTCTATGAGGTCGCTCTGATTCCCATGTACCTGCTCATTGGTGTGTGGGGCAGCGGCAACAAGAACTACAGCGCCATGAAACTGACCCTGATGCTGATGGGTGGCTCGGCCTTCCTGATGCTTGGCCTGATTGGTATCTACTTCCACTCGGCCCCCGAGGGTCAGCCCTTGACGATGAACATCCTGGACATTGCCCATAACAATGCCATTCCCCACAGCTGGCAGTACCTGCTGTTCCCGCTGACGTTTGTCGGCTTTGGCGTGCTGGGTGCCATGTTCCCGTTCCACACATGGTCTCCCGACGGTCATGCCTCGGCGCCCACGGCGGTGTCGATGCTCCACGCCGGTGTGCTGATGAAGCTTGGTGGATATGGCTGTTTCCGCATCGCCATCTACCTGATGCCGTTTGCCGCCAACGAGCTGGCATGGATTTTCCTGCTGCTGACGGGCTTCAGCATCGTCTATGGTGCGTTGAGCGCCTGTGTGCAGACCGACCTCAAGTACATCAACGCCTACTCGAGTGTGAGCCACTGCGGTATGGTATTGTTTGCCATCCTCATGTTCAACACCACGGCGATGACCGGTGCTGTGCTGCAGATGCTGTCCCACGGTCTGATGACGGCCCTGTTCTTTGCCCTGATCGGTATGATCTACGGTCGCACCCACACGCGTGACATCCGCGACATGGGCGGCATGATGCACATCATGCCCTACCTGGGTGTGGGCTATGTGATTGCCGGTCTGGCCTCGCTGGGTCTGCCGGGTCTGAGCGGTTTCGCGGCCGAGATGACCATCTTCTTCGGCTCGTTCCAGCACACCGACCTGTTCCACCGCGTGCTCACCATCATGGCGACCACGTCGATTGTGGTGACGGCGGTCTACATCCTGCGCGTTGTCGCCAAGCTGCTGTTTGGCGAGGTACAGGATGAGCACCATCGCTCGTTGACCGATGCCACCTGGGAGGAGCGCCTCTCGACCGCCACGCTGATCCTTGCTGTGGCTGCCATCGGCTGCTTCCCCAACTTCTTTATTAACATCATCAGCAGCAGCTTTGCCCCCGTTGTCGAGGCGCTGCAGGCTGCCCTGCCCGTGTTGTGATGAGAGTGTTTAACCTGATAAAAATTGCATAATACAGATATGATGGATTATTCACAATTCTTGTTGATGCCGCAGGAGATAGGCCTGTTGCTGGTTTTCCTGCTTGTTTTCATCTATGACACTTTCATGCCTGAGCGCTCACAGCGTTACATGCCGGTTTTCTCGGTCGTGATGATGGCGCTCTACACGATATACTGTTTCTGCTGCCCTGCCGGAGTGGGAGAAGCCTTTGGCGGCATGTTTGAGAGCAACTCGGCCACGTGGGTGATGAAGAACATCCTCAACGTGGGCGTCGTGCTGGTGCTCCTGCAGGCTGTGAAATGGACCAACAGCGACTTTGTGAGCGTTCGCCGCGGCGAGTTCTACGAGTTGACGCTGTTGACGCTGCTGGGCATGTTCCTCATGATCTCGGCACGCCATTTCCTGCTGTTTGTCATCGGTCTGGAGACCGCCTCGCTGCCCATCGCTGCGCTGGCTGCCTTTGAGAAACGCTACTACGAGTCGCACGAGGCGGCTGCGAAGTATATCTTCACCGCCATCTTCTCGTCGGCCATTTTCCTGCTGGGCATCTCGTTCGTCTATGGCATGAGCGGATCGCTCTACTTCAAGGACATCGCCACCAGCGTCATGGGCAACCACTCGGCGCTGCTGATTGCCGCCCTGGCATTTGTCATCGCCGGTGTGGGCTTCAAGCTCTCGCTTGTTCCCTTCCACCAGTGGACCGCTGACGTTTACCAGGGAGCCCCCACCGCTGTGACCAGCTATCTGTCGGTCATCAGCAAGGGTGCTGCCGCGTTCTCGTTCCTGGTGATTCTGGTGCAGGTGTTCGGTTCGGCCTATGGCCAGGTGTGGGAGTGGATGCTGTATGCCATCATCGTGCTCACCATCACCATCGGTAACCTGTTCGCCATCCGCCAGCGCAACCTGAAGCGCTTCCTGGCGTTCTCGTCGATTTCCCAAGCCGGTTACATCATGCTCGGTATCATTGCCGTGAACGTGATGGGCATGTCGTCGATGATCTACTACGTGCTGGTATACATCTTCAGCAACCTCGCCGCCTTTGGCGTGATTGCCGCGATCGAGCGCCAGACCGGCAAGGTCACCATGGACGACTACAACGGCCTGTTCAAGACCAACCCCTGGCTGGCCTTCACAATGATGCTGGCGATGTTCTCGCTGGGTGGTATTCCCCCGTTTGCGGGCTTCTTCAGCAAGTTCTTCATCTTTGTGGGCGCTTGCCATCAGGGTTCGGTGGCCATCTACGTGCTCGTGCTCATCGCGCTGGTCAACACCATCATCTCGTTGTACTACTACCTGCTGGTGGTCAAGGCCATGTTCCTGCGTCAGGACGATTGCGTGATTCCCAAGATCACGAGCCACTGGAGCGAGCGTGCCGGCCTCATCCTGTGCACGCTGGGCATCATCTTTATCGGTTTGATCAGCTGCATCTATGCCAGCATCAACGGTGCCGTCGATGCCATCAGCTCGATGTTCGCCCTCATCCAGTAATCGGTGCTAACTTGAGTATTAATGAAGCAAACTTCAATAACGACTACTTCTGATATCATTTAGCATAACCAAGACTGAGAAGAAAAGATTTGTTTCATGTTAGGGAGCGCAGTGGAAGACCATAGCGCTCCCGCTTTTTTATTGACGCACGTCATCAATCACACGAATGGTCATGAATTTCTCAATTCAAGGTCATTCGTGTTGATTTTAAACAGAATGAAGGGGTTTTCCTTTCATCTGCAGTATATTTTTGGGGATTTGACGTTAATTATTGCAAAATAGAGGGCGGTGGCGAGGCGTTTGCACATTATTTATGTAATTTTGGAGTTATTAAGGTAAACCAAACACATTGCGATTATGAAACGGCAAATTATTCATATCCTATTTATAGCTTTAGTGATTATGGCATTCCCATTCCATTCTTTGGGCGGCGAGAAGGTAGTTGACTTCAATTTCCCGCAAGACGTGAGCAAGGAAGCGCTTGCCGACATTGACAAGGCGCTGAAAGGCAGCGATGACGGACAACTGCTCGTCGATGCGCTGGTGCGCTACAGCGTTGCGCAAAGCGGCATCTCGCAGGACAACATGGCCGACATCGTCTCGCGCATCGAGACAACAGCCGGCAAGGAGAAGCGCCCGCACATCCGCGCCCTGCTCTACCACCTCGACGCGATGGTCTATCAGGGCTACCGCAACCGCTTTGCCCGCTGGAGCGACCGCGACAACCCCGTCGAGGAGGTTCCCCAGGACATCAGCGAGTGGGACCGCAAGCAGTTTGACCAGAAAATCACCGAACTCATCGAGAAGAGCCTTGCCGAACCCGAAGCCCTCAAGGCCGTGGCGGTGACCTCGCTGACTGGCATCATCAGGTGCAACAAGCTGGGCGCCACCTACATCCCTACCCTGAACGAGTTCCTGCTGATGAAAGGCAAGGAAATACTCAACGGCATTGAGGAGAATAAGGACCTGATGGAGCGCATCAACAGCGACTGGATGGCCTCGACCGAGGGTAACCTGCCGGCACACATCTTTGCAATTACCGAGACCCAGGGCTATTCTTTCCCTATCGAGACCTACCAGCAATATCAGGACAATGAATACTGCGCACTGCTGCTGAATCGTGTCGCATGGGTGGACAACAAGCTCCATTACAAGACATTGAAGGAGTATGCGGAACGTTTCCCCAACTCCATCTTCACGACCCAGGTGAAAAACACCCTCATCGCCATGGAGCGCAAGACGGTTCAGCTCACTTATCCCGAGGTGCGTTCATCGAGCGACAGCATCAGTGTGAAAGCCGATGTCCAGAATACGAACTCGTTCACCATCGAGGTCTATCGCATTCCCGACAACATGCTGAAGGAATACAGGCTGGACAAGAGCAAGTTGCAGCTTGTTTCGCGCCATCCCGTGACGGTTCAGGGCAATGTGCCGTTTGAAGCTGACAACGTGGTCACCACGCTGCCTCCCCTGCCCTATGGCATCTATGCCATCTGTCCCGCATTCGACTTCGACAACAACACCGAGGATCAATTGAGTCGCTACAATATCCTGCACGTGACCGACATAGCCACCTTTGCTCTCTACAGTAACAGCTTTGAACGTGTTGGCGCCATCCATTTAGACGGCAAAACCACATCGGGCACGGACAACGAACTGCAGGACCGCATTATCGCCGTCGACATCAACACCGGCAAACCGTTGTCAGGAGTGGCGATCATGTCGGATAAAAACAACAAGACCCTAGGCACTACAGGCAGCGATGGCTCGGTCATCATCAATCTCACTGCCCGAGAGCGTAGTGAGTTTGGCCGGATGCTGACCGCCGTCAAGGGTAACGACCGCTACGGATTGCCGACTCAACTCGGTATACTTGAGAATAACACCTACAGCAACGAGACCGGTGATATCTATACCGACCTGGGCGTCTATCGCCCCGGCGAGACCATCCATTGGGCCGCCATCATCTATCGTGTCGCAACCAACGGCCGTGTTGTACTCGGCGGCAAGGAGGCAGAAGTAATATTCATGGACCAAAACCGAGAGCCCATCGACACGGTTACCATGACCACCGATGAGTTCGGCCGCATTGAGGGCACCTTTGTCGTTCCCAAGGACCGCATGAACGGCAGTTTCACCATTTTCATCAAAGAGAAAGGACGGTTATCCAGAAATCTCGCCTATCGCGATGTGAACGTGAGCGAGTATAAGACGCCGACGTTTGAGGTCACTTTCCCCGTCCCGCGCCGCAGCTACGTTGCCGGCCAGCCCGTGAAGGTTAGCGGCCAGGCGATGACCTACAGCGGATTGCCCCTGCAGAATACCGAGGTGCGCCTGTCACTCGCCCAGAACGAGTGGAACTGGTGGCGTGTGCCCACTCTTGGCGGCAGTCACCTGCAAGACACCACCGTCGTTACCGATGATCAAGGCCACTTCACCATCGAGTATCCTGCCGAACTGTTTGAGGAGAACATCGGCCTCAAGCCAGGCAGGCACTGCTGGGCCCGCTATCTTTACCGCGTCGATGCCATCGTCACCACCGATGCCGGCGAGACCCACCAGGCGACCACCGCGTTCATCGTGGGCTCGCGCCGCGGCATTGTGATGGGTAGCGAGAACAACGACATCTACCTCAATGACAAGCCCATCAAGCTGCCGTTGAAGTACGTCTCCACCGATGAGAAGCAAACCGATACCTACTGCACCTGGGAGGTCACCCCCATCGATGGCAAGGAACCTGTCCTGACCGGCAACTTCAACACCGCCGACCCGACCATCGACCTGAAAAATCTGCCTTCGGGCCAATATATGCTGAAAATCCACATCATCGATGCCGAGGAGGGCGAGCAGGAGGTGGATATTGAGCGCATGATCACCCTGTACCGCAAGGGCGACAAGAAGGCGCCCGTCAAGGACTGCCCGCTGTGGCTCACGCCGCTGCAACAGAGTGTGGACAAGAACAACGTGGGCCACATCGCCGTGGGCGTATCCACCCCCAAGGCTTATATATATTATGTGGCAAGAACAAGTGACAAGGTTATCGCCCATGGCTGGCTCACCTACAATGCGGGGATCCACGATTTCACCGTCAAGCTGCCCAAGGAGGCAGGAAAAGACGTAAACGTCTGGTTCATTACCCATTATGACACCAAACAGGTCACTGAGCAAGTCACACTTCAAAATCCTTACAAGGCCGAGGCCGTGAAGGTGACCGCCACGTCGTTCCGCGACAAGCTTGTGCCTGGTGACATGGAGAAATGGACATTCAGCCTCACCGACCAGAACGGCAAGCCCGTGCGCGCCGCTATGATGATCGACATGTTTGACAAGGCCATTGCCAGCATCCAGGGCAACGAATGGGCCTTCAAGAACTGGCAGCCCAGTAACCGCGCGGTATTGTACTACGTCAACACGGTCACAAACCTGCGGCGGAGCGGAACCAGCTGGATGGGCAAGTCGCTGAACATGCCCGATGCAGCGTTTCCCAAGTTGCCGTCCCTTTATACCTATGACCAAGGCTTCTTTGACTACGGCTATGGACGCGGCCGCATGCTGACGAGAAGTCTAAAGGAGGAAGCAGTAATGTCGGCCGACGTGGCGGATGTGTCACGCGGATTTGGTGGGAATGGTGATGCAGAGCTTAGTGAGGTTGTGGTTACAGCCTATGGAACGGCTAAAAAAGGAATGGCCACAGGTTCTGTATCAGCAGTTAATGAGGCACCCATGGCAGCCAAGGTTCAAGAGATTCCCGAGGTTAACGCAAAGTATCTCGACAACGTGATCCTGCGCGAGAGTGACGTGAAGACGGCCTTGTGGCAGCCCATACTCACCAGCGATCTCGAGGGTAACATCAGCATCGAATTTGAGGTGCCCAACTTCAACACCACCTGGTTCACCCAGACCATGGCATGGGACAAGAAGATGATTGGCTCCACCTGGATGGCCGAGGTATTGACCCAGAAGCCGCTGATGGTGCGCAGCAACATGCCGCGTTTCCTGCGCCAGGGCGACAAGGCTGCACTGGCCGCCACGGTGCAGAACGCTACCGACCAGGTTGCCGCTTGCGACGCTGTCATCGAACTGTTTGATCCGCGCTCGGGCGATATCTATGCCACCCGCAACTTCAACCTGCAGCTAGACCCGAAGGGCAGCCAAGCCGTCACCATCGACTGGCTGGTGCCCGACACCATCTCTATGGCGGGCTTCCGCATCAAGGCCGCCAATGGGCGCTTTGGCGACGGCGAGCAGGTGATGGTGCCCGTGTTGACGACCATCTCGCCCGTCATCGAG
Source organism: uncultured Prevotellaceae bacterium (assembly GCA_900318535.1). GTDB lineage: Bacteria > Bacteroidota > Bacteroidia > Bacteroidales > Muribaculaceae > Sodaliphilus. Next base: position 86,812 of record ONKU01000009.1, on the reverse strand, counting down.
ACCGAACCGTTCTATATCGAGGCCGCCCAGTCCCACTTCGAGGCCCCGCTGCCCAAGTTCCTCGCTGACGCCCGCGTGACGCTGGAATACTGCGACAACCCGACATGGTACTGCGTGCTGGCCCTGCCCACCATCTTCAGCGACGAATACCACATTGCCACCCAAGCCGCCCACAGCCTGTTTGCGCTAGAGGTGGCCCAAGGCGTGGCCAAGGAGCAGCCCCAAATCAAGGAGGCCATCACCTACTGGAAGCAGCATGACGAGGACAGCACCCTCGTGTCGATGCTCCAGAAGAACCAAGACCTGAAGATCGGCACACTGCTGGCATCGCCCTGGATGCGCGATGCCGACCGGCAGACGCTGCGCATGTCGAAGCTACACGAACTCTTTGACGATGCCATCGTCAAGAAGGAATACGAGAAAATCATCACCGCCCTGCAGTCGCTGCAGATGGACGATGGCGGCTTCACCTGGTTCCGCTATCCCAACTGCAAGTCGAGCGTCTGGACTACAGGCACCGTGCTGCAACTCATCGGTGAAATCAAGCATCTGGGCTACCTGCCTGACGACAAACGACTGACTGAAATGACCCGTCGCGCACTCGCCTACTATGACAGCGAGAACGTGAGCCTGTTCAACAAGGCCAAGAAGTACAGCAAGGAGCCTTACGGCCAGTTCGCGGGCTATGCCTACACGCGCACCCTCTTCCCCGACGTGAAGCAGTCCAGCGCCAGTGCCGACCTGCTGAAGAAGACGGTCAAGTACATGGACAAGAACTGGTCACATGGCCTGACCCTCAAGCAGAAGGCCTACTGCGCCATGACGCTTAACCGCAACGGCTACCAGAAGACCGCCAGCCAGATCGTGGAGAGCATCCGCCAGTTTGCCATCGTCAAGCCCAGCCTGGGTATGTACTGGGACAACCTGCAGACGGGCTTCGGCTGGTGGGAACTGGACAAGGTGGCCTACACGAGCACCATCCTGCAGGCCATGAGCGAGGTGGATCCCCGCCAAGAGGAGATTGACCAGATACGCAAATGGATGCTGCTGATGAAACAGAGCAACGACTGGGGCAGCTACAGCCTCGCCGCCGATGCCGTTTACAGCATCCTGAGTACCGGCAGCCAGTGGCTGGACCGCGGCACCACGCCATCGATTACAGTGGCTGGAGAGCCCATTAACCTCGATAAAATGGCACAGTGGCTGGGTTATTTCCGCACCACGTTGCCTGCCACCACCGCTGGCAGTGTCGTCATCGACCGCACGGGCAGCGGCCCTGCCTGGGGCTCCATCTATAGCCAGTTCAAGGCACCGATGACCGAAATCAAGGAGAAGGCCATCGAGGAGGTATCCATCAGCAAGGAATACTACGTTTACGCTCAAGACGGCTCGCTGCACCAGGCCACGTCGTTCCAGGTGGGCGACAAGGTCAAGGTGCGCGTCATCATCAAGACCAACAAGGACATGGACTTCGTGACCATCACCGATGAGCGCGCCGCCTGCTTTGAGCCCGTTGACCAGCTGTCGGGCTACCGCAGCGAGGACCGCACCTGGTTCTACCTGGAGACCAAGGACACCCAGACCAATGTGTTCTTCAACAGCTTGAGCAAGGGGACCCACATCATCGGCTATGACGTGTGGGTGACCAACCCCGGCGAGTTCACCTCGGGCATCGCCACCATCCAGTGCCAGTATGCCCCGCAGTTGAGTGCCCACAGCGCCGGCAAGACGATCATTGCCACTCCAAAGTGACAACCCCGACACACCATGCACGGGTCAGGAACTATCGGTTCCTGACCCGTTGCTATTGAAAAAAAGCGCTGTTTTGCGTTTGATTATTATTATTTGTATTTGTACTTACATTTTACTGATTTTCAGGTAGATGAAAATTTTTGAGGTCAAAAAATTACAAATTTGAGGTCAAAAACCAACAAGTTCTACAAATTATTTCTGCTAATATTCATAACGGCAAAAAGTGGAAGAACGTAATTTTGCAGCGTGAAAAGCATTTCTCCAATTACGATATAGAGTATAGATTGATCACAATATATAATATATATAAAGCTAAGGAAAATCTTTTGATGGTAGTTAATGTTGATTAAATGATTATTTAAAGCCCAGCCTTAGAAATCTAAACACCTATAAAAAAACGCAAGCAATAAAACATGAGAATTAACGGTGTCTGCGTGAGTAGATGCCGTTTTTGCTTTTTTATTTCAAAAAAAACGCTACCTTTGCACCCAGGACATCATTAAAACTGAACAGATTATGGCAGCAATCAAGACTATTGGCGTATTGACTTCGGGAGGCGACGCCCCCGGCATGAACGCGGCAATCCGCGCGGTGACGCGTACCGCGATTTATAACGGTTTTAAGGTTAAGGGCATCTACCGTGGCTACAAGGGCTTGGTAGAAGATGAGATCGTTGACCTGCAGACCCAGAATGTTTCCAGCATCATGCACCACGGCGGCACAATCCTCAAGACCGCCCGTTGCAAGGAGTTCAGGACTGTTGAAGGACGTCAACAGGCCTATAAGGTTATCAAGAAACACGGCATTGACGCGCTGGTGGTGATCGGCGGCGACGGCTCGTTGAGCGGCGCCCGCCAGTTTGCCAGCGAGTTTGACTTCCCCATCGTGGGCCTTCCTGGCACCATCGACAACGATTTGGCCGGTACCGACCATACCATCGGCTATGACACGGCATTGAACACCATCATGTGGTGTGTGGACCGCATCCGCGACACCGCAAACAGTCACTCGCGCCTGTTCTTCATCGAGGTCATGGGACGCGAATCGGGATTCCTCGCCCTGAACGGTGCCATCGCCACGGGTGCCGAGGCGGCTATCATTCCTGAAATATCCACCGAGGTTGACCAGTTGAAAGAACTGATTGGCAGAGGGTTCCGCAAGAGCAAGAATTCGTCTATTGTCCTTGTTGCCGAGAGCCCCATTACCGGTGGCGCCATGGGCCTGGCCGAGAGGGCGCGCAACGAGTACCCGCAACTGGATGTGCGCGTGACCATTCTGGGCCACTTGCAGCGCGGAGGCTCACCCACGGCCCAAGACCGTATCCTGGCCTCTCGCATGGGCGCAGCCGCCATCGATGCACTGCTGGAAGGCCAGCGCAACGTCATGATCGGTGACGATGACGAGAAAATCGTGTATGTACCCTTCTCCAAGGCCATTCACGACGACAAACCCATCGACCGCGACCTGCTGGACCTGCTGCGCCGACTCTCCATCTAATTGATTAGTGAGTAGTGAGTAGAGACAATAGATTAGGGAGGAGCAGTGGACTGTTCCTCCCTAATTCCTAATACCTGATTCCTAACGCCTTATTTGTACTTGGGCGAGGGACCGTACTTGTTATCGTTCCAATCGCTATCCTTTACCGTGAAGATAATCATGATGATGGCCATGATGATGGAGCCCATGCTGCAGAGCATCATGATTGTGGCCAATCCGGGAGCTGCCTGAATCGAGTTAGCCATTTCTTGAGCCATTCCCATCACGTCCTCGGGGTTGGTGGCAGAAGCCATATCGCTGAAGTTGGAGCCGATCAGCGAGGCAAACGTGCCATAATAGCCACCCATCAGAATAGCCATCAAAACCACCCACCAGCTGCCGCGACCCGTGTCGTGCAGACGGCGGCACAATACGGCCAGTTCAGGAATGAGCACGGCAAGGCTGAATGCCAGGCTCAGATAGCCGACGATGGGCGACAACAGGCCAAAGAACGAGAACACCGACGACACGATGACCACAAACAGGATGAACCACCAGAACTCGCTGCGGCGGGCACGGCCCTTGAAGTCGAAATACTTCTTGAAACACGTCTTTATCGCCGTGACGGGATCCATCATGGGGCTGGCGGTCACTCGGGGTTGATACTGCGGGGCAGGTTGATACTGCGGAGCCTGCGGCTGATTGAATACAGGAGGCTGCGGTTGTTGATTCTGTTGTTCCATATCTGTTGATTTTTAAGTTAAAAGTCACGGATTGACACTACAAAGGTAAGCCGTTTGATTGATTTCCACAAATTTACCCATCAAAAAAAGTGTGCCACAAAATGGGCACACCTGTAATTCCTATCCACTTATGGATGCTTGGGAGACGGGCCGTACTTGTTCTCACCCCTGTGGCTGTCCTGCAACGAGAACACAAAGACGGCAATTGACAAGCCAAGGCCAACCAGCGCCAAGAGCAGCATCACGGTACCGCCCACTGTAGACACTTGGAAAGCGTCGATCAGATTCTGTACTTCATTATCACTGTCAAGAGCCTCAAAGCCAAGGACAACGCTTTTGGCGATGGGATACAAAAGTCCAACTGCAACACTACCTACAATCCACCAGCCACTGCGGCCCACGTCATGCAGGCGACGTGTCTGAACAGCGAAGGATGGAATGATAGTCCACAACACGACCACAAATGACGCAACGGCCATGAGTGTGACCATGCAAAAGACATTCTCCGTCTTGCCTAAGATACCCACAGTTGCCATTGACAAACCAGCGGGGAAGAGCGTGAGAATCAGTACAAACAGACCAAACCACCAGTACTCACTGCGCCGTGAACGTCCAGTGAACGTGGCATACTTGCTGAGACATTCCCCGATGGCTTCCTTAAAGGTCAAGCGAGGTTCTACTCCTCCTTGAGTTACAGGAGGCATCTGCTCTGGGCTCTGCTTATTATCTTGCATCGGTTCCATAACTCGAAGGTTTAAAATGTTAACGTTCTTCACTTTTTATGCAGCAAATATCGCGCCAAAGGGTAAGAAAAACAAGAATCTACCCGAAGAATTTTGTAATTTTGCGGCCGAATTACTCATTGTGTGGTTTCAATGCCCACTTCGCTCACGCGGCACCCCGCTCTGAAGAAGAGGGAGAATAAAAAGACGATACATTATTATATAGATAAAAGATGAAAAAGAAGATCAAGATATGGCTTGAATGCTTCAGGCTCAGGACGTTACCCGTATCGCTGAGCGGTGCGGTCATCGCCATTGGGCTGGCCAAGTGGCATCACGAGTTCAAGTGGGTACCTGCTGCGCTGTGCCTGGTCTTCGCCCTGCTGGCACAAATCGTGTCCAACATGGCCAACGAGTATTTTGACTACCTGAAGGGAACCGACAAACCCGGTCGCGTGGGCCCGCGCCGCGGCGTCACCGAGGGCGACATCAAGCCCAAGACGCTGAGGAATGCCACGATGGGCCTGCTGGCGCTGGCCGGTGTCGTGGGCTGCTGCCTGATCCCTTACGGCGGGTGGTGGCTGCTGCCTGCGGGCATCATTATCGCATTGGGAGCCTTTGCCTATAGTGCCGGCCCCTACCCCCTGTCCTACCACGGCCTGGGCGAGCTGATGGTGTTCATCTTCTTTGGCATCGTGCCCGTCAACCTGACCTACTATGTGATGGCATTGCGCTGGAACCCGCTGGTGCTCCTGTTCTCCATCGCCATCGGCCTAATGGGCGTTAACGTGCTGCTGGTCAACAACTACCGCGACGTTGAAGACGACCGTGCAGCCGGCAAGAAAACGCAGACAGTCATGAGAGGCCGACCCGTCACCGCCTTTGCCTACTTCCTGAACGGCTACACCGCCATCGCGATTCTCACCGCCTTCTGGATCATGATTGTCGTCAATATGGGCAAACTGCTGCCGCTGTGGACGCTGGCTATCCCGGTGCTCTACCTGGTGATGCACACCGCCACGTGGTACAAACTCAGGCACCGTGACGGCGCCGCCCTTAATCCACTGTTGGGCGAGACCGCACGCAACATGCTCATCTTCACAATATTATTCACCATCGTCTTCATTATCTATTCTTAATATCATGGCTTTGATTGACGACATCCGCGCCCTGCGCATCGCCGACTATGACTATCCCCTGCCCGATGAACGCATCGCCAAGCACCCCCTTGCTCAGCGCGAGCAGTGCAAGTTGCTGTATTATAATAACGGCGCTATCGAGGAGAGGAAATTTTGGGAAGTTCCGTCGCTGCTGCCCGAGCGCTCAACACTCATCTATAATAATACGCGCGTGATCAACGCCCGCCTCAGGTTCCGCAAGGAGACGGGGTCGACGATCGAGATCTTCTGCCTGGAACCGGTGCTGCCGCGCGACTATGAGCAGATATTCCAGACCACGGGCCACTGCGTGTGGCAGTGCCTGGTGGGCAACAGCAAGCGCTGGAAACAAGGCGCCCTGACGCAGACTGTCACCATCGAGGGCCGTGAGGTCGTCCTGGCTGCCACGCGCGGTGAGCAGCGCGGCAACGCATGGGAAATCGCCTTTGACTGGGATGGCAGTGGAGAGAAAGGAGAGAGCATCACCTTTGCCGACGTGCTGGAGGCTATCGGCGAGATTCCCATCCCGCCCTACCTGAACCGTGGCACCGAAGAGAGCGACTCGACTGATTATCAGACCGTTTACAGCCACATCGACGGTAGCGTGGCCGCCCCGACAGCGGGCCTGCACTTCACCGACGAGGTGCTGGCCGAGTGTGACGACCGCGGCATCCTGCGCCGCGAGATCACGCTGCACGTGGGCGCCGGCACATTCCAGCCCGTCAAGAGCGAGCACATCGGCGACCACCCGATGCACTACGAGTTCATCAGCGTGCCTCGCAGCGTCATCACCGACATCATCAATGCCCCCGGGCCGGTGATTGCCGTGGGCACCACCAGCGTGCGCACCCTGGAGAGCCTGTACTACATCGGCCAGATCCTTGAGGAGAACCCCGATGCCGATGAGGAAGCGCTCACCGTCACCCAGTGGATGCCTTACACCACCCCGTGCAAGATCACGACCAAGAAGGCGCTGCAGAACATCGTCGATTATCTGGACCGGCACCATGCCGACACCTACATGGGCAGCACCCAGCTGATGATTGCCCCGGGATTTGAGTACCGCATCGTGAGCGGCATGATCACCAACTTCCACCAGCCGCAATCGACCCTGCTGCTGCTTGTAGCCGCCTTTGTGGGCCAGGACCGGTGGCGCGGCATGTATGACTACGCCATGGAGCATGATTTCCGCTTCCTGAGCTACGGTGACGCCCAGTTACTGCTCCGGTAAAGCCCCCACTGACAGCCCGATGCCGCAATTTGGGCACCGGATTCATCTATGAAAAACGGCGATTGGTCGCATTTTTATGCCTAATAGGGCGTAAATGGGGCCAATCGCCGTTTTTAATGGTTAAACTAGGCACATATGTTGCAGTCTAAAAGACAAACAAAACGAATTTTAAATCACTTGTTGAACATTATAAAACAACACAATTATGAAAACTTCTGTTACACGAATCATGATGAGCTTCGCTCTCATGGGATGCCTGATCTTCAGCGCATCAGACGCCTCGGCCCAGGGCCGCAGTCGTTCACAAGGAGGCAGCACCAGCAGCAGAAGCCAGTCGGCAGCTGTCTCACGTTCCAACCAATCAACGGCACCGACGGTGAGCCGCAACACTTCGAGCTCCAGCATGAGCCGCAGCAGTTCAGCCACCCCGCAGGTGAGCCGCAACACTTCAAGCTCGAGCAGCAGCCGCAGTGCGGTCAGCCCGCAGGTGAACCGCAACACTTCGAGCTCCAGCAGCCGCATGACCACGACGCCGCAGGTGAACCGCAGCACCACCAGCAGCAGCACCCGCACCACCACGACTCCGCAAGTGAGCCGCAGCACCACGGGCTCCAGTGGCAGCAGTGTGGGCACAGTGCGCACCGGTGACAGCGGCACCCGCGTCAATCGTGGCGCCACCAACCACAGCGGCGACAGCAGCAACAGCGGCACCAGTACGACTACGACGATCCCAAACCGTCGCACCGACATCGCCTCCCCCACCAAGGTGGGCGACCTGACCAAGAGCAAAGTTGACAACAGTACTTTTGGTACCACCAATTCGGACTCCCGCCGCACTGTTACCCCTTCCACCAGCACGACCAAGCCTAACGACAAGGGCGGCAATGGCCGAGGTGGAAACGGCAGAGGCGGTAACGACAACAAGGGTGGAAACGGCAACAAGGGCGGTAACGGCAACAAGGGCGGTAACGGCAACATTGATCCCGGCCACAACGGCGGCAAGCCCGGTAACATCGACCCCGGACATGACCGCAACGGCAAGGACCGCAACCGCGGCGGCAATCGTCCCAACGGCAACCGTCCTAATGGCAACAGGGGCCACAACGGCAACCACGGTTACAATCACGACAACCACTTTGATTACAGTAGCCACCACTACCGCAACGACTTCCACAGGTACCATACCAACCACTACTGGAGTTGGAGTCGTCCCCTGCCCCCTCCCGTTCGCCACTATCGTCCCGCTCCCATCGTATGGTATCGTCCTGTAATCCCCGTAGGCTGGCACCCCTATGCAAGTGCCCCCATCATCGACAGGATTCTGGGCATCACCTTCGGAACGCTCTTTGACACTTCGATTGACTATCTGTACATCAACGGCTATGAGATTGACGGCTATGCCGACCACGTGATCTACCTGAGAAACGTGCCTCTGCTCAATCTCGCCTGGGAAGACGTCATGCTCTGCTACGACGACTATGACAGACTGGTTAACGCACAGTTCATCTTCCACACCAGCCGCACCGACCGTTATCGCTACAACAGGGTTTACAACAGCCTGTGCAGAGTATACGGTCAGCCCATCAACAGCGGCAACAACGAGCTGAGCTGGTATGGAGGCGGCAGCACCGGTTGGGTAACGCTCTCGACATTTGAGAACCTGGGACACTACTACACCATGCTGTCCATCGGCTACTAAAAAGAGAGACTAGATTTCTTCATACACACACGATAATTCTTTAATTCAAGAGGCGGACGCCATCAGGGTGCCCGTCTCTTGGTTTGTGGTCAAAAATTCCACATAAGTGTTCCAAAAATATACTATTAAAATTCATAGGGATTTATTTAACACTTTTTCTATGCATTTTTACAAATATTAGTCAAGTTTTTTTTGCCAAATATCTGAGATATAGTATTTTTGCATCAAGTTTTTTCATAGGATTAGATTTTTAAGGTTTAAAGTGTGCGAGTTGTTGGGAAACAAGCGCACATTTTTTTATTGGGCTATGAGTTGCCGCTCCCCGATATATTGCGTAAATTTGCAAGGTTAAACACTAGTCAACCGATGAACAAGATGAAAAAGGTTTTGTGGATGATGGCCTGCCTGTGCCTCACGACGGGGGCCAGTGCCCAGATGCAATCGGGAATCGTGAGGACACTGGAACGCCCCGGCAAGCCCAGCGAGTACCTCGCTGGTGTCAGCATCGATGTACTGGAATACCCCAACGTCATCGTGAGCAAGAAGGGCGGCAAGTTCTCCTTCTCCATTCCCGGCAAGCGCCAGGGAGAATCCTTCACTGTGACCCGAGTGCAAAAGAAAGGTTACTCGCTGGTGGACAAGCAGCTCAAAGGCCGTCGGTTTGCCTACTCGTCATCGGTTCCCCTGGAAATCGTCATGGTATCGGACACACAGCTCGAGAACGACAAGAAGCGCATCGAGGACAAGGCCTATGACAAAGCCAAGAAAAACTATGACCAAAAAGTGGTTGCCCTCGAAAAGCAGTTGAAACAAAAAACCATCAGTGAGCAGGAGTACCGTGCGAAATATGAGGAGCTGAACTCCAACTACAATAACTATATCCAGCTCATCGACCAGATGGCCGAGCGCTATGCCACGACCGATTACAGCGGCATGGACGAAATGAGCCAGGAGATACAGGCCTGCATCGAGAACGCCGACCTGGAACAGGCCGACGAGCTGATCAACCGCAAGGGCAGTTTTGACAAGCGCGAGCAGGAACTGCTCAATAAAAAGCAGCTCAAAGAAAAATCAGAGCAGCTGTCCCAGCAACTGCAGGAAGACATTGACAAAGAGCTAGAAGACCTCAAACGTGACTACTTCAGCAAATACACCATCCAGGCATCCAACTACCAGAATGACTCGGCTGCCTATTATCTGGAACGCCTCGTGCGGCTCGACACCACCGACGTGAGAATGCTGCAATACGCTGCAGTATTCTTCGACAGCCAAATGGCCGACTATTCCCAGGCATTGACTTACTATCAGCGGGCTCTTATACAAGTACAGCGACAATATGGAGTGGTCAGTGAGGAAGCCGGCTTCATCACCGAGTTCATCGGCTTGACCTATGACCACATGGGAGATTTGGGCCAATCACTGGAATGGCATCACAAGGCCCTGGACATCTACGGGCAAACCGAAGGGTTAGACAATCCTGACGCAGCGCTGGTCTATACCCACATCGGCAGAATCTACACCTCGCAAGACAGCATCGAGAAAGCACTGGAATATACCTTGAAGGGACTCGACATCAGGAACCGCACCATCCAGGACAAGGATAATCTGGATTTCTCGCAGTCCTACAACAATCTGGGCGTCATTTACAACCGGATGGGTGAATACGAAAAATCGATGGAGTGCCACATGAAGGCGCTCGAACAGCGCGAACGTGTTCTTGGCCCGAATTCCGACGCCACGGCCCTTTCCTATCTCAACGTCGGGACACTCTATATCTCCCTTAAGGATTATGACAATTCGCTCATCTATTTCCAAAAAGCCCATGATGCCTATCAGTCCGCCTTTGGCCCTGCACATCCCAACACCATCATGAGCCTGGGTTACATGGCGAGAATTTATTATGCGAAGAACGATTTGGACAAGGTGTTGGAATGCTACCGTCAAGCGCTGGCCGGTTGTGAGCAATTCTACGGACCAGAGCATCCCAATACACAGAAATACAGAGAGGCCATCACCACGATAGAAGAGATGCAGAAGCAGCAACAGCCCGATGACTAGGCTAGAACTGAACATATTGGGATGCGGGAGCGCGACCATGACGCCGCGCCACCAGCCGTCGTGCCAGGTGCTGAACGTGCGCGACAACCTGATGATGATTGACTGCGGCGAGGGCGCCCAACTGGCCGTGCGCCGCATGAAGCTCAAGCTGATGCGCCTTAACCACATTTTCATCTCCCACCTTCACGGCGACCACTGCTTCGGGCTGCCGGGCCTGGTATCGACGATGGCGCTGCTGAACCGCACGGGCTCGCTGACCATCCACACCTTCAAGGACGGTGCGGAACTGTTCGGGCAGATGCTGGACTACTTTTGCCGCGAGCGCCCGTTTGAGGTGCGTTTCAACATCATCGACACCCACAAGCGCGTCATCTGGGAGGATGATGCGCTGACGGTGACCACTTTCCCGCTGGTTCACCGCGTGCCCGCTGTGGGCTTCCTGTTCAGGGAAAAGCCCAAACTGCGCCACATCATCGGCGAGGAGGTCAAGCGGCTGGGCGTGCCCCATTATGCCATGAACGCGCTGCGCCAGGGCGAAGACTGGGTCAGCCCCGACGGCATTGTCGTCCCCAACGACCAGTTGACCACCGCTGCCGACGCCGCCATCAGCTACGCCTACTGCAGCGACACCAAGTTCTCGCGCCGCGTCATCAAGAACGTGGAGGGCGTGGACTGGCTCTACCATGAGGCCACCTACGACGACAGCCTGCGCGTCAAGGCCCACAAGCGCCACCACAGCACTGCCCTGGAAGCCGCCACCGTCGCCCATGAGGCTGGCGTGGGGCAACTCATCATCGGGCACTTCTCCAAGCGCTACCTCGACGAGACGCCGCTGCTGCAAGAGGCCCAAAGCATCTTCCCCAACACCCGCCTGGCCAACGAGGGCCTGGTCATCGACCTGAACCAAAAATAATCCACCACGTTAAACTTGGCACGACAGTTGCAGTCCAATGGGTAATTTGCGCCGGGAAGGTTGGCCGCGGGACTGACACGAAGGGGCAAAAAGAGAAATAATTACACTTTTTAACAGCCGAACGAAGTAAAAACTTTGAAAATATACTTAAAAACGCTGTGCCTCAACCCACTAAAGTCTAAAAATAATTCAACGGGGCGCAAATTAAGTAAATTTTTCTTTATTATTTGAAGAAATTGTATTTACTTTGCAGGCTCAAAACTAGGGGCTAATCGATAACACAAGCAGATAACCGCTTGACTGAGTTGAGAAAGCACTGGATTTGAAGTAAAAACGAGAACATTAATTTTTTTCAAACTTTTTAATAATTACGACTATGTCAGAAATTGAAGAAAGAGTAAAACAAATTATCGTTGACAAGTTAGGTGTTAGCGAGTCTGAGGTAACTCCCGAGGCTACTTTTAGCCAGGACCTGGGTGCTGATAGTCTTGATACCGTCGAGCTGATCATGGAATTTGAGAAGCAGTTCGACATCAAGATCCCCGATGACAAATCTGAGACCATCCAAAACGTAGGCGACGCCATCAAGTTCATCGAAGAAGCTAAGGCAGCCGAATAAATCTTTTCATTTCCACTTTACCACATGGAATTAAAGAGAGTTGTGGTAACCGGCCTTGGTGCCATTACTCCCTTAGGTCTGGACGTTGAAACCACATGGGACAACGCCCTTAAGGGAGTGAGCGGCGCAGGGCCTATTACCCATTTTGACACGACACTGTTCAAGACCAAATTCGCTTGCGAAATCAAGGGATTTGATCCGCTGAACTACGTGAATGACCCCAACGACCGCCGCGAGGTGAAAGACTTCAAGCGCAACGACCTGTACACGCAGTATGCGTTGGCGTGCGCCAAGCAAGCCGTTGAGGACGCCAACCTGCTGGCCGATGGTATCGACCGCGACGAGGTGGGCGTGATTTTCGCGTCAGGTATCGGTGGATTGCACACCTTTGAGGACCAGGCTGGCGACTACGCCCGTCATGAGGAGCGCGGCCCGATGTACAGCCCGTTCTTCATCCCGACGATGATTGCCGACATCGCTGCTGGTCAGATTTCGATCAAGTACGGCTTCCGCGGCCCCAACTTTGGTGTTGTTTCGGCTTGTGCCACCTCGACCAATGCACTGATCGACGCTTTCAACTACGTCCGCCTGGGCAAGGCCAAGGCTATCGTCACCGGCGGTAGCGAGGCTCCCCTGTTCCCCGCTGGCGTGGGCGGCTTCAACGCCATGAAGGCCATCTCGCTGCGCAACGACGATCCCGAGGGTGCTTCACGCCCCTTCAGCGGCTCGCGTGACGGCTTCGTGATGGGTGAGGGCGGTGTGTGCCTCGTGTTTGAGGAACTCGAGCACGCCCTGGCACGCGGTGCCAAGATTTATGGTGAGGTCATCGGTGGCGGCATGAGTGCCGACGCCTATCACATCACCGCCAGCCATCCCGAGGGCTTGGGCGCCAAGCTCGTGATGCAGCGCGCCATCGAGGACGCCGGCATCAAGCCCGAGGATGTTGACTATGTCAACGCTCACGGTACGTCCACCCCGGTGGGCGACTTGAGCGAGGCTCAGGCCGTGAAGGACGTCTTCGGCGAGCATGCTTACAAGCTCAACGTGAGCAGCACCAAGTCGATGACCGGCCACATGCTGGGTGCCACGGGCGCCATGGAGGCAGTCTTCTGCCTGCTGGCCTGCCGTGACGACGTCATTCCTCCCACCATCAACCATGCCGACGGTGACGAGGATGAGAACATCGACTACAAGATGAACTTCACCTTCAACAAGGCACAAAAGCGAACAGTAAACATTGCACTTTCCAACACGTTTGGCTTCGGCGGACACAATGCCAGCATCATCGTCAAGAAATTCCAGAAATAAACGGCTGAAATAAAGCCACGGACGATGCCGCTCAGCAACGCCATATCACTCATAAAGCTCCTTTTCGTCAAGGATAAGGAGCTTTATGTTTTTATTCACCGTATCACCGGCTACTATCCCCGCGATATCAGGCCCTACCAGTTGGCGATGGTACATCGCTCCAAGCCAGTGAAGATGCACGACGGCCGGTGGGCCAACAACGAGCGCCTGGAATACTTGGGCGACGCCGTGCTCGACACCGTTGTGGCCGATTTCCTCTACAGCACCTTCCCGGGGAAGCACGAGGGCTTCCTCACCAGCACACGCGCCAAGATCGTGCAGCGCGAGAGCCTGAACCGCATCGGCAACTCGCTGCATCTCGACAGCCATGTCCACGCGCTGATGCACACCTCGTCCCACAACAGCTACATCTGCGGCAATGCCCTGGAGGCCCTCGTGGGCGCCGTTTATCTGGACCAGGGTTATCAACGCTGCCGCAAATTCATCATCAACCGCTTGATCAAGAAGCACTTTGACCTGAACGACCTGGTCAAGACCGAGCAGAATTTCAAGTCACGCCTCATCGAGTGGACACAAAAGTACCGCATCAGCATCGAGTATGAACTGGTGGACAGCTATACCGATGCCGATAAAAACCCCGTCTTCCGCACCGCCGTCATCCTGGGAGGCATCTACGCCAGCGACGCCGTGGGCTACAGCAAGAAGGAATCCCACCAGAGCGCGTCCAAAAAGGCGCTCGACCGTCTGCAGCACGACCAGCAATTCTGCGAGCAGGTCCTCGCCACCGCCACCAACTGACCCGTTACCACACTCCCCCACCCCTTGCCGGTCACTCACCCCAGTGGCCGCGTGACTATTCACCCGTTTTACCCCACGCAAAGGCGCAAAGACGCTAAGCTTTTATTCTATAGTTGTTTGTGGTAATTCAAACTGTGCAATTGTCACTGCATTGATTAATGGTAGTATAATGGCAGATCTCACCTGTTTTCCGCACTAGTATTTGGATATAAGAGATTGTGACTGATCTTCACAGAATTAGCGCATCGGATTTTGCAAAATGGCGTGTCCAGTGCTGTTTTTATCTGGCAGAAAAGGTCGAAGACCTTGACAAGGCCGTGGGCCTTGAATTATGGCAACCCCATGGCGCACAGGCCGATAGGTCTGTGTGGCATGGGGAAAGGGTGGCTAGAGAGAAAGGGCCTCGTAGAGGGCCACACACCACAGGCTAAGGAAATGTCGCAGTTAGTGGCCCCCTTCAGGGCCCATCATGAGTAGCATTCGAGCCACCACGCCACGAGGACCTACGGCCCTCGCGCCGTGGTGTTACCTCAAGTCAAGGCCGCTGGCCTTGTGCAGGCTTTCGACCTGCTTCTCTAGAGCGACACCACGGCGTGCCCCAATGCGGAAAACAAGAAAATGTGCAATTGTCACTGCATTGATTCATGATAGTATAATGGCATAATCTCATTTATCGGAATTCATCTAATTGAATATTAACATCTTAGCGCCTTAGCGTCTTAGCGTGGGGGATTTCAGAGGGCGTTTCGCTGAATGGTTACAGTGGTCGCTAAGAAACGTGAATTTGTGTAAAATTTGGTTTCAATCTGCGGGCGGTTCGGCAAATCTTTGTAAATTCGCAAACTTTTGTGGCTTAACGGGCCACTACCATCAACCGATTTCACATGAGACCGATTACTAACATATTGCTTGTACTGGCGCTCATCTGCTACGTTTTCCTGCCGTTTTACGACATTTCGTTGAACGGTACGGTGAGCGGGTTGGATTTCACCGCCGGCACTATCACACAATCCCTGTCGCTGGGCAACGTGCTGCTGGCACTGTTGCCGTTCATCACCTGCTTTGGCGCCATCGCACTGAACTGCCTGAAAAAGCGCTGGTGGGTATTGGGATCCATTGCGCTGATTGTCTTGGGATTGTGGTTCTTCATGCACACCAACAGCCTGCATGCCATCGGGCTGCAGCATGCTCCCGAAGTAACGCCCGACAACGACCTGGGCGAGGGATTCTCCATCATCGGTCTGGGTATCGGTCACAAGCTGTCGTTTGCCTTGACGGCATTGTCACTGATTTCGGCACTGATCTCGCTGCTGCCGTTCAAATTCAACGAGACCATCGAGCGCGCGGTAGATGACACCTTTGAGGACGGCCGCCGCCACGTGCGCAAGGAATTCAACCGCCTGGAGAGCAACCTGCACCGCTCCCATCGTGCCAAGCAGCAAACGCCGCCCGCAGCGCCGCCGGTAGAGGAAAATACCGCTGCCAAGCCTGCCGAGGAGGACAAGGAAGACCCCTCGCGCTTCATGCCAAAAAATTCAGGTCTCTAAAGTCTTAGAAACCTGAAGTACATACAGAGAGGAGAGTTTAGCGTTTAAATATCAGATAAAAGCCTTTATCTTACTTTATTCTGCGGGATTTTCGGGATGGCGCATGTCGATGCGCTTGAACGTGAGCGGCGTCGTCACACGCAGGAAATTCTTGGAAGCGCCATAGAAGAGCACACGGCCACCCAACACGTCATATTTGGCCAGCACACCATGCACATTATTGAAGACCATGTCGCCCATGTAGATGTAATCCTGGTCCAGGTCCACACTGTGCAGCAGCACCCATTTGCCTGAGAAGGAGCCTTGCCACAGCAGCTGCCAGTCGGGACTATCCGCATTGGAGGGCGCAATGTTGATCAGCTCATTGTAGTAGCCCGAGAAGGTGCTGTCCTTGGTACTGAATGAATAGGACATCTCGATGAAGTGGACGGTATCATCGTACTGATACACCCAATCACCGTCCATGTACTTGTTGTAATGCTTCTGCAACTCAACGGTCTCGAGCGTGGTCCAGTCGGTCTCGATGACCTCATGATCGCCCTCACACGCCGAGAGTGCCACTGCAACGGCGGCACACAGCAGTATCGTTCTGAGAATACTCTTCATAACCTTGATTTTTTCCTTTTTCGGCCGCAAAATTAGCAAAAACATGGCAATCCTGTCGCACAACTCCGATTATTTAACGTACAAACATGAGAATCGTGCCTTGCGGCACGATTCTCAGATATCTCAGCATGTGTTATCGTAGCGGGATTTAGTTGCCGCCGCCCATGCCGTTGACGGGCGTGTTGCCGCCCGTGTTGCCCGACTGCTTGCCGCTGCCGATGAGGTCGTCGTTCTCGATGGTCGCATTGGCCTTCTTGACGCGCGTCGAGAGGGAGCCGAAGCGGTAGCTGATGTTGATGCCAAAGCGGCGGGCCTGCTGCTCGTAGCGGGTCCAGCCCGTCACGTCGCCCTGGGTTACATAGTTCTTCATCGTCATGTACTTGCCGCCGAAGGGCACGACGGCCTGCAGTTGGACGGTCAAGCGGTCCTCATTGAGGAAAGAGCGCTGCAGACTGAAGCCATGGAAGAACACCGTTCCCATGCGGCCATACAGGTCGCTGATGCCGCCGCCCCACATGCCGGCGAAGCCCGACAGCTGCAGTTTCCAGGGCAGGAACTGGGTGACGTTGGCGAAGAAGTTGCCGCTGATGCGGTCATTCTTCAGCCCGAGCTCTTTGCTCTTGTAGTAGTTGTAGCCGATGGAGCCATTGAGCATGAAGTTGGTCTTCTGGGTCATCATCCACTGCACGAAGGCCGAGAGGGTCGTCGAGTAGGTCTTGAGGGTGTTGGCATAGGTCGATACCTGTACCAGTCCGTCGGCCCACTTCACGGCACCGATGCCGTTGTTACTGAACTGGAACTGCGGTGTGACGTTGAAGGTCAGCTTGGGACCCACACGCATGTAGGTCAGGCTCACCGAGTGGTAGTGCACACTGCCCAGGTCGGTATTACCGAAGGAGCGGCTCGTGGGCGTTTCGATTACGGCGGGATTTAGGTAGCTAATGCCGGGACGGTTGATGCTGGCGGCATAGGACAGCTTCAGGCTGTTGGCAAAGTTGAACTGGTAACGCAAGCTAGCACTGGGCACGAAGTCGTTGAGATGGGCCTCGTAGGCATCCTGCTGGCCATCGGGATAGGTGGCACGCAGGAAGCTGTGCTCGTAGCGCAGTCCGGCACGGGCATCCCACGGCCCGCTGTGGAAGGTGTAGCTCACATAGGCAGCGCCCACCTGGGTGACGTGCTTGTAACGCATGTCGGTGTCATCATCGATGCCCAGATAGTCCAGCACGTTGTGGCTGCGGTTCAGGCGGTAGATGTACTTGGCGCCGGTCTCCAGAGTGTGCTTTTCGGTCAAGGGTCGCTTCCAGTCGAGCTGCATGGTGTGCTCGTTGAAGTTCTCTTTTCCGTCCTGGTCGATGCCGTAGTAGTCAACAGGCATGTTGGTCAGGTCGGTATAGCGCGAGTTGTCCTTGTTCTTGTTGCGGAAGGCCGAGAGCATGTAGCTCAGCGTGATGGCCTCACCCTTGCGGTGCGTGTTGCGCTGGTAGTCCACGCGGGTGTCAAAGTTGTAGCTGTCGGCCTTGGTGTGGTTGCCCATGCCGAAGGAGTAGATGGGCTGTCCCGTGGCGCTCTGCATCAGGTTGGTATTCACGCCGTTGCCGGCATAATTGTAGGCAAATCCACTCAATGACCACGAGAGCAGATTCAACGTGTCGGGCTCCCAGCTGGCGCTCACGTCGCCAAAGTGTACAGTGACCTTATCGGTATCAAATTTGCTGTTGCCCAGCAGTTGTGCCCCACTCTGGGCGTACTCGCTGAGGCTTGACGAGCGATAGCCCTGCCCGTTGTTGCCATCGTGGTGGATACCGTAATCCACCGACAGCACCACCTTGTCGAGCTGGGTGGTCATGTTCAGTGACCCGCCCACAGCTCCCCTGTGGTCGGCCCTGGCCGATGCCATGCCCGATACGCCCTTGATGGTCGAGTTGTCGGCCATGACGATGTTCAGGATCATCGTTGTGCCCTCGGCGTCATATTTTGCGCCCGGCTCGGTGATGACCTCGATACGCTTCACCGCACTGGCAGGCATCGCCTTGAGGATGTCCTTGGCGTTGCGCGAGAGCGAGGGATCGGGATGGCCGTTGCGGAAAATCTTGAAATTCTGCTGTCCGTTCACACGGATTTCGTCACTGGCATCGACGCTCACCATGGGCACCTTGCGCAGCATCGTCAGCACGTTGTTGGTCTTGCTGTCGGCATCCTCGGCCACATTGTAGCCGATGCGGTCCACCTCCTGCTTGATAAGCTGACGCTGGGCGGTGACCGTCACATCCTTCAACTGGATGTTGTCAAACACGCTCAGCAGCGAGTCGTTGACCCAATCATCGTCATCAGCGGGAGCTGCCGGCACCTCACGCGTCAGCTTCAACGAGGTGGAATAGCCCATCTGGCTGTAAGTGCCGTCCAGGGTGTTGCCATCGATGGTCGCCTTGTAGTTGGCGCCGATCTCGGGAATCTCGACGTTGAGTTTGCCGTCCTTAATGGAAGCCTTGGCCTTGATGCCGTAGGCCTTCTGCTCGGGCGAGTCGAGTGTGGCGGTAATTTCATCGCCCTGCTGCTGCAGGTTCAGCACAACAGGGACGGTGTAAGGGCCTGCCGTGATACTTCCTTTCCATGCGCCGTTCAGGTCCTGTGCCACAGCGGTGAGGCACGTCAAGACAATGACGGCGACACTCAAAATTCGGTTCAAAAAATGACGTTTCATAATCTATTTCTGGGTTTAATTATTCTCGTTTTTACCCTTTAGACGCACGGCACCCCCAAAATGCTTCAAAAAAAATCAATATTTTTCATCGGCACTCTCACAAAAAGGGAAAATGCAGCTCAAACAACAAGCATCCGCACCCCTAGCGACGGAGTGCGAATGCCTAATTCCTCATTTCTGATTTCTAATTCCTAATTATTCCAGGTTCCGCTCAGCAGGAAATCGATCAGGGCGGTAACGTCAGCGATGTCAACACTGCTGTTCTGGTTGCAGTCGGCAGCCGGATTGGTGATGGTGCCTCCACCAAGCAGCAGGTCGATCAAGGCAGTCACGTCGGCGATATCTACATGGCTATCACCGTTCACGTCGCCACGGATGAAGGCCGGCTTCTCACTGAGGTAGCCCGGGTTGCTGGGGCCGCCGTCGATGTGGGCATACTCTTTGTCAACGTGGTTGACATCGTAGGCCGTACCCTTACTGCCAACCAGGCTGGTACAATTCTTGAACATGTCCCAAGTGTAGCGCATGGAAGCCGTCGTCCAACCATCGCCCACATAGATGGTCCGCAGGTTATTGCAGTCGATAAACATGTGTCGTATCTCGTAGACCTGGGCCGTGTTGAAACTGCTCAAATCAAGGCTCGTCAATTTATAACAGCTATCGAACATGAAAGCCATAATCTCCACCTCACTGGTGTTCAGATAAGTCAAGCCCTGGATGGATTCAAGATTCCACATTCTGTAAAACCAACCCCAGGTTGTCGTCGGGCGGGCATCAGCAAACGAGGGGTCAAAGACCACCTTGGTCACCTCGTGGTTGGTATTATCAATGTCCCAACCGGTATCGAATTCTCCCTCGTTCATGTTGTAGGTCCTGCCTGGGCGGCCAATGCGCAGGCCGTTGTAGTAGAACGTCAGCGTCGTGTTTTCAGGTGTGTAGCATGCATAGGCCTCTTTCAACTCGGTGAAGTAGCCCGGGTTGCTCGTGCCACCGTCGAAGTGAGCGTAGCCGGCATCCACATGGCCTGAGTCGAAGGTCGTGCCTTGTCCGCCTACCAGGCTGGTACAGTTATAGAACATATTTAAGGACCCGGTCACAGCCGCTGTGCTCCATCCGATGCTGACATAGATGGTTCTCAGATTCGTGCAGGCATTGAACATATACTCCATGTTGTCCACCATGGCTGTGTTGAAATGCCTCAAGTCAAGCATCGTCAAACCAGAGCAGCGAGAGAACATGGCAGACATGCGTTCAACCTTGTCGGTGTTGAAATGACTCAAGTCAAGGTTTGTCAATCTGTAGCAGTCATAGAACATATAATCCATACGGGTCACCTTACTGGTGTTCAGATGCTCGACGCCCTCGACGGATTGAAGATTTGTCATGCCATAAAACCAGCCGTAGGTGGTCGTCGGGCGGGCATCAGCGAACGACGGGTCAAACACCACTCGAGTCACATTGGCTTTGGTGCCATCGGTGTCCCAACCGGCATCGTTGTTATCGGTATTCAGAAAGTAGGTTGTGCCCGGGCGGATGTTGCGATCGTCGTCGTAGTAGAACGTCAGCGTCGTGTTATCCGACGTGAAACAGGCATAGGCCTCTTGGGCGCTGGCACCGAGGGCGCACATCATAGCCGCTACCACGACTATCAATCTAGAAAGTAAATAATTCTGTTTCATAACAATTCAGGTTTATAGTTAAAATCTGCCGCAAATTTACCAAAAATCCATCAGAAAAATGCAATGAACTGCACCCCAAAAGTCTTGTGCCTAACTTTCGGGGTGCAGTTCAGTAATGAGGATACTAATTATTATCTCATATCCATCAATTCGACCACTGGCCGGCGAGCAAGAAGTCGATCAGGGCGGTAACGTCGCTGATGTCCACGCTGCCGTCCTGGTTGCAGTCAGCAACCGGATTGGTGATGGTGCCTCCAGCAAGCAACAGGTCGATCAAGGCAGTCACGTCGCTGATGTTCACGCTGCCGTCACCGTCCACATCGCCACGCTCGTAGGCACCTTTCTCGCTGAAGTAGCCCGGGTTGCTGGGGCCACCGTCGATGTGGGCATAGTCCGCACCCACATGGGCGGCATCGTAGGCCGTGCCCTGACCACCCACCAGACTGGTGCAGTCATTGAACACATTTCTTGACAACGCTTGAGCCATGTCACTCAACTGCCAACCATCTCCCACATAGATCGTCTGCAGAGCATTGCTACCCCGGAACATCTCACTCAAATCCGTCACATTGGTAGTATTGAAACTGCTCAAGTCCAGAGTCGTCAATTTATAGCAGCGGTAGAACATGGCGTCCATGCGCGTCACCTCGCTAGTGTTCAGGTAGTTCATCCCTGTGATGGTTTCAAGCCTCCTCATTTCGTAGAACCAGTAGCAGGTGAACATCGGGCGGACTTCGGCGAACGAGGGGTCGAAGGCCACCTGGGTCACTTTGGCATTGGTGCCATCGTTAGCCCAGTCGGGTTCGACTGAGCCAGCGTTCAAGTCGTAGGTCGTGCCCGTTCGGACCGTTCGGCTAGTGCGATAGTAGTCGTAGTAGAACGTCAGCGTCGTGTTCTCGGCCGAGTAGCAGGCATAAGCCTGGGGCGCGATATAGCTCATGTAGCCCGGGTCGTTGGCACCGCCGTCGATGTGGGCGTATTCTTTGTCGATGTGGTGGTTGTCGTAGCTCGTGCCTTTGTCGCCCGCCAGGTCGATACAGTCATTGAACATTTTCCCGGATTCGGTCACAGCCGCCGTGCTCCATCCGTCGCCCACATAGATGGTTTGCAGACTGATACAGGCATGGAACATAGAATCCATGGCCTCCACATTGGCAGTGTTGAAGGTGCTCAAGTCAAGACTCGTCAAGTATACGCAAAGAGAGAACATGCCCGACATGTCTGTCACCTTGGCTGTATTGAAATTACTCAAGTCAAGGCTCCTCAATTCATTGCAGTTATAGAACATGTGCTTCATACTGGTCACCTCACTGGTGTTCAGATTCTCCATGCCCTCGATGGGTCGAAGAAGCTTCATATTGTCAAACCAACCGTAGGTGGTCGTCGGGCGGGCCTCGGCGAACGACGGGTCGAACACCACCTTGGTCACACTGGCGCTGGCGCCATCGGCGCGCCAGGCTGTTTCGTTATTGTCCGTGTTCAGATCGTAGGTCTTGCCCGGGCGAGGACCGCGTCGGTTGTCGTAGTAGAACGTCAGTGTCGCGTCCTCGGCCGTGTAGCAGGCATAGGGCGCAGGATTGATATCGCTCAAGTAGCCCGGATTGCTCTCACCGCCGTCGATGTGGGCGTATTCTGATCCAATGTGGTCCCTGGTATAGGTCGTGCCTTTGCCACCCACCAGGTCCACACAGCCATAGAACATATCATCGGAATCGTCCACAGACTCGGTGCTCCATCCGCTGCCGACATAGATGGTTTGCAGATTGACACACATCGAGAACATATAATCCATTTTTTCCACATTGGCGGTGTTGAAGGTGGTCAGGTCAAGGCTCGTAAGTTTCTGGCAATAGGAGAACAAGCCAGGCATGTGTGTGGCCTTGTCGGTGTTGAAATGACTCAAGTCAATACTCGTCAAGTCACTGCAGTCATAGAACATATAATTCATAAAAGTCACCTCACTGGTGTTCAGATACTCGAGGCCCTCGATGGATTTCATCCACTGCATGCCGTAAAACCAGCCGTAGGTGCTCGTCGGGCGGGCCTCGGCAAACGACGGGTCAAACACCACCTTGCTCACTTTGTCATTGGTGCCATCGTCTCTCCAGCCAGAATTGTTTTTTCCCTCGTTCAGGTCATAGGTCTTGCCTGGGCGCGTATTGCGCTGGTTGTCGAAGTAGAACGTCAGCGTCTTATCCGCCGTCGTGAAGCAGGCATAGGGTCCAGGAACGATATCGCTCAAGTAGCCCGGAAGGCCGTCTTTACCATCGAGGCGGGCATAGGTCTTATCCACATGGTCGGCATCGTAGGGGGTTCCTTTGCCGCCAAACAGGCTGGTGCAGTTATAGAACATGTCTGTAGATTTGGTCACAGCCGCTGTGCTCCACTCGGTACCGACATAGATGGTTGTCAGATTGGTGCAGGCATTGAACATATACTCCATGCTGGTCACATTGGCCGTGTTAAAACTGCTCAAGTCAAGTACCGTCATACCGGAGCAACGGGAGAACATGCCCGACATGCTGGTCACATTGGTAGTATTGAAATTGCTCAAGTCAATGCTCGTCAATTTATAGCAGGCATGGAACATATTATCCATGCGCGTCACCTCGCTGGTGTTCAGGTACCTCATCCCGGTGATGGATTCAAGGTTACGCATTTCGTAGAACCAGTGGTAGGTCGACGTCGGGCGGTAATCGGCGAACGAGTGGTGAAAGGAAACATACTTCACATAGGCACTGTTGCCATCAGTTATCCAACCTGGCTCGATGGTGCCATCGTTCAAGTCATAGGTCGTACCCACGCAGATACTGCGCTCGTTGTCGTAGCAGAACGTCAGCGAATTGGCCCCCGGCGAGTACCAGGCATAGGCCTCCTGGGCGCTGGCGCCGTGGGCACATGCGAGAGCCGCCAACAGAACGACCCATCGAAAGATTAAGAGTTCTTTTTTCATAGCGTATCGTTTTATGATTTTGATTCCTTGATAGTTATCAATAAATCTACGGCGAGATGATATTTGCTGCAAATATAGCAAAATACCCCAAAACGATGAAAGAAAAAGGCAAGATTTTAAGTTTTATGTTTCTAAGGAGGTTCATGAGATATGGTACGTGGTTTTGTTTTGGAGCATCTGGTTTTGAGCGCTTGGCATAGTTTTTGCATGGTTGATCGGGTGTGTTAATCAATTAAAAGAATAGAGATATGATACTGACGACGACTCCCCAAGTAGAGGGTTACAGGATTAGAGAGTACAAGGGCGTAGTGACAGGCGAAACGATTATCGGCGCCAACTTCATGAAGGATATATTTGCCGGCATCCGCGACATCGTGGGCGGCCGCTCGGCCAGCTACGAGAAAGTGCTTCGCAAGGCCAAGGATACCGCCATGCAGGAAATGATGGAACGTGCTCAGGCCATGGGCGCCAACGCCATCGTGGGCATCGACATCGACTATGAGACCATCGGCGAGAGCAACTCCATGCTCATGGTCGCCACCAGCGGCACCGCCGTGGTCATCTGAAACTAAACTACGAATTGCGCGAATTGGACTAATTGGCATCCGCGTCCTTTGGCCTCACGCTAAGACGCGAAGTTTTTAGGTCTGCCAAATTAACGAATTAAGCGAAGGGCATCCGCATTCCATTTTGTTCTGGAATGCGGATGTCCTCAGTTTAATTCGTGAAATCCGTAGTTTATTACTATGAGATTTCGATGATGGTGGTGGCGGTGACGTCGGCGATGGTGACGGGGACGGTCAGGGTGCGGGTGCGCTTGTCATAGGTCACGTCCTTGGCTTTGGCGCCGTTGATTTTCACCTTGCCGGGCTTGTTGATGGCGGGGATGATCAGGCGGTAGGCCTTGCTGGGCGCATCGCCGTCGATATCGCCGCGACCCTGGATGGTAATGTAGTTGGTACGGCCCTGGGGCGTGGCGGTGAACTGGATGATGCGGTGCTTGTCTCTGGCCAGGGTGCCCGTCGAGTGCAGGTCGTCGTCAAAGAGGATGTAGGTCGAGGGATTGTCACTGGAATAGTAAACGATATCCAATCTGTCAGGATCATAGTCGCCCACATTCTGCATCTCGTAGTTGGCCTGTGGGATAAAGGCTCCCGCACGGGCAAACAGCGGCAACACCTCGATGGGAGCGCTGTAATTGATCGTCGTGTGGCCCTGATAGGCCTTCTCAGGATGGTTGATATCGACCCAGGTGCCGTCGGGGAAAGTAATCTCGCGGCTGACGGCGCCCTGCTGCATCACGGGTGCCACCATCACGTCACGGCCCCACAGGTACTGGTCGTTGATGTGGTCATAGCGGGCGAAATCCATATCGTCCTCGTACATGCCCAGCGGGCGCACCAGGGGCAGGCCGTTCCAGGCGTTGTCATAGGCCAGCGTGTAGTTATAGGGCAGCCACTTGTAGCGCTCCTTGATGATGCGCAACGTGAGGTCGCCAAATTCCTTGTAATTGTAGGGTTCGGCCTGATAGGTCGAGTGGGTGCGCAGCATGGGCGAGAACAGGCCCAGCTGCAGCCAGCGGATGTAGAGCTCGCCGTCACGCTTGTTAGCGGGATCGACAGCGAAGCCGCCCACGTCGTGAGACATGTAGCCCAGACCGCTCAGGCCCGTATTGAGCATGATATTGACCTGGGGCTGCATGCCACCCCACGAGCGGGACACGTCGGTGGACCAGGGGAACACCGAATAGCGCTGCAGGCCAGCCGTGCCGGCGCGCATCATGACCATCGGGCGACGGTCGGGGTACTCCTCCTTGAACATGTCATAGATGATGCTGCTCCACTCGTTGCCGTAGTAGTTGTGGTACTGCTCGGCCGTGAGGCCGTTGAAGTGGCGGATTTCGAGCGGATGCTTTTCGGGCTCGCCCAGGTCGCCCCACCAGCCGGTCACGCCCTCGTCGGTGAGCGATTTGTAGCGGTTGCGCAGCCACAGGCGCGTGGCGGGATTGGACACGTCGAACATGCCACCCTGCCCCACCCAGATGGTGACGGTGTGGGTCGTGTCGGTGCCGTCGGTCTTGCAGAAGATGCCCTGGGGGTCCAACAGGCGGTAATTGTCGATGGCGCGGCCGTTGGTGAGCACATAGGGCTGCGAGATGGTCACGACGTTGACGCCTTTCTCCTTGAAGTCGCGCAGCATCTTGCGGTGGTCGGGCCACTGCTGCTTGTCCCATTCCAGACGGCCCATGTCTTCCTCCTTGCCATACCAGTACAGGTCAAACACGATGCCGTCCAGCGGATAGCCCTCGCGCTTGAGGGTATCGACCACGCCCTCGCTCTCGCGCTGGTCATGGTAGCCATATTTTGACGTAATGTAGCCCAGCGTCCACAGCGGCGGCAGTTCCTGACGGCCCGTGAGCCACGTGTAATTCTTCACGACGCTCTCGACCCTGCCATTGCCGTTGATGACGTAATAGGAGATGGGCTGAGGGGTTGTGGATGTATACTCGATGCCTTGATTTCCCAAATAGAGGGATGACTTGCAGAAGTCGTCAAACAACACGCCATAGCCCTTGGACGAAATCACAAACGGCATGG
This sequence comes from uncultured Prevotellaceae bacterium, assembly GCA_900318535.1. GTDB lineage: Bacteria > Bacteroidota > Bacteroidia > Bacteroidales > Muribaculaceae > Sodaliphilus. The sequence goes on along the minus strand of ONKU01000009.1, from coordinate 60,250 downwards.
TGATGCCCATCATCTTGGTGCGCTTTTCGCCCATCTGGTAGCCGTAGTTCTGGGTATTGTAATTGACAAGAGTGTCACCCGCCAGATTGAACGAGAAGCCACGCTCGCCAGCACCGTAGAACGACTCCTGGCCATGGTGCAGCAGGCTCAACGTTGACGTGCTGCGGTCACACAGGTCGGTGACATAGTAGCCATTGCGGCTGCCCATGGTGATGCTGCCCATGGTCCTGTCCAGAACCACCTTCATGCCGCTGCCGGTTCGCATCACGCTCATGTCTTCCAACTCCTCGACCTTGATCTCGGCCTTGGCGGTCTTGTCAAGCGCCAGCGACGGCAGTCTGCTGCCGTTCCATCCGTCGGGCACCACATCCACACGTATGATGTCCTCGCCCACGGCGGTCACGGTGACCGTCTGGTGGCGCGCCTCGTCGTTAAATGTCATTGTCGCTTGCTGTTGGGCAAGGGAAGCCATTGCCAACATCGCCAAAGCAAGCACGGTTATCGTCCTGTAAAGTTTCATCGCAGTTCTATTTATTGTTTGTATTCGTTTCGATCCTTGACTCGCTCTCTTCCACAAGTTCTCGCAAGCGCCTGAAATCCTGTTCATCTTCTTCATCCAGGCCTTCACTCTCTTTACCCGCAAATAATGACTTTTCCCCTTTCATGATTGAAACCATCGCCAAGAGAAGGGGCAATCCCATGAGAAGGCCAACTCCAGAGAAGTAGAGCAAGACACTCTCTACCAATAACAGAAGAATACCCACCCATAACCTCAACCTGTGTTGCATGGCCAGCCATCCAGCGATGACCAGCAATACCCCGCTCAAGATTAAGCATGCTTTAGAGACAAAACCACCATGAGTAACAACCGCCAAGACAACAAAAAACACCATTAAAATGGCCGACTGGATTTTCCACATCCTGTCATGAGCGGCCAACAATTCCCGTGGAGTCTCGGCATGGGCCATTATTTTGTGAGAAAAATAACTGATCAGACCCGACAAGAGGAACACTCCCCCCAGAGCCACGATGCATAGCGAAATAATATGGCCATCATCGTCTTTAAGAAAGAATATCGACAAAATGCCAAAGGCGATGATTATAATCGACATGAAAAGGAGAGTAAAAGTCATACCACGCCCTCCGGCAGCCGATCGCTTGATGCTTCCCATCAACCACTCAATCTCCTTGTTTCTTTCTTCTTCTGTCATAACAGGTACTTATCAATTACTCTGATGCAAAATTACAAACTATTGCTGAAAAAATCAACAGTTCACATTCAAAAAACTCAACTTTGTCAACATCGTGTGAATAGAATGTAAATAACCCCTGCGGGATAATCCAACGTTTTTCACTACCTTTGCCCTCCCAATCATCAAACAACTACGACAACAATACAACGAGATAATGGAAGAATTTGAAGTAGGCAAGCAGGCGCGCCGTCGCACGCGCCCGACCCATGAGCCCGAAATCATCGGCGAATTCGGCAAACTGCCGCCCCAGGACACCTCGCTCGAGGATGCCGTGCTTGGCGCACTGATGCTGGAGAGAGACGCCTATAACAACGTGTGCGAAATCCTCAAGCCCGAGGCATTCTACAACCCCGCGAACCAAAAGATCTATGAGGCCATCCAGACACTGGCCGCCAACGGCAAGCCCATCGACATGCTCACCGTGACCGACCAGTTGCGCACCAACCAGGCACTGGACGAGGTGGGCGGAGCCATCCGCATCAGCGAACTGACGGGCATGGTGTCGAGTGCCGCCAACGTTGAGTTCCATGCGCGCATCGTGGCACAGAAGTACCTTGCCCGCGAGCTCATCAGCTACAGCAGCCAGGTGCAGCAGTTGGCCTTTGACGAGTCGATCGACGTGTATGACCTGATGCAGGAAGCCGAGGGCAAACTGTTTGAGATTTCCAAGAACACCCTCAAGCGCGACGTCATCCCCATCGAGAACGCCGTGCAGGAGGCCATCAAGAAAATCGAGTGGGCCGCCAACCGTCCCGAGGGCCTCAGCGGCCTGGAATCGGGCTACCACAAGCTCGACCGCCTGACCAGCGGCTGGCAGAACAGCGACTTGATCATCATTGCGGCCCGTCCCGCCATGGGTAAGACCGCATTTGTCCTGTCGATGGCCAAGAACATGGCCGTGGACTACAACTACCCCGTTGCCGTGTTCTCGCTCGAGATGTCGAGTCTGCAGCTTGTGAACCGTCTCATCAGCAACGTGTGCTCGCTCGAGGGTGAGAAAATCAAGAGCGGCCAGCTCACCCAGCCCGAATGGGAGAATCTGATGACCCGCACGCGCAGCCTGAGCACCGCGCCGCTGTTCATCGACGACACACCGTCGCTGTCCATCTTTGAGCTCAGGACCAAGGCTCGCCGCCTGGTGCGCGAACATGGCGTGAAAATCATCATTATCGACTACCTGCAGCTGATGAACGCCACCGGCATGAAGTTCGGCAGCCGCGAGCAGGAGGTGAGCACCATTTCGCGTAACCTCAAGCAGTTGGCCAAGGAACTGGATATCCCCATCATCGCCCTGTCGCAGCTCAACCGCAGCGTCGAGACGCGTGCCGCCGACGACAAGCTGGGCAAGCGCCCGCAGCTGAGCGACCTGCGTGAGTCGGGCGCTATCGAGCAGGATGCCGACATCGTGTGCTTCATTCACCGCCCCGAGTACTATACCCGCTCGAGTGAGGACGCCGAGGGCAACAACATCCGCGGCCTGGCCGAGTTCATCGTCGCCAAGCACCGCAGTGGTGCCACCGACACCATCAACCTGCACTTCGTGAGCAAGTATGCCCGCTTCGAGAACCAGGGCGAGCAAGACCTGCTCTCCAATGAGACCACCTACGAGTCAAAGATGAACGGCGGCTCCATCCCCAGCGGCGGTGCCTCGCCCGTGGGTGACGGTTTCACTCCCCCACCCCCCAACGTCGACTTTATCCAAGATCCCAACGAAACACCACCCCCCTTCTAAAACATCCCGAATTATCCAGATAATCTAGAATATCTAGAGCGTCTGGATGCCTTTTCAAGAGTTTTTGCTACTTTTGCGGGGTTGAAACGATTGACTAAACCATATAACTTAAACTATAGTTTATTAATAATGAAAAAGATGTTATTAGCTATGGCCATTATGATGGCTGCAGTGCCTGGTGTGAAGGCACAAGTGACACACGGCGTGAACCGCGCCGACATGGACCTGAGCGTGAAGCCGGGTGACGATTTCTATGAGTATGCCGGTGGTGGCTGGATGAAAGCCAACCCGCTGAGCAAGCACCCCGAGTATTCCAGCTATGGCGTGTTTAACGTGCTGGCCGAGGAGAACGAGAACCGCCTGCGCGACATGTTCCTGGAACTGGGCAAGACCGACCACAAGTTCGGCACCGTGGACCAGAAAGTTGCCGACCTGTACAAGATGGCAATGGACAGCGACCGCCTGAACAGCGAGGGCGTAAAGCCCCTGCTCGCCGACCTGGCCAAGGTGAAGGCCTTCAAGAAAAAAGACCTGACCAGCTTCATCGCCGATCAGCACCTGACGTTGAGCAACCCGTTCTTTGGCGTTGGCGTGGAGACCGACCTCAAGAACAGTGACATGAACGTGATGTGGCTGAGCGCCGGCACCAGCGGTCTGCCTGACAGGGACTACTACCTGAACACCGATGCCGACAGCAAGAAGATCCAGCAGGCCTACAAGGAATTCCTGGTGAAGATGTTCCAGCTCGCCGGCTACAGCAAGAAAGAGGCTAACCGCGCCTGCAAGACCATCTATGACATTGAGTACAAGTTTGCCCAGGCCAAGATGGACCGCGCCGAGGCCCGTGACTACACCAAACTGTACAACATCCGCACCCTGGACCAGTTGCAGGCCGACTATCCTGCCATCAACTGGAAGGAGTACTTCAAGCTGATGGGCACTCCCACCGTGGAATGGGTCATCCTGACCGAGCCCAAGGTGATGGCCGTGGCCAACGAGCTGATGACCAAGCTCAGCGAGCAGCAGATGCGTGACTACATGGCCGGCCTGCTCATCCGTGGCGCTTCCAATTACCTGAGTGACGACTTCGGCGAGACCTCGTTTGACTTCTATGGCCGCATGCTGAGCGGACAGAAGGAGCGCAAGCCCCGCTGGAAACGTGCCCTTGGCTTCCCCAACTCACTGCTGGGCGAGGCCGTTGGCGAGATCTACGTGAACAAGTACTTTGCTCATGGCAGCAAGGAGAAGATGATGAAGCTCATCGGTGAACTGCGCAAATCGCTGGCCGCCCACATCGCCGGCCTGACCTGGATGAGCGAGCAGACCAAGATCAATGCTCTGGTGAAGCTCAACGCCTTCACCGTCAAGATCGGTTACCCCGACAAGTGGCGCGACTACAGCGGTCTGCAGGTAGATCCCAGCAAGAGCCTGTATGACAACATCAAGGCTGCCAGCCTGTATGAGACCCGCCGCAACCTGGACAAGATGGGCAAGCCCGTTGACAGGGACGAATGGGGCATGACACCGCAGACGGTGAACGCCTACTACAACCCCACGACCAACGAGATCTGCTTCCCCGCCGCCATCCTGCAGCCTCCCTTCTTTGATGTAGAGGCTGACGATGCTACCAACTTTGGTGCCATCGGCGTGGTTATCGGCCACGAGATGACCCACGGCTTTGATGACCAGGGCCGCATGTTTGACCAGTACGGCAACATGACCGACTGGTGGACCGAGGAGGACAGCCAGAAGTTCCAGGAAGCCGCCGAGAAGCTGGCTGCACAGTTCGACGAGATCATCGTCGTGAAGGACCAGCATGCCAACGGCCACCTGACCCTGGGCGAGAACATCGCCGACCAGGGCGGCCTGCGCATCGCCTATGACGCTTTCAAGACCACGCAGCAGTACCGCGACGGCAAGAAGATGGACGGCTTCACTCCTGCCCAGCGCTTCTACCTGAGCTATGGCCGCATCTGGGCTGACAACATGACCGAAGAGGCCATCTTCCAGCAGACCAAGAGCGATCCCCACAGCATCGGCCGCTACCGCGTGAATGCCACGCTGAGGAACATCGACACCTTCTTTGACGCCTTCGGCATCAAGGCCGGTGACAAGATGTGGCTCGATCCCGCTGACCGCGCCATCATCTGGTAATCCATCAGCGACACCAACAACAATAAAGAGTCCACAAGTTTGTGGGCTCTTTATTGTTGTTGGCACTATGGAAGCAACTGTCACAGTTTCAGACCAAACAACTGCTGGGCATTGCGGTCGGTGGCAGCGCTGACCTCCTCGGGAGTGACGCCCAAAGTCTTGGCGATGAAATCGTTGACGTGAGGAATGTAGGCACTCTCGTTGCGCTTGCCGCGGTGAGGAACGGGAGTCAGATAAGGGGCATCGGTTTCCAGCAGCAGACGGTCGAGCCCGATGGCGGGCAGCAACTGCGGCACTGTGCTTTTCTTGAAGGTGACCACTCCATTCACACCGAAGTAGAAATCGCCCCTTTGACGCACACGCTCGACATCGGCAGGCGTTTCGGCAAAACAGTGGAACACGCCTCGCGGCACGGGGCAATCCAAGTGGTCGATGACATCGAGGATGTCGTCCAGAGCCTCGCGGCAATGAATGATGAAAGGAATGTCGCGCTCGTGGCACCAATGCAGCTGGATGTCGAGGGCATGCTTTTGCTGTTCCCGCCAGGTCTTGTCCCAATACAAGTCGATGCCTATTTCGCCGATGGCCACGACAGGATACTCGTCAAGCATGGGGCGCATCTTGCCCAGCACGTCGAGGTAGTCGTCGTGCACATCCTCGGGGTGCAGACCCAGCGTCATCGAAATGTAGTCGGGATACTGCTCATGCAATGCGGCAAGGCGCGACACGCTCTCCAGATTCTCGTTAGGCAGGATGATGTGCCTCACTCCCGCCTCACGAGCCCTGTTAACGACCTCATCACGGTCCTCGTCAAACGCATCGCAATAAATATGAGAATGACTATCTATCATAGTTAGAACTGGCGTCCGGCGAGCTTGTTAGCGAGCGCGATAAACGCCTGTTTGTCTTCGTCGGACATTTTGACTTGGTTGAAGGCGGCTACGGCCTGGTCGTTGTATCCGGCGATGGCGTCCTCGGCCAGGTCGCGAACGCCCAGGCGCTCGTAAAGGGCAGTCACGCCGGCCACCTTGTTGTCGCGGGTGGCATAAGGATCGTTGAGCCAGTGACGCAACTCGTCGGCATCATCGCCCTGTGCAAGGCGTATGGCATTGATGAGCAGGAAGGTCTTCTTGTTGTTCATGATGTCGCCACCGATTTCCTTGCCGAAGGTTGCCGGGTCGCCCCACACGTCAAGCACGTCGTCCCTGAGCTGGAATGCCAGACCCATGTTCACACCGGCATCATAGAGCAGGTCGGCCTGCTGTTCATCGGCATCGACGATGAGGGCACCGGTCTTGAGGGCGCAACCCAGCAGGACCGACGTCTTGAGGCGGATCATGTTGATATATTCCTCGACAGTGACGTCGATGCGGTGCTCGTAGTCCATGTCCCACTGTTGTCCCTCGTAAATCTCGATGGCGGTCTTGTTGAACAGGTCCATTACCTGCCAGTTGGCAGTGCGGGCAATATACTGAGTGGCGATAGTCAGCATCGTGTCACCGCTCAGGATGGCCGTGTTGGCGTTCCAGCGGCGGTGCACGGTGGTCTTGCCACGGCGCACGTCGGCATTGTCCATCACGTCGTCGTGCAGCAGGGTGAAGTTGTGGAACATCTCCAGTCCCACTGCGGCATCCAGCGCGTGCGAGAGTTCTCCGCCCATCGCTTCACAAGCCATGAGCGTGAGCACCGGGCGGACGCGCTTGCCACCCAGCGCCATGTGATAGGAAATGGGCTCATAGAGCTTACTCGGAGCCGCAGGATAAGGAATTGCGGCAATCGCTTGATTGACGGTCTCGAGGTATTCTTGGAATGTTTTCATATGCTTGAGTTTATCAGTTTTCAGTTCTTGGGACGCAAGGCCGCGTTGTATGCGGTTTCAAAGGTTTGGAAATCGGTGGGCGTGTACATCGTGCGCAGCCATCCGATGCGCTCATTGATCTCGGCCGTGTCGGCATCAGGCTGGTTGGCATCGTTGGCCAGGGCAGCGCCCAGAGCGGCAGGCCTCGAAGCCTGGACATAGACGCACATCTGCTCATAGATCGAGAAGCCGTCAACGATGGCCTGCATGGTGCTGTCAAAGACCTGGGCATGCCTGTCATAGCCCAGCGTGTAGCACAGCCAGTGAATGAGCGACAGATAGTCGGCCGCCGAGTCGGTGTCAAATTCCCGTTTCATCAGCAGATCCACCATGGGCGGCACTTTAAGTTGGGCCAGTTCCCTGGGCGACAGCACGATGACATGAGCCGCCTGGAACAGCGAGTCACGCCCGTCGGCAAACAAGGGAGCGGCAAATGCCCGATTGGCGGCCTTGACCTCCCACGGCCAGCGCAGGCTGTCGTCGCGCAGGGCATTGAAGCCTTGCACCACCCGATGCATTGCGGCCGTGTCGCCCCAAGCGGCCAGGAACGCCCGTCCTGCAGCCTCGCCGCGCTTGCTGGCACCGCCACAGGCGGTCAACAGCAGCATCAGGCCAATGAATAATAGCGGTAAACGTCTCATCATCATTTCTTGTCGTCTTCAGGGAAAATGGAATGATATAACGGGCGGTCCTTCTCCTTGAGATAGGCACGGAAAGCCTCGTCAAACGCACGCACTGCCGCCGAATCACGTTTCAGGGCATACACGCTCTGCTTGGCCTTGGCGTCCATGACGGCACGTTCCATCGACATCGTGTCGGTGTGGTCCACGGCCACCAGAGCCGCCGCGGCCCTCATGCCACTGTCGCGCGCCTCGGCATCCAGCGGGGATTTTTTCTCGGCACATCCAGCCATCAGCAGCACCAAGGCTGCCATGATAGGTACCAGATATTTCATGTCACACTCAATTTTTCGGCAAACTTACAAAAAAACCTGTAATCGGCGCCCTGTTGCGCCCAAGAATTTCCAAATCTCTACTTGGAGCGGGCCGATGTGGGGTGCTCGGCGAGATAACGCCACAGGGGGGCGGCCATCAGGGCCTGCAACTGGCGGTTCTCGCGCAGCATCGACTCGACCTCGTCGCGTGAGAGCAGCAGCACGGCAATGTCCTCGCCGGCATCCAGTTGCTGGCCTTGCACGCGCTCCACGCCCTCGGCCAGGAAACAGTGGGTGATGTTGTCGCAGATGCTGGGATTCTGACCCACGGTCATGATTTCGCGCCAGGTGCCACCGCCGTAGCCGGTTTCCTCGAGCAGTTCCCGCTTTGCCGCATCGATGGGCGCCTCGCCCTGCTCGACCACGCCGGCACACAGCTCATCGAGCACCACGTCCATGGCGTGACGGTATTGCCGCACCATGACAAACTGTCCCTCGCCGGTGATGGCGATGATGTTGACCCACTCGGGATACTCCAGCACATAGTGCTCGGGGTTGATGCGCCCGTCGGGCAGCTGCACCTTGTCCACGCGCGCCGTGAGCCACGGCCGCTGAATGATGTAGCGGCTCTCGAGCGTTGTCCACTTCTTGATTTCTTTTGCCATAGAGAATAGTATTCGTTATTTAAATAACGTGGAAATGGCCAGAATGGTACTTTATTGCAAAAAAAAGAGTAATTTTGCGCTTGTGGAAGTAAGGACAATCATCAAAAAAGGACGGGAGAAGAAAGTGTGGTTCGCCATCCGCGTGACCTACCACCGCGAACTCAGGGTCAAGGAAGACCTGGAGTCGCGCGGCATCACCTGTTTTGTGCCCATGCAGTACCGCCGCGAGGAACGCCACGGCGTGATGGTCAAGCGCCTTGTGCCCAGCGTGCACAACCTCATCTTCATCCACATCACGCCCACCGGCATGGCCGAGTACAAGAAGAGCACCGACCTGCCCATCCGCTACATCATGGACCGTGAGACCCGCAAGCCCATCACGGTGCCCACGCGCGAGATGGATATCTTTATCAAGGTAGCGGGCACCTACGAGGAAAAACTCATCTACCTCAAGCCCGACCTGGGCGACTTTGCCCAGGGCGAACGCGTGCGCATCATCGGCGGCATGTTTGCCGGGGCCGAGGGCGTGTTTGTGCGCGTCAAGGGCGACCGCCGCGTGGTCGTCAACGTCGAGGGCCTGGTGGCCGTGGCCACCACCTTTGTCCACCCGTCGATGATCGAGAAAATCACCGACCCCGAACCGAATCAACTAGACAACGCATTATAACAATGAACGAGAACAACCAGAAAGTCGCCCTCATCACGGGCATCACGGGCCAGGACGGGTCCTATCTGGCAGAATTCCTGCTGGACAAGGGCTACGAGGTACACGGCATCCTGCGCCGCAGCAGCAGTTTCAACACGGGCCGCATCGAGCACCTGTACCTTGACGAGTGGGTGCGCGACATGAAGCAGCGCCGCCTCATCAACCTGCACTACGGCGACATGACCGACAGCAGCTCGCTCATCCGCATCATCGAGAAAATCAAGCCCGACGAGATCTACAACCTGGCGGCACAGAGCCACGTGAAGGTGTCGTTTGACGTGCCGGAATACACCGCCGAGACCGACGCCGTGGGCACGCTGCGCCTGATTGAAGCCGTGCGCATCGCCGGCCGCGAGCAGTCGACGCGTATCTACCAGGCCAGCACCAGCGAGCTCTACGGCAAGGTGCAGGAGGTGCCTCAGCGCGAGACCACGCCGTTCTATCCCCGCAGCCCATACGGATGCGCCAAGCTGTATTCGTTCTGGATCATGAAGAACTACCGCGAGAGCTACGGCATGTTCTGCGCCAACGGCATCCTGTTCAATCACGAGAGTGAGCGCCGCGGCGAGACCTTCGTGACGCGCAAGATCACCTTTGCCGCCGCCCGCATCGCCCACGGCCTGCAGGACAAGCTCTATCTGGGCAACCTGAACGCCCTGCGCGACTGGGGCTATGCACGCGACTATGTGGAGTGCATGTGGCTCATCCTGCAGCAGCCCGAGCCCGACGACTTTGTCATCGCCACAGGCGAGTGCCACTCGGTGAGGGAGTTCTGCACCCTGGCCTTCCACCATGCCGGCATCGAGCTGGAATGGCAAGGCGAGGGCATTAACGAGAAAGGCATCGACAAAGCCACCGGCAAAGTGCTGGTCGAGGTCGATCCCAAATACTTCCGCCCCGCCGAGGTGGACCAGCTGCTGGGCGACCCCACCAAGGCCAAGAACGTGTTGGGCTGGAATCCGCAAAAGACCTCATTTGAGGACCTGGTGCGCATCATGGTCGAGCACGACATGCAGCACATCAAAAAAATCTATCACCTGAAATGAACAAAGACGCAAAGATATATGTGGCGGGGCACCGCGGACTCGTGGGCAGCGCCATCTGGAACAGCCTGCAACGCAAGGGCTATACCCACCTCATCGGCCGCACCCACCAGGAACTGGACCTGATGGATGCCGTGGCCGTCAGGCAGTTCTTTGACGAGGAGCGGCCCGAGTATGTCGTGCTGGCAGCGGCCCATGTGGGCGGCATCATGGCCAACCTGAAGTACCGCGCCGACTTCATCTACCAGAATCTGGCCATCCAGCAGAACGTCATCGGCGAGAGCTGGCGCCACGGAGTGGAAAAGCTGCTTTTCCTGGGCAGCACCTGCATCTACCCGCGTGAGGCACCCCAGCCCATCGGCGAACAGGCCCTGCTGACGTCACCGCTGGAGTACACCAACGAGCCCTACGCCATCGCCAAGATCGCAGGCCTGAAGATGTGCGAGTCGTTCAACCTGCAGTACGGCACCAACTTCATCGCCGTCATGCCCACCAACCTGTACGGCCCGCGCGACAATTTCGACCTGGAGACGAGCCACGTCATGCCCGCCATGATCAGGAAGATGCACTTGGCCAAGATGCTCAACGAGGGCAATATCGACGGCATACGCACCGACCTGGACCGCCGCCCCGTGGAAGGCATCGACGGCAAGGCCCCCGAGGAGCAGATTGTCGCCACGCTCGAGAAATACGGCATCCTGAAGGACCGCCTGCGCCTGTGGGGCACCGGCGCGCCGATAAGAGAATTCCTGTGGAGCGAGGACATGGCCGACGCCAGCGTCTATTGCCTGGAGCACATCGACTTCAAGGACGTGCGCGGCACGGGCGACGAGGTGCGCAACTGCCACATCAACATCGGCAGCGGTAAGGAAGTCACCATCCGCCAGCTCGCCGAATTAGTCAAAAAGACTGTCGATTACCGCGGCGCCATCGAGTGGGACGCCACCAAACCCGACGGCACCCTGCGCAAGCTCACCGACGTGAGCCGCCTGCACAGCCTGGGCTGGCACCACACCATGGAACTCGAGGACGGCGTCCCCGCCCTCTACCGCTGGTACCTGGAGAATTGAATAACCAAAACATAACTATTATATGAAAAGAGAAGTTTCAGGCGGTTGCGGCATCATGATGTTGATGTTCTCGTTGTTTATGATCATCGTTGGCATCGTTGCCGTGTTTGACATGCGCGCCGAGGGTGACGGGGGCAGTGGAGCCTTAGGGCTGCTGGTATTTGTCGCTATTCTGTCGCCGTTTATCTATTGGGGCTATGTGATGCTATACAAGTTCCTGCGTCCTGGCCAGCCGGTTAAATTCACCAAAAAGATGGTGCAATATGGCGGTGCGGCAGCCGTGGCATTGGTCATCTTTGCGTTGTGGGCCGCGCTGACGAGCAAGCAGACGCCCAAAACGCCAGCACCCATCACCGAGATTGCCCAGGAGCCCAACGAGCCTAAAGACAGTGTCGTCATCACCCAAGTGATGGAAGGCGATCCCTACAAGGAACTGGATGAGCTCATCGGCCTGGAATCGGTTAAGGAAGAGGTGCACACCATCGCCAACTTCGCCAAAATCCAGCAGCAACGCAAAGCGCAAGGCCTGAAGGTGCCCAAGATGTCGTTCCACCTGGTATTCACCGGCAGCCCCGGCACGGGCAAAACCACCGTGGCACGCATCGTGGCCCGCATCTACAAGGACCTGGGCATCCTCAAGAGCGGACATACCGTGGAGACCGACCGCTCGGGCCTCGTGGCCGAGTATGTGGGACAAACCGCGACCAAGACCAATGCCGTGATCGACTCGGCGCTCAACGGCGTGCTGTTCATCGACGAGGCCTATGCCCTGGTGCCCGAAAACGCCAGCAGCGACTATGGTCAAGAGGCCATCTCTACCCTGCTCAAACGCATGGAGGACGACCGCGACAAGCTGGTGGTCATCATTGCCGGCTATCCTAACGAGATGAAACGCTTCATCGACTCCAACCCGGGCCTGCAGTCGCGCTTCACCCGCTACATCAACTTCCCGGACTACACCGACAAGGAATTGTTCGAGATCTTCCAACTGTACCTGAACAAGAACCAATATACCATCGACGACGACGCTGCCGAACTGCTCAAGAACAATTTCAACTATGCGGTTGCCCACAAGGACAAGAACTTCGGCAATGCCCGATATGTGCGCAACATCTTTGAACGCGCCGTTGAGCAGCAGGCCAACCGACTATCGGCGAAACGCGGCATTAAAGACGAGGAGTTGTCAGTGCTGACGAGGGAAGACATCGAGAACGCCTTCAAGGCCAGGAAATAAACGACATAGTGACCGCCATGACCCGATCCTTCATCACAATCATCGCACTGCTGATAGCATTGACGACCATGCCGTCACATGCCCAGGAGATGACCAAAGCCGAGATAGCCGGCATCCGCGCCGCCTATAGCGCTGCCAAAGAGCAGATAGAGCGCAACAGCCATGCCCAGGAGCAGAACGTGCCCCGCAGCGACATGGAGATCGTCAGCCATTACGTTGTCCCGGGATGCGGCCCCACCGAAGAGGTCATCCGCTACTATTTCACGCTCGGTGAGGACCCAGTGCTGGGAACACCCGTGTACAACACCTATTTCATCACCCGCAGCTACAACGTGGCCGCCCGCAAGTTCTATCAGGAGTTCCTATTTGACGGGCCGGAGTGCGAGCTGCTGTTCTTTTACCAGCGCAACGACGCCCTCGACGGAGGCGCCGACGAGACGCGGTACTACTACGGCAAGAGCGGCATCCACAAGGCCATCAAAGGCACCGCCGAACTCGACGAAGTCTTCGCCGCCCGCACGGCCGACGAGCTGAAAAACGCCTTTAACCTGCTCATGAACAAGGATTACTAGGGCTGTTGAGGTGAATTAAAGTTTTTTTAGAAATTGCGACAACGCATCAAGTGAGTTTGGCACGGTATTTGTACATCCCATGTCGAACTCATAATTTTTGGAGGTTTTTTAGGGTTAAACATGATTGTCAGCATCCCTCGTGAGAGTCGTGCTGATTTTTTATGTATTTTTGCACCAATCATCATATAAACCTTGCTATGACCGAGAAAGAGAAAATGCTGGCTGGACTGCCCTATAGCGCAGTTGATGAACAGCTGCTGAAGGAATTGAACGAGTGCAAAGATGTCGTGCATCGTTACAACGCGCTGCTGCCGTCAGAGCGGGCCGAACGTACGGCGTTGCTCAAGTCGCTGCTGGGACATGTGGGCGATGACAACATCCTGATCAACCAGCCGTTTTATTGCGACTACGGTAAGCACATCAGTGTGGGCAAGCGATTCTTTGCCAACTTCAACTTCACTGTGCTTGACGAGGCCCTGGTGACCATCGGCGACGACTGCTTCATCGGCCCTAATGTGGGCATCTACACGGCTTGCCACAGCACCGACCCCGTGGAGCGTAACACGCGCCGCGAGTGGGCGTTGCCTGTGACTATCGGCGATAATGTGTGGATCGGGGGCTCGGTGACGATTCTGGCTGGAGTGACCATCGGCGACAATGTAACCATCGGCGCCGGCTCGGTCGTCACGCGCGACATCCCGTCGAACTGCGTGGCCGTGGGCAACCCCTGCCGCACGATCAAGAAACTCTAGGATGCAACAAAGGCCGTTACGGTCCCGTGGGACCATAACGGCTTGATGCGTTTGAAGTGCCGCTCGTGTGCGGCAGCCCTTTACAGGGGATTACTTGTAAACGGTATCGCTTACAGTGAGGCTGTAACGACCCTTAGCGCGGCGACGGGCCAGAACCTTGCGGCCGTCGGCGGTGCGCATGCGATGACGGAAGCCATGCTTGTTGGCTTTCTTGCGGTTCGAGGGTTGGAATGTTCTTTTCATTTCTTATCTCTGTTTTTTTTACTTGTTCCGAAAATTTTTCGCAAAATGCGGTGCAAAATTAGTCCTTTTTTTCAAATTACACAAATCCAATCGCATTTTTAGGGAAAAGTTTTTGTTTTTTTTCTCAAAAACACTACTTTTGCACCCACAAATGACTGAGAACAAACATTTTTTACATAAAACAATAGCATAACAAGTACAAGAATTATGATTAATGCTCAAGACATCAAGAACGGAACGTGCATCCGCATGGACGGCGATCTGTATTTCTGCATCGAATTCCTTCATGTAAAGCCCGGTAAGGGTAATACCTTCATGCGCACCAAGTTGAAAAACGTGGTTGACGGCCGTGTGCTGGAGCGCCGCTTCAACATCGGTGAGAAGCTCGAGGACGTGCGCGTGGAGCGTCGCCCCTATCAGTACCTGTACATGGACGGCCAGGACGCTATGTTCATGAACAACGAGACTTTTGAGCAGATTCCCATCAGCAAGGACCTGATTACCGGCGCCGACTATATGAAGGAAGGCGACATCGTGGAAGTTGTCAGCGACGCTTCGACCGAGACCGTGCTGTTCGCCGAGATGCCCATCAAGACCAAGCTGAAGATTACTTACACTGAGCCCGGCGTGAAAGGCGACACCGCCACCAACACCCTCAAGCCCGCCACCGTCGAGACCGGCGCCACCGTTCGCGTGCCCCTGTTCATCGACACCGACGAGATCATCGAGGTGGACACCCGCGACGGCAGCTATCAGGGCCGCGTGAGGTAATCAATCCCGCATAAACACGTCGAGGGCTTTCCCGTCACTGGGGAGCCCTCGTTGCTTTTTATGACCCGTTACTGAAGATTTCACATTCGGCCAATAAATGTTATAAAAATGTAACAGGGATAGAGTTTTTTACCTATCTTTGTCGGATAGTTGAATTTGACTACCTGTTAATTATGGCGCTGGAGGCTGGTTTATATCTGATTCCCACCCAATTGAGCGACGTGCCGCTGGATCGGGTGCTTCCTGCACACAACATCGATGTTGTGCGGGAGCTGCGCTATTTTGTGGTCGAGAGCTTGCGTTCAGCACGCCGTTTCCTCAAGAAATGTGACCGCGACATCGATATCGACAGCCTCACGTTCAACGAACTCAACGAGCACACCGATCTCAAGAACACCGCCGCCATCGAGGCCCTGCTCGACCCCATCGGGCTCGGCGAGGCCGTGGGTGTCATCAGTGACGCGGGCTGCCCCGCCGTCGCCGACCCTGGCGCCGACCTCGTTGCCATTGCGCAACGCAAAGGCCACAAGGTGTTTCCGCTCGTGGGACCGTCGAGCATCCTGATGAGCCTGATGGCTTCAGGGTTCAACGGCCAGAGTTTCGCATTCCTCGGGTACCTGCCTGTTGATGCCCAAGCGCGGCAGGCAAAGCTCAAAGAGATGACACGCCGCATCGAGCGTGAGCATCAGACCCAGATATTCATCGAGGCGCCCTACCGCAACAATCAGCTCATCGCCGATCTGGCAGCCCACCTGCCAGCGGGCATGCGCCTGTGTGTGGCCAGCGACATCACCGGGGACGGCCAGAGCATCATCACGCGCACCATCGCGCAATGGAAACAGGCGCAATACGACTACCACAAGGTGCCCACGATTTTCCTCTTGTACCAGTAACACGCCACAACAATGCCAGGACACAAATATAAAGGATACACCAACTCAGGACGCCCGTTGAAGATTTCGTTCGACGTTAACGGTGACGACACGCCCCATCAGCTGCCGTTGACCCCGGTAGAGCCCGTCACACGCCACATCGGCATTGGCAAGGGCCTGTGCTTCATCAGCTTTGGCAGCGGCAGCAGCGGCAACTGCGCCTACCTGGGCACGCCCCGCGGCGGTATCCTCATCGATGCCGGCATCAGGGAACCCGTCAAGTATCACCGCAAGAAAAAGAACCCCGAACGCCAGGATGTCATCACACTGGACCAGGCATTTGCCGAGCTGGAACGCAACGGCGTGAGCCCCGACATGATCAAAGGCGTGCTGCTGACCCATGCCCACCAGGACCACATGCGCTGCCTGTACCCTGCCGTGAGCCGCTGCAAGTGCAGTGTCTATTGCACGATGGGCGTGATGAGCCAGATGCTGCAACGGTGCCGCATCTCAAGCCGCATCACCGACTACCACGTGCCCATCTTCAAGGAAATACCCTTCCGCATCCTGGATATGGAGATTACCGCCTTTGAGACGATGCACGACGTCAAGAGCGTGGGATTCAGCATCGAGTATGAGGGCGAACGCTTTGTCGTGGCTACCGACATGGGCATCATCACCGACCGCGCGGCACACTACATGAGCCGGGCCAATCACCTGATGCTGGAGTGCAACTATGACCTGGACATGCTGCAAAGAGGCAGCTATCCGCAGATGTTAAAGGACCGTGTCAAGGGAGAAAAAGGCCATTTGGACAATACCGTGGCCGCACAATTTGTCGCAGGGCACTACCACGAAGGCCTGCAATATGTGTTCCTGTGCCACTTGAGCAAGGATAACAATACCGAGGAAATCGCCTTGACGACCATGCGTCAGGCACTGGAGGCACGCGGACTCAGCGTCGGCGACGGCTCGAACGCCGCTTCCCAGAATAGCCGCGATATCCAGATCTACGCTTTGCCCCGCTATACTTCTTCGAGCTGGTTTGTTTTGGCTTGACCGATGACTCGTCGTTAGCGTCACCGCCGTTTTGTTTCTTGTAGCCCCGGTAATTCTTCTTATACCCCTTGTAGCTTTTCTTGTATCCGTTATAACTCCTGGGCTTCACATCAGCAGCGGGAACCTTGGGTTTGGGAGTGCTGACAGCTACCGCATTCAGCGGCTCGGGTTTCATGTTCTCATTCTTATAGAGCCAATATCCCTCATTGTTCTCCAGCATCTGCTCAAAATCAGTGGTGAGGAACGGTTTCAGCTGGTCATAGTCGATTTGGATATCGATGGGATCGTTGGCGATTGAGCCATGCTTGTACAGGAACACGATGCCGTTCTTGCCGCAACGCACCTCGGCGGGAACGTTGAGGGCATGCTGCAGCTGGTTGCTCTCGCCGCGTCCCTTGTTCAGTTGGTCAATTTTCTTGTTGATGACCTTGAGCAGCTTGTTCTCCTTGTCGACGTCGGCAACAAGGATGTCCAGCCTGGAGAGCAGGCGCTGTTTCATGCGGTCATAATGCACAAAACTGCTGTTTTCCACCGTCGTGGATCCGTTGTACTCCACTTTGTCGATTTCCATGACCAGCAAGCGTTGGGAGGTCATGTAAGGATACACAATCACCTGGCTCACGTTGCCATAGACCGGAAAGACGCGCGGGGCCTTGACCAGCGTGCGGTATTCTTCACCCACAGGCTTGTTGAACGACGGCGTGTTCAGGAAGGTATAGCGAGCATCCTTCATCGACCTTTGGCTGTTGCCGAAGGCTTTCTTGATCAGTTCCTTGTTCAATTCGACGAGGTCGTCGTTGCCGTTCACCTTCAGCGGCCAGCGCACCTTCACGTGCTTGGTGCTCGTGTAATAGGACGTCTCATCGCCCTGGACAGCGGGGTTCTTAGCCGTGAAGTAATAGGTGTTGTGCTGCGGCTTGTCGAACAAATCGGCCTGGCTGGCGGTCGTCATGGTGTCGGCCATGGCGATGTATTCGGTTGAATCACGCTGGTCAAACAGGTTCTGGCTCCTGCCGCTGGCCTCGATGCGGCGGGCAGTGTACCAGCCAGCCGCCATCAGGTCAACGACCAGAAGCAGCAGGATGACGATGATGAGGTTCTTTTTGGTCATATTATCATTAGCTGTTAGCTGTATCTTGTGTAAGTCGCTGGACAGCCTCGCTCACGTGCTGCATGAGCCAGCGAGGGGTGGATGTGGCGCCACAGATGCCTATGCGCTGCTTGCCCGTGAGCCACGACGGGTCGATGTCGCCCTCGCCGCTGATGAGGTGTGAGTCGGGATTGGCATCCAGACATTCGGCAAACAGGATGCGCCCGTTACTGCTCTTGGCGCCGCTCACGAACAGGATGAGCTCATGTTGGCGGGCGAACTCACGGATTTGCGGGATGCGGTTGGCCACCGAGCGGCAGATGGTGTCAAAACTGCGGAAGGTCACTCCTGGCTCTACCCTTCTCTTGATTTCCTCAACGATGTGCTGGAACTCCTGCACGCTCTTGGTCGTCTGGGAGTAGAGGTAGATGTCACGCGAGTAGTCAATCTTGTCGATCTCGTCGATATTCTCGATGACAGTGGCTTGTCCCTGCGTCTGCCCCACGAGGCCCAACACCTCGGCATGTCCGCGCTTACCGTAGATGACGATCTGCGGAGTGGGTTTGTCCACCTCAACGCCGTTGAATGTGGTGTTGATGCGCTGTTGCAGCTTGAGCACCACAGGACAGGTGGCATCGATGATCTCGATGCGGTTGCGTCGGGCTGTCTCATAGGTCTCGGGAGGCTCGCCGTGGGCACGCAGCAACACCTTCACGTCATGCAGCTGCTCGAGCTGCTCGTGGGTGATGGTCTCCAGGCCACGGCTGGCCAGGCGGTCCACCTCGGCGGTATTGTGCACGATGTCGCCCAGGCAGTACAGATGCCCGGTCTTCTCGAGTTCTTCCTCGGCTTTGCGGATGGCTGTCGTCACCCCAAAGCAGAAGCCCGACCCCTTATCTATCTCGATGATAGCCACCTTAGTTTCTAGTTTCTAGTTTTTGGCACGGGCGAGGTAGAGGTTGTACAGCCACTCGTCCTGCTCCTCGAGGGTCATGTGCGAGTTGTCGAGCACCACGGCGTCGTCGGCCTGGCGCAGGGGACTCTCCTTGCGGGTGCTGTCGATGCGGTCACGCTCGGTGACGTTGGCCAGCACCTCGTCAAATGTCGTGGTGGTGTCGCCCTTGGCACGCAGCTCGTCAAAGCGGCGCTGAGCGCGCACCTCGGCGCTTGCCGTGGCAAACACCTTCATCTCGGCATCCGGGAAGACCACCGTACCGATGTCACGGCCGTCCATCACCAGACCCTTGTCCTTGCCCATGGCCTGCTGCTGCTTGACCATCGCCTTGCGCACAAAGCCGATGGCGGCAATGATGCTCACCACGTTGCTCACGCGCATCGAGCGGATGTAACGCTCCACGTTCTTGCCGTTGAGCACGGTCACGCTCTTGCCCTCCTTGGTGGGGCGGAAGGTAATGGCGATGTCACCGCGTTTCAGGTGCTCTTTGAGGGCGGGCTCGTCCACCTTGCCGCGCCTGATGAGCTTGTTGCGCAGGGCAAACAGTGTCACGGCACGGTACATGGCGCCCGTGTCCACATAGGCGTAGCCAATGCGCTTTGCCAGCGCCTTGGCCATTGTGCTCTTGCCCGTCGACGAGTGTCCGTCAATGGCAATGGTAATCTTTTTCAGTGTCATTGTTTCGTGTTTAATGTTGATTATCTGCCACAAAGGTATATAAAAAAAACGACATACGGACAATCAAGTCACCGCATGTCGCAATTTCGTAAAATCAAGACTCGCAAGAGCCGTAACAGGCATTTTAATCAGGGAGGATTGCTGTCACCTGACTACCTTGGTAAATTCAGGAGTCTTGCCTTTCTCGACCGTGACATATACCTTGATTTCGCTGGCAGGGGGCATGTCAGCCTTGTCGCCCCGGGGCTGGTCCATCGCGGTGAACAGGTATTCTGTGCCATCGATGATGGTACGCGATGCAACGGTTTTAGCCTTGGCATTGAGCATCGGGTAGCCGTTGACGGCGGCATCAAAGATGGCTGCCTCTTCGGCACTGACGGGATGCTGTTCGGGAAAATCCGCGGGCATGAAGACAATTCCCTCAATTTGACCTATAGCCTTCAGGAACACTTCAAGCTCCTTGGGCATGGCATCCATGCGAGCGGCGCGCACGCCGTAACCGGGCATCACTTTGGCCTTGGGCTGTTTCTCGGCCAAGTCCTTTGCGCTCGACTCCAGTCCGCCGCTGCCGAAGGTGCAGAACGGCACCACCCACTTGTCGCTCAGGTCCACTTTCTCCAGCAAGGAGGCAATGGGAGGCGCATAAGTGCCGAACCAGATGGGATAGCCGATGAAAATCCAGTCATAATCGGCGACATTTGACTTCAAGGGTTTAATTTCGGGCAGGATGCCTTTCTCGCGGTCAGCCTTGCAACGGTCAATCGTTGCCTGGAACGCGGTGTCATAGGGCTCCACAAGGGCAATCTCTTCGATGTCGGCATCGAGACGTTTGGCAATTTCGGTTGCCACGTTCTTGGTGTTCGACGTCAGGGAGTAATACAATACCAGCACCTTAGACGACTCTTTCTTGGACGTTCCTTTCTTAGGTGTACATGACATGACAGCCATCAAGGCAACAGCTGCGAGTATCATCAATTTCAAAAGTCTCATAGAGATAATCTTTTTAATATTGTTATTGAATTTGGTTTTTACAGCAGGCGGCCGTGGTCGTTGTAGCTGTAGTATCGGCCACCGCGGCACACGATGATGTGGTCCACCAGCTGGATGTCCATGACCTTGCATGCCTGGTGCACGCGCTCGGTAAGGCGATCGTCCTGCGTGCTGGGGTTGGGATTGTCGCTGGGATGGTTATGCGCCAGGATGATGCCCGACGACAGGCGCTCGATGGCTGGCCGCAGGATCATTTTGATGTCGGCAACCGTCATCGCCGTGCCACCGCTACTGACACGGACGCACTCCTCGACCTGCTTGGCGTGGTTGAGCAGTACCACCATCATTTCCTCGTGGTCAAGGTGCTCCATGCGGGTGCGCAGGTACTGGTAAGCATCGTCACTGCTCGTAATCCTGAAACGCTCCTGGAATTCCTCCTGCTGGTAGCGGCGCGCCAGTTCCAGGGCGGCTAAGATTTCGATGGCCTTGACCTCGCCAATGCCGTGGTAGTTCTTCACCAGGTTGTTGATGCCCTTGCGGGCGATGAGGTAGAGCTTGTCGTCGTTGTCCCGCAGGATGCGCTGGCACAGGTCAACGACCGACTCGCCAGGCGTGCCCACCCTAAGCAGGATGGCCAGCAGTTCGGCCGTGGAGAGGCTCCCGAAGCCGTGCTTCTTGGCCTTCTCGCGCGGGCGGTCCTCCTCGGGGACGGTATCCTTGATGTTACGCGACCCCGCCAACTTGCTATTTTCTTTCTCCTCCATCAACACTCACCAACCACTAATCTCTAATCACTAATCAGTGAAAATCGGGTGCGATTTTCACTTCCCCTTCCTCATCATCACTTCCTCGTTGATGTCGCGTCCGTGCTTGAGCAGGATTTTCCACACATAAGCCTTGATGAAGCCCCAGCCATAGCTGCACAACTGCGTGAAACTAGTAGCCACAGACAGGCAGGCGATTTTGAGGTTGCGCGTCTCTATCAGGGCGGCTACCCACAGCATGGCTGCATAGAGCAGGATGGGCAGAATGAACCACCATTTCCACAACGAGAGAAGGAGCAGCAGCACGCACCCGATGAGGAATACGGCAGGCAGGCAATGAACCGCCTTGAGACTGTCGGGATACAACAGTTTCAAGGTGATGCGCGACATGCCGAAGACATAGGTCTGACGTGCGAACTTGCTGATGCTGGTGCGGCGCTTGTGATAGACGAAGGCGGGACGTATCAAGCGGATGTTGAAGCCGGCCTGGCGCACGCGCGTACTCATGTCGATGTCCTCGCTGAACATCTCGCGGAATCCGCCCACTTTCTCATATACTTCGCGGCTATAACCCATATTGAACGAGCGGGGCACAAATTTCTCCATCTGCACCTTGCCGCCACGGATGCCGCCGGTGGTCAGGAACGACGTCATCGAGAAGGAAATGGCCTTCTGCACGTCGGTAAACTCGTCGCTTGCAGCGTCAGGACCGCCGAAACACGGCACATAGTCGTTGGCTAACTCACGTCCCAGCGTCTTGAAGTAGTCGGGCGGGATGACGCAGTCACTGTCAAAGAAGACGAAATATTGCCCGGTGGCATGCTCCAAGCCGTAGTTGCGGGCAATGGAACGCCCCTCGTTGGCTTTATAGAAATAGCGCAGATCCAACTGGCTGGCATAACTCAGCGCGATGTCCTCGCACGGGTCGGTCGAGCCATCCTCCACCAGTATGATCTCAAAATCCTTGTCGGTTTGCAGGGTGAGGCTTTTCAAGAGGTCCTCCACCTCGTCACGCCGGTTATACACCGGCACTATCACTGAAAAATAAGGCATCTCTATTCTGACTTTTGCTATTAGACCACAAAATTACAAAAAAAGACGATATCTTCTCTTGTGACTGAGATTATTTCTCGCCGTAGTGTGAATGCATGGCCAGGATGTGGACAATGATGCGGTTATCGTCAACCGTGTAAATGAGGCGATGCTCACGGTTGATGCGCCGGGACCACATGCCAGCAAGAGAATGCCGCAGGGCCTCGGGCTTGCCGATGCCAGTGTAGAATTGTATTTGTTGTTGCTTAGGTTGTTTGGTTCTCGTGGTGCTGCAGTTTGAAGCGTTGCATGATGATGACGGCGACGACGAAGGCGGCGAAGTCGCTGGCAGGCAGCGAGGCCCACACGCCGTCAAGGCCCCAGATTGACGAGAAAAGCAGCAGCATGGGCAGCAGGAACAGCAGCTGGCGTGAGAGCGACATGAAGATACTGATGCGCACCTTGCCGATGGTCTGGAAGAAGTTGGTTACCACGGCCTGATAGCCGATGACGGGGAAGACGAGCATGTTGATGCGGATACCGCGGATGGAGATGGCAAGCAGGTCGGCATCGTCGGTGAACAGGCGCGTACATGGCCCAGGCAACAGTTCGCCGATTATCCAGCCGACAGTCATGGCAATGACCGAGGCCATGATGGTGAGGCGCAGCACTTGCTTGACGCGGTCCATGTTGCGCGCGCCGTAGTTATAGCCCGCGATGGGCTGGAAACCCTGGCATATACCCATAATGACCATGAAGAAGATGAAGCCCAGACGGTTAGCGATGCTGTATGCACCCACGGCCAGATCTCCGCCAAATTTCATCAAGGCATTATTCATGAAGATGGCGACCACACAACCCGTGAGCTGCATCGAGAACGGTGAGATGCCGATGCTCACGATGTCCTTGACAATGGCACGGGCAGGCTTGAGGAAGCGCCACTCGAGGTGCAGCAGTTCCTTTTGCCGCGAAAACTGCCACAACTGCCAGCACAGGACGATGACCTGAGCCAATATGGTGGCAATGGCCGCACCCTTGATGCCCATGTGCAACGGCCAGATGAAAATGGGGTCGAGGATGGTGTTCAACACCACCGTGACAATGGTGGCTATCATCGCCGCTCGCGGCTTACTCGCCGAACGCAAGGCGGCATTCAGGCCCAGATACAGGTGCGTCACGACATTGCCCACCAACAGGATGAACATGTAGTCATGGGCATGAGGCAACGTCTGCGGGCTGGCGCCGAAGAAGGTCAAGATGGGGTCCAGAAAGATAATTGAGACGATGCCCACCAGCAGACCGGTGATGATGTTCAGGGCGACCATGTTGCCCAAGACGTTGTTGGCCTTGTCATACTGGCGCTGCCCCAGACGCAGCGACATCAGTGTGGAGCCGCCGATGCCCACTGCCGCACCAAAGGCGGCGCCGATGTTCATCAGCGGGAACGAGATGCCCAGAGCGGCCAGCGCCATCGGGCCCACACCGTGACCGATGAAGATGCTGTCCACCATGTTGTAGAGCGACGACGCCGTCATCGCTATCACGCCCGGCAGGGCATACTGCCACAGCAGTCTGCCCACCGGCTGGGTACCCAGTGCCAATGTCGCTTCCTTGTTATCTTTCACGCGAGGTATTAAGTTGCAGGTTGTTCATTTTCTGTTGCTTCCTCGAGGCCGAAGCAGGCCTTGATGGCGTGGCGTATGTCATTGGCATAGTTGCTGTTGCCCTTGAGGATGTTGAGCACACCACGGATGTAGTCGTCCTTGCTCTTGAAGCCGCACAGGGTGGCGACGTTGCTGTCGTTGAGCATCTGTTTCTGGTTATACACTCGCAGGATGCTGGCATAGTCGTTATTGTCCTCATAGATGTGGAACTCGCGGCACAACTGGTCATACAGTCCACGCGGATTGATTTCGCTCACCAGCTCCACCATGTGGTTTTCCAGGGCATTGATGCTGGTGAATTTCATGTCGATGCGCATTTCCACGTCACGTTTCACGCGATGCCGCACGTGCTGCAGGGCCTGCTGCTTGAGTTCCTTGGTAAACATGAGGACTACGCGCTTTTTCACCTTGGGGAAAACGATGTCGGGGTTGCGGTGCTTGTGGAGTGCCACCGCACGGATGACGCCCTCGAGCATAAAGAGGTTCTCCACCTCGGCGACATCGGGGACCAGGATATTCTTCTTGCGCAGGTATTCCACCTCCTGCTCGCTGCGACGGTCACGATCCACGATACCGCAACTTTCCAGCTGATGGAAGCTCTGCAGGTCGCCAAATGAGCGCACCGTCTCGATGACCTTGTTGCAGCTGCCCAGCGGCTTGATGGTGTACTCGGGGAAAATCAAGGGATAGAGGCGGGAATCGATGCTGTGCTTGTCGTCGCCCTCGATAAACAGGACGGGCTTGCGGCTGCCCAGCAGGTCGAGCAACGCATTGTCCAGATCGCGGCTGCTGGTCATCACCTCATAGTCCCACGCCATCGACTCGGGATCAAACTCCCTCACCCACACGCACTGGTTGTCGATGCGCGAGCTGGCAAACGACACATCGTGGGTGTTATAGATGAAAGTGCAATCGGGGCGCATCTGCTCCAGCACGTTCCACAGGGTGCGCATGATGCTGCTGTGGATAAACGTCTCGGGGTCATCGACCAGGATGGCAGCATCGGGCATGGCGTAGAGCACAGCGCCGATGTAGTACAGCACCGATTTCTCGCCATCGCTCAATCCCATGAGCGGGTATTTGTCCTCATAGCCCATGCTGGTAAACATCAGCTTGCCGTTCTCGCGCAGCACCTTGTTCTTGGGAAACACTTCCTGCCATTTCTTGACGGTGATGTCGAGTTTGGTCTTGGGGAACTCCATCTGCTCACCCATGAGCTTGTGGGCCTTAAAGTTCATCAACTCACGCACCTCATCGTTGAGCATGACATAGAACAGCTTGTCAAACTCGGTCTCGGCAATGTTTTTGACCTGCGGATTCGCCTCATTCATGCGGTTGAACAGGTCGTCAATCGAGCCGGGCAACGGCTTGGCGCTGACAGGCGACGGGAACAGGGCTTTAAGGGCCGAGATGCGGTAAGCCTTGTCTCCCAGTTCATCGACCAGAGCCGAGCAAAAGCGGCTCTTGCCCGCGCCATTGGTACCGATGATGGTAATCTGCCTGGACTCGATCAGCACGTCAGGCTGATGGCCGTCCATCCGTTTTGGTAGTCTGATATCCATAATTGATGGTCGTTTTGTTTCTTGTGGGGTAAAATTAGACATAAAAAACGAACAGGGCAACAGTTTGGACTTAAATTATAAAAAAACTGCATTATTTTGTATGGGCTGGCCTCAGTTTATTCGAGATTATTGGTAATTTTGCAATCGTTATGATGGACTATGTAAACGCATTTGTGTCGATGTTGAACGGCATGTCGCCCTACCTGCTGCTGGGTTTCCTGATTGCCGGTGTACTGCATGCCTTTGTGCCGTCGGCTATCTATAGCCGTTATCTGGCTGGGACTGGGCTGCGGTCGGTAGCGACGGCGGCAGCATTCGGCATTCCGTTGCCGCTATGTTCCTGTGGCGTGCTGCCCACAGCGGTAGCACTGCGGCGCAGCGGCGCCTCGCGGGCCGCATCCACGTCGTTCCTCATCGCTACGCCCCAGACGGGTGTGGACAGCATCGCGGCCACCTACTCGATGATGGGCTTGCCCTTTGCCATCCTGCGGCCCGTTGCAGCGCTGGTGACCTCGCTCATCGGCGGCCTTGCCGTCGGCCATTGGGAACGTAAAGGCGCCCTCGGCGATGTGGAGAGCGAGGCCAACTACGAGTTCAGCGAGTTGCCCAAGGGTTTTTGGAACAAGGTTGCGGAAACCTTCAAATACGGCTTCTTTGACATGATGCAGAGCATCGGTCGCTGGCTGCTCATCGGCTTGGTGGTAGCCACGTTGATTACCGTGTTGCTGCCCGACGACTTTTTCTCGACCTATGCCCGCTGGCCGTTGCTCAACATGTTCATCATCGTGCTGGTGGCGGTGCCCATGTATGTGTGCGCCACGGGTTCTATCCCCATTGCAGCTGCCCTCATGCTCAAGGGCATGTCGCCCGGTTGCGCACTGGTGCTGCTCATGGCCGGTCCTGCCGCCAACATGGCGTCGATGTTTGTCGTGAACAATACCTTCGGGCGCAAGGCGACCATCATCTACCTGCTGTCCATCATCGGCGGCGCCATCGGCTTCGGCGTGCTGGTGGACTACTTGCCAGGCCTGCGCGAGACGTTCATCAATGCCCTACCCTGCCACATGATGCACCACGGCATGCACGGAGCCTCGTGGCTCAACACCGTGTGCAGCGTTGCCCTGATTGGCATGATTATTGTGGCCCTGGGGGCGAAATACTGGAAATCTTATCAAATCAAACGTAATAAAACCGCAACAATGAAAGAATTCAAAGTCAAGGGCATGATGTGTGCCCACTGCAAAGCCAACGTCGAGAAAGGCCTCGCCGCACTGCCCGGAGTGGAAAAAGTAACCGTAGATCTCGCCAAAGGTACCGCTCTGGTCGAGGGTTCCATCCCCGACCAGCTCATCATCGACTGCATCGAGGACTTGGGCTACCAGTACGAGCCTTGATTATCTAGAAAATCTAGAGCTTCTAGACTATCTAGATCTAGAGAGAAAGAATAACAGAAACAGCTATTTTACAGCAGTGTAGATGGTGCACACGCCCAGCGTGAGCCGCTTGAACGTGGCCTCACGCAAGCCGGCATTGCGCATCAGCTGCAGCATGTCGTCGCCCTGAGGGACCGCAGCGATGCTTTGCGGCAGGTAGCGGTATGCGCTCTTGTCGCCGCTTTTCATGGATCCGATCCATGGAATGATGTGCAGGGTGTACAGGTCATAGAACCAGCGGATGAACCGTTGGCGGGGTGTGGACAATTCCAGCACGCATAGCATGCCGCCGGGCTTGAGCACTCGTGCCATTTCCTGGTAGCCCTGTTGCAGATGCTCAAAGTTGCGCACCCCGAAGGCCACCGTCACGGCGTCAAACGACCCGTCGGCCATGGGCAGCGCCATGCAATCGCCCTGTTCAAAGCTGATTGCGCTCTCCAGTCCTTTTCCCTGAATTTTGCGCCGAGCCTCGTCGAGCATCCCCTGTGACAGGTCAATGCCCGTGATGTGCTGCGGCTGCAACGACTCGTGCAACTGGATGGCAAAGTCTCCCGTTCCCGTCGCCACATCGAGGATGTGCTGCGGTTTCAAGCGTTTCAACCGCTTGACGGCCAGTCGACGCCACCAGATGTCGATACCCATGGTCATGGCGCGGTTCATGAAGTCATAGGCCGGGGCAATGCTGTCAAACATCTGCCTCACCTGCTCGGTCTTGGCCGTCTCGTGCGTGCCGTATGGGGTGACCTGCTCTACCCTATTGCCGTTGTCGCCGGTCATGCCTGGTTGTCCTGCAGCCTGTAGTCGTCGCGTCCCTCGCGACGCTCGGCATTATAGAGTTTGTTCTCTTCCTGGAAACGCTCGTAGGCCTCGACGATGCGCTGCACCAGCTGGTGGCGCACGATGTCCTTTTTCTCAAATTCCACCTTGCCGATGCCTTTCACGCCGTCGAGCACACGCAGGGCGTGAATCAGGCCTGAGGTCACGCTGCGCGGCAGGTCGATCTGCGTGGTGTCGCCCGTGACAATCATTTTGGAGCCCATGCCCAATCGGGTCAGGAACATCTTGATCTGGTGGGTGGTGGTATTCTGTGCCTCGTCGAGTACGATAATGGCGTCATTCAACGTGCGGCCGCGCATGAATGCCAGCGGCGCAATCTGGATGACGTTGTTCTCCATGTATTCCTTGAGCTTGGCCTGCGGTATCATGTCCTCGAGCGCGTCATAAAGCGGCTGCAGGTAGGGGTCGATTTTGTCCTTCATGTCGCCGGGCAGGAAACCCAGCTTCTCACCGGCCTCGACAGCGGGGCGCGAGAGGATGATCTTGCGGATCTCGCGGTTCTTGAGTGCCCTCACGGCAAGGGCCACCGCCAGATAGGTCTTTCCTGTTCCCGCGGGGCCTAGGGCAAACGTCAAGTCGTTGTGCATGAACGTCTTGACCAACAGTTGCTGATTGGGCGTGCGCCCACTGATGGGCTTGCCGTTCACGCCATAGACGATGACGTCGTCCATCTTGAGCTGCTTGGGAGGAGCCCCCTTGATGGTGTCGATGATGACATCCTCGGGCAGGGTGTTGTAGGTAGCGCAATAGTCGGCCAGCGTGTGGATTTTCTGCTCAAAGTCGGAGGTCTCGGCATCGTCACCAATCACGGTGATGACACTGCCACGGGCTGCCATGCGCAGTTTAGGGAACAAGTTGCGGATAAGTTGTATGTTACTGTTATTCACCCCGTAGAAGGTCACGGGATCCACGTTGTCAATAATAATGTGCCGTTCGATCATTCAATAACTTTTAATTCTACCCACAAAATTACACAATAAATCCTATCCCACAACAATAGCTGCCACATTTTATCTCAATTCAGACAAAACGGGCAGCAAAAAAGTGACTGCGGAAACCACGGTTACAGCTTGCACAGGATCCACGGCAGCGGCTCCAGAATCTTCATCGCCACCTTCTTGTCCAGATCACGCAGCATCGCCGCAGCCGATTCCCTGTCGTCATAACCTTCCAGGACCACATAGTACAGCTTGTCAGGGCCGCCGAACAGGACGTAGCTGCCCGCAAAGCCGCACTCCTCACGCAGGCGGTCGCGGTAGCTCTTGGCGTTGATGCGCTGGGTGAACGTGGCCACGATGACGTTATAGGGCTTGGGCACGTCGGTCGAGTCGATAGCGACATTGGCGTTCATGTACACCATCCTGACGCTGTCACCGTTAATCACATGCGTATAGCGCTGGCGCTCGGCCTCAATCTTGGCGTAGGTCTCGGCACCGATTCCCGTTTTGCGGCGTTCCATCGCCTTCTCATAGGCTTCACGGTAGTTTTTCTCGCTGCTGTGGCACGACGTCATCGTCAACGAGGCGATGATTGCCAGCAATACTATATATAATGTCTTTTTCATTTCGCTAATTCAATGACTTGTGCATGAGTAATGTTGCCCTGGTCCAATGTCAGGGTGACCAGTGTGCGCACCACCTGCCAGCCCTGCACACCTGCAGCACCGGGATTGACAACAAGGCAGCCCAGCGCACGGTCGGGCATCACCTTGAGAATGTGGCTGTGACCGCACACGAACAGCTTGGGACGCGACAGTTCCAGCCGCTGACGGATGCCTGGCGCATACTTGCCCGGATAACCGCCAATGTGCGTCATCACCACCTTCACGCCCTCGACCTCAAAGGTCTCCATTTCCTTGTAACGGCGGCGCAGGCTCGCCCCGTCCACATTGCCGCACACGGCACGGAACACCGGCGCGATGGCTTCCAGCCTGTCGGCCAGCTCGTCGCTGCCGATGTCGCCGGCATGCCACACCTCGTCACAGTCGGCAAAGTGCTGCGCGTAGCGGTCGTCCCACCACGCGTGCGTGTCACTGATGATGCCTATCTTCTTCATGCGCTACACGTCAAATGGCAAATTCCATCAGGCGGGCCAGGTATTTGCCGATGATGTCAAACTCGAGATTGACCACAGTGCCCACCTCGATGCAGTGGAAATTGGTAATCTCGCGGGTATAGGGGATGATGGCGACCTGGAAGCTGTCGCGTTCACTGTTGCACACGGTGAGCGACACGCCATTGACGGTCACACTGCCCTTCTCGACAGTGACATAGCCCTTGCGTGCCATCTCGGGTGCCACTTCATATTTGAAGGTGAAATAATGGCTGCCATCCACCTCCTCAACGGCCGTGCACACAGCTGTCTGGTCCACATGGCCCTGGACGATGTGCCCGTCCAGGCGGCCCTGGATGAGCATTGAACGCTCCACGTTCACCTCATCGCCCACCTGCAGCAGGCCCAGGTTACTGCGGTCAAGCGTCTCCTGAATGGCCGTTACCGTATAGGTGCCGTCACCAGGCAGTTCCACCACCGTCAGGCAAACGCCGTTGTGCGACACGCTCTGGTCGATTTTCAATTCATCGGTAAAACTGCACTTTAACGTAATGTGCAGGTTACCACCGTCCTTACGCAGGGCGACCACTCGAGCCGCTTCCTCTACAATTCCTGAAAACATATTCTTGATTCTTGCTAAGTTATTCTATCATATCTATGGATGATAACGCAGGGCAATGCCGGTTTATTGCATACCGAAACCGCTATTCGCCTGACGCCATACTGACCAAGGCCGCAAACTGTTAAATATACTTAAATACAAGATGAATATTAATTATTACTAGTACAATTCCATTCCTTATACTAACTTTGTCACATCATATAATTAGGAAAAAACAAAACATCAATGGGAAAAATGTACATTCATATTGGAGAAGAAATCCGCAACGAACTGGATGCGCAAGGACGAAGTGTGTTATGGCTCTCACATGAGCTGGGCTGTAACCGCACCAACATTTACAATATCTTTTTGCGCAGCGCCATCAGCAGCGACCTGCTGATGAGAATCTCTATCGCTCTGAACAAAGACTTCTTTGCCCTCTATTCACAACAGTTGGCTGAATATCGCAAGGAGACAACCGACAAATAAGTTCACTTCCCAGGTATTCTTAACGTCTACAGCAAAAAAATACCCCGCCTCCTGAACACCAGGGACGGGGAGCAAGCTGTTTAGAAGTTAAATTTATACTTAAAGTCTTGTGGCGGGGACGCCCTTCGACGATAAGCCAACGTTTAACGGGCCTTGCGAAGCAATTACTTACCGAACTGCTCAAAGAAGAGCGTGTAGGTAGTCTTGTCACACAATTCCTCGGGACCAAAGAACTGGATCGGTCCGGGATAGATGTAGCAAGTCTCCAGCGCCCACTGTTCGCGATTCTCGACAAAGTGCCTGAACGGTGCACCCTCGAGATCGACCAGGGCCTTGCGGATCACGGGCTTGTCCTGACCGGAACGGCGCTCCATGTTCATCATCATGGTGATGGGCACGCCACAGGCTACCCAGTCTTGAGCCTTGCGGCCCAGGTGGGTGATAGCCGACATGTAACCGGTAGCACCGACAAAGATGAGGTGCGACGCATTGTAACCCAGCGAGTAGCAGTAGTCGGCGTCGAAGTTCGACGGGAACGAGCAGCGGCCCTCATAGCCGAAGAAGTGGTGCTGAGTCTTGAACTTGATGCGCTCAATCTCGCCAGCCTCGTAACGCACGTCAAGGACATGGGCCACCATGCGGCTGAGCAGACGCTCACTCTCGATCTGCGATACCATCACGTTGCCGTGCTCGTCGCGGTCCAATGCCAGCTGACGGGCCACGTCGTCGGGCAGAGAGTCATAGACCAGGCGGTTCTCCTCGCTGAGGTGCTCGCGAACGAAGTTGTCCTGAGCCTCATCACGCAGTTCGGAAATCTCGGGGAACTTGGTGAGCATCTCGTTGAGCTCGGCGATAAGCTTCTTCATCGTGGGAACGAACTCGACAATACCCTCAGGAACGAGGACGGTGCCATAGTCCATGCCCATATCGTGACGCTTGGAAACGATGTCGGCAATTTCCTCGGCGATATCGCGCAAGGTCATGTTGCGAGCCTCAACCTCCTCACTGATGATGCAGTAGTTGGGGCGGGTCTGCAGGGCGCACTCCAGAGCGATGTGCGACGCCGAGCGTCCCATCAGCTTCATGAAGTGCCAGTATTTCTTGGCAGAGTTACAGTCGCGGGCAACGTTACCGATGAGTTCGCTGTAAACCTTGGTTGCGGTGTCAAAACCGAAGGAAATCTCGATGTGCTCGTTCTTCAGGTCACCGTCGATGGTCTTGGGCACGCCAATCACCTGGATGCCTGCGTCATGTGCCTTGTAATACTCGGCCAGTACAGCGGCATTGGTATTGCTGTCGTCACCACCAATGATCACCACAGCAGTGATTTTGAGCTCACGCAGGATCTGGAGGCCGGCCTCGAACTGCTCGGGCTTCTCCAGCTTGGTGCGGCCAGAACCGATGAGGTCGAAGCCACCGGTGTTGCGGTACTGCTCAATCAGGTCACCGGTAATCTCAATGTAGCGGTGCTTGACCAGTCCGTTGGGACCACCCTGGAAACCGAACAGGCGGCAATACTTATTCAAGGCCTTAATACCATCATAGAGGCCGCAAATCACATTATGTCCGCCAGGAGCCTGGCCGCCACTGAGGATGACACCCACGTTGAAGGGCTTCTCAGGCGGCATTGCCGAGTCGTCGCGTTCAAAGGTCAATTCAGGCATACCGTAAGTGCAGGGAAACAGCGCCTTGATGGCTTCTTGGTCGGCCACCGATTGCGTGGGTTCACCTTCGACGGCGCGCACCGGGCACCTGAGCGTAACGGGCAACTTGGGCCGATAGGTCAGCCTCATCTGCTCCAAATAACTCTTATTGTCAGTCATTGTACTTATATTTATTGGTTTGTATAAACGATTAAACAATCTCTTTTACGGCCACAAAAGTACTGCAAATTTGTCATGCCCACATCATAGAAACCTAACAAATTTTCAAAATACTCTGCCCTATTTAGAATTTTTGACACTTTTGGCTGAAAAACGTACGATATTTTGCCAGAATCCTACCGTAACTTATAATCTGCAACGTCCATTCTGCGGCAATAGAATGACCGGCACAAATGCCGATGATGACCAAATTTAACGCCCAAGACTTGGTGTGTTGTGAAAAACTTAGTATCTTCGCCATTCAAAACTCAACGAAAACAATAAAAACCCAAAAATAAAAAGAAGGCATTATGAAAGGAATCGTACTGGCAGGAGGCTCAGGCACACGGCTTTATCCCGTGACCAAAGGCATCTCCAAGCAACTGATACCCATCTATGACAAGCCCATGGTGTATTACCCCATCTCGGTGCTGATGCTGGCGGGAATCCGTGAGATTCTCATCATCTCCACGCCCCAGGACCTGCCCATGTTCCGCAGGCTGCTGGGCGACGGCAAGGACATCGGCGTGCGTTTTGAGTATGCCGAGCAGCCGCGACCTGAGGGGCTGGCCCAGGCATTTATCATCGGCGAGGAGTTTGTCGGCAAGGACGACGTGTGCCTCGTGCTGGGTGACAACATCTTCTATGGGCAGAGCTTCACCAGCATGCTGCTGGATGCCGTGGAGCGCACCAAGCGCGAAGACGTGTGCACCCTTTGGGCCTATGCCGTCAAGGACCCCAACCGCTTTGGCGTGGTGGCCTTCGACGAGAACGGCAAGGCCACAAGCCTGGAAGAGAAGCCCGAGCACCCCAAGAGCAATTATGCCGTGACGGGACTGTATTTCTATCCCAACGACGTGGTACAGATCGCCAAGGGCATCAAGCCCAGCGCACGCGGTGAGCTGGAGATCACGACAGTGAACCAGCACTACCTGGCGCAGGACCGCGTTCACGTGCAGACGCTGGGCCGCGGCTTCGCGTGGCTCGACACGGGCACCAGCGAGTCGATGTCCGATGCCTCCAACTTCATCGGCACCATCGTGAACATGCAAGGCGTGCAGGTAGCGGCACTCGAGGAAATCGCCTTCCGCAAGGGATGGATCGATGCCCAGCAACTGTTGGCACTGGCCGAGCCCATGAAGAAGAACCACTACGGACAATACCTCATCAAGATTGCCCAGCAACATGGACGCTGACGACATCAAGAGACCACGCCTGATCGAGTTGCCCAAAATCAATGACCCGCGCGGCAACCTCACGTTTATCGAGAGCGGCAAGCATGTGCCGTTCGTGGTGCAGCGCAACTACTGGATCTATGACGTGCCCAGCGGCATGTGGCGCGACGGACACGCTTTCCACCATCAGGAGGAACTGGTGGTGGCCTTGAGCGGCAGCTTTGACGTGGTGGTCAACACCGGCAACGAGGAACGCACGTTTCACCTGTCGCGACCTCAAATCGGTCTTTTCATTCCCCGCATGACATGGCGGCACATCAACAATTTCTCCACCAACTCGGTGGCGCTGGTACTTTCCAGCACCGCCTATGACGAAAGCGACTATATCACCGACTTTGAGCAATTTGTAAAACTGGCAAACGACAAAGAATAGTATTACACGTCATGGATAGTATTGACAAAATCAAAATCCACAACCAGTCACACATCAGCGACTGCCGCATCATTACCCTAGACCGCCACCAGCATGCCAACGGCAACCTCACCGCCATCAACAATGGCGTGGAACTGCCGTTTGACCTCCAGCGCACATTCTATATCTATGATGTGCCAGGCGGAGCCGAGCGAGGCGGCCACAGCCACTACACGTGCCACGAGTTCATCATCGCCATCAGCGGCAGCTTTGACGTGACGGTCGATGACGGCACTGACAAACGCACGTTCACCCTCAACCGCCCCTACCAGGGACTGTTGGTTGTTCCCGGCATCTGGCGAACGCTGCAAAACTTCTCGTCGGGCTCGGTATGCCTGGCATTGGCATCACATCACTTCGATGAGAACGACTATGTGAGGGAATATGAAGATTTCCTGAATCTGAAACTGAATAAAAAGGACGAATAACCACCCCTGAAGGAGCATGAAGAAATACCCTTTCCTGAACCTGGCTTTATCCAATGCGCCCTTGATGGATGGCCTCAAGGCTGCCGCATGTGATGTGATTGAGAGCGGACGTTACCTGCACGGCACGCAAACCGAGCTGCTCGAAGAGGAAATCGCGCAACTGTGCCAAGCCCGGCACTGTGTGGCAGTGAGCAACGGGCTCGACGCCCTGCGACTGATCCTGCGCGCCTACAAAGAGATGGGTATCATGCACGACGGCGACGAAGTCATCGTGCCGGCAAACACCTATGTAGCCAGCGTGCTCGCCATCAGCGACAACGGGCTGAGGCCTGTGCTGTGCGACATCAGGGAGGACACGATGAACATGGATTCCGGTCTGCTCGATGGCCTGATTACCGAACACACTCGCGCGATCATGCCCGTGCACCTGTATGGTACCCCTTGTTGGGACAACGAGCTCATGCGCGTCGCCCGTGAGCACGACTTGCGCATCATCGAGGACAATGCCCAGGCCATCGGCGCAATGAGCGATACAGCCGGGCTGAACGGCACTTTCGTCACCGGCGGACTTGGCGATGCCGCAGGCATCAGTTTCTACCCCACCAAGAATCTGGGAGCCCTGGGCGACGGCGGCGCCGTGGTCACCAACGACGACACGCTGGCCGCTACCGTCAAAGCGCTGGCCAACTATGGCTCTGACCGCCGTTATCACAACATCTATATGGGCTACAACTGCCGCCTGGACGAGATACAGGCTGCCATGTTGCGCGTCAAGCTGCAACACCTTGAGCACGAGAATGCCACACGCGACGCCGTGGCACGTGCCTACCGCGACAGCATCGACAATCCGCGCGTGACGGTTCCCTGCATCTTTAAAGACGTCAAGCAGACGTGGCACCAGTATGTGGTGCGCGTCGAGGGTCGGGACAGCTTCCGCGCCTATCTGGACGAGCATGGCATCGGCACCGATATCCACTATGCCACACCTCCCCACAGGCAACCTTGTTACATCGGTCTGGAGCATGCGCCACTGCCCGTGACCGAGCGACTGGCCGACGAAATCGTCTCACTGCCCATCGCCCACCCCATCACGCCCGATGATTCACGCGCCATCGCCGAGGTCATCAACCGCTATTGACATCATTCCGAACCCATGCGCAAACAGGGTCTGAAACGATTTGTCCTGCTCAGCCTGCTGGCATTGCTGCCAGTTGTATTGCTGGTAGGCTTGTACGTCGTCAAGGATCCTTTCCATGTGTTGCGCCCCTATGACGGCAACGCGCCGGCATCCACCGACAGCGTCCAGCTCACGGTCAACACCTGCTATGTCTCCACCGAGGCGTTCCGCTTTTTTGAGCCCTCACGGCATTTTGACTCTTTCATCTTCGGTTCCTCGCTATCGGGGTACTATCGCATTAAGGACTGGGCGACCCACTTGCCCGCCGATGCCAGCCCGTTTCACTTCAATGCATCGCGTGAGACATTGCATGGCATTCTCAACAAGCTCAATTATCTGGAACGTTGCGGCGTGACCGTCAAGCATGCCCTCATCGTCATGGAGGACGAGATGCTCAAGCGCATGCCGCTCGACAACGATGTGCTCTACGTGCAGCATCCGCTCACCGCGCCCAACGTATCATGGTGGAAGTTCCATCAACTCTATTTCAATGCTTTCAGGCATCCCGAACTGGTCGCCTACACCCTGTGGCCCTCGCCAGCCACCACTCAACTCGTGCTGGACAAGGGCTATGCCACAACCGACATCCCCGACCGCATCGAACCCATCAACGAGAGCTATTACCGTTGGGCCGATTCCATCATCGCCGTCAACCCTGATGAGTTTTTCACCCCCGAGCATCTGGCGCGTTACGACCAGCCCATGAGGAAGATGCCCTTCTATGACAAGATCACTCCTGCTGTCCACGAGCTCCTCACCGGCATCGCTAGTGCGCTAAAACGCCATAATACTGATTACCAGATCATCATCCCGCCGCACTACGCTTGGGAGCCTATCAGCAACAGCGATCTCTATACACTGAGACATATTTTTGGCATAGAACGGGTCCACGACTACAGCCACGATGCCAAGATGGGCTCTGACCTGCGCTATTACTACGATGACGGTCACCTAATCGCTAGCCAATGCGCACGTCTCATGGACAGCGCTTATAACAGCGCCACCTTACCGTCACTTTTTCTAAAGTGACGTGATTTCCACAAAATACTGAAAATCAACCGATTAAACATGTAGAGACGCAAAATCTTGCGTCTCTAAACAGATAATCTGTCGGCTAATAAGCCACTGAAATCAATGCGTAATTTGGCCACGCACAAGGTTCATCGTTTGCCTTGTGTGAGGATTTCCCACGAGCGGCGCTGAGCCTTCTTCAGGCTTGCCGGGTCATTGGCGTCAATGCCATATTTCTCGGCGGGAGGAATCACGACAGCGGTTCCGGGAGGCACATTGTCGGGATCATTGATGAAGGACTTGTTTTCCTCGTAGATATAGACCCAGAACCACGGACTGCCATAGTACTTGTCAGACAAGGTACTCAGCACAATCTGAGTGGTCACGGTATCGGTAATCACGGCCGGCTCGGCAACTTCGGCAACGACGGTATCGGCCTCGGGAATAACATTTTCGCTGCTATCGTCAGCCTTGCCGCCGCCACGGGTAAACAGCCAGCAGAGCACGCCCACCAGCAACAGGGCCGGCAGTAGCCACAGCCATCTCCTTTTCTTGCCAGCATGATATTTCGATATCTGCTCCTGGGTGGGAGTGTAGGCATTACGGGGGGCCGGACGATAGAAATCATCTTCTTCCTCTTCATCGTCGGGCTCATTGGCAGGACGGCTATCGGGCACAACGGCCTGGGGTGAAGCTACAGGCGTTTGTTCTGGCTCCTTCATGGCTTCAATGGCAGAGGGCTTAATCGGCTCAGGCTCAGGTTCCGGTTCTGGGCCCATGGGAACTCCGAATGCGGCAAGTGCCCTACGGCCTACCGGTTCTTCATCGGTCACAGGCTCAGGTTCTGGCTCTGAAGCAATGGGTGATTCGGGTTCCACAACAGGTTCTGGTTCAGGCTCGGGCACGGGAGTGGGTTCGGGTTCTGGAGCACTAACGTTCTGTTCTATCTCTTCAGATGGGGCGGATGGAGTCGGATTCTCTTTATTCTCATCGAATGCCGAAGGATAGCGGGCATCAATCTCAGCGAGTTTTTCATCGCTCACCGCATCATTGATAAACACAGTCTCGAATTGGGCAAAAGGCTGATTCACGGCCTCGGCAAGCTTTTTGTCAGGAGTGAACGTCACCTTGTTATACCCTTTGATCTCCATCGGGTCGCCAGTGGTTACATTGACGCTCTTGCGGGGCTTCACTGGAGTCACCTTGAAGGTGCCAATCCCCTTAATCTTGACGTTCTCACCATCGATGAGGGCCTGTGATACGGTAGTGAACAATTCGCGCAGGAAGAGTTCACACATGCGGCTGGTGGTCGATGTCGATTCGGCCATCAGGCGAGCGAGTTCAACGAGTGTAATTTTACTGTTCATCGGCTTTCCTTTCCTCCTAATGCGTTATTTGAGTTTAGCCTTCAAGACTTGACTGATTTTGAAGGAAAGCACTACACGTGGCGGCACCAGCATGCGACGGCCCGTGCTGGGGTGAAGCATCACACGCTCGTTACGCTTCTTGGGCTCAAAAGCCCCGAAACTCGGTATGACCACAGTATCCATCTCGCCACAGCGGGTGCTCAACACTCCCGCCAATGAATCAAGCAGTTTACCGACATCCTCGGTCGAACGACCCAGATTGGCAGCAACAGTCTCTACCAACTTTTTATTATCCATTGCCAACTACCTTTTGTTTATCAGTGTGCAAATTTAGTGATATTTTTTGTCATTTGGCATTTTTCGTTTAATTTTGTCCACCAAATTAACCGATAAACAACATTATCATTATGAGAAAAATCGTTATCCTTGATGGATATGCCGGCAACCCCGGCGACCTCTCGTGGGAACCCATGCAAGCACTGGCCCCTTGTGACATT
Organism: uncultured Prevotellaceae bacterium; assembly: GCA_900318535.1. Taxonomy (GTDB): domain Bacteria; phylum Bacteroidota; class Bacteroidia; order Bacteroidales; family Muribaculaceae; genus Sodaliphilus. The sequence continues at coordinate 21,196 of ONKU01000009.1, read as the reverse complement.
TATGACTTTGGCACTGCCGACACTGTTGTGGAGCGTTGTCGTGACGCCGAGATGGTGTTGACCAACAAGGTACCCATCGACGCTGCAACCATCGCTCAATTGCCCGAATTGAAGTACATCGGCGTGATGGCGACTGGTTTTAACGTCGCTGATGTTGCCGAAGCTACCCGCCGCGGCATCGTGGTGACCAACGTGCCCGCTTACAGCACCGACAGCGTGGCCCAACTCACTATCGCCCACCTGTTGAACATCTGCTGGCAGCCCCAGCATTATACCGACGAGGCCCGCGACCTGAAGTGGACCAACTGCGGCAGCTACGCTTACTTCAATACGCCCCTGATCGAGTTGGCCGGCAAGCAGATGGGTATCGTGGGACTGGGCAACATAGGCAGCGCAGTGGCACGCATGGCACTGGCGATGAACATGCGCGTGATGGCCTATACCAGCAAGAGTCCCGACCAATTGCCCGAAGGCATCATCAAGGCTGACAATCTGGAGCACCTGCTGCGCACCAGCGATGTGCTCACCATGCACTGCCCGCTCAATGCCAACACCACCGGCATGATCAATGCCGAGGGCCTGGCAATGATGAAACAGGGATCCATCGTGCTCAATATGGCACGCGGTGCCCTGATTGTTGAGCAAGACCTGGCCGATGCCCTGAACAGCGGACACCTGTATGCCGCCGCAGTGGACTGCACCTCGGTTGAACCGCCTGCTGCCGACCACCCCTTGCTCACGGCCCGCAACTGCTACCTCACGCCCCACATCGGCTGGACGAGCTTCGAGGCCCGCACTCGCCTGATGGATGTCATCACCAGCAACGTCGCTGCTTATCTCGACGGTAAACCTGTTAATGTTGTCAATAACAAGTAAAAACCAACTTCCATGAACGAAAAAGATATCATCAATGAGGCATTAGCCTGGGCCGAAGGCACTCATTGCGCCATCACCGTGTGCGACCTGGAGGGCAAAGTGATCTTCATGAACGAACGCTCACGCGCCACGTTTGACAAAGACGGCCGCACCATGTTGGGCCAGAATCTGATGCCCTGCCATAGCGAGAAATCACAGGAGAAAATCCGCCACATGATCGCTACCGACACCGTCAACTGCTACACCATTGACAAACAGGGTGTCAAGAAGATGATTTACCAAACGCCCTGGCGGCGCGAGGGCAAGGTGTGCGGCATGGTGGAAATCTCGATGGTCATTCCGCAAGAGATGCCACATTACGTGCGCAAATAGCCCATTTAGAGCGATTTGTTAAGAATATGTTTTTGTCAATCATTTAGAACCGCAACAATATGAGAAAGAGGATATTGATGGCCTTGGTAGCCGTTTTGGCAGTCGTGCTGGCCGTGGATGCCTGCACATCGGCTATCGTGAGCGGAAAGCTGACGGCCAACGGCAGGCCACTGATGTGGAAAAACCGCGATACCAACGACCTGAATAACCGCGTGGAGCGTATCAAGGCCCATGACGGGCTGATGGAGTTTGTCGCCCTGTTCGATGCCCGAGACCTGCAGGATACTGCAGCATGGATGGGATTTAACGAGGCCGGCTTCGCCATCATGAACACGGCTTCCTACAATCTGAACGGCAACGACGGCGTGAAGAACATGGACCGTGAGGGAGAATTGATGCGCTATGCCTTGGAACGCTGCAAAACCGTGGACGACTTCGAAAATCTGCTGAAAACCTTGCCCAAACCGCTGGGCGTGGAGGCCAACTTCGGCGTTATCGATGCAGCCGGCAACGGAGCCTATTTCGAGACCGGCAATTTTAAATATGTGAAATTTGACCTTGCCGATGCCCCTGAAGGTATCCTCACACGCACGAACTACTCCTATAGCGGTGCGAAGGACAAGGGCATGGGATACGTGCGTGAGAAAAACGAGAAGAACCTGCTGGCTCCGCACATCGCAGCCCAGGACATCACCCCGGCAGTGTTTACCGAGGAACTCTCCCGCACATTCTACAACTCATTGTTGGGAAAAGACTTCACGCGCAGCGGCGACAACTGGATTGTTGACCAGGATTTCATCCCGAGACGCATCTCTACGGCAAGCGTTGTCATTGAAGGCATCATCCCCGGCGAGAGTCCGCTGTTGACCACAATGTGGATTGCACTGGGTTATCCCCCCTGTGCCGAGGTTTATGCTGTGTGGGTTGGCGAAGATGGCGTTGCCCCTGAACTGACGGGCACTACCGCCGACAACCACTCGGTGCAGTGCGACAAAGTGAACAAGCGCAAGGCCGAAGTATTCCCTGTTGTGCGCGGCAACGGCAAACAATATCTGAATCTATCCAAGCTCTATAACAACGAGGGTACCGGCTATTGCCAGACACTGGCCCTAAAGAACCGCCAAGCCTACAAACGCGGCTACGAGGAAATCGCCCGTCGCCGTGCCATCTACAACAAGAGCAAGAAGGGAAAGAAGAAGTGACCATCGAGAACTGCAGTGTCACATCAGGCTGTTACATGAGGCACTTGTGCACCATGTTTCTTGCCGACAACTGGCTGTGGATGGTATTGCCCGTGGCCATATGTGGCGTGTTGGCCATTTTTATCGATGTGCGGTTCATTATTGTGGCCATGATGATCTTGTTCATCATGTTGCCCATGGTGCTTGCCCTGCTCTACTTCTATTACGGTTTCTCGCCCGAGGCTCGCTGGTCCATCATGGAGAAAACAGCCCATGTCAATGATAACGGCATCGCACTCCAGTTTACCGATGAACGCATGAAAAAGCACGTCATCCCGCGGGATGACGTGCTCTCTATCATTGAAAAGAACGATGCACTGTTAATCATGCTTCGCGGCAAGCGTTACACTTGCCTGATGATTCCTGCATCAGTTGTAAATCCAAACATCACGCAAGTGCTCAGGCAGCTCGTTGCGCAAACCCATTAACTGGTCATAGTCGTCACTGCGGGCCACATACACACACATAAACGCCTTGTACTTCAGGATTTTCATGTAGGGCGCCAACGAAGGGTTGGCGTTCTTGAACGCGTCCAACTCATGCTGGTCGCGCAAGGTGGCTATCACCATGTAATAATGTCCTGATTCGTTACCGACACTCGCAATCGTAGGATTAGCGGTAACTGTTGTTATGCCCTGTGATGATACACCCTGCTCCACTGTTACGCCCAGCTGTTGGGGCTGAGGTGCAGTTAATGCTGGTGCCATGCTTGCCATGGACTGCTGTTCGCGGTCTACAATAATCGGTGTTGAGAGCAACACTCCAAGGCCCAACAGCACTGCAACCGAAGCGGCTGTGCGGATTGCCTTGCGTGAGAACAGATTGCGCTCCTTGGGAACGATAGCGGCAACCGACTCTTCCTCAGCAGCCGATGCATCACGTTCAAGCGTGGCGACATCCTTGATCTCCAAATCACCAAGACCATAGAACTGGTCACTGCCATTAGCATGATAGAAGGGCACAAACTCGATAAACCGGCCTTCGTTGCGGCGGAAGTAGCCCAAACGGCCCATCGAGACCTCACTATCCAAAGATAATTGCTGGCGGAAGGTGGTTACACTGTCGGCTATAAACTTCATCGCAGCATTGTAACCGATGCCCTCACGGCGCATCAACGATTGTGCCAACAAGCCATCGTTGTGGCTCACACTCGCATTGAAACCGATGGAACGCCTCGGACGGACCATCACACTTTTGGCGGCATCATAGGTAGACGCATCATAGTTAGCAATGAATGCGCCCCAACCTGGCACGACCACACAATCGTGGCACGTAATCAGGTATTCTATATGTTCTATTATTGAAAACATCATACAAAAGTACACATTTTACTGTCCTTGACAAAACTTTCAGCCTGCATTCGCTCAAAAAAAGTTATTAACAGCGCTGACTGATGCCCCTTCAAAGTGAAAAGATCTTCTTGTAGGCCTCGGCCTTTTTGTCCAGCGACAAAGGATAGGCCCTTGAACTGGAGGGCATTCGCCACAATGTAACAGCATGGCAGCCAACTCGGCAAGCCACAGGCGCGCCAATAGACGGCAATTCTACCCCAGCCTGCACAGCTATGACACCCGTAGCCTTCTCCCCAGTTGTTATAATATGGGAAATGGTGGGGTTCTCATCAAGCAGAGTTGCCAAATCAATGGGCTCTACTATCTCAAGGAACTTGTCACTGGCATTGCCTTTCAACCTGCGCACAGCCATTCCCGTATCCCACAGTGCGATATGCTCACGATTCAGCAATGACTTGATGGCATCTAAATTGAACCGGCCTTGCTCCGCATCCCATAAGGCATCACGATTGCCCAAGAAAATGAGACCCATGATTCTCCAGAAATCATTGGTACGATTGGGGTAAAAAAACGGCATTGACCAGCGATGCTCCTGGGGCGGGAAAGTCCCCAAGAAAAGATAACGAGCTCCCACCGGAACAAATGGGGGCCATGGATGGCGTTCGATAGCTATTTGTTCGTTGTTCATAGTGCAAAGGAAACGAAAAAACGCGTTCAAAAGGATGTTTTTCTATAAAAAAACCACTGATGTCGCATTTTTTATTAACTTTGCAGGTTAGAAAAATATAATCATTAAAAAACTTTGTAATATGAAAATCCGTAACCTACTTATGCTAGCTGTCGCCGCGATGATGTTTGTCGCATGCACGACCGAGAAGGAAATTCCCTACTTTACTAATATCGACAACATCCCCTCCGCAGCTCTAGCCTCAGTAACAACACAAGCCGGTGACTTCACCATCAAGCCGGGCGACATGTTGCAAATTGATGTATCAGCCTCAAACTCTGATGCTGTCAAACCATTCAATAAAATCCAGTATGTACCCATGTTGAGCGGCAATGGAGGTAGCTACATGATGGGTGACCGCTCTACGGTATTCTACCTTGTAGACGATAACGGTAACATTGATTTCCCTGTATTAGGCAAGCTGCATGTCTCAGGCATGACTAAGAACAAGCTCGAAGATTACATAGCATCACTTATCTACCCCCGCTATTTGACAGAATTGCCTAGTGTTGAGTGCCGTATTCAAAATTTCCAAGTTTTTTGCATTGGTGAATTTGGCCACTCAGGCGCTGTCACTGCCGAGAACGGACGCCTCAACCTGATTGAAGCCATTGCCAAGTCAGGCGATTTGACACTGCAAGGACGCCGTGACAATATTCTACTTATCCGAACCGATGCAACAGGCCAGCGTATTGTAAAGCGTTTCAATCTGCAGGATGCAAACATCATGGCAATGCCTGAGTTTGAGTTGCAGCAGAACGATATTCTTTATGCCCAACCTTCGGTTTACAAGGCTCGTTCAGCTTGGAGCATGCCTCCCATTTACTCTACCGCTGTCGGCATGATGGGTACAGCCATGTCACTCATTACATTCATTACAGTTTTGGCAAAGAAGTAATATCATTAAACAACAATAGCACGTTTGCGGCTCGTCAGAAGACGGGCCGCATTTCTTTTGCTGACAAAATGGCAGGATTCTGCTCATTGGCACAAGTGTTGAGAGTATTTCGATACGTGTAAAACACCAAAAAACTAGCGAATGAAAGGAGACACAACTATATGAATTTCAACAATTTTACTATCAAATCACAAGAGGTTGTCCAGAAGGCTGTGCAACTGACACGCTCGAGTGGCAACCAGGCCGTAGAGCCCGAGCACTTGCTCAAGGCCCTCATGGCCGAAGGGGATGCTGTCGTCCGCTTCATTTTCCAGAAGTTGGACATCAATCCCACGAATGTAGAAAAGGCTTTGGAGGCTGCCATGCAACGGCTGCCTCGCGTGAGCGGCGGCGAACCCTACCTGAGCAGCGATGCCAGTAAGGTACTCGAAAAAGCCAACGAAATTGCCAGCAAGGGCGGTGACCAATACGTCACCGTCGAGGCTATCCTCATGGCGCTTTTCGAGGTCAAGTCAACGGTGTCATCTATCCTTAAGGATGCAGGCATGAGCCATGATGACCTCAAGGCCGCCATTGACGAGTTGCGAAAGGGCAAGAACGCTACTTCACAGAGTGCTGAAGAGCAGTACAATGCCTTGAGCAAGTACGCCATTAACCTCAACGAACGAGCCCGTCAAGGCAAACTCGACCCGGTTATTGGTCGCGATGACGAGATCCGTCGCGTGCTACAGATTTTGAGCCGTCGAACGAAAAACAACCCCATTCTCATCGGAGAGCCTGGAACCGGCAAGACTGCCATCGTAGAAGGTCTTGCACAGCGCATCGTACGTGGTGATGTACCTGAGAACCTGAAAAGGAAGCAGGTCTATTCGCTCGACATGGGCGCACTGATTGCAGGTGCAAAATATCAAGGAGAATTTGAGGAACGACTCAAATCGGTCATTAACGAAATCACTCAAGCCGAGGGAGAAATCATCCTGTTCATCGACGAAATCCACACTCTGGTGGGGGCTGGCAAGAGCAGTGGTGCCATGGACGCCGCAAACATCCTCAAGCCCGCTCTGGCCCGTGGAGACTTGCGCAGTATCGGTGCCACCACACTCGACGAGTACCAAAAATACTTCGAGAAGGACAAGGCCCTCGAACGCCGTTTCCAGATCGTCATGGTCGATGAACCCGACGAGGAGAGCTCCATTGCTATCCTGCGCGGGCTGAAAGAGCGATATGAGAACCATCACAAGGTGCGCATCAAGGACGATGCCATCATTGCTGCGGTGCAGCTGAGTCAGCGCTACATCAGTGACCGATTCCTGCCCGATAAGGCCATCGACCTGATTGATGAGGCCGCCGCAAAACTGCGCATCGAGATGGACAGCGTGCCCCAGGGCCTTGACGAGATTTCCCGCAAAATCTCCCAGCTCGAGATTGAGCGGGCAGCCATCAAACGTGACGGAGACGAGGCTCGCATCGCCGACCTGGACAAACAGATTGCCGAACTCAAAGACCGCGAGAGTGACTACAATGCCAAGTGGAAGAGCGAAAAAGAACTCATCAACCACATCCAACAGAACAAAATCGACATTGAGCAACTCAACTTTGAGGCAGAACGCGCTGAACGCAACGGTGACTATGGCCGAGTGGCCGAAATCCGCTATTCGCTCATCAAGCAAAAGCAAGACGAGAATGCCAAATTCCAAGAACAGCTGCGCGGCATGCAGGGTGACAAAGCGCTCATCAAGGAAGAGGTCGATAGCGATGACATTGCCGGAATCGTTTCCAGATGGACTGGAATTCCTGTCACCAAGATGCTCCAGAGCGAAAAGGACAAACTGCTCCACCTTGAGGAGGAACTGCACAAGCGGGTTGTGGGACAGGATGATGCCATCAAAGCCATCAGCGACGCCGTTCGCCGCAGCCGTGCGGGCCTCAACGACCCGCGGCGTCCCATCGGTTCGTTCATCTTCCTGGGCACTACGGGCGTTGGCAAGACGGAATTGGCCAAGGCTTTGGCCGACTACATGTTCAACGACGAGAACATGATGACACGCATCGACATGAGCGAATATCAGGAGAAGTTCTCGGTTACCAGGCTCATCGGTTCGCCTCCCGGCTATGTGGGCTATGATGAAGGCGGACAGTTGACCGAAGCCGTCAGGCGCAAACCCTACTCGGTTGTGCTCTTTGACGAAATCGAGAAGGCCAATCCTGACGTATTCAACGTGTTGCTGCAAGTGCTTGATGACGGCCGCCTGACCGACAACAAGGGTCGCACGGTCAACTTCAAGAACACCATCATCATCATGACCAGTAACCTGGGCTCCAGCCTCATCCGTGAGCGGTTTGAGCACCTGACCAACGAGAACCGCGAGCAGGTAATTGGCCAAACGCGTGATGACGTGATGGAGATGCTGAAGAAGACAATCCGTCCCGAGTTCCTTAACCGTATCGACGAGATCATCATGTTCACTCCGCTCGACGAGGAACAGATCCGCCAGATTGTCACCATGCAGCTCAAGGGCGTCAAGAAGATGCTGGGCAAAAACGGCATTACCCTTGAGGTTACCGATGCTGCCATCAATCTGCTGGGCAAGGCCGGATACGATCCCGAATTTGGTGCACGTCCTGTCAAGCGAGCTATCCAGAGCATGGTACTCAACCAGTTGAGCAAGGATATCATCGCTGCCAAGGTCAACCGCGACCATCCCATCATCATCGACAGCGACGGTGACAGCCTGGTTTTCAAGAATTGACATTCAACCCTATGCAACAACGTGGGCGACAGTGTAAGGACTGTCGCCCACGTTTATATTTTGTTCTAAAAAATCAGAATCCCAAGAATTCCGGGGTCATCGCATCGAGCGGGAGCCCTTTCAGGTCCTTCTCGCTTAATATCATGTCCTCACGGGCGATGCGCCAATCAATGTCCAGCGCGGGATCGTCAAAACGCAAGGTGGCCTCACTCTGCGGGTCATACACGTTATCCACCTTGTACTGGAACTGAGCCACATCGCTCATCACGGCGAAGCCATGCGCAAAACCACGCGGGATAAACATCTGCCGACCGTTGTCGGCACTCAACTCCACTGCCAGGTGACGGCCCCATGTAGGGCTGCCGTGGCGCAGGTCCACGATCACATCAAGGATAGTTCCTTGAGACACACGCACCAGTTTGGCCTGGCTCGATGCGCCCCGCTGGAAATGCAAGCCACGCACCACACCGCGTGCCGAGAACGACTCGTTATCCTGCACAAAATCCACATGCCCCACGTGTGCGTCAAAAACCTCCTGCTTAAACACCTCGCAGAAGTAGCCGCGCTGGTCGCCGAAACGCTTCGGCTCAACAATCCATACGCCTTTGATATCCTGTTCGATAAACGTCATAACCCGCCAATGTTAGTGATTTAACGTGCAAAGATAACCATTTTTGGTCACTGATGCAACATTATTCAAGAAATTACAGTACTTTTGCCGTTCATAAACCGACACATTCAATGAAGAAGACTTTACGCAACGTCATCCTGTTTGACGACAACGAGATACGCAAGCATCTGATGCCGTTCACCTACACGCGCCCCACTGCTCTGCTGCGAGTGGGCATCACTACGATCGCCGAGAAATGGCAGGCCCTGCTCGGCGAGGCCAACTATAGCTACCTGACCGTCAGGTATCTCAAGAAGAAATTCCCATTGCATGCCCGCCGCACCAGCAACCTCATGGTGGCAGGACATGTCATTCCGACACCTGAACTGGCAAGCAAAGTGCTGGCCCTGCAGCAAGGTGAAGCGCTGATGGTCGGTGAGGAGCTGATTGCCTTCAACGGCAGCGCCCACGATTTTGATACGCACCACTACACCCGTGTGCTTTATCCCGACAAGCTGCCGCTCATCGTCAAGCACTTGTATGACATATTCGAGTTCAATGCCACTGTTCTTGCCCAGGACTTCGACCGCCTGACGGCAGGCCGCAAGTCGCAACCCCTGTCGGCAACCAACACCGTCATTGGTGACCCGTCACGCATCTTTGTCGAGGAGGGAGCCTATGTCGAGGGAGCCATGCTCAATACCCACGAGGGTCCCATCTACATCGGCAAGGATGTCGAGGTGATGGAGGGTGCCTGCATCCGTGGCGGTTTTGCCGCTTGCCATGATGCGAAGGTGCGCATCGGTGCCAAGGTCTATGGTGCAACTACCCTTGGCCCGCACGTTAAGATTGGCGGAGAAGTTGAGAACACCGTCTTCATCGGCTACAGCAACAAGGCCCACGAGGGATTCTTAGGCGATGCCGTCATCGGCGAGTGGTGCAACATTGGCGGAGGTACGACTGCCAGCAACCTCAAGAACGATTACGGCGAAATCAAACTCTGGAATTATGCCAGCAAGCGCTTTGAGCGAACGGGGCTGCAGTTCTGCGGCCTGTTCATGGGCGACCACAGCAAGATCGGTGTCAACGGCATGATCAACACCGCAACCGTGCTGGGAGTCGGCGTCAACATCCATGGTGCCGGTTTCCCCCGCAACTTTGTCGCCTCATTCCAAGAGGGCAGCGCAGCTGCCGGCTTCAAGAATGTCCCGCTCGAGACCTTCTACACCATCGCTGAGCGAGTCATGGCCCGCCGCAAAATCGCCTTGACCGACGTTGACCGCGACATTTACAAGGCCATCTACAACATCAGCGACCGCTACAAGTAGATTCAGGATATCGCTAACGATAGCGTTTTAGAATAATTAAAGCCACAAGCTACTGGAAATCATTAGCTTGTGGCTTTAATTATTGATAATACTGATGAGCGAGAGGCATTACGAGCCAGAGGCTCGTACTACGAGACAAAGAGGACTAGAAGCCTTTCCAGGACTGGAGCCAGAAGTCGTGGGCCATTTGTTGCCAACGGTAGGCAGCGGCACCAAGGGCGTCGGTGGTATAGTCGTTGAGGAACTGGGCGGCTTTCTTCTTGTCGGTTGCGTTGAGGTCTTGCCAGGTCTTTTCAACCACGGGGAGCTCGCTCAGGCCTTTTTCGAGGAAATGGTCGCGGGCGGGCTCGAGCACCTTGCGATAGACGCCCCAGCGCAGCGAGGCAAGGCGGTTAGCCTTGCGGAACTGCCACAGGACGGTGTTGTCGTCCTCGCTGCCATGGCCGCACACCTTCATGGATGCGGGCAGGTCGGTATTACCGCAGAAGACGGGGAACCTGGGACTCTGACCGGGGTTGTCAAAGGCGATCCATGCCACGCCGCCCACTTCATCGGGCAGCCAGTCTCGCAACTGGATGACAGTGCTATAGGAGCACCAGGGGACGCTGACGGTGCGGGTCCACTTCATCGCCGAGTCGCCCATGGCATAGTACATGGCCAACTGCTCGTTGGTAATCCAGGGATTGGCAACAGGCGAAACGATGCTGTCGGGCTCGTTCTCAACGAGGTTACCCTGTTTGTCTTTGCGCTTGGGGTTGGGAATCTTGTGGCGGGCGCTCAAGTCGAGTGGCGTTCCCTCGTAGTAGCTGCCCAACAGGCGTGAAACGTCCTCGACGCTCACTTTTTTATCAGGTTTGACGCTCACAGGCAGGTTCTCAATGCTATCGGTAAGACCCAGCGACGGGGCGAGCTGCTGGAGGATATAGAGTTCACGTATGCTATAATTCTTGACCTGCTTGAGGTAGTTGGTGCCGCTGTAGGCCTTCCAGAAACAGAAGGGCTCCTTGCCGTCCCACAATTTCAACTTCTTGGCCACCTCAAACACGTTGTCCGATGCCATATAGTGGTCGGGATCGCTCAAGTCGAGAGCGCCGATGCGGGAGATGTTGGCCGAAACAGCTACCTCGTCGTCAGGGATGCGCACGGCAGCCCACACACCGCCCACTTTCTTGGGCCCTTCTCCAAAGATCTCGAACAGCCAGGCTTCGTTTTTGTCTGCAATGGTGAGACACTCACCGCTGTCTCCGTAGCCATATTTCTTGACCAACTCGCCCATCAGGCGGATGGCATCACGAGCGGTGGTGCAACGTTCCAGGGCAATGCGCGAAAGCTCCTCAATCATGAAGATGCCATTCTTGTTGCGCAGGGTGTCACGACCCGAAATGGTTGTCTCGCCCATGGCCAACTGCTTCTCGTTGAGGCAGGGATAGGCGGCATCGAGGAAACGGTAGGTGTGGCGCACCTGCGGAATCACGCCCAAACGCGGCATGTTAGTACTGTCTTTGGCCGACACAGTGTGGAAGCGGTTCTTATAGACGGCGGTGACGGTATCACGCTCATAATCACGGGCAGGCACCACTTCCATCCAGGTGCGGTAACGTGCATCACACGTGTGGGAGGTGATGACCGAGCCATCGGCACTGGCCCGCTTGCCCACCATGATGCTGGTACAGGATTCGGTCATGTGCTCAGCGTCCTGAGCGTTGATTGTCACGGCAAATGCCATCATAAGGATGGCGGTAAAGATTGAGGTTTTCATTATTCGGTTGTTAGTTGTTAGTTTCTGGTTTCTAGTCCTTAGTCCCTAGTCCTTAGTTTCTAGTTTCTAGTTTTTGAGGGTTATTTCGAGGATTTCATCAACTGCGGTGGGGACGGCGGGGAGTTGGACAGTGATGCCGTCGCCAGTGGCGGTGTAGCGCAACTTGCTTTTGTCACTGAACAGGCGAGCCTGCTTCACGCGCTTGGCACTCACGGGCAGGTAGATGGCGTTGTCCATGAGTTTGAGGATGTGGACGTAGAGGGTGTTACCCTTTTGGGTGGTCACGCCCCAGTCATGCGGCGGGATAAAGCCGCCACGGGTACCGTAGATGCTCTCACCGTTGGCACGCATCCACTCACCCAACTGGTGCAGACGTTCAACGGCCTCGGTGGGCAGGCAGCCGTCGGGACGTGGTCCCACATTGATGAGCAGGTTACCGTTGCGCCCTGCGGCCTTGACCATCGTGCGGATGATATCGTCACCGCTCTTGTAGTTCTTGTCGGTGATGCGGTAGCCCCAAGTGTTGTTCATCGTCATACAGGTCTCCAGCGGCAGCTGGCTGATGCCGTTCTCACCCGAGTAACCCGCCGTGTTCTCACCGGGCACGTCTTGCTCAAAAATTTGGATATCCTCGCCCGGGAAAGGCACCTCGTGGTGGTTGTTACCGATGAGACATGCGGGCTGCAGGCGGTGGATGAGGGCATATTGCTCGTCGAGCTGCCAATCGAAGGGCACGGGGTCGGTGTCATGTTCCCACTTGCCGTCAAACCAGATGGCACCGACGGGTCCGTAGTTGGTCAACAACTCGGTCAACTGGTCGTTCATGAACTTGTAGTATTGGCGCCAGTTGGTGGTTGCTGGATCGTGGGGCATCTGTTCCTGGTGACGCCCCAGGGGGTAGTCCAGACGGTGCCAATCCAGATGGGAATAGTAGAAATGCAGCTTGATGCCGTGACGCTGGCAAGCGTCGGCGAGTTCCTTGAGCACATCGCGCTTGAAGGGGGTGGCATCGACAATGTTGTAGTCGGTGACTGCGCTCTTGAACATCGAGAATCCGTCGTGATGGCGCGAGGTGATGGTGATGTAGCGGGCGCCCGCATCCTTGATGGCTCGCACCCACTCGTCGGCGTCGAAACGCGACGGATAGAAACCGGCAGGCAGCTGGGCATACTCATCGCGGTCGATACGCTTGTTGAGCATGACCCACTCGCCGTCGGCAAGCATGGAATAGACACCCCAGTGGATAAAGACACCGAGCTTGTTGTCCTGGAATTCCTCGCGGGCGCGGAGGTTCTCCTCGCTGGGAGTGTACACGGTCTGCTGGGCTGAGATGCCGAGCCATGCAACGGCTGCCAGCATGAGAGAGATTTTTTTAATGGGAATCATGGGAGTGAATGGGAAAATTGGGATTAATGGGAATTCTTATTTTTCTTGAAGATGCGGCGCACCTTGAAGATGAGCCAGATGAGCAGCAACAGGGTAGCGATGGCCGCGCCGATAGCAATGCCGACATACCACGGCGCCTTGTCGAGCAGGTCACTGAAGATGGGCGAAATGTATTCCTTCATGAGTGGAGCGATGAAACGCATTTCCTCGGATTCACCGCTCTTATCGACACCCATGTTGTCGTCAAGTATCATCGTGGTCCGCTGGATAGTCTCGTAGGCAGGCCAGTAATGCTGTGGCGTACTGGGATTGCCGGTAGTAGCAAAGTTGACCCACATCTGCTGCACCTCGGCTGCCAAGGCAGAGTCAGGCGTTTCTTCAGTTTTAATCTGGCGACCTGTGTTCAGGACATAGCAAACTTCGCTGCCATGACAAGCGCCATAGACTGGAGCATTCAACGGCTTAGTCCACAGATACATATATGTCTTGCCACCCGATGCCGCATGACGCTGTGCCATCTCGATGGCGGGACCGCGGAACATCAAGTCGTTCAAGAAGTCAACCTCGGGTTGCTCTCGATTATAAAAATTCTCGTCATAATCAAGGTAACGAGCGGCACCACTGCGCTGGACACTGTCGAGCGACATGACGATATAGCGATACCATAGCTTTGTCGCCAATTCAAAGTCCTCCTCGCCGCCCATGGCGTCAATCCAGTAGCGCGCCTCGTCGAGGGTGGAGCCGATGAGCATGTCGATGCCCGCGTTGAAGCCGTCGAAACGGCTGTAGGGATCCTCGGGTATGAGAGCGCCGTCACGCTCGGGAAAACGGTAAAACTTGCCCACCTTGTCATTGAGAGCGATGATGTCGTCGGCTGAAAGTGCCTGCAGGTCGGCAACGGTCTTGGCTCCCGTAGCATCGAGCACACGTTTGGTCAGGCGCTGGCAGTCCTCGCGGCTACTGGTGAACGCCACGCTGCCGCTCTGCATGATGGCGCGGCGGAACAAGCCCTGCGCCTCATCGATGCTGGCAAGCAGGGCGACACTGCCCGCCCCCGCCGAGTGTCCCGCAATGGTCACATTGGTGGGGTCACCGCCGAATGCCGCTATGTTGCGCTTCACCCAGCGCAACGCCTCCACCTGGTCGAGAATGCCCAGATTGCCGCTGTAGGCATAGTCCTTGCCGTCGGGCAATGAGGAAAGGTCCAGGAAGCCCAACAGGCCCAATCGGTAATTGATTGAAACCATGACGACCTCGGGGTGAGCCTTGACGAATTTATCACCCCAGTCACGCGGATTGGCCGTGCCGTTGTTCACATAGGAGCCCCCGTGAATCCACACCATCACGGGACGGCGGGCACTGCGCATGCCGTCGGCTGCCGTCCACACGTTCAGGGTCAGGCAGTCCTCACCTTGCTTATACAAGGAGGCGCCGTTGCCCTGGCTGCGCCATTGAATCGCACTGTGACCGAAGTATTTGGCCTCGCGCACGAGACGGCTGTCGGGCTCCGGCTTAGCGACTTGCCAGCGGCGGTCTCCTGTGGGTTGCAAGGCATAGGGGATGCCCTTGAATGCGAGCAGATTGCTATCACGCTGGCCCACGAAGATGCCGTTGGCGGCCTCGACAGCCAGCGAATCGGGGTAATCACCCTCGATGACCTTGTTCTCGCCATAGAGCGCCTGCATTTCCTGCTCCAGCGGTGACGGGATTGCCGACTGCTCATCCTGCTTTGTGCCGCAGGCCGCCAGCACTGCGAGCATGAGCAAATATATCACCAATCGTTTCATATCTTTAATATCATTGACGAGCGCAAAGATAGTGAAAGATACCCACATCGGCAAAAAAACAGCATGCTCATCATGCGAGCGCAAGAAAAAGTTGTACCTTTGCACTCAAATATCAAATAACGAACGAAATAGATATGGGACTGTTCAAAAAAATATTCTCGCGTGAGAAGAAAGAGACCCTCGACAAGGGTCTGGAAAAGACCAAACAGGGCGTGTTTGAGAAAATCAAGCATGCCGTGGCCGGCAAATCGACCGTTGACGACGATGTGCTCGACAATCTCGAGGAAGTGTTCGTCACCAGTGACGTGGGCGTTGATACCACGGTCAAAATCATCGACCGACTGCAAGCCCGTGTAGCCCGCGACAAATATGTGGGCACCGAGGAGCTGAACGAGCTGCTGTGTGACGAAATCTCGCAGATGCTCGCCGATAACAACAATGCCGAACTCGAGGACTTCACCGTGCCCGAGGACAGCAAGCCCTATGTCATCATGGTTGTGGGCGTGAACGGCGTGGGCAAGACGACCACCATCGGCAAGCTCGCCTACCAGTTCAAACAGGCCGGCAACAAGGTCGTCCTGGGTGCTGCCGACACCTACCGCGCCGCTGCCGACGAGCAGTTGGAAATTTGGGGCAACCGCGTGGGCGTTCCCGTCATCAAGCACAAGATGGGCACCGACCCCGCCGCTGTGGCCTATGATGCCGTACAGAGCGCCAAAGCACAGAATGCCGACGTCGTCATCATCGACACCGCCGGCCGCCTGCACAACAACGTGAGCCTGATGAACCAGCTGACCAAGATCAAGAACACCATGCGCAAGGTGCTGCCCGATGCTCCGCAAGAGGTACTGCTCGTGCTTGACGGCTCTACGGGCCAGAACGCCTTTGAACAGGCCAAGCAGTTCTCGGCAGCTACCGAGGTCAACGCCCTGGCTATCACCAAGCTCGACGGCACTGCCAAGGGAGGCGTGGTCATAGGCGTGAGCGACCAGTTCCAGATTCCCGTGAAATACATCGGCTTGGGAGAGCAGATGACCGACCTGCAGATTTTCAACAAGCGTGAGTTTGTGAAATCGCTGTTCGGGGTGACGAACGAGTAACGGAACGAACGGATAGAACGGGTCGCATGAGGAGGAACAAGATTGACATTATCTCGCTGGGCTGTTCCAAGAATCTTGTGGACAGCGAGCACCTGATGCGCCAACTGGAGGCGTCGGGCTACCGCGTGGCACACAATGCCGACCGTGTTGACGGCGAGATTGTGGTGGTCAACACCTGCGGCTTTATCGCCGACGCCCAACAGGAGTCTATCGACACGATCCTGCGCCTGGGTGAGGCCAAGCGCGAGAGCAAAATCCGCAACCTGTTTGTGATGGGTTGCCTGAGCGAGCGATTCCGTGCCGACCTCATCGAAGCGCTGCCCGAAGTGGACCGTTTCTACGGCAAATTTGACTGGAAAGGCATGCTCGCCGACCTGGGGCACGCCTATCGCGACGACCTGGCCCATGAACGCCACTTGACCACCCCCAGCCACTACTGCTACCTGAAAATCTCGGAAGGCTGCAACCGGTTCTGCGCCTTCTGCGCCATTCCATTGATTACCGGCCGTCACACGTCAGTACCCATGCAGCAACTGCTCGACGAGGTGAGACGTCTGGCCGATAGCGGCGTGAAAGAGTTCAACGTCATTGCCCAGGACCTCTCCTCCTACGGCATGGACCTTGAGGGACGCATGATGCTGCCCGAACTCATCGACCGCATGGCCGACATACAGGGCGTGGAATGGATCCGCCTGCACTATGCCTACCCCACCCAATTCCCCTATGACATCCTGCCCGTGATGGCGAGCCGCGACAACGTGTGCAGCTATCTGGACATCGCCTTGCAGCACATCAGCGACAAGGTGCTGACCAACATGCGCCGCCACATCGGCCGCCAAGAGACACTCGAACTGCTGGCACGCCTGCGCCGCGAGGTGCCGGGCATCCACATCCGCACCACCCTGATGGTGGGGTTCCCTGGCGAGGGAGAGCAGGAATTTGAGGAACTGATGGACTTCACGCGCGAGGCACGCTTTGAGCGCATGGGCGCGTTTGCCTACAGCGAGGAAGCCGGCACATGGGCTGCCGAACACCTGAGCGACGACATCCCGCAGGAAGTGAAGCAGGAACGCCTGCAACAACTCATGGCCCTGCAAGAGGACATCTCGATGGAGATTCAGGAGCAGAAGGTGGGCCGGACCCTCAAGGTGATTGTTGACCGCGAGGAAGAGGATTACTATGTGGGACGCACCCAGTGGGACAGCCCAGAAGTCGATCCCGAAGTGCTCATCAGCAAAGAAAAGCCCCTATCCATCGGAGATTTTGCCCAGGTCCACATTACCCAGGCCCTGCCGTTTGAATTGATGGGCAAGCTTTAAAACAGGAAAACATAGAGACGAAAACAGACACTTGGCCAGCAGGTCAAGCGCAAACGATTGCGTAAGAATTTGAAAAAAAAGTGCTTATTAAATAATGTGTTTATGAATTATGTTTGTAATTTTGAACGACTTTAAAAGTTTCAGGTACTAGGAACAAACCACTTTATTGTTTAATTTATAACCAATTTTTACAAGCATGAAAAAATTAACTTTAATTTTATCTATGTTGATTGCTCTCGTTGGCTTGAACGCCAATGCAGCAATGTACCTTGTAGGTAACGAACCTTTTGGTGAGGGCTGGGATCCCTCCAAGGGTGTTGAGATGCTCGATAGCGGTAATGGCGTTTACACTTTCAAAGCTACTGTAACCGGCGCTGTTTACTTCTGCTTTGCTGAGAATCTCGATGCTGACTGGGATGTCTTCAACGGCCAATATCGTTATGGCCCCACCACTGGTGCCGATCAGGTTGTTAACGCTGGCGAATGGATCACGACCCAGAAACAGGGTAACGGCAACGGCAGCTACAAGTTCACCGGCACTGGCGAAGAATACACCATTACCTTTGATCTGGAGAACATGCAGTTCAAAGTTGAGGGTTATGTAGCCCCCATCTCCGAGGACGTTTACACCGTTGCTGGTAGCAGTGCTGTCCTGTTCGGTACCACTTGGGATCCCGCCAACGCCGACAACGACATGACGCTCGTTGAGGGTCTTTACACTTGGGAGAAGAAGAACGTTGAGCTTGCAGCCGGTTCTTTCTCCTTTAAGGTTACCGCCAACCACAGCTGGGACATTGCTTATCCCGCCAACGACTACTTCCAGGCCGTTGATGCTGATGGTATCTATGACGTGAAGATTACCTTCAACGCCGACAACAAGGACGTCAACTGCGAGCTGACCTTGGTTCAGGAGGTGATTCCCGAGATTCGTGGCGACGTGGACCGTGACGGCAACGTTACCATCAGTGACGTGACCACCCTGATTGACTACCTGCTGAGCGGCGAAACCGCTCCCGCCACTGCCGACTGCGACAAGGACGGCAACGTCACCATCAGTGACGTGACCACCCTGATCGACTTCCTGTTGAGCGGTAACTGGCCTGTCGAGGAGATGACTTACACCATTGCAGGCGTTGAGTCTGTCTTTGGCAGCAACTGGGACCCCACCGATGAGAGCAACGACATGGTTAAGGGTGCTGATGGCGTTTACACCTGGAGCAAGGAAAACGTTACCCTGACTGGCAACTTTGAATTCAAGGTTGTGGGCAACCACGACTGGAGCGCTTATGAGTGGCCCATCGGTGAAGGCAACAACTATGTTGCTAACGTAGCCGAGGAAGGTATCTACACCATCGTTATCACCTTCAATCCCGGTGCTGAAGAAAATGCCCGCATCTCCTGCACGCTGACCAAGACCGGTAGCATCGATCCCGTTGAGCACACCTACACTGTAGCTGGTGCACCCTCCTCACTTTTTGGCAGCGAATGGAATGCCGCCAACGAGGACAACGACATGGTAAAGGGCGCTGACGGCAAATATACCTGGAAATATGAAGGTTATGCAGCATCTGGAGCTACAAACGTCGAGTTCAAGGTTGTTCAAGACCACAGCTGGAACAACGGCTCATGGCCCGAAAGCAACTATGTAACTCTCATTGGATCTGAGTATGATCCGATGACTGTTTACATTGTTACAATCACCTTCGATCCTGAAACTAAAGAGATCGGCTTCGGTGCCATTGTTCCCGAACTGCCCAACGAGTAATCTTCTCGAATCATCTGAACTAAAAAAGACGGAGCCCCGTGTATCGGGACTCCGTTTTTTTTATTAAAGTCGCTTGGCCTTTGCTTGCTGCAACTATACTAGCAATTATAGTCGACGCAGGCGCGGAGTTCTTTCACCTCCTTGATGATGGCTGCGGCAGCCACGTGGGCGGGATGCTTGGCATAGGTGGCGACGTCGGCCATGGTGGGCACGATGGCGGTGAGGACGATGTCCCAGTCCTCGGCGGGATTCTCGTTCAGGGCGACTTCGATGCTCTGGAGGACGTCGATCTGCTCGGGCAGGGCGTCGAGGGCGGCCTTGAAACGCAGGGCAGTCTCGCGACGCAACTCGTCGCTGCCCTGGAGCTTGAACATTACGATATGCTTGACCATTATTTTTAGTTTTTAGTTTTTAGTCCTTAGTCTTTAGATGGCCGCGACTCCGTCGCGGCACAGTGAACCGAGTTACTGGTTTACCTTATATACAAAAAAGGCACCGGCCATGTGGAGCAGGACCGGTGTCTTCATCGTTATCATGTTGTTTTATTACTCGGCAGCGGGAGCCTCCTCGGCGGGAGCCTCACCCTCTTCGGGAGCCTCTTCAGCACCTTCCTCGGCAGCCTTAGCGGCAGCGAGAGCAGCCTGGTGAGCAGCCTCCTCGGCCTTGCGAGCAGCGCGCTCGGCGGCGAGCTCCTCAGCGTTCTCGGCGATCACCTCAAAGGGGATCTCGACAGCAACCTCCTTGTGCAGGCGCACGATGGCGGTGTACTTGCCAGGGGTCTTCACGGTCTCGTGCACGCTGACGATCTTGCGGTCAACATTGTGACCAGCAGCGAGCAGAGCCTCGTGAATCTGGTTAGCGCCAACACTACCGTAGATGGTACCGGTGGGACTCACCTTAACGGGGATGGTGAGGGCAACACCCTCAAATGCCTTGGCAGCCTCTTCGGCATCGGCCTTCACCTTAGCCAGCTTGTGAGCCTGCTGACGCAGGTTCTCGGCGTGGATCTTGAGTGCGCTGGGGGTAGCCAGGATAGCCTTGCCCTGAGGAATGAGATAGTTGCGGCCGTAGCCGTTCTTCACTTCCACAACGTCGTTCTTGAAACCAAGATTGACGATATCTTCTTTCAAAATAATCTTCATAGTTGTTTCCTCCTTTGTGTAATCGTTTTGTTTATTTCATCAAGTCGGTCACATAGGGCAGCAAAGCCAGGTGACGGGCACGCTTAACGGCCTTAGCCACGCGGCGCTGGAACTTGAGCGAGGTACCGGTGATGCGGCGGGGCAGGATCTTACCTTGCTCGTTGAGGAACTTCTTCAAGAATTCGGGATCCTTGTAGTCGATGTACTTGATACCGCTACGTTTGAAACGGCAGTATTTCTTCTTGCGGGTGTCAACCGACAGGGGAGTCAGATAACGGATTTCGCCCTGGTTGTAGGGCCTTTGTTGTTCTTGTGCCATTGTTTTTTACTTCCTTAATTAAGTTTTACTGTTTGGTTTTTCTCATGCCTCGGCAGCGGGGGTTTCCTCAACAGCTGCGGGAGCCTCCTCGGCCTTGGGTGCGTCCTCAACGGCTACAGCAGCTTCCTTCTCGGCAGCTTCCTGAGCAGCGCGCTCTTCCTGCTTGGCCTTGCGCACGGCGCGACGCTTAACAGCGTACTCAGCGGCGTACTTGTCCAAACGGAAGGTGAGGAATCGGATGACCTTCTCATCGCGGCGGAAAGCGATTTCCAGCTTGTCGACGATGGTGGGCTCACCCTCAAACTCGATCAGGGTGTAAAAACCAGTGTTCTTGTTCTCGATGGGATAAGCGAGTTTGCGCAATCCCCAGTTCTCTTCGTTCTCGATAGTGGCACCGTTGTCGGTGAGCACCTTCTTGAACTTTTCTACCGTTTCCTTCATCTGATCATCAGACAAAACGGGAGTCAAAATGAAAACGGTTTCGTACTTGTTCATAAATCGTTAAAAATAAGTTGATTAATAAAT
>ONKU01000023.1 GCA_900318535.1 uncultured Prevotellaceae bacterium | reverse complement strand
GACACTTACCCCATCACCCAATGGAAGGAAGGTTTTTTCTATTTTGATAATGAATCGCTATTCTCAATCATGCAGGAATTGGCAAGATGGTATGGTGTGAACGTATCGTTTGATGATAGGAGCAAGATGCAGCTGCGATTGCACTTCGTTGTCGAGCGAAGCAAGAGCCTGCGTGAAGCCGTTGCCAACCTCAATGCTTTGGGCGTTGTCCATGCCGAGGTGGATGGCAATATGGTTATCATTAATTAAAAAATGTTAAAATCTTGAATATGAAGCGGAGTCTTGTACCCCGCTTATTTTTTCTTAGTATTAGAAACAGAATAAGTTAAATCTTAAACTAAATCTGTATTACAAATGGACAAGAGAAAACTCATCGCATTGTTGTGCCTGCTGATACTGCCACTGGCAGTGCTTGCACAAGGGCAGAAGGTGACTCTCAAGGTCAACCAGACGCCGTTGCCCAATGCTTTCAGGCAAGTGGAGCAACAATCAGGTTATTACAAGATCAATTATCCCTACGAGGCTGTCAAGGATTACAAGGTGACAGCCGATGTGACTAACGCCACTGCTCCCGATGCGGTCAAAGCACTCATTAAGGGTCTGCCTTTGACCAGCACTGTTGAAGGCCGTTTCATCCAGGTATCCAAGAGCTCCAACCGTGCCGAGGCCGATGTATCCAAGCGCTCGGTCAAGGGACAGGTGGTGGATGCCGACGGTGAACCGCTCATCGGTGTTACTGTGCGCGTCTCGGGTACCGATAACGGCACGGTGACTGATATGGACGGCAACTATGTGCTGGAGGGTGTGGATCCCAATAGCACACTCGTCTATTCCTATATCGGCAAAAAGACTGTCGAGCGCAAAGCGGCTTCCAGTAACAGTGTCCTGTGGTGACGGGTTATCAGCAGATTTCCAAGGAGAGAGCCACGGGTTCGTTTGCCAAGGTGACTGCCGACAATCTCATTAACAAGCGTTATGATAATTTGTCCCAGTTGCTTGAGGGTGAGGTCGCCGGTTTCAACACCAACAGCAATCTCATTCGTGGTACCACAACGATGAATGGTGTGACCAACCCGTTGTATGTGATCGATGGCTTCCCCGTCGAATCGACTCGCTATGACGAGTGGGGTGGGCTAAACGAAAACGTGCCCAATATCGATGTCAATGAGATTGAGAGCATTACCATTCTCAAGGATGCGGCTGCAGCCAGCATCTATGGTGCCCGTGCCGCCAATGGTGTCGTTGTCATTGTGACCAAGAAGGCCAAGGGCAAGCGCACCAATGTGTCTTTTAACACATCGTTGACCTGGCATCCCTATTCCTTTAACAAGAGCCGCTTGACTGATGCCGCCGACATCATCGACCTGGAGCGCGAGTGGGCCGCAACTAACCCCAACCTGCAGGGCGATGGCGCTGCCGACTATGCCCGCTCTATCATCGACGACAAGGTCTATACCTCACAAGGTATTCAGACCATTGCCAACTACTATGCAGGTAACATCTCGCAAAGCGAAATGGAGAGCCGTTTGAATCAGCTCGCATCGATGGGCTACCGCTACTTCGATGATGTGGCCAAGTATGCCAAGCGTGACGCCTTTTACCAGCAGTATCACCTGAGCGTGGGCCGTGCAAGTGACAACAATAACTTCCGTGCTGCTGTCACCTACCGCAACAACAAGATGAACGACAAGTTCACCAACGACAATTCGTGGGATATCGACCTGCGTGACCAGCTGGATATTACCGACTGGTTGACGCTGAACGTCGGAACTTATACCTATTACAAGAAGAGTAACCTGCAAACCTATGATCCCATGAACCCTGGTTACTCCTATATGCCTTATGACCGCCTGCGCAACGACGACGGCACCAATTTTACCTCCACCCAGGAATCCCGACTTGGAGCGTCAGACCTTGCAATTCTCATGGGTTATGGTCTTCCCGATTACAACATCACCCCGCTTGATGAAATTGGCCGCAATATCCGCACCACTAATGAGTTCATCAGCCGCAATTACGCCAAGCTGGATATCGATCTGCCAATGAACTTCAAGTACAATGTGATGTTCCAGTATGAGTATGCCTACGACAAGGCGCATCAGCTCTATGACAAGGACAGTTATTATGTCCGTAATTTGGTCGGTCAGTATGCCAGCGATGACTATGGTACAGGCGAGGCAACGCTGAATGTGCCCCTGGGTCACATTTATTACCGCTCTAACCAGACGTCCAAGGCCTACACTTTCCGTCAGCAGTTGAATTACGAGAATACTTTTGCCGACAAGCACAATTTGGTTGCCTTGCTGGGTCATGAGGTGCGCAAGACGGTCATCGACTATGACAACAACACGCTCTATAATTATGACCCCGACATGCTCACCTTCTCGCTGGTTGACCAGAATGTGCTGTATAATACCTATGGCCTGATGGGTGGCTACGGCTTGAACCCCAGAGACTTCGCATCGCTGCGTAATATCGACAACCGCTTCGTGTCCTTCTTTACCAATGCAGCCTATACCTATGACAACAAGTACATGCTCTCGGCAAGCATCCGTTGGGACCGCTCCAACTTGTGGGGAACGGGCTCCAAGTACCAGAACAAGCCCATTTGGAGCATTGGCGCCGGATGGAACATCGACCGTGAACCGTGGTTCCATGTCAGCTGGGTGGACCGTCTTAAGCTTCGTGCATCTTATGGTATTGCCGGTAATATCGCCAAGGATGCAGCCCCCTATATGACAGCAAGCTATTACAATAACGCCAACGTGGGCGGTGTTTATGGCTCGGTGAACACCCGTCCCAATCCTACCCTGCGTTGGGAGAAAACCACCACGACCAACATCGGTCTGGACTTCGCAGTGCTGAACAATCGCCTGAACGGTAGCATTGAGTTCTACAACAAGATGGGTACTGACCTGCTGGCCAACACGATGGGCGTGCCTACCGAGGGTTTCGGTTACACGACCTATAGCATTAACAATGGCAAGATGCGTAACCGTGGTGTGGAACTCACCTTGAACGGTCAGATTGTCCGTACTGCCGACTTCCGTTTTGATGCTACGGCAACCTACAGCTATAACAATAATAAGGTGGTTTATGTCAATGTGGAGGCTCCGGTTTATTTCCTCCAGCTTGACTATCCCGATGCTTATCCCATCGTGGGCAATCCTTACAATGCCATCTATGCCTATAAGTGGGCTGGCTTGAGCGCCGACGGTCTGCCTCAGGTGCTGGATGCTTCGGGTAATGCAACGGCTTCTAATCCTTCGGACTTGGCCGCTATCATCTATGCAGGCAGCACCGAGCCAATGCACATGGCATCGCTCCACCTCAATCTGGGCTACAAGCAGTTTGACTTGTCTTGTATGTGGCTGTTCCAGGGTGGACACAAGATGCGCAATACCGACCTGCCCATGCTTAACTCGGCTTATAACTACACGCTGTGGAGTTATGTGACCTCTTTGGGTGCAGTCAACAAGGATATAACCAACCGATGGCGTCATCCTGGTGATGAGGTCAAGACCGACATACCCGCAGCCATCTTTGGCGAGAACCCCTTGTTCAGCGATGCGTCGCGCACGATTTACGGCTATGCCGACAATAATGTCATCAGCGCGACCAATCTGCGCCTTGCTAATATCTCGCTGGCCTACAACCTCCCCAACGCTTGGCTGCGTAACATCAGCCTGAGCCGTGCGCGCCTCCAGTTCAATGTGGAGAATGCCGTGACGTTTGCCAAGAGCACCTCGGCCAAGTACCTGTTGGGTGGCTACAATGCACCCAACTATGTCTTCGGCCTCTATCTGGATTTCTAAAAAACCGGAAAATAACAACTAACAACTATAATATTGAGAGATATGAAAACTAAGATAAATAGACTGCTTTTAGGATCCTGCCTGGTGCTGCTTGCATGCTTGTGCAGTTGTGATGATTATCTGAGCAATGTGCCTAAGGGACAGAAGATTCCCACCACGCTCAACGACTTCTCGGTCATGCTTGCCGATGAGTACACTAACTGCCGTGAAGATGTGACACAGGCGATCCTCCTGCTCAACGATCGCTATGTCTCGGATGGCAACCTGTCCTATTATGAGTTGTGGAATGCCAACTACTTCTGGAATGAGGATGCTGACCGCGTTGCCATGAACAAGAGTGATGAGACAACCTATTACAATGGATATGCCGGTATCTCTACCGCCAACCTGCTTATCGAGAATGCGCCCACAGCGACCGAAGCCACCGATGCCGAGCGGGGGCAAGTTGTAGCACAGGCCAAGATCTTGAGGGCCATGAAGTATTTCACCCTCGTGAACTATTATTCCAAGACCTATGACGCAGCGACAGCGGCTACCGATGGCGGTGTGCCCCTGATTACCAGTGCCGAGGTGGGTGCTTCCTACACGCAGCCTTCGGTCCAGGGAATCTATGATTTCATTCTTCAGGATATTAACGAGGCTTTGCCTGCACTGCCCGAAAAGGCATTGAACGTGCTCTATGCCGATAAGGCGACCGCCTATGCGCTGGCCGCACGCGTCCACCTGCAGATGGGCCACTACCAGGAAGCCCTGACCAATGCCGATGAGGCGCTGAAACGCAATAATCAACTGTTTGACTGGGTACAGTTCTACAATGACAATGCTGACATACTGAGTGCCCCTGACGTCTATCAGACGATCACTTCGCCCATGGGCTTTGACTATGTGGAGAACTACATCTTTTGTCATGGTAATAGTTCCTACTCGGGCAATGACCTGCAGATGCGTGAAGACCGCGGCAGCCGCTTTGAACAGGGCGATGCCCACTTCATGAGCCGCTGGAAAATCCGCACCATGGCAGGTGCCACCTATTACAACCCCAACACGGGCGGTTACTATAACCGTGGCGGCTTGACGACAACCGAGGTCTATCTCATCCAAGCCGAGTGCCTGGCCCGCACGGGCAATGTCGCCGGCGCGATGGAGGTGCTCAACAAGGTGCGCCAGAAACGCATCCTTCCCGAGTTCTACCAAGACTTGACCGCTGCCAGTGCCGATGCCGCTATCGACTTGATCGTCAAGGTCAAGGATGATGCCTTGGTACAGACGATCATCCCTTTCTGTGACGCTCGTCGCTTAAACCTTGAGCCGGCTCATGCCCGCACCTTGACCAAGGTCGAGGGTGGCAAGAACTACTCGCTCTCGCCCAACAGTCACATGTGGGTAATGCCCTTCCCCATGGGTGCTGTAACTAATTCAGGCAATGGTACCGTAACCCAGAATGTTGAACGTTAAATGATTATAGAGTAATGAAGAACTTATTATTCGCATGCCTGTTGTGCATGCTCGTGTGCAGTTGTAATTCCCGTCAGTATAAGGTCGAGGGTAATGTTGCCGGACTTGACGATGGCACCATTGTGCAACTCGTGCCTATGAGTCACGACAATGAATCGCCTATTGCCGAGGCTACAGTCAATGGCGGTAAATTTACCTTCAAGGGTGAGATTGGCGACAGCCTGCCGATGCCCATTTGTGTCAACCTCATGGTCAAAGACTCGTATGGTGTCGAGACCTTTATGCTCGAGAAGGGAGATATCACTATTGAGGGCAAGGCCACCAAGGGTGAGCCCGACCAGAACGGAGTAATCAATTACACTTGGGACGTCACTGTCAAGGGATCACCGCTGACCGACAAGTTCAATGTTTACAAGCAGCGTCGCGCCGATCTCGACAAGCTCTTCAATGACTATCACGAGCAGCACGCCCAGATTATCCAACAGGTTAACGAAGCCCGAATGGCTAAGGACAGTGCCCGAGAGAAACAGATTATGGAGACCGAGGAATACAAGGCCTTCGATAAAGTTGAGAAGGATTTCTTTGCCAAGGTAGAGGAGACCTACAAGGGCATCGTCGATGAGAACAAGGATACTTATCTCTATGAATCTCTATCGCCCGAGGCACAGCAGAGCTGGTACGGCAAGAAGATGATTGACGAGATCATGCCAGCCGGTGATACTGGCCAGAAAGCCAAGCAATTGACCGTAAAAGGCGATGACGGCAAGGAACTGACACTTGAAGACCTGGCACAGGGCAAAAAGTTGTTGCTTATCGACTTCTGGGCATCGTGGTGTGGACCCTGCCGCAAGGAAATTCCCAATGTCAAAAAACTCTACGATCTCTACAAGGATAAGGGATTTGAGGTCGTGAGCATCAGCATCGACAAGAACGAGGCTGCATGGCGCAAAGCCCTCCAGCAGGAACAGTTGCAATGGCCCAATTTCCTGGACACTATGGGCGCTGCCGATGCTTACAAGGTGCGTTCTATTCCGGCCATGTTCCTTATTGATGCCGAAACCCTCACCGTTATCGAGTCGGGAGAA
Source organism: uncultured Prevotellaceae bacterium (assembly GCA_900318535.1). Lineage (GTDB taxonomy): Bacteria > Bacteroidota > Bacteroidia > Bacteroidales > Muribaculaceae > Sodaliphilus. The sequence goes on along the minus strand of ONKU01000023.1, from coordinate 54,330 downwards.
TATGCCCGTGGGGAGTTCCTTGCTCAAAAACTCGCCGAACTCTTCGGAAATGAATAATAAGTTTTTTCATAAATTCAAGTGATGTTCATATTGGAGATTCGGGTGGAGGGTAATAAACCACCCGAATTTCATCAAAAACGTCATTTATAGATTATCAACAGCAAAAATGAAAAAACTATTATCGGTATTCATTAACCCCCGAGGGTAAAATAACACGCATTATATTAGGCGAGGATCCCACTTTCTACGACTTCCTGGATGAAGTGCTAAAGTAGTTTTATTAAACCGTGGCTCAGCCACGATCCACACAACAACTTACAACTTACAACAAATGAACCATACCCAATCATTGATTATCGGATCCGGCCCTGCCGGATACACTGCTGCGATTTACCTGGTGCGCTCGGCTATCGACTGCTTGCTCATCGAGGGCTTGCAGGTGGGTGGCCAGTTGACTCAGACGACGACCATCGAGAACTTCCCGGGTTTTCCCGAGGGCATCGACGGTTTCCAGTTGATGGACAACATGCGCCAGCAGGCCGTGAACTTAGGAGCGAAAATGAAGTCAGGCCTCGTGACGGCTATCGATATGAGCCAGCGCCCCTTTCTCGTTACTCTGGATGGCGGTGAGCAACTCACAGCCGACACCATCATCGTGGCCACGGGTGCCACGGCCAAATACCTGGGCCTGCCCGACGAGACGAAGTATGCCGGGCAGGGCGTATCGGCCTGTGCAACCTGTGACGGCTTTTTCTACCGCAAGAAGGTCGTTGCCGTCGTGGGTGGAGGTGACACTGCCTGTGAGGAAGCCGACTACCTGAGCCACCTGGCCAACAAGGTCTATCTGATCGTGCGCAAGGACTACCTGCGTGCCAGCGAGGCTATGCAGCAGCGCGTCCAGGAGAACGACAAGATCGAGATCCTGTTCAACACCAACACCGTGGGCCTCTATGGCGAGAACGGCGTGGAAGGCGCCCACCTCGTGCGCTTCAAGGGCACCGACAAGGAGGAACTGTTTGACATCGCCATCGACGGTTTCTTCCTGGCCATCGGCCACCGTCCCAACACCGAGTTCCTGGGCGGGCAGATCGACCTTGACGAACAGGGCTACATCAAGCTCAAGGGGCATAATACAGCGACCAACGTCGAGGGCGTGTTTGCCGCCGGCGACGTGGCCGACCCGCACTACCGCCAGGCTATTGCCGCTGCCGCAGCCGGCTGCCGTGCCGCCATCGACGTCAAGCAGTACCTTTCAAGGTAAATAGGGCATTGAGAGAACTGTGAAAGAAGAGACCTCGCCAGGGGGCCGCTTCTTTATTTGCTGGTGGTTATCGGCATTCTATGAGTATTTGCTCGATGTCGCCGGGCGTGAGGCGCATGATGGGATTATTGAACAATGCCAACTGACCTTTGGTGCCATAATTGCTGTGCGGTGTCGAGATTGCGATAAACTCGGGTGTCACATAGACCACGTCAACGACAAAGTCGTCGCTCTGACAGACATTGGTCATCAGGTCGCTGCGACGCACAACCAGGCAGTCACCAGCCTCCATGCTGTAAGACCCATTATTGAAGTCAAACGAGCATGCCCCCCGATGGCAATAGGTATGGCACAGATAGCCGGCATGATTGCCGACACCAGTCAACCGATCCTCAACAATAATGTGTTCCGTTCCATTCATCGGGCGCAAATATACTCATTTTCAACAAAAAAACAAAATCGACATCCCGGGAACCAAAAAAAGAAGGCGAGACCGGCACCTCTTCGGTGTCAGCCTCGTTGCTTCTTTTCCAGACTCGCTGTCGGTTTGATTATGCCGTCTTGAGGGCACGGTCTCCCCGACAGGTGATAACGCCTGGTGATGGCGGTGCTGGACGACTCTTCGCCGCCCAGTCCATACCATCGGTTAATATTGTTGTCGCCCCTTGAAAGCCGCCGACGTGTTAATGTGTTGCTGCGGCCTATATTTCGGGGCTTGTTATTGTCTCTTGTATATAAGGGTTTTAGGCGTAATCAACCGTTCTCCTCATCATATCTAAGATAAACACGATAGACACGCTCAAAGTTTTCAGGAAACATTACATCGTCTTTGTGATAATACTTTGGGCTTGCGTATGACTTTAGGATATCACGTATAGCTTTTCTCATATTTTCTATGTCCACGCCTTGTTTATACTTTCCACTAAGTCTCTGAAAGACCTCATATATCCAATATGACACCTGATTATTTGCTGAAACAAATTTACCATTTTTTGAGCCCAACTTATACAGGTCTTCGTCGCTACCATATTTGACGAGACCTTCATCAACAAAGATTTTATACATCTCATGTATTACACGATGATTCAGTTTGTCTTTTGCAACAGCACACTCTGCGATCTTTGCTTTCAGTTCCGTTATAGACATGGGATCTCTTCCATAGCGATCGTAGAATTGAGGGAAAATCAATTCTTTAAACAATTTAATTGCCTTCTCACTATGAAATTCGCAAGCAAGCCCTCTAGCACGAAAGAAATTCACTTTTATGCTGTCGATAGATTTCCCTTTGGGATTATCACCATTCAATTGATTTGCGATCTCCTGGAAAGCTATTTCGTCCTCATATTCAGCTATCATCTGAGTTAACCTTTCGTCTCGGTATTCGTAATAAGCATAGTATGTTATCGACAGAGCCTTTATAAGATTGTTTGAAACAGACATAAGCTGATAGGAATTATCCTTCTTGGCTTGTGTTGAATAGTCTTTCAGTATTTTCAAGATTCTCTGCTTTACATCTTCAGCTTTATCCATAACGACAAAGTCGTTCATCACATCGGTTGCAGCACAATACAATAAATATCGGCCAGTATCCAACCTGTCAGCCAAACATTGCTGAAAAGAAGGCAAAAAGTTAGAAGAATCAGACAACAATTTTGCGCAAGCCTCATACCAATAACTTTGCTTTTTCTCTGAATCGTATTTGTAGATTTTGATTCCTTCATCAACCAATTGAATGACTTTATCTTTCAAGGTAATGTTAGGCACTTTTTGAATAAATTCCTCTCTGGTCATAGTTTAATCTGTTAATAATACATAAAAAATTCGGTTGTCAAATGGTTGTCAATTTTACTCCCACTCGAAAACCGAATCCTTGATTTTCTGGCACTTACGTGCAATCTTTTGTGGTACCTCCGGGGATCGAACCAGGGACACGCGGATTTTCAGTCCACTGCTCTACCACTGAGCTAAGGTACCTTTCAAAAGCGAGTGCAAAGATACGGCGACTTTTTGACGTGACCAAATTTTTTGGCAGAAAAAATGAAAAATCTTTTCATTAGGTCGCGTCTAACGGTCGTTAATTCATTATCAATCAGTCTTATACAGGGCAAACCATTCGTTTTGCCAAACAATGCGGTAGCCGTGGGCGGCAATGAAACGTTTGATGGCATCCATTTTATCCTGGGTCAGGAACTTGTCCTGATGGGGATAGGCTTGCAGGAAATCGTCGGTCGCCTCGCTCCAATAGGGGCCCAGGTCGTTGAACTTTTGCCGCAGAATCGCGGGGCAATCGCCGTCCCAAGCCTTGAGACGGGCATCGAGCGCGTCGGCGCTGAGCAGTTCGGGCCACGAGCAGCCGATGGCTGGGATGGTGCGCGTCAAATGGTTCATCATGGGAATGCTGCCATAACATAACAATGTGTCACCCGTCGAGACGCGTCCCTGCAGGCCCGCAAGGGTCTCGTTGATGATGTGGGCCCGCTCGGGAGTGGTGCGGACCAGAGCCGCACGGCTATCGTTGACCGTTGCCGTCTTGTGACGCAGGGAGCCGCCGTCAAAGTAGGCGCCCAGCAACAACGCCTGCACAAGGCCGACAAGAATGAACGTCAAGGGGAAGACGATGGTGGTGCGACGCTGCCACATGAGCGCCGCCACGGGAGCTGCCATCCAGGCGATGATGCCGCCGTTGTTGGTCGCTCCATCGCTGCCCAGGGGGAACACCAGCAGCATGAACAGGCCCAACCATGCCGCCACGGCACGGCTGCCGCCCTTGATGATGACCCACACGAGCCCGGCCACACACATCACCCACAACGGATGCATGATGTGGGACTGGTGCCACATGAAATACAGCGACACGATTGCCACGGCGAGCCACAGGATCCAACGCAGCCACCGGTTGCCGACATAGCGCCACGCCAGCCACAGGGGAAGCCACAGCGCGGCCATCTTGAGGCCCACCAGCAGGCATTGCCTGTAGAAACCGAGCATCACAGCCACCAAGCCGCCTGCATTGTGCGTCGCCGCACCGCTGCTGCCGGTAACGATACCCAGCAGGTCGGTCATATTTTGCACAAAGATGTCCCAGTGCCCCAAAGCCATCATCATGCCGATGACAGCGAGAATCCCGGCTGCGGCACCTGCCAGGAATATGCCGCACTGACGCCAGCACTCACGCCACGTGCACTTATTATAAAAATGAGCGACAAACGGCATCACCGCCAGCCCAATGGCCAGCACGTTGGGGATGCGGGTAAACGTATTCACGCCCACCAGCACGCCAGCCAGCAGCAGGGAACGCCATCGGCCGTGCGTGAGGCCCTTGAACATGCACGCCAGGGCCGCTACCCACAGCAGGGCGCTCATCAGGTCGTTATTGAAGGTGAACGGGTACATCACCAGCGAGGCCACTACCATCAGGAAACCCATGATGACCGCCGTAGCTGGCAGGATGCGGCGCAGGACACACGCCATAATCGCCATGGCACCCGCATTGCACAACACACCCGCGACGCGCATCGCCATCCACTTGCCGCCCTCGGGCAGCACGGCATTGAGCACACCGCCGGCCACGCCACTCATGTAATACATGAAATTGTACTCCACACTCGCTGGGGCCTTGAAGATGTTGTCAAAGAAAGTGAGGTAATAGCCCGAGTCGCACAGGTCCACACCGAAGACGGCTATCAGCAGCTGCCACAGCGTGAGCAGGGCTATCGCCCACCCCACCGCGGAGCCGTAATGGCCATTGAGCCACTCGATGATATGTCCCGCCTTCTTCATCACGATGTGACAAAGGTAGCAAAAAATCACAGCATTCTTGTCATCGGCATGAAAAAAAGCAGTAAATTCGCTCGTCGATTAGAAGTTAGAAGTTAGGAGTTAGGAGTTAGTATTCGTACTTAAAACTAAAAACTGAAAACTAAAAACTGAAAGAATGGAGGGACTGCTGCAATACATCTGGCTACACAAGCTGTGGCTCAGCGAGGACATGGTGACCAACGACGGCCGCCGTGTGCGCGTCATCGACCCCGGCCTGCTGAACACCGACGCAGGTCCCGACTTCTTCAATGCCAAGGTCGAGATTGACGGGCGCCTGTGGGTGGGCAATGTCGAGATACACGTGCGTGCCAGCGACTGGAAACGGCACCACCACGACGAGGACCCGGCCTATGACAGCGTCATCCTGCACGTCGTCGAGAAGGACGACGCACCCGTCGCCCGCATCAACGGCGAAATCATCCCCCAAGTCGAGCTCAAGGTATCACCTCGCTTCAACGAGTCCTATGACCGCCTCGTGAATGCCAAGGTCGAACTGCCCTGTGCCGCACGACTGGGCGAGGTCCCGTCGCTCACCGTCACCGAGTGGATCGAGGCGCTGGCCTTTGAGCGGCTGCACGGCAAGGTGGACCGCGTGCGCGAACTCTACGACCGTTACAACGGCAGCTGGGAGGATATCTGCTATGTAATGCTGGCCCGCACGCTGGGATTCGGCATCAACAACGACGCGTTTGAGCGGCTGGCGCGCGTCACGCCGCTGCGCCTGCTTCACAAGCACAGCGACTCCATCCTGCAGGTCGAGGCGCTGCTATTCGGCCAGGCGGGACTGCTGAACGGCGCCCACACCGAAGATTCCTACTACCAGCAGCTGATGCGCGAATATGCCTTCCTAGCCAACAAATTCTCGCTGCGCCCCATCGAGGGCACCGCTTGGCGCCTGTTCCGCAGCCGCCCTCAGAATTTTCCCTACCGCCGCATTGCCCTGCTGGCCCAATTCGTCCATGGCGGGTTCAGCCTGATGAACGATGTCCTCAACGCCAGCGACACCAAAGCCTTGCGCCAACTGTTTGACCTCGAGTTGAGCGGCTACTGGACGACGCACTACTCCTTCGGCAAGCCCTCACCCAGCGCAGGACGCGCCTTGAGTAACAGCAGCATCGACATCGTGCTCATCAACACCGTTGCCCCGCTCTACTATGCCCGCGGCGAGATGACCGACGACTATGCGATGACGGACCGCGCCATCGCCCTGCTCGAGGACATCCGCCCTGAGCAGAATAGCATCGTGACGATGTTCAGGGCGGCCGGCATCAAGTGTGACGACGCCCTGACCAGCCAGGCCCTCATCCAGCTGCGGCGCAACTACTGCGAGGCCCGCAAGTGCATCTACTGCCGCCTGGGCCACCGTCTGTTGGCCACCGACGCCCGCAGCCAATAACGCAAAGCACCAATTCCACAGCAAAAAGAATATCCCCAAGCCCGAATGGTTTGGGGATATTGATGCGTCTAGAGAAGACCTGACGGCTTATACCGTGTCGGGCACGGCCTTGTTGGGATCCTCGAGCTTCTCGTCGGGGTTGATGTCGTCGGTGAGGGGCACAAAGAGGCTGTCTTCATCAAATTCCAGCATCGTCGAGTCAAACTCCTCGACAGGACCGATAGACGAGCAGCCGGAATAGAGGTCGGCATCGATTGGCTCCTTGGCAGGCTGGAAGCGTTGGTGATACTTGCGGAATTGCGGGTCGCTCAGCACGAGCTGCAGGAAGCGACCGCAGATGGGCAAGGCAGTGCGGCTGCCCTGACCCAGCGCACCCCAGCGGAAGTGGATCTGACGGTACTCACCGCCCACCCACGAGCCGCACACCAGTCCCGGCGAAACAGCTACAAACCAAGCGTCGGCATGGCGGTTGCTGGTACCTGTCTTGCCGCCCAAGTCCACGTCATAGAGCGGACGGGTGATGTATCCATTCAGGGCCATCGCCGTGCCTCCTGCATCGGTGCGGCAGGCCAGCAGCATCTGCTGCATGAGCCAGGCCGAGCGGTAGGACATGGCACGCTCCTGATGTGACGGAGCCCGGTAGATTTCCTTACCGTCACGGTCCACAATGCGGGTGACGATGACAGGATCGTTGCGCACGCCGTCGTTGACCACGGTGCAATAGGAGTTGACCAATTCCATCAAATCGACGTCACTGGCTCCCAGCGAGAGCGCCGGTTTGGGATCCAACGGCGAATGTATGCCCATGTCGCGCGCCAGTTGGGCGATTTCGGCAAAGCCTACCTCGGTGCCCACACGCACGGTGACGCTGTTGATACTCTGGGCAAATGCAGCGCGCAACGTCATCTCGGCGCCGGTAAAGGTGCCGTTGGCATTAGTGGGGCGCCAGTGCTCGAGCTCGTGTTTCTCCTCGTTATAGACCAATGTGTCGATATACTCGTCGAGGCGGCGGGTACAGGGCACCAGTCCCCGCTCCATCGCCATGGCATAGACAAAGAGCTTGAAGGTGGAGCCAGGCTGATGCTTGGCACGCACCTTATCGTATTTCCACGTGTCAAAGTCCACATCACCCACCCACGCCTTGACGTGTCCGTTGCTGGGCTCCATCGCAATGAATCCGCAGTGCATGAAGTGCAGCATGTAGCGCACCGAGTCCATCGAGCTCATCTCCATGTACAACGAGTCGTTCTCATAGTCGAACAGGTGCACCATGTGAGGCTTGTTCATGTAGTAGTTGACCGAGTCCAGGTCGTTGGGATATCGCGCCAGCAGCTCGTGGTAGATGGGCGTGTTGCGGGCCTTGTCCTCAACAAAATTGGCAATGGGCTGGTTGTTCTCGTCGAGCCAGCAGTCGTTGTCGCCCCAGTGGCTCCTGAAGTTCTGCTGCACGACCTTCATCTTCTCGCTCACGGCCTGCTCGGCATATTCCTGCATCTTGGAGTCGAGCGTAGTGTAGATCTTGAGGCCGTCACGCTCCAAGTCTAGTTTCAGGCCCTGAGCCTTGGCGATTCCCTCGATCTCGCGTGCCACAGCTTCGCGGAAGTAGGGGGCCACACCGTCGTAGTTGGTCTCGAGGGTATATTTCAGGTCGATGGGCAACGAGGACACCGAGTCATACTGGGCCTCGGTCAAGTCGCCGCGCTCAACCATGTTCTTCAGCACCTGGTTGCGGCGCCGCAGGCTGTTCTTGGGGTTGATGCGCGGGTTATAGGTGCTGGTGGCCTTGAGCAGGCCAACGAGCACAGCGCTCTCCTCGAGCTTGAGGTCACGCGGTGTGGTCTTGAAATAGGTGTTGGCGGCAGTCTTGATGCCATAGGCGTTGCTGCCGAAGTCCACCGTGTTGGCATACATCTCCAGGATTTCCTTCTTGGAATAGAAGATTTCCAGCTTGGTGGCGATGATCCACTCCTTGCTCTTCATGATGAGCATTTTCACGCCCGGAATATAGCCCAGCAAGCCTGTAGAGTAGTCGCTGCGGGTGCGGAACATGTTCTTCACCAGCTGCTGGGTGATGGTGCTCGCGCCACGGGGACGCCCGTGCAGCACCATGTCCTTGAAAGCGGCACCCAGGCCGCTAAAGTCGATGCCGTGATGCTTATAGAAGCGCTCGTCCTCGGTGTCGATCAGGACCTGGAAGAACTGCGGGTTGATCGATTCATAAGTCACGGGCGTGCGGTTCTCGTCATAATACTTGCCGATGGTCTTGCCGTCGGCACTGTACAGGTAGCTAGCCTCGGGGTTGCGGGGATGCATGATGCTGTAGGTGCTGGGCGACTTGCCGAAGAGCCACAGCAGGTTGATGTCCACAGCAATGAGGTAGAGGAGGAACAGCACGATGAACGTGCCCAATGCGGCCAGCGTCTTGACCCACCACGGGCGGCCGCGGTACAAGCCCTTGTACCACACTTTGAAGCGGTGCCAGTTGCGGGTGATGATATTTCCTGATTGATGATTGTTCATGTGCATATGATAGCTGTTAATGATATTCTAGCAAGGAGGGAAGGTTATTGACGGTTGGCGGCACTGCCGAGGCGGCGTTTCACAAACCGTGGGATAAAGCTCAAATGGCTCAGGGTGGCCTTGACCGTGCCGTAATGGCGGCACATGATGCGGTAACGCTCCTTTAGCGAGGCGCGATGGTGACGCGTAGTCATGCCCTCGGCCAGGTAGCTGATGATGGGAGCCTCGCCCGCATAGGCATTGAGAGTGGACTTGCGCAAGATCTTGATGCACCAGTCATAGTCGGCGCTGAACTTGTACTGCAGGTCGTAAGGCGGCACCAGGTCACGCCGTGCAAAAAAGGCCTGGTGGCACACCACCATGCCGTTGAGGAAGCTGTTGGCGGTAAGGCGCTTGGGGGCTGTCAAGTGGCGGTGGCCCACCACGTTACGGGAAGTGTCCACCAGCTGCGTCTGGCCGTAGATCACGCCAGGATTATTGGCAGCCAGACGCGCCAACCGCGCCAGCACCGCATCGTCGGCAAAGGCATCCCCGGCGTTGAGGAACACGATGTAGCGTCCCCGTGCCCTGGCAATGCCCTTGTTCATGGCGTCATACAATCCGTTGTCGGGCTCGCTGAACACGCGCAGCGCGGCAATGGATGCCTGATGGACGATGGACAGCGTGCCGTCGGTCGACGCACCATCGATGATCAGCATCTCATAGTCACGGCTCGTCTGCCGCTGCACGCTCTCCAGCGTGGGGCCGATGGTGTCGGCGGCATTCCACGTGACAGTGATGATTGAGAACAACGGATCCATAATAAATAATGTTAGGTGGACGCAAAATTATAGAATTTCTTCCAATTCCTACAATCTGATGACCATTTTTTGCGTTTAACAGTCATAATAAATGCTAGCGTAATGAAAAAGACCAAGTTTTTTACCGCCATCATTGCCGTGATGCTGCTGGCCATGTTCAGCAGCTGCGACCACATCAACAGCAAAGCCGTTCCCAGCTTTATCGTGCGCATCGACCTGGGCAACTTGGCCATGTGGAACACCTATGGCGTGAACGGCATGGGCGATTACCGCATCTTCAGCCGCGAGAAGAACCTGCCTGCCAATTTCCCCTATAATGTGAACACCTATACCGGCTACGGCGGCGTACTGCTGATGATGGGCATGGATCAGCCCTTGGCCTATGACCTGTCGTGCCCGGTCGAGATCAGCCCCACGGTGACGCTTTCGATCAACGCCGACAACTTTGAGGCCGTCTGCCCCAAGTGCGGCTCGCGCTTCAACCCGCTCACCGGATTTGGCGGTCCTGTTGCCGGTGTAGCCATCAACAACAAAGTGGGCATGAGACAGTACCATGTCTATCCCAGCAACGGCGGATACGTGATTGCCAACTGACCTGCCCCATAAAGGAAAACCCATGTCTCCTGCTGCGATTGCAGCGGGAGATGTTTTTTTGTCCACAAAAAGGCCATAACACGCATTATTATTGAATGTTTTTCATTATCTTTGCACATCCATTCAGGGTTTGCATCCCTTGACTGTATAGAATATTATTCATTTCAAAACAGCATAAGCATTATGAAAAAATCTGTACTACTACTCCTGTTGCTTGTAACAACGATAGCGGCACAGGCGGCAACCGATTACAACTTCTATGTGGGTGGCGTGAGGGTCACCAGTGACAACTGCAGCAACATCACGGGCAGCAACATCACCAGCGGCACCGCGGTGTTCACCCCGAGCGACAACACGTTGACACTGACCAACGTCACCATTACACGCACGGGTAACGACAACCGTGCCGTCCAGAGCGACCGTGAAGGCTTGATCATCAAATGTGTAGGCACTTGCAAACTGAGCGCTACATCGGCGTCGGTCATCCGCTTCAACAAGAAAGGCTCGATTGTCGTGGCCAGCGGTACGACCACCGTCACCGGCGGCACCGAAGGTGGCGTATACAGCAACAATGTGGGGGTTACCGTCATGGGACCCGGCAAGCTGATTGTGAAGTCCACAAACGACAAATACGGCTTTGAGGGCAAGGGCACAAGCAGCTCGAGCACGCTGATCTTTAAAAATGTCACGGTCGAGGCATCGGGCAAGAAGGGCGCCATCTATGACTGGGCCAGTGTCTATTTTTACCCCGACACCCACGTCACCCTCAAGGCCACCAACGACAGCAATTATCCTGTAGCATGGAACATTGAAGACTGGCCATGGGACGAAGAGGCTATTCTCGCACCATGGGGTGCCTATTACAATATATCTTCCAAGTGCATCATGTATAACGGCAGCCCGCTCTATGACAAGGACGTTTTTATCTCCGATAACTATGGGTTACTGCTCAATTACCGTAATTTCCCCGATGAGAACTTCCGCAACTACCTGCTATCGCTTTATCCCAAGGGATACTTGACAAAAGAAGAGCTCCAGGCTCGCACCAGCCTTTACGTCAACGGGCAGAACATCAACTACCTCTCCGGAATTCAGCTTTTTCCCGCACTGGAGGTGCTGGACTGCTCTAACAACAATCTCACCTCGCTTAACTTGACGGGCCTCGACAACCTGATGTCGTTGCGTTGCCTTAACAACAAGTTCACAACCCTGACGGTATCAGGCCTGCCGAAGCTGACCACCATGAATGCATCGGACAACACATTGCTCACGACGCTCAGGTGTAATAACAACATCTTGACAGATCTCTACGTCAACAGATGCATCCAACTGCAGGAGATCGATTGCAGCGGCAACGATTTGACCTCGCTCGATGTGACACAGTGCACACTGCTGAAGCAGTTGTATTGCAATAACAATCAGATTCAGAGGCTCAACCTTGATGGATGCACTCAACTCGAGACACTGAATTGCCAGTATAATAACCTGATGACTTACACCTTGACCGGCAAGACCAAGCTCAAGAACCTGTATATCGATCACAACGAGTTCTTGCAAACGCTCAATTGCTTTAACAATGCGTTGATAAATTTCACTTTCTCGGGCTGTAATAGCTTGCAGTACCTGGATTGCCATGGCAACGCGCTCACTGCGATACCGGCCAGCACCGGCGTGCCACAGTTGCGATACCTCTATTGCCAGAACAATGCCCTCACCTTCATCAGTGTTCCTGACGATTTGCAGACACTGGACTGCAGCAACAATCGGCTCACTGAACTCAACTTGATGAACCAGACCCTGTTGGCGTCGTTGAAGGTCGCTGGCAACACCTCATTGGCAACCCTCAAATGCAATAACTGCGCACTGACTATGCTTGACGTCACGGGCTGTACCCAGCTACAGAGGCTCTATTGCCAGATGAATCAATTGACGTCGCTTAACGTCTCGACATGCACGCAGCTCAAGGAGTTGAAGTGTTACCGCAACAACATCGGGCAGGCAGCCATGACCACACTCGTCAACGGACTGGTCAACCGCAACTCGACGACTACCGGAACACTCGACGTGCTGTATGACCGCGATGAGCAAAACGTGTTTGACAACGCTCATGTCACCGCTGCCCGCGCCAAGAACTGGAAGCCCTATCAGTACAATGGCTCAAGCTGGGCCGAGATAGAAGTTACAAGCCTCATCGGCGATGTGAATGGCGATGGCAGTGTCAACATCAGCGACGTGACCTGTTTGATCGATCTGCTGCTGAGCAACAGCTCTACTCCCGCAGCTGCTGACGTCAATGGCGACAGCAGCGTCAACATCAGTGACGTGACCTATCTGATCGACATGCTGCTGAGCGGAAATTGATGAGTTGAACGCCTGCTGCGGTTTCACGATTGTTCCACGGCAATCGGCAGCAGTCGAATCGTCCCCGACAGGGGCAAAAATCACTATTTTCAAAAAACGGCCCGCAAACTTGCATTTTGCAATTTTGCGGGCTTGTTTGTTGCGCTTGATGAGCAGTTTTTGTAGCAAAAATTCAAAAAATAAATCTTATAGGATGCCATTTATTGTTAAAAAGTGTAAACTTTTTCATTTTTAATTTCCAAAATTTAAACATTGCGATGGCCCGCGAGCCACTGTTATAAGGGAATTTGCGTGGAACACTCACCCCGAAATGCCATTTTCGGTAAAATGTTTACAAGTGTTTAAAGGGTTTGGCCGCATTATGGGTTTGAAGTAATTTTGCAACTGCAAACCAGGGCGTACGGCATTGTATCGTTCTCGATGCCCTTAACGAAGGGACCGCTCATTGGAGCGAAACTTCCAGTCCACTAAATTAATTAAAAATGAGTTTTATCAACAAAATACGTTTAACTGCATTATTTGTAATCTTTGCAATTTCCCTTTCATGCTTCACTGCACAATCCCAGCAGTTGAGTAATCGCAAGCAAGGCACCGTTCTGGAACAGTTGGAGCAGAACAGCCGCAACAATCTCATCGACCAAGTTATCAATTACGCATATCGTTTCCGTGGCACTCCTTACCGCTACGGAGCCATGTCGCCTCGCGGTTTTGACTGCTCGGGCTTTACCAGCTACGTGTTCAAGCGCTTCGGCATCGAGCTCGACCGCTCGTCAAGGGGCCAGATCTTTGACGGCGTGCGCGTCAAGAAGAATGACCTGCAGCCCGGTGACCTGGTGTTCTTCCAGGGCCGTTCGGGACGTGGTGGCGTTGGCCACGTTGGCATCGTGACCAAGGTGAACGACGACAACACTTTCCACTTCATCCACTCGGCTTGCAGCAGCGGTGTGACCGAGAGCAAGAACACCGAGTCCTACTACAGCCGCCGCTATGTGGGCGCCTGCAGAGTTCTGTAAAACAAGCCATACCATAAACGCATCATAGGGTGTGCGTCTCGTTCGACGGGGCGCACACTTCATTTATGTTTCCCTAAAAATTTGCGGCATTGCGGCAATTTGTGTAAGTTTGCGCCAATCAAACCAACTATGCTGCAAGCTATGAATTCTAGACGATTATTCTTCTTGACAATAGGGCTGGCCATGGCGTTACATGCGATGGCAGGCCACACCCTGCTCGACGGCACGCTCGAGAAGTCGGAGTACTATGAGGGTACGACCCACACCTTCCAGGTCTATGTGCCCGACCAGTACGACGGCAAGCGCCCCGCGGCCCTGTATGTGGGGCTGGATGGCGTGTTGTGCAATGCGCCCCAGGTCATGGACTCGCTCATCGCCGCGCGCAAGATGCCCGTGACCATCGGCGTGTTCCTGCAGCCGGGTCTTGTCAAGGCCAGTGACGGTACCGTGCTGCGCTATAACCGCTGCTATGAGTTTGACTCGACGACCGGCTTTTTTGCAGGGTTTCTCGAGGAAGAGGTGCTGCCCGCCGTAGAGCAGATGAAGACTCCGCGCGGCAAGCCCATCCGCCTGTCGCGACGCCCATGGGACCGAATGATCTTCGGTTTGAGCAGTGGCGGCATCGCGGCCTTCAATGCCGCATGGCACCGGCCCGACCTGTTCGGCAAGGTATTCACCGGCGTGGGCACGTTTGTGGCCATGCGCGGCGGCAACGACCTGCAGGCCCTGGTCAGGAAGACCGAGCCATTGCCTCTGCGGGTGTTCATCCAGGATGGCAGTAACGACGTGTGGAACCCGCTGTTCGGCCACTGGTACGAGGGCAACCAGATGCTGGCTAGCGCTTTGCAGTTTGCCGGCTATGACGTGCAGTGTGACTGGAGCGACGGCGGCCACAACGTGACACGCTCGACGCAGATTTTCGCGCAGGTCATGGAATGGATGTGGCGTGACTGGCCCACACAACCCGCTCTGGGCAAGACTCAGAACGATTTCCTGCAGGCCCTGCTGGTCGAGGACGATAACGGCTGGACCAAAATCAGCGGCGGTGTGGACAAGGAGCCTGTGACCCGCGTCATCTACCCCGACCTGACCACCGTGGCATGGACGCAGGGCGAAGACGAGAACTTCGTGTGGCAATTCATCATGCAGGACAGCCGCCTGACCTGTGGGGAACCTTACTACTGGCTGCACAACGACGACCCCTCGGAGTCGCTGGAGGTGAGAACCATCACCTTTGACGGGAACGGCAACCTGTGGGTCGCCACCAGAATGGGCATCCAGATTTGTGACCAAAACGGCCGCGTGCGCGCCATCCTGCGTCTGCCGCAAGGCTGCAGCTCCGTCAACGAAATCATCATCGGCAACGGCACGGTCACCTTGAGCACTGGGGAAGCCACGTGGCAACGGCGCTTCAACGTCATCGCTCCCACACCCGGCGTACGCCCGCCCAGCCAGGGCCAGGGATAAGGGCAAGAATGCGAAAAGCCATGGCCGACCATTCAAAAAATGACCAATGAGAACCCGCAAGTGAAAAGTTATTCATATCTTTGTAGTTTGAATTTAACGCTTGAGACTCATGATGCAGAACCACATATCACCCGATAAGGAAGACCAGATGATCGAACTGGCCTACCAAAACTTGTTAAACGGCTATCTGTCAAGCAATCACCGCAAGAAGGTGGAGGTCATTGACAAGGCCTTCAAATTCGCGCGCGACGCCCATCAGGGCATCCGCCGCCGTTCAGGAGAGCCCTACATCCTGCATCCCATCGCCGTGGCAACCATCGTCAGCCAGGAAATCGGCTTGGGCTCGACGAGCATCAGCGCCGCCCTGCTGCACGATGTGGTTGAGGACACCGACTACACTGTCGAGGACATCGAGGCCCAGTTCGGCCAGAAAATCGCCCGCATCGTGGACGGTCTGACCAAGATCTCGGGCGGGATCTTCGGTGACAAGGCCTCGCTGCAGGCCGAGAACTTCCGCAAGCTGCTGCTCACCATGAGCGAGGACATCCGCGTGGTGCTCATCAAGATGGCCGACCGCCTGCACAACATGCGCACCCTGTCGTCGATGCCGGCCAACAAGCAGTACAAAATTGCGGGTGAGACGCTCTATATCTATGCGCCACTGGCCCACCGCCTGGGCCTGTATGCCATCAAGACCGAGCTCGAAGACCTGAGTTTCAAGTATAACCATCCCGCCGAGCACAAGCGCATCAGCGAACTGATTGCCGCCAGCGAGGAAAGCCGCAACGAGCTGTTTGCCCGCTTCTCGGCTCCCATCCGCGAGCGCCTGGACAACATGGGGCTCAAGTATGAATTCAACACCCGCGTTAAGTCGTGTTTCTCGATCTGGAACAAGATGCAGACCAAGCACATCCCGTTTGAGGAGGTGTACGACCTGTATGCGGCGCGCATCGTGTTTGAATGCGATGACGAGAGCGCCGAGAAACGCATCTGCTGGAACATCTACAACGAGATCACCGAGGTCTATGCCAAGCACCCCGATCGCGTGCGTGACTGGCTCACCACCCCCAAAGTCAACAAGTACCGCGCCCTGCACGTCACCGTGATGGGTCCTGACGGCAACTGGGTGGAAGTGCAGATTCGCAGCCGCAAGATGGACGACATCGCCGAGCGAGGCTTTGCCGCCCACTGGAAATACAAGATCGGTGAGAGCGAGGAAGAGGACGAGCTGGCGGCATGGCTTGGCACCATCACCGACATCCTCAAGGATCCCGAACCCAACGCAATCGACTTTCTGGACACCATCAAGCTGAACCTGTTTGCCAGCGAGATCGTCGTCTTTACCCCCAAGGGTGAGACCATGACACTGCCCAAAGGCGCCTCGGTGCTTGACGTGGCCTTCATCCTGCACACCGACCTGGGCACGCACTGCATCGCCGGCAAGGTGAACCACAAACTGGTGCCCCTTTCCTACAAGCTGTCGGGCGGCGACCAGGTGGAAATCCTCACCAGCCAGTCCAACACGCCCAAGGCCGAATGGGAAAAATACCTCGTCACGGCCAAGGGTAAGACCAGGTTGCGCTCAGCGCTCAAGCACCAGCGCCGCCTCATCATCGAGGAGGGCGAAAAACGCTTCATGGAATTCCTGAAGCAGCACAATATCGAATTCAGCAACGAGGTGCTGTCCCAGGCCATCACCCGACAGCGCATCGCCAACAAGGAGGAGCTGTTCTTCCTCATCGGCAATGGTGAGATTGCCCTTAACGAGGACCTCGTGAGCAAGAAAGAGCACGGCTCACGCATCAACTGGTGGCGCCGCAACCCCTTCAGGGGCAAAGAAGAGCCCAAGAAAACCACCGAAGAAGCCACCGAAGCCGTCGACACCAAGGCCGTCTACCCGCTGACCACACGCAACGGCATCAGCAACTATCAGATTGCCGACTGCTGCCATCCCATCCCCGGCGACGATGCAGTGGGTTTCCTCAACGATGCCGGTCGCGTCGTGGTGCACAAGATGGACTGCCCCACCCTGGCCCGCCTGAAGGCCAGCTACGGCTCTCGCCTGATCCAGACCCAGTGGCAGGACAGCACCGACCGTTTCCTGGCCACTATCCACATCGAGGGCATCGACCAGAAGGGCATCCTGCAGTCCATCGTCAATATCATCTCGACCAACATGTCCATCAACATGAAGCGCATGAACGTCACCGCCGACCAAGGCGTGTTCAGCTGTGACCTGGACGTGCTCATCAGCGATGCCAAAGTGGTGACCAACCTGTGCCGCGGCATCAAGAAGATCAAGGGCGTCAACAGCGCCTCGCGCATGAGTTAAGCCCCATGAACTGAAAACCAACAACTAAGAACCAACAACTCGAAATAAATGTCCCGCAAGAATAACAACTACATCATCATGGCGCTGGTGCTGCTGTCGATCCTGTTGATCGCGACAGCGTTGTTCTTTAGCCGTGAGACAACCCGCATCGAAAGCTTCGAGGTAGGAAAACCCTGGCTGCACTCGCGCCTTGAGGCATCGTTCCAGTTCGACATCGAGCTGGATGAGGCCACCCGCAAGCACATCACCGACAGCGTGAACCAGAACTTTGCCAAAATCTACACGCTGGACCGCAAGAAGGGGGAACAGCAGATTGCATTGCTGTCGCGCGCCCTGAACGGCCGCAGCGGTAGCTCGGCACTGCTGCAGGCGGTGTACACGCTTTACAACAACGGCATCGTCGACAACGACGCCGCCAACGACATACGCGCCGGCAAGCAGCTGCGTTTCATGGTGGGCAACAACGAGTTGCAGGTGGTTGATGCCACTAACATGAGGACCGTGCGCCAGGCCTACTCATGGCTTGCCGACTCGATGCGTTCCAACCTGGCCATCCAGGAGGCCCTCAAGGCCGTGGACATCAGCAATTACCTTGTCCCCAACATGATGGTTGACGTGGAAGAGAACGAGAAATGGATGGGCGAGGACCTGCGCAACGCGTTGCGCTCACCGGGCACCATCCAGCAGGGCGAGGTTATCATCTCGCGTGGCGAAATCGTCACCCCCAAGAAGGCTTCGGCCATCGAGAGTTACCAGAATGAAGTGATACGGCGCAACAAGCAGCGCAACACCGACGAGGGCCTCAACCTGTTGGGCCAGATCCTGATCGTGGCGACCCTGATGCTCGCGTTTTACTTCTTCATACGCATGCTGCGCAGACAGGTGTTCGACAGCCTGCGCCGCATGGTGTTCCTGATCACATTTATCACGGTGTTTGTCATCGCGGTGTTCCTGCTGGTGAAGTTCAAGTACAGCCTGCTGTATGTCATCCCCTTTGCGCTGGTGCCCGTCATCGTGTCGTCGTTCTTTGACGACCACACGTCGTTCTTTGTGCACATCGTCACCGTGCTCATCTGCTCCCTCATCGCCAGCAGCCATCAGGCCGAGTTCATCATCATGCAGTTCCTGGCGGGTATCATCGCCATCATCTCGGCCAAGGAGTTGACCAAGCGCACCCAGCTCGTTCGGTGTGCCGCATTCATCTTCCTGGCCTACTGCATCACCTATGTGGCCATGACCCTCATCAACGAGGGCGACTTCGGCAAGATCGACAAATTGTATTTTGCCTACTTCCTGATCAACTGCGTCATCCTGTCGTTTGCCTTCCTGATTATCCCCATCGTGGAAAAGGCCTTCGGCTTCACCTCGTCGATGACGCTGCTCGAGCTCGCCGACATCAACAACCCGCTGCTGCGCCAGCTCTCCACCAACTGCCCAGGCACCTTCCAGCACTCGCTCCAGGTGGCCAACCTGGCCGGTGAGGCAGCGCTCAAGATCGGAGCCAACATGCAGCTCGTGCGCGCCGGTGCACTCTACCACGACATCGGCAAGACCAAGAATCCGGCCTTCTTCACCGAGAACCAGATTGGCGAGAACCCGCACGACCACCTCGTGCGCCCCGAGGACAGCGCCAAGATTGTCATCGACCACGTGAGCAACGGCCTCAAGATTGCCGAGGATGCCGACCTGCCCAAGGTCATCAAGGACCTGATTGCCCAGCACCACGGCAAGGGCGTGACGCGCTACTTCTACTACAAGGCCCGCGAGGCACGTCCCGACCAGGAGGTGGACAAGACGCCCTTCTCCTACCCCGGCCCTAACCCGCAGACCAAGGAGGCCGCCATACTGATGATGGCCGATGCCTGTGAAGCAGCCACCAAGAGCCTCAACGACCACAGCGAGGAGTCCATCGCGGCCATGGTGAATAAAATCATCGACGGACAAGTGGCCGAGGGGCTGCTGCGCGAGGCGCCCATCAGTTTCCGCGATGTGGAAACCGTCAAGCGCCTGTTCATTGAACGCCTGCGCACCGCCTATCATGCCCGCGTGGCCTATCCCAGCGAGGTGAAAGCCAGCGCAACAGCCGCCAACGATGCCGCCAACACCCCGCCGCCCTACAATGGCACTGCCGCGGCCAACGACAAGAAATAATCACGCCGTTTCGGGCAATAAACTAGCCCAAAACTGTGTTATATAGTAAAACAGACTACTAACGACAATTCAGACTATCGACCACACATGGTGATGCAGACCATACTCCTTGTAGCCGGCATAGCCTGCCTGGTGGCAGCGCTGCTGCTCGTGCTGTGGCCCCGCTGGGTCGCTGCCGTGCCTGCTTTCGCCGGACTCGCGCTGATGCACTGGAGCTATGCCATCGACGTGAAGCCGATGACGTTCGTCTTCTGGGGCATCGCAACGCTCATCACCGTGGGGCTGTTCTATCTCTCGCCCAAGGGAGAGCCTGACGGCCACCGCTCCAGCAACCTGTATGTGGGACTCACCGCCATGGCCGGCGGCATGCTGGGCATCCTGCTCGCACCGCGCATCATGGTGCTGGGAGTCATTCTTGGCGCCGCCATGGGCCAGTTGGCTTACAGCCGCACACCGGCAGGCAAGTGGATGCTGTTCCCCTCCACGCAGTTCTGGCGCTACTTTGCCGCCAAGGGCCTGCCCGCCATCGTTGCCGTGTCGATCGTGTGCATCGCCGTGATGGGAGTGGTCATTGACTGATAAAGCGAAAAGAATGAAACACCTCAAACATATCCTCATCATCGTCGCCCTGCTGGCA
Organism: uncultured Prevotellaceae bacterium; assembly: GCA_900318535.1. Lineage (GTDB taxonomy): Bacteria > Bacteroidota > Bacteroidia > Bacteroidales > Muribaculaceae > Sodaliphilus. Next base: position 33,979 of record ONKU01000023.1, on the reverse strand, counting down.
ACTTCCATGCTGGCTGGGGCGCAGAACCGCCAGGAAGCGCCCGGCCGCAGCCAGCCCAACAAGTTCGCCATCAAGAAAGTGGACTTTGACCATGTGCGCGAGGTCACCATGAACCCCAACAACGCCTATTTCTACCCCAAGCTCTTGAAGGCCTACAACAGCAACGACACCACGCTGTCGATCGAAGCTTGGAGGAACTTCTATTATGGCTACACCTTCCAGGAGGATTACAACCCCTTCCGCGAGAGCATCTACAGCAACGTCGTCGAGCAGCTCTACTACAAGCAGCCCCACTCGCGCGCCGAGTGTGACAGCATCGAGAAGTATGCCGAGTTGTCGCTGAACGACAACATGTTCGACATGAATCAGATGAACTTCTACATCTACGTCCTCAAGGAGAAGAAAAAACACGCCCGCGCTGCCGTGTGCCAGTACCGCCTCGACCGCCTCATCGCCGCCATCATGTCCAGCGGCAAGGGCACCAAAGAGGAGCCCTGGGTTGTCATCACCCCCGAGCATGAGTACAACATCATCAACTTCCTGGGCTTCGTCGCCACCGAACACGAGACTCTGGACGGAGGCATCGACTACATCAAGGTGCAGCCCGTGGCCGGCAAGAGCGCCGAGGGCTTCTACTTCGACATCTCCCGCATGATGCAGGTCGCCGCCCTTAAATTCCCCGACATCTGATCTCCCCTCTCGACAACCGCCCCCAGATGCATAACCCTTGCACCCGAGGGCCCTCCCCATCCCGTACTGCAAGCGACAGCTTGTAAAGGTAATAATTGTTGTTTGTGTAGTTTTTTGAGATAGCCGCATGGTGAAATTGGATTTATTTGATTACCTTTGCACTCAGATAAAACCCTTAGCGTTATGATGAAGGAAAACCTGATCAAGATTTATGAGCGCAGTTTCATCGACAACTGGGAGCTGCCCGCATTAACCGACTACAATACCGGCGAACGACTGACTTACGGCGACTTCGCCCGCAATATCGCCAGACTGCACCTGCTGTTTGAGAGCTGCGGCGTGAAACAGGGCGACCGCATTGCCCTCATCGGCAAGAACATCCCCAACTGGGTGACCATTTTCATGGGCACCATCACCTATGGCGCCGTCATCGTGCCCATCCTGCAGGAATTCAATCCCGCCGATGCACAGCACATCATCAACCACAGCGAGGCCACGATGCTGTTCATCAGCAAGAGCATCTGGGAGAACCTGGAGTTTGACAAGATGCCGCGCGTGCGTGCCGTCTTCCAACTCGAGGACAAGAAGCTCCTGATCGAGAAAGAGGGTGAAGACATTGTCGCCAAGGCCAAAGCAGGTCTGGACGACGCCTTCAACGCCAAATACGGCGATGGCTTCTACCGCAATAACATCCACTATGCCGATGTGCCCAACGACGCACTGGTCGAGATCAACTACACGTCAGGAACGACAGGTTTCTCCAAGGGCGTGATGATTACCGCCAACAACCTGGCCGGCAACATCGTTTACGGCATCAACTCGGGCCTGCATTTCAAGGGTTCCCGTGACCTGGCCTTCCTGCCGCTGGCACATGCCTTCGGCTGCGCGTTCGACATGCTGACGCCGCTGGCCGTGGGCGGCCACATCACCCTGCTGGGACGCATCCCGTCGCCCAAAATCCTGGTCAAGGCCATGGCCGAGGTGAAGCCCAACGTGGTGTTCACCGTACCCCTGGTGCTGGAGAAGATCTACAGCAAGATGATCGTGCCCATGATCAGCAGGGGCGCGCTGCGATGGGCCTTGGCTGTGCCCTATCTGGACAGGCGCATCTATGCCCAAATCCGCAACAAGCTCATAGAGGCCTTTGGTGGTGAGTTCGAGGAAGTCATTATCGGTGGCGCCCCGTTCAACGCCGAGGTCGAGGACTTCCTGTACAAGATCAAGTTCCCGTTCACCGTGGGCTACGGCATGACCGAGTGTGCCCCGCTGGTTAGCCACACCCCATGGCGCGAGTTCGTGCCCCACAGCGCAGGTCGCATCCTGCCGGGCATCATGGAGTGCAAGATCCTGAGCGACGACCCCGAGAACATACCGGGCGAAATCTGCGTGCGAGGCGAGAACGTCATGCAGGGCTATTTCCACAACACCGAGGCCACCGACAAGGTGCTGCACGAGGACGGATGGCTGCACACCGGCGACATGGGTACCCTGAATGCCGACGGCACATTATTTATAAGGGGCCGTCTCAAAACGATGCTTCTCAGCTCCAGCGGCCAAAACATCTACCCCGAGGAAATCGAGGCCAAACTCAACAATATGCTCTACGTGAGCGAGAGCCTTGTGGTCATGCGCGAGGGCAAACTCGTGGCGCTCGTCTATCCCGACTATGACGCAATGGACCAGCTGGGCGTCACACGCGACAAGCTGCCCGACATCATGGAGGACATCCGCAACGAGCTCAACAAACTTGTGGCCCCCTATGAGCGCATTGCAAAGATCCAACTCATGGCTACGGAGTTTGACAAAACGCCCAAGCGCAGCATCAAACGTTACCTCTATAGCAACTGATGCCGCAGAGGCCAAAAATGGCTATTTTCCAGGTCTCGACCTAGGCTTAACAAAATTTAACAGACACCCACAACAGGGTGTCTGTCTTTTTATCTAATTGATATTCAACAATATACAGCCAAAAATTTTTCAAAATTCCAAAAGGCGGTTTTTGAGGCCATCAAAAAAAAATGGAAAAAAGTTTGCACGTGAGAAATTTGTTATAATTTTGCACCCGATTTTAACAACCGAATATTATTGTTTATTATTTTAAAAGTACAAAAGAAATGAAGAAGTTAGTTTTAGCTCTTGCTGTTATCGCTAGCGTTAGCATGATTTCATGCACCAACACCAACACCGAGGCCACCGAGGCAACTGAGGACACCACCGCCGTTGTTGAGGAGGTTGTAGATAGCGCCGCTGCTGTTGTTGACAGTGCTGCTGCTGTTGTTGATAGCGCTGCTACCGAGGCTGCTGCTCCCGAGGCCGCTCCCGCCGAGTAAGCAAGACTTTACAACAAGAAACGTTTGAAGCTGTTCCCGCCGTTAGGCTCGAGCAGCTTTTTTTTGCGCCCAAACCCAACCCGATATAACGATTCACCCTACAGACGCTTGTGGCATCTGTAGGGTGAATCGGTTTTTTCAGGAGAATCCTGCAGGTTTACAGGTTGTCCTTCTCGATGTCCTTGAAGTAGCGGTAGGTGCTCACCTTGAGCTCATCGACAGCAGCCTCGTCGGCGATAATGATGGCGTGGGGATGCATCTGCAGGGCGCTCAGTGTGCACATGTGCGACACGCCGCCCTCGATGGCCTGCTGCAGGGCGCGTGCCTTGCCGTGACCGTTGACGATGATCATCACCTCGCGGGCAGCCATCACGGTGCCGACGCCCACGGTGAGGGCGGTCTTGGGCACCTTGTTCAGGTCGCCGTCAAAGAAACGGCTGTTGGCGATGATGGTATCCTGGGTGAGCGTCTTCTGGCGCGTGCGTGACGTGAGCGACGAGCCCGGCTCGTTGAAAGCGATGTGGCCGTCGGGGCCCACGCCGCCCATAAACAGGTCGATGCCTCCGGCAGCCTCGATACGCTTCTCGTAGTCCTCACACTCCTTGACCAGGTCAGGAGCATTGCCGTTGAGGATGTTCACATTCTCGGGTTTGATATCGATGTGCGAGAAGAAGTTGTTCCACATGAACGAGTGATAGCTCTCGGGATGTTCTTCAGGCAGATTGCAGTATTCGTCCATGTTGAAGGTGATAACGTTCTGGAACGACACTTCGCCTGCCTTGTTCATGGCAATGAGCTCACGGTACATGCCCAGCGGCGAACTGCCCGTGGGGCATCCCAGCTTGAAAGGCTTCTCGGGCGTGGGATTTGCCTCGTTAATACGCTTTGCCACAAATTTTGCGGCCCACTTCGATACTTTCTCGTAATCAGGTTCGATAATCAGTCTCATAATTCTTGTTTTTTCTACAATTTGTCTTTGATAAGGCAAAGTTACAGCAAATCTGTCAATTCTCCATAAAAAAATTGTAACTTTGCACCCAAATACATCAAAACAAACCACATGGACAACAGCAGACCTCTTATCCTCATCAGCAACGATGACGGCTATCAATACAACGGCATCAAGTCGCTCATCAAGGTGGCAAGAACACTGGGCGACGTGTTTGTCGTCGCTCCGGCCGTGCACCAGAGCGGCAAGTCGAGCGCCATTACGTTTGTCAACCCCGTGCACACGACGTGCATTGCCAGGGAAGAGGGATTCACGGCCTATCTGGCGACAGGAACGCCGGCCGACTGCGTGAAACTGGCCTTGAGCCAACTCATGGCCGACCGCATGCCCGATGTGGTGCTCGCCGGCATCAACCACGGCTACAATAGCGGCCTGAACACGCTCTACAGCGGCACGATGGCCTGCGTCTTTGAGGGTATCCTGCACGGCGTGCCCAGCGTGGCGTTCTCCTTTGGCGACTACAGTGCCGATGCCGACACCAGCGTGTGCGAGCCCATCGTCAAGCATGTGACCGAACGCGTGCTCAAGAGCGGACTGCCCAAAGACGTGTGCCTGAATGTGAACATACCGCACACCGACGGGCAGTTCAAGGGCATGAAAGTGACCACTGGCGACATGGGACGCTGGATCAACGAGTGGGAACACCGCATCGACCCCAGGGGACGCGACTATTACTGGCTGACCGGTGAATTTGAAATCGCCGACAAAGAGGAGGGCCTGACCGACTATTACTGGCTGCAGCGCGGCTATGTGACGGTTACCCCGACCCATGTCGACCAGACCGACTTCGCTTCGATGGATGCCGTCAGGGAATTGCTGCTGTAACAGAACTAAACAATACATTAATAATATAATAAAGAAACGACAAGACAATGGAACGACGAGTAAGAGTGCGCTTCGCGCCATCACCCACGGGACCGCTGCACATTGGCGGCGTGCGTACGGCACTGTATAACTACCTGTTTGCCCGCCAGCACGGCGGCGACATGATCCTGCGCATCGAGGACACCGACAGCACACGCTTTGTGCCCGGTGCCGAGGACTACATCAACGAGGCCCTGCAGTGGCTGGGCATCGGCATCGACGAGGGCGTGCGCGAGGGCGGCAACTACGGCCCCTACAAGCAGAGCGAACGCCGCGACCTGTACCGCAAGTACACGCAGCAGCTCATCGATGCGGGCAAGGCCTATTATGCCTTTGATACCCCCGAGGAGCTCGAGGCCAAGCGCCAGGAGATCAAAAATTTCCAGTATGATGCCCGCACCCGCGGTATGATGCGCAATTCACTGTCCTTGCCTGCCGACGAGGTCAAGTCCCTCATGGACAGTGGCGCCAAGTGGGTAGCGCGTTTCCGCATCGACCCCGACCAGGACGTTGTGGTTCATGACCTGCTGCGCGGCGACGTGACCATCAACTCGTCGATTCTCGACGACAAGGTGCTCTACAAGAGTGCCGACGACCTGCCCACCTATCACCTGGCCAACATCGTTGATGACCACCTGATGGAGGTATCGCACGTCATCCGTGGCGAGGAGTGGCTCCCCAGCGCACCGTTGCACGTGCTGTTGTATCAGGCCTTCGGCTGGGAAGACACGATGCCCGCTTTCGTGCATCTGCCGCTGCTGCTCAAGCCCGACGGAAAGGGCAAACTGAGCAAACGTGACGGTGACCGTCTGGGCTTCCCCGTCTTCCCCCTCGACTGGACCGACCCCAAGAGCGGCGAGCGTTCCAGCGGCTACCGCGAGGCTGGCTATCTGCCCCAGGCCATAGTCAATTTCCTGGCCCTGCTGGGCTGGAATCCCGGCGACGACCGCGAGATTTTCTCGATGGACGAGTTGATCAAGGAATTCTCCATCGACCACTGCTCACGCAAGGGCGCCAAGTTCGACTTCGAGAAGGGCAAGTGGTTCAACCACGAGTACCTGATGAACATGGACGACAACGAGCTGGCTCAACTGTTCAAGCCCGTGCTCACCCAGCATGGCGTAAACGTGGCCGACTTCAGCGACCAGTTCATTTCGCGTGCTGTTTCTCTGGTCAAGAGCCGCGTCAACTTCGTGAACGACCTGTGGGACCAGGCCGGCTTCTTCTTCGTGCGCCCCACCAACTACAGCGAGAAGGACATCCGCAAGCGCTGGAAGGAAGAAACACCCGAACAGATGCGCCAACTGTCCGCATTGCTCGAGACCGTCGACCTGAACGACGCTCTGGCCAGCGAAGCCGCCGTCATGGACTGGATTGACCGCAATGGCTACCACAAGGGCAACGTGATGAACGCTTTCCGCCTGACCGTAGTGGGCGAATGCCGCGGCCCGCACATGTTTGACATCACCCAGCTGCTGGGACGCGACGAGACCCTCGCCCGCCTCAACGCCGGCATCGAGAACATCCAGCTGCCTGCCGATGCGTAATTGGCTGCTTGCCATATTAACCCTACTGCTCACGATTCCACCTCTTGCCGCACAAGAGGTGGAATGGAATGTTGATGCCAGCATGCTGCTCAACAACCGCGAGGGCGGCGAGGACCGCACCACCCCCGACCAGACGTTCTTCTTCACACGCCTGGCACCCGAAGCGGGCATCTCGATGCTCGACGGCACCCATGTGCTCAAGGGAGGCGTCGTGTGGTACCAGCCCATGATCGACAACCTGAGCGGCTACAAGGTGCTGCCCACGCTCTATTACCGCTACAACGGCAACAACGGGTGGCACATGACCGTGGGACTCATGCCGCGCACCCTGATGGTGGAGCGCATGCCCCTATACCTGTGGAGCGACTCGATGAACTATGTGCAGCCTAACATCCGCGGCGTCATGGCACAGTACATCAAGCCCCAGGGATATGCCGAGATTGCCGTGGACTGGCGACAGATGCAGACCGAGCGCCAGCGCGAGGCCTTTACGGTGTTCTTCAACACCGATTGGCGCCTGGCTGGCCCCCTGCGGCTGGGCGGCCACGTGCAATACAGCCATCTGGCCATGTCCAAGCCGCATGCCGGGGATCAGCACGTCAACGATGACATTGTCGTCAACCCCATGTTGTCGCTGGACCTGTCGCACCACACCGCACTCGACTCGCTGCGCCTGTCGGCTGGCGCCATCATCGCTATGGAGCGCGACCGGGCCACCGACAAGTGGGAGCGCCCCGCCGGCTTCCTGGCCACGGCCACAGCCCGCTGGCGCTGGATTGAACTCGACGAGACCTTCTACACCGGCCAGGGCATCATGCCCCTGTATGCCAAGTGGGGCAGCCAGCTCAACCTGGGCGACCCCTACTTCGACTACAAGACCTACAGCCGCACCGACCTGGTCTTCCACATCGTCAGCAACCGCTTCGTTGACTTGACAGGCTCGCTGACCCTGCACGCCAACGACAAGACCACCGGTTTCTGGCAACAAATCGCCTGCCGTTTCTACATGGACAGCAACCTGTGGAAACGCCGCCACGACCGCGATCACCTCAAGAACGGCCACCTGCCTTCATTGTACTAGCAACCCGATAACGGGACTAGGGACTTAAAAAACAAAAACCGAAAGCCAACCATGGATCCGATCTACAATCTGGGTGTCGCCACCTACCGCAACGCGGTGAAAATCGCCGCTGTGCGCAACCCCAAAGCCAAACTGATGCTGCGCGGGCAACGCCGCTGTTTCCGCACACTGCAACGCAAACTTGACCCTGCCGGCGGCTACATCTGGATCCACGCCTCGTCGCTGGGAGAGTTTGAGCAGGGACGTCCGCTCATCGAGAAAATCAAGCGCGAGCAGCCCGATGCCCGCATCCTGCTCTCGTTCTTCTCGCCCTCGGGCTACGAGGTGCGCAAGAATTTCAGCATGGTCGATACGGTAGTCTATCTGCCCTTTGACCTGCCTGCCAATGTCAAAAAATTCCTTGACATCGTCAAGCCCTCGATGGCCATCTTTGTCAAGTATGAGTTTTGGGGCAATTACCTGAGCGCCCTCAAGCACCGCGGCATTCCCACTTACATCATCTCGGCCATTTTCCGCCCTAAGCAGATATTCTTCCGTCCCTGGGGCGGCATGTTCCGCAAGATGCTCAAGTGCTTCGACACCCTGTTTGTCCAGAACGAGGAGTCCCGCGACCTGCTGGCGGGCATCGGTGTCGAGAACGTCATCATTGCCGGTGACACCCGCTTTGACCGTGTGGCCGACGTGCGCGCCGCCGCCCGCGAGTTCCCGCTGGTCCAGAAGTTTGTCGAGGGCGCCAAATTCACCCTGGTCATGGGCAGCTCCTGGCCCCCTGACGAGGACATCGTCATCCCCTACTTCAACGCGCACCGCGAGATGAAGCTCATCATCGCACCCCACGAGTTTGACCGCCACCGCCTGCACGTGCTCATGTCCAAACTGTCGCGTCCCGCACGCTTCTACAGCGAGGCCACCCCGCAGAACGTCGCCAGCGCCGACTGCCTGATCATCGACAGCTTCGGCCTGCTCTCGTCGCTCTACCGTTATGGCCAGGCTGCATATGTGGGCGGCGGATTCGGCGCCGGCATCCACAACATCAACGAGGCGGCCGTTTACGGCATCCCCGTCATCTTCGGCCCCAAGCACCACAAGTTCCAGGAGGCCAGCGACCTCATCTCCCTGGATGGAGCGATGAGCATCCACGATGCCGACTCGTTCTCGGCAGCGATGGATCCCCTGCTCGAAAACGAGCCCCTGCGCCTGCAATGCGGCAAGACCGCCGGCGACTACATCCAGCGCCACCTGGGAGGCACCCAGCTCATCTATGACATGCTTTTTAACAAAGATAATAGTGACAACTTTAAACAGGACAACTCAGAAAATTATGATTAAGTATCTATCTACCAGACATCTGGCCGTCATCGCCAGCCTGTTGGTCATGATGACCGCAACGGCCGCCGAGGACTTTTGGTTCAACGACCTGCACTACGTTGTGACGGGAAACAACACCGTGGCGTTGGCATCCCACCCCGACAACCCCTACGCCTACAGTGGCGAGGTCATCATCCCCGAGTCAGTCACCGGTGACAACGGCGCCACCTATACCGTCACGGCCATCGCCGACAGCGCCTTTGCCGGTTGCACCAATGTCACCCGCGTCGTCGTGCCCAATTCGGTCACTACCATTGGCGAGAGGGCTTTCCACCATTGCCTGTTTTTGGCGGACGTGGAACTTCCCGAAACCGTGAGCACCATCGGCAAAGCAGCCTTCATGTCGTGCCTGAGACTCCAGGACTTCACATTTCCTGCCGCCATGACCGCCATTCAGGACAGCACCTTCAACGGTTGCTCCAAACTCACGTCGCTTTACATTCCCAATCCGATCACATCCATCGGGACAGCGGCATTCGCATCGTGCTGGCGTCTGGAAACCGTCAATATGGCCAACTCGGTCGAGATTCTCGGCGATTTGGCCTTTGCCAACTGCTCTGCCTTGACCAGCGTGACCCTCTCGGGCAACCTCGCCACGATTGGCGACAAGGCCTTCCGCTTTTGCTCAGCCTTGACCGGCATCACGATTCCCGGCTCGGTAATCGCTATCGGCAACGAGGCATTTGCCGCCTGTGACACCTTGGCCGCCATTTCCATTCCCGCTTCGGTCACCTCGCTGGGCAACGATATCATCACCGGATGCCCGGTACTCACCGCGATCAACGTCGAGACGGGCAACCCCGTGTATGACTCGCGCGAGAACTGCAACGCCATCATCGAGACCGCATCCAATACGCTCCTTTTCGGTTGCCAGGCCACCGTCATTCCCAATACGGTCATTGCCATCGGCAACCGCGCCTTCAGCGAATGTGATTCGCTGACCGCCATGGCCATTCCGTCGTCAGTCACGGCCATCGGCGACCAGGCGTTCCAGCATTGCACCGGTCTGACCGATATGGTGATCCCTGAAACGGTTTCCCACATCGGTGAAAACGTCTTCCAGCAGTGCACCGGACTCGTCACGGTTACCCTGCCCAGTTCCCTCACGTCCATCAGCAAGGGCCTGTTTGACAACTGCACCTCATTGGAGAACGCCACGATTCCCGTCAATGTGACCGCCATCCACGAGAAAGCGTTCTTCAAATGCTCGGCGTTAGAAAGCATCGAACTGCCCAACTCGCTCAAGTCCATCGGCGACGAAGCATTCAGCTGGTGCACTAAACTGGCGTCCATCAACATACCCTCATCTGTCACGACAATCGGCTATCAGGCATTTGCCCATTGCCGCAAGATATACGGCATCGATATTCCTATGTCGGTCACCAGTCTGGGAACCGGGGCGTTCTACAGCTGCTCGGGACTCAAGAGCATCACGCTGCCCGCCTCCTTGATCAAGGTCAACGATTACGCGTTTGCTTACTGCTGGAGCCTGACCACGGTGGACATCCCCCAAACAATCGATTCCATTGGCGACCACGCATTCTTTGACTGCTGGGAAATTATAAGCTTCACTTGCCGCGCCACTACGCCACCCGCTGTTTACAGCGCTGATGTGTTCGCATTTGAAGACATGAGCAGTTCGGCAACGCTCTACGTGCCCATGAGCGCTGTCGAGGACTACAAAACGGCCGAGGTGTGGAAGGAATTCCCGAACATTGTCGGGTTTGAAGAGACGTTTGTGTTTGGCGACGTTGACGGTGACGGCAAGACGACCATTACGGATGTCACCGAGCTCATCGACCTGCTCCTTCAGGGCACGGCTAACGAGAATCCGGCAGCCGACATCGACGGCGACGGTAAGGTCACCATCACTGACGTCACCGAGCTCATCGATTATCTGCTGACTCATTAACAAATCGCCAGATTTTCAAAAAAAAACAGAAAAACGTTGAATATTAGCGGGAAAAGTTATACCTTTGTGGCGCTTTAACAGAAATTTCAGGAGATGGTAGATGCTTTGAGGTTGAAAATCAAGACGTTACCATTTGGCACGCATGCAGTTGAGTGTCATTTGGACGAGTCGTTTTTCAATACCGACGAGCAGACCGAGGTGAGACGCGCAAGCGTTGATGTCACCCTGCAGGTGACGCGCAAGAGCGAGAACACCTACCACCTGGAGATTGCTTGCAACGGCACGCTGACAACAGCCTGCGACCGTTGTCTTGACGATCTGGATTTGCCGGTGGACGTTAACTATAGCCTGGATGTGGAGCAAATGGGCAATGAGCTTGACGACAGCAACGACGAGCTCTTGATCGTGCCGGCCGAATGGCGGGAACTGGATGCCGCACCCCTGGTGCGCGACACCGTGTTACTCGCCATGCCGATGACGCACGTTCATGAGAGCGAGGACGACTGTAACGCCGACATGCTTGACGCCCTGGACAGTCATCGAGTCGAGTCCGTCCCCAAGAAAATGGCACATCCTAAAAGAAGACAGTCTAAGACTCGTACCGCTAAGCGCCGCACCCACGACGTGGCTGTGGCCCCGACCATCGCTCAGTGCTCGAACTGTGGTGCATGGCATGTTTATCACACCGTATGCCCCGAGTGCGGTTACTACCGTGGCAAGAACGTGATGAACAAGGAGGAAGCCTAAATCGCCCTAAGCCGCTCGCTATCAGCGCCAGCGGCAACCGCGATTAACGCTAAACGAGATATCCTGAATGGGACCAATCGTTAAGATTATTCCTCATTTAGGATATTGATTTTGAAACACACCGTAGTTCAAGATATTAACGCTTTCTAGCTTATGCTGAACGCAAAAATCACTGGCATCGCGTCGTTCCTGCCCGATGACGTGCTGGACAACGAGATGCTATCACAGATGGTGGACACCAACGACGAGTGGATCACTACCCGCGTTGGTGTGAAAGAACGTCGCATCCTCAAGAAACCCGTCGGCTCGTCCTACATGGGCATCCAGGCCGTGAACAAGCTTCTCGAGGAGACTGGCACCAACCGCGACGATATTGACCTGCTCATCTGCCCCACATCCAATCCCGATTACCGATTCCCCTCAACGGCATCGGTCATCGCTCACGGAGTGGGCATTGAGAAGAAATGTTATGCCTATGACATCCAGGCCGCATGTGCCGGATTCCTGGTGGGATTGTATGAGGCTACGGCCTACATCCGCTCAGGCATGTACAAGAAGGTCATCGTCGTGTCGGCCGAGAAGATGTCGAGCATGGTGGACTACAACGACCGCGCCACCTGCCCGCTCTTTGGCGACGCTGCAGCATGCATGCTGCTCGAACCCACCGAGGAGCCCCTGGGCGTGATGGACGGTATCTTCCACGTGGACGGTTCTGGCCTGGAGCACCTGGTCTACAAGGCCGGCGGCTCGGCGCTGCCCACCAGCCACGAGACGGTTGACGCCAACTTCCACTGCGTTTACCAGGAGGGACGCGCCGTCTATCGCCACGCTGTCATCGACATGCTCACCTCGAGCAGGGACGTGATGAAGCGCAACAACCTGACCAACGAGAACATCCAGTGGTTTGTTCCTCATCAGGCCAACCTGCGCATCATCGAAGCCGTTGGCGCACGCCTCGGCATCCCCGAGGAGAAAGTGCTCGTCAACATCCAGCATCGCGGCAACACCAGTGCTGCCAGCATCCCCTTGTGTCTGGACGAGAACAAGCACCTCCTCAAGAAGGGTGACAAACTGGTCCTGACCGCTTTTGGCGCAGGATTCACCTGGGGAGCCCTCTACCTCATCTGGTCGCTGTAAATCCAGCGCCAGCAGGAACACCGAAGCATCACTACTCTAGAGAGATATCAACATCAACCCGAGTAGCGATGCTTCTTGAATGTAGATGGCCAACCTATCTCATCAACAACTAGAAACTAAGGACTAGGGACTAGAAACCAGTAACCAACAACTAAAAACTAAAATAATGCATCGCGCAGGATTTGTCAACATCGTGGGAAACCCCAACGTGGGGAAATCGACACTGAGCAACCGCCTGGTGGGCGAGCGCCTGTCCATCATCACCAGCAAGGCACAGACCACACGCCACCGCATCATGGGCATCGTCAACACCGACGACTACCAGATCGTCTTCAGCGACACGCCCGGCGTACTCAAGCCCAAGTTCAGGCTGCAGCAGAGCATGCTGGAGTACTCCACCGGCGCGCTGGTTGATGCCGACGTGCTGCTCTATGTCACCGACGTCATCGAATCACCGACCAAGAACCAGGACTTCCTTGACAAGGTTGCCAAGGAGAAAATCCCCATCCTGCTGGTCATCAACAAGATCGACCTATTGAAGGGCAACGATGACCTGGTGCGCATCATCGACCAGTGGAAGCAACTGCTGCCCACGGCCGAGGTGTTCCCCACCAGCGCCCTCGAGAACTTCAACGTTGACAACATCATGAAGCGCATCGTCGAACTCCTGCCCGAGTGCCCCCCTTACTTCGGCAAGGACGCCTTGACCGACCGCAGCAGCCGCTTCTTTGTCACCGAAATCGTGAGAGAGAAGATCCTGCTCACCTATGACAAGGAAATACCCTATGCCACACAGGCCATCGTCGAGAAGTTTGACGAGAGCGACAACGCCATCCACATCATGGCGGTCATCTATGTCGAGCGCGACAGCCAAAAGGGCATCATCATCGGCCACCAGGGCAAGATGCTCAAGCGAGTAGGCACCCTGGCACGCAAAGACATCGAGACCTTCTTTGACAAGAAAGTCTTCCTCGAACTGTACGTCAAGGTCGAGAAAGACTGGCGCAACCAGGAGAACAAACTACGCGCCTTCGGCTACATCGAGTGAAACTAACAACTAGAAACTAAGGACTAGGAACTAGAAACTAAAAAACAACATAATAATGGGACGACTAGTAGCAATCGTGGGAAGGCCCAACGTGGGCAAGTCAACACTGTTTAACCGCCTCACGCAGACGCGTGACGCCATCGTCAACGACACCAGCGGCACCACCCGCGACCGCCAGTACGGCAAAATGGAGTGGAACGGCATGGAAATGTCGGTTGTGGACACCGGCGGATGGGTAGTCAACAGCGAGGACATCTTTGAGGACGAGATCAACAAGCAGGTGAATATCGCCATCGAGGAGGCCGACGTCATCCTCTTTGTCGTGGACATCAAGAACGGCATCACCGACCTTGACGACCAGGTGGCCGACATCCTGCGCCGCACCTCCAAACCCGTCATCGTCGTAGCCAACAAGGACGACAACAACCAGAGCATGTATGCCGAAGCCGAGTTCTACGCACTGGGACTGGGACAACCGTTCTCCATCTCGGCAGCCAACGGCAACGGCACGGGCGACCTGCTCGACGAGGTGGTCAGGAAGATGCCCGACAAGGCCGAAGAGGACCTTGACGACGAGCTGCCCCGCTTTGCCATCGTCGGCCGCCCCAACGCGGGCAAGTCGTCGCTGGTCAACTCGCTCATGGACGAGCAGCGCAACATCGTCACCGACATCGCCGGCACCACCCGCGACAGCATCTACTCGCGCTACAACAAGTTCGGCTTTGACTTCTACCTCGTGGATACCGCCGGCATCCGCAAGAAGAACAAGGTCAACGAGGACATCGAGTACTACTCGGTGCTGCGCTCCATCCGCGCCATCGAGAACAGCGACGTGTGCATCCTGCTCATCGACGCCACCCGCGGCATCGAGGCACAGGACGTGAACATCTTCTCCATTATCCAGAAGAACCGCAAGGGACTCGTTGTGCTCGTCAACAAGTGGGATCTTGCCCAAAACAAGACCCAACAGTCGATCGACCACTTCGAGGCTACCATCCGCGAGCGCTTTGCCCCGTTCACCGACTTCCCCATCATCTTCGGTTCGGCGCTGACCAAGCAGCGCATCCACAAGGTGCTGCAAACGGCCATCGACGTGCACAACAACCGCCGCATCGTCATTCCCACCTCGCAGCTCAACAACGTGCTGCAGGAAGCCATCCAGGCCTATCCACCTCCCGCAGTCAAGGGCAAGTATGTCAAGATCAAGTACATCACCATGCTCAAGGGTGCCCACGTGCCCACGTTCATCTTCTTCTGCAACCTGCCGCAGTGGATCAAAGACCCCTACAAGCGCTACCTGGAGAACAAGATTCGCGAGAACTGGAACCTGCACGGCACCATCATCAACCTGTTCTTCCGAGAGAAATGATTATACCAGATAGTACTAAAGAAATCGGGTTCGCCCGATTTTTTTAGCTTAACATATTGCGCTACATAGGATTGCCAAACACAGCAAATATGCTATCTGGCATTTTTATTCAAAGAAAAACGCAAAAATCTTTGGAGATTCAAAAAAAGCATATTATCTTTGCATCGCAAAACAGAAAAAGGACTTTTTCGCCCCGTCATGGAGCGACACGACAAGACAACAAACGACAAGAACATATATACTTGAATTTTGGTTATGAAGATGGTGTGCTTTTGTGAAAAAGCGCACTTTCGCTTTCTATACCCCACCTGTCAGCAAAAAATCAGGAAAGCGAAAAGCAAAAACCAAAACTATTTACTATCTTTGCCCTCACAATTACAACGCTATAACAGTTACCGACTATGAACAAGATCAAACTGATGGTCATCGCAATGACCGTAACAATGATGACAGCAGTGGCTCCCGCCATGGCCCAGCCCGCACAAAACGTGCAGCAGCTTGAGCGCGAAATCGAGCAGCACGAGAAGAACATCAAGGAGAAAGAAAACTCCATCAAGGACCTGGAGGAGCGCATCGACGAGATGAAGAACCAGCTTAAGGACCTCGAGACGCAGAAAAAGACACTCGAGAAAGAGCTCAAGGCCGAAATCAAGACCCGCAAGGACAAATTCGTCACCCGCGACGAGCTGGTCTATGACCAGGAAATCGCCGACGTGCTCTACAACCCCTACAACAAGAGCGATGTCGAGGAAGCACTCGACAGCTTTGAGGGCATGGAGACCAAAGACGTCATCAAAAAGAAAGAAATCGTCCAAAAGTACGGCGAATACACCAAGGACCTGAGAGAATTCATGGAAAAGTCCAAGAAACAGCTCGCCGGCAACAGTTGGAAATACGTCTCCTCGTCAACCGACCTGTACAAGAAGTTTGAGAAAGGCCTCAAGGGCACCAAGTACTGGAAAGTTTATAACAAGAAGGAGAAAAACGAGAGCATCGACTATCTGGACCGCGTCATGGACAAGATCATGCTCTTCAAGAACGACGGGCTCAAGAACGAGCAGCAATTCAACGAAATTCTCAACATGCTCTACGCCAACTGATCAAAAGGCCCCAACACAACACAAAAAATCGCCGACGCAATCGCGCCGGCGATTTTTTCTACCCTTGTGGTCCCACTTGGGCTTGAACCAAGGACTCCCTGATTATGAGTCAGGTGCTCTAACCAACTGAGCTATAGGACCTGCTTTATACTGGCGACAATGGTTTTGCGCCAAAAGCGACTGCAAAGATAGTAATATTTCGGGAACCGACAATCATTTTCTTGCCGATTTCATCAATTTATAGTCTTTTGGCAAACTGAAAAATCAGGCTCTCTTGCGTGGCCGTGCCAACGCCTACCCGATCATGGACGAGAACAGGTTGATGAGCCAGCCGCTGATGGCCATGTAAATCGTAATGCCCACAATATCGTTGGTCACCGTGACGAAGGGGCCGGTCGCAATAGCCGGATCAATCTTGAGGCGCTCCAGCACCAAAGGCACCACCGTGCCGAAGAGCGAAGCGAACATGACCACCAGGAACAGTGAAGCGGTAACGGCCGCTGCGGCGATATTCGACTTGGTGGGGTCGTTGTCCACGGGGAAGAAGCGGGTATACAGGAAAATGAGCAATCCCATCACCAGCGCGTTGATGAGCGCGGTGCTGAACTCCTTGAACAGGTGCTTGCCCACGTGCTTGATGTCCAGGCTGCCGTTGGCCAAGCCCTGCACGACAATAGCGCTCGACTGGGTGCCCACGTTACCGCCGGTACCGCCAATCAGGGGAATAAACAGCGCCAGTCCCGGCAGGATGCGCAGCAGGTCGGCATCGCCTTCACCGCCACCCAGGATCAGGGCGTTGATGATACCGCCCACCAAGCCGATGAGCAGCCACGGCAAACGGGCCCTCACCTGACGGAAGACGTTATCGTCGGTCTCGATGTCGCCCCAGATACCTGACGCCATCTGGTAGTTGTCCTCGCCCTGCTCACGCACGCGGTCAATGATGTCGTCCACGGTGATGCGGCCCACCAGGCAGCCAATGCTGTCCACGACGGGCATGGCCACAAGGTCATATTTCTCGAAGTCGAGGGCAACGTCCTCGATCTTGGTGTCGGTGCGCACGCTGATGGGGTCCGGCTCCATGACGTGCTTGATTTTGCTGGCCGACGGGTTGGTAATGGTCGTCTTCAAGGGGAAAATGCCCTTCAGGCGGTTATCGTCGTCAACGACATAGATCACATAGATCTCATCGATATCCTCGGCCTGCTGGCGCATCGCCTTGATGCAGTCGGGCATCGACATGTTCTCGTTCACGACAATCATCTCGGTGGACATGTAACCACCGGCGGTGTCTTCGTCATATTGCAGCAGGTCCACGATGTCGCCGGCCTGCTCCACGTCGTCGATATGGCTGATGACGTCCTCGCGGTCCTCCTCGTCCAGCTCCTGGATCACGTCCACGGCGTCGTCGGCATCCATCTGCTCAACCTGCTTGGCGATTTCCTCGTTGGGCATCAGCTCCATCAGGTCATGGCGCTGGTCCTCGTCCAGCTCGATCAGCACGTCGGCGGCGGTCTCGTCGTCGAGCAGCAGCATCACGAACAGGGCCTCCTGGTCATTCAGGTCGCCCACCAGCTCAGCGATGTCGGCGGGGTGCAGGTCCTTGATCTGCTCGCGCACCTGTTCCTCAGCCTTCTCGTCGATGAGGTCATTCAGGTGATGGATATATTCTTCGGTAAACTCTTTCATTTTCTTCAGTCTTCAATGGTCAATCAATTCCTAACTTCCAACTTATTGCCCGATTGATGTGGCAAGCTCGGTCAGGGCGATGAAGTCATCCACGCCCAACTGCTCGGGACGTTGTCGGAACACATCGCGTTCCATCACCGCCGGGTCTGCCATGAACACCGACTTGAGCGAACTGCGCAGCATCTTGCGCCGCTGACCGAAGGACAGCTTGACCAGACGCTTGAACATGCGCTCGTCAACGCCCAGGTCGGTCACGCTGTTGCGCGTCAGGCGGATGACGCCGCTCTTGACCTTGGGCGGAGGGTTGAACACGTGCTCATCGACAGTGAACAGGTACTCGATGTCATACCATGCCTGCAACAGTACCGACAGGATGCCGTAGGCCTTGCTGCCCGGCGGCTCGGCGATGCGCTGTGCCACCTCGCGCTGCAACATGCCGCTGCAGCAGGCCACCTGGTCGCGGTAGTCCAGCACCTTGAAGAAAATCTGTGTCGAGATGTTATAAGGATAGTTGCCAATCACGCAGAAGGGTTTGTCGCCGTACAGCTCGTGCAGGTCCATCTTCAGGAAGTCCTGCCCGATGATGCGGCCGTGCAGCTGCGGATAGGCCACCTCCAGGTAGTCCACGCTCTCGCTGTCGAGCTCCACAACAGTCAGGTCCAGGCCCATTTCAAGCAGGAACTGGGTCAATACGCCCATGCCTGGCCCCACCTCCAGCACCGGCAGGTGACGGAAGTCGTCCAGCGTGTGTGCGATGCGCTCGGCAATCGACAGATCGGTCAAGAAATGCTGTCCCAGTGACTTTTTTGCTCTAACTTTCCGCATGTTTGGTCTTTTATTGTTAACTTTGCACGCTCCTTTAATCTGCAAAGGTAACAATTTTTCACCAACCTGCGGCACAAGGGAGACAATTTAACGTAACTAGACTAGAAAAAACGTGAAAAAAACCGTCTCTTATCTCGTGAAATACGGCATCCCCCTCGTCATCGGCGTGGGGCTGATGTACTTCCTATACAAGAACGTGGACATCAACTCGATGATGGACACCCTCAAAACTGATGTCAACTACTGGTGGTTCATTCCCGTGGCCGTGGTGAGCATCTTCAGCCACGTCTTCAGGGCACTGCGCTGGCACCTGCAACTCAAGGCCATCGACGTCAAGCCGTCGTTCAGTGCGCTGCTCAACAGCATCTTCGGCACCTATTTCGTTAACCTCGTGTTCCCCCGCCTGGGCGAGGTGTGGCGCTGCGGCTACATCGCCAATCGCCAGAAGGCCTCGGTCACCCAGGTTATGGGCTCGATGGTTGCCGACCGCCTGACCGACACGGTTACCGTGCTGGCACTGACGCTGGTCACCTTCCTGTTGGCACAGGGCGCGTTCGGCCAGTTCTTTGACACCTATCCGCAGATGAAGGAGAACTTCATGAACATCGCCAGCGACGCCCGCATCTGGATCGGCACGGCGGTAGCCCTCATCGCCATCGGCTGGCTGCTGGTGATGAAGACCGAGAACAAGTTCATCAAGAAGATCCAGCTCATGGCCCGCAACCTGTGGGAAGGCTTCGCCGGCATTGCCCGCATGGAGGGCAAGTGGTGGTTCCTGTTGCTGACGCTGCTCATTTGGGGCTGCTACTTCCTGCAGCTGTACCTTGCCTGCCAGGCCTTCAGCTTCACCAGCGGCTTGAGCGTGCTGGCCGTGCTCGTGGTGTTCGTGCTCAGCAGCATCGGCATGGGCATTCCCACCAACGGCGGTTTGGGCGCATGGCACGTGGCCACCATATTCGGCCTCTCGCTCTATGGTGTGGGCGTGTTCGACCCCTCCAACTTCGACCCGCGCGCATCGGCCTTCGCCATGCTCGTGTGGGGATTCCAGCAGGTGCTCATCATCGCGCTGGGCATCTACGCCTTTGCCAGCATGGCCATCGACCGCAACCGCATTGAGAGCGGCAAGACCAAGGTCGATACCACCAACGACGAAATCAAACTCTAACAACAACTAGGGACTAGAAACTAGGGACTAAAAACTAAAAACTATGGACGACAATTTTGACGACTATTTCACCGACGACAATGCTCCCGAGGAGCAGCCAGAGGTACACCAGGAAACAGCCCAGGAGCGCGAAGAGCGCGAAATCAAGGAAGCGACCATCGAACGCCGAGGCAACTCGGTGAAGATGACGCTCGTGCTCATCATCGCTGCCATGGTCCTGTTCCTGGGATGGTGGATGTGGCAGCACTACTTCCACCCCTATCGCGTCAGCCAGGAGAAAGGTTGGATCATGAAGGTCAGCAACGAGGGCACCCTGTTCAAGACCTTTGAGGGCGAGATGATCAGCGAGGGCTACGTCGAAGATACCCTCGTCGCCATGCACAGCGATTTCAAGTTCTCCATCCCCACCGACAGCCTCGCCCGCGACGCCATGCGCTGGTCCCAGGATGGCGGCAGAGTCGTCCTCACCTACAACGAGTACAAGGGCACCGTGCTGTGGCGCGGCGACTCCAAGCACGTCGTCACCAAAATCGAGCCTGACACCAACCTCGTCAAGCCCAACCCCTACAAGTAACCACGCCCCCACTCCACCCCCTCCAAGTGATGCAAGGCCCCACCTCGCACCACTCGCCCCTTTTTCGCCCGTCCCGTATTCCAAGCCCTGTACCACCCGTCTTGTCCCGTATTCCGAGCCACTGGCTCGGACCCCCACCCCTCATTTTCTGCCAAAATGTCATATTTTAACACTCCCCGTGTGTCAGTTCCCGAAAAAACATTGTACCTTTGCACCCCGAATCAATGAGAGAATCATGGAAGAAAACAAAATAGAACAAAACAAACCGCAAGAAGAGCAGGCCCAGCCCCAGCAGCCCGCACCCATCAAGCCAGATATCCTCGACTATGACGACATCCGCAAGATGGTGCCGTTCTTTGACGGCAAGCCCAAGCTGGTCAAGTGGTTGTTCCACCTGCTCGACATGGATGACGCCAACTGGATCCACGGCCACAACTGCCACACGCCGGGCGTGCCCTTCTGCACCGGAGTGCTCAAGGACCTGAACGCCACCATCACCTACGACAATGGTGAGGTGCTCGACAACCTGCCCGAGGGTCCCTTCATCACGGTGACCAACCACCCCTTTGGAGCCGTCGACGGTGTGATGATGATTCACATCATCGGCACCCATCGTCCCGACTACAAGTTCATGGTCAACATGATGCTGAGCAAGATCGGCGGCATGATGCCCAACTTCATCACCGTCGATGCCCTGGCCAGCGACGACCCCGCCAAGCGCGCCGTGTCGATGCAGGGCATCAGCGACACGTTGAAGCACGTCAAAGCTGGCCATCCCATGGGATTCTTCCCTGCCGGCGCCGTGAGCAAGCTGACCTGGAAACTGCGTGTCGAGGACCGCGAGTGGCAACCCGTGATCATGCGCCTGATCCAGAAGCTCAAGGTGCCCGTCATCCCCATCTATATCCACGGCCACAACAGCTGGATTTCGCTCGTGCTGGGCGCCATCAGCTGGAAGCTGAGGACACTGAGGTTGCCCTCCGAGATGTTCCGCCGCAAGAGCTACAACTTCCGCGTGAGCGTGCATGACCCCATCATGCCCGAGCAGTATGCACAATATAAGACGCCTGAAGAACTGGGCGTGTTCCTGAAAGGTGAAACCTACAAAATGAAGAAATGGCAACGAAAATAACCGACAACGACATCCGCGCAATCAAGCTGCGCTTCGGCATCGTGGGCGAGTCGCCCGCGCTGATTGCCGCCATTCGCCGCGCCATGCTCGTGGCTCCCATCGACCTGAGCGTGCTCATCATCGGTGAGAGCGGATCAGGTAAGGAGTCTTTCCCCAAGATCATCCACGAGAGCAGCCCTCGCAAACACAAGAAATACATCGCCGTGAACTGCGGCGCCATCCCCGAGGGCACCATCGACAGCGAACTGTTCGGTCACGTCAAGGGCTCGTTCACCGGTGCCATCGCCGACCATAAGGGCTACTTTGAGGAGGCCGACGGCGGCGTCATCTTCCTGGATGAGGTGGCCGAGATGCCCATGAGCACCCAGGCACGCCTGCTGCGCGTGCTCGAGAACGGTGAATACCTGCGCGTGGGCGACAGCACCGTGCGCAAGACCAACATCCGCGTCGTGGCCGCCACCAACAAGGACATGATGCAGGCCGTCAAGGACGGCAAGTTCCGTGAGGACCTGTACTACCGCCTCTCGACGGTGCAGATCAACGTGCCGCCCCTGCGCGAGCGCGGCGACGACATCGTGCTGCTGTCCAGGCTGTTCCTGCGCAACTTCATCAACGAGAACCGCACCAGCGAGGTCACTCTCACCGACGACGCCCAGCGCCTGCTCAAGGCCTACCACTGGCCCGGCAACGTGCGCCAGTTGAAGAGCGTCATCGAGCAGGTGGCCCTGTTCGAGAGCGGCAACACGGTGGATGCCGCCACCCTGCGCCAGTACATGCCCACCAACCGCGAAACGGCGCTCACGGTGCAGTCACAGCCCAACTTTGACTACAATGCCGAGCGCGAGCAGCTGTTCACCCTCATCCTTTCGATGCGCAACGAAATCGAAGCCCTGAAGAAGCGCATGGACGGCGTGGGACCCACATCGCACGTGTCCTCGTCGGTCCATGAGCTCAAGCGCGAGTCCAACCCGCTGCTGGAGCTGGGCAACACGGGCAACGACATGAACATGGCATCGCCCTACCACAACATGCAGCACGAGCCGCAAGACCTGGGCCGCGTGGACGAAGTGGCAGCTATGGACGTTGAGGGCGAGACGGTAAAGACCCTGGACGAGACCGAGCGCGAGACCATCGAGACGGCCCTGCGCCGCAACAACGGCCGCCGCAAACTCACCGCCCAGGAGCTGAACATCTCGGAGCGCACCCTGTACCGCAAAATCAAGCAATACAATCTGGAACGGCAGTGAAACGCATCCTTATCATACTGACACTGGCCATCGCGGCAACCGCCTGGCAGGCGTGCATCCCGCGATACACGCTCAACGGCGCGTCCATCGACTATAACGTCTATAAGACCATTTCCTTCGGCGAGTTCCCCATACGCGCCGCGCTGGTCTATCCGCCGTTGCAGTCGATGTTCGAGAACCGCATGACCGACATGATTGCCCAGCAGACGCGCCTGCGCGTCATCGACGGCAACAATGCCGACCTGCGCATGGAGGGCGAGATCACCAAATACCAGCTCTCGCCGCAGGCCGTGGGCGAGGACGCCTATGCCAGCCAGACGCGCCTGACCATCACTGTCAAGATCAAGTACATCAACAACAAGAACCAGAGTTTGAGCAAGGACCTGTCCTTCAGCGCCTACCGCGACTTCTCCAGCAGCGAACTGCTGGTGGACGTGCAGGATGAGTTGTGCAACCAGATCTGCAAGGACCTGAGCGACCTCATCTTCAACGCGACGCTGGGCGACTGGTAAATTGGCACAGTATTTGAAGTGGAAAATGTAGAGACGCAAAATCTTGCGTCTCCCACAAAGTAAGGACCATTAGATTACATGACAAACTGGATTGAGGACATCAAGCGACTCGCCGCCAACGACGGTAGCGAGGTTACCAGGCAATGGCTGGAGCGTGCCGAGCAAGACGCTCCCTACAGCGTATTGCCCCAGTTGCTGTTCCTCAAGCACAACGGCGTGAAGGGCAACGAGGACGTGCTGGCACGACTGGCCATCGCCTTCCCCGACCGCCGCGCACTGGCACTCATGCTGGGCGAGGACGCAGGCCTGTTGACAGACTTCTATCCCCCTGAGGCTCTGCCCGAGACGCCCGACACGGTCACCACCATCGACCGCTTCCTGGACAATTACGGCAAGACCAGCCCCGCTGAGGTCGAGGCCATCGACCGGGCCATCTTCAACCCGCAGCCCGACTATGCCG
Organism: uncultured Prevotellaceae bacterium; assembly: GCA_900318535.1. Classification (GTDB taxonomy): domain Bacteria; phylum Bacteroidota; class Bacteroidia; order Bacteroidales; family Muribaculaceae; genus Sodaliphilus. Next base: position 10,173 of record ONKU01000023.1, on the reverse strand, counting down.
ACGTGTTGGCGGCTCAAGAAAAGCAGGAAGGTGGCGTACAGCTTACTGGCAGTGACGACCAGGACGAGCTCATTAACCAGTTCATCGCCGAACAGATGCATCTGGGTGAACAGGCGGCACAGGTGCCCATCACGGCTCCCGTGGGCGAACGCGAAAAGGCCGAAATCGCCGACCAGGAAATCGACAATCCTACCCAAACCGATGACTCGATGCTCAGCGAAAGTCTGGCCAAGATGTACATCGCCCAACACAAATATTCACAGGCTCTTGAAATTATTGAGCGAATAAATTTGAAATATCCAGAAAAAAGCATTTACTTTGCAGACCAAATTCGGTTTTTGGCCAAATTGGTCCTAAATGAGACACTAAACGACAAAAAATAAGAAAAAATGTACACTATTTTTGCAATTCTGATTGTGATCGCATCGATTCTGTTGGTCGGTGTCATCCTTATCCAAAAATCTAAAGGTGGCGGCCTTGCTGCCAATGTGAACAACTACAACCAGTTCATGGGCGTGCGCAAGACCACCGATTTTGTAGAGAAGGCCACTTGGGGTCTGTCCATCTTCATCTGCGCGCTGAGCATTGCTTCGGCATTTGTTACCGCTCCCAGCATCGTTGAAGGCGCTCCCCAAATCAAGAAGTTACCCACCAGCGAGACCCAGGCGCCCAACTTCGGCACCCAGGCCGAGCAGGCTCCCGCCGCAAGCCAGGGCCAGACAGTTACCGTTCCTGCTAAGGAAGAGGCTCCCGCCAAGGAAGCTGCTCCCGCCAAGGAAGCCGGCAAGTAACTCACCTATCGCATCTTAAAACCAACTTTTTCAGGAGGATGCGGTATGTCGTATCCGCATCACAGCGGGTCAGGACATACCGCATCTTTTGTTATTGAAACATGAAAATGACATTATTATATATAGCACTCGCAGCACTGATGACGGCTTGCGGCAGCACTGGCAATTCCACTGCCGACAACACCAGCACCACAGACACCGCTACGTACGAAACGGGCATCACGCGAAACGCCTTTGACGGCAATGCCGCCCTGGAACTGACACGCAAGCAGTGCGAGTTCGGCCCTCGCGTTCCCGCCACTCCGGCCCACGCCAAGTGTGCCGACTGGCTCACGGAGACGCTCAAGGCCAGCTGCGACACCGTCATTGTGCAAACGGGTACCGTCATGACGGCGACCGCCGGGAAAATGGGCATCAAGAACATCATCGGCATCATCAATCCCGAAGCCAGTGAGCGCTTGCTGCTGCTTGCCCACTGGGACACCCGCCCCTGGGCTGACAACGATCCAGATCCCGCTAACCACAGCAAACCCGTCATGGGTGCCAACGACGGCGCCAGCGGCGTGGGCGTCCTGCTTCAGTTAGCGCGCCAGCTCAAGGCCGACGGAACGACCCTGGGTGTGGACATCGTGTTGGTCGATGTCGAGGATATGGGAGAGAACGATAACGAGGACTCATGGGGACTGGGCACCCAATATTGGGCACAACACCCCCATGTGAACGGCTACAAACCGTTGTTCGGCATCCTGCTCGACATGGTAGGAGCCAGCGACGCCACCTTCACCCGCGAGTATTTCTCGATGGAGAATGCTGCTGGCTTTGTCAACATGGTATGGAAGAACGCTGCCGGCAGCCATTTCATCGACGCGCAGGGCGGTGCCGTGACCGACGACCACATCTTTGTGAACCGTGCGGGCATCCCGTGCATCGACATTATCGACATGCGCAGCGACAGCGACACGGGCTTCTGCCCCGTGTGGCACACGGTTAACGATACCATGGACGGCATCGACGCCGCAACCCTGGCCGAGGTAGGCCAGACATTGCTCAACGTCATCGCGGCCCTCGAGCAGTAATCGGGTTCAATACCGCAAGCTTGACAAGAAATCACTGATTTTTAACCGATTAGACAAGTAGAGACGCAAAATTTTGCGTCTCTACTTGTTTAACGGCAACTGAGTCACCGATAATTAAAGCGTAACTTTATCGCGATCGGGTTAATTATTGCCCAGCAACAGGTCAATGAGGAATGTCACATCGGCGATATTGATGTCTTCATCACCATTGACATCGGCGCAGTCGAGACAAACATCCGTCTGGCTGTCAAGCAGATAATCGATGAGTTTGGTGACATCAGCGATATTCACGTCATCATCATGGTTCACATCACCCGTCTGGTAATCGTGACCGCCATACTCGTTAAGGATATACTGAATTCCCGCCAGCGCATCAATCTTGCCGTTGCCAAAATGGCTCGCATTCGGGCCGCTGGTGACCCACTCGTCCCGGATGGCGGTTTCTTTCATAATCGTCTTAACCTCGCTCAGTGTGAGCTGCTTGCCGCACTCGGCAGCGGCCTGCATCCACAGGGCGACCGTGCCGGCCACCATAGGCGTGGCCATCGAGGTGCCTGACATGCGGCCATAAAGGTAATTGGGGTTGTGGACCACTATATCCTCACCGCCACTGGTGCGGTTCACATAGTGGTTGAACGCCGAGATGATTTCCTCGCCGGGAGCACTGATCCACGGGTGCATCGCGCCCAGGGGTCCCATCCCCTCCAGGGCATAGCACGAGTATCGGGAGATGTCACCCACACTGTTGCTCTCGCTGGTGGCACGCGACACGTAGGAACCCACCGAGATGACCTCGGGATAGCAGGCGTTGGGCATTACGCTCATGTCGTCGCTGCCCACGGTCCAGGTGTGACCCTCGGTCGTGAGGTGGTTGTCAAAATAGGTAAATGTGCCGCAAGACCACATGTCGATGATGTCGTCGCTACCGCCAATGGGATAAACCTCAACAGCAAGGGTGTGCTGCTGACTCATCAGGCCATTCGGGGTATAGAGCAGAGCCTGTTTCCTGCCTTTGCCCGTCATGTAATCGAAATATACACCCACCTTAGCATTGCCGACGCCTCCTGCAGCAGTGAAGTAGTCGCTCAGCGTCAACATCTTGTTGCCACCGGTTGACTCACAAACGATAGAATCCACCACTGCCCCCGTTTCGGCATTCAATACATAGAGGCGCACGCCAATGCCGCTGGCATCGGTAGCACGGGTAAAGGCGTCAGCGATGTATTCATAACGATAATATTGCCAACCCGCATTGTGGGCAAGGTCGGTGGAACAGATCACTGTGCCCAACGGCTGCTCGGCACTTGCAGGCCCCGACACATACACGCCGCCAGGTCGCCCGCCGCTATGCCCGGCATTGTTGCCCGTCGCAAACACACAGATGCGGTTAGGATGGTCTTCTCCAAACAATTGTGACACGATTTCGCCCTGAGCGCCGCTACCATCACGGTTATACACATAGTCGCCGTAGCTGTTGCTCACCACAACCGGCTTGCCCACACTGTCGGCATAGTTGCAGATGCGCTTAAAGGCATTAGAGATGTGAGTTGCAGCCATTCCATTAATACCGCACAAAAACAGTTCGGCGCCAGGTGCCATGCCGCCGTAAGTGGCATTGGCATGGTCGTCGGTCACCGTGACCAGGGTATCGTCGACAATCACGCTCGAGCCGGCCGCGATTGAGCTGGTGTGGGTGCCATGATCGGTATTGGTCACATTATCCTGGGGCAGAGGTCCCTCGCCATAGTAGTAAATCGCCTTGGAACCATTATAGACATAGGCGCGCTTGATGCGCGTGTTGCCTTCCTTGTCCTGGAAGGCGATGTGGTCCATGTCGATACCGCGGTCAATCACGCCCACAATCACACCGCTACCGTCATAACCTTTGGGCAGGTTTGCCGCAACAGCCGCCTCTGTATAGCCCAGCACGTCGCCAACGCGGGTAGTCTTGCGGGCCTCGTCGGTAGCAGGCTGCATCACCGAGGACACTTCAATCCTTTTCACGCCGGGGATGCCGGCGATTTCTTCAATGCGGTCAATGGGGATGAGAGTCGTCAATAGCCCTGCATCAAAGCGTTCCTCGACAATAACGCCCTCGCGTTCCAGCAACGCGATATCGTCCTCGCCATCCACCCACACAAAGGAGGGAATATAGGCCTTGCCGTCAATCACCTCGGGAGCGGCATACCGGCGCGCCGGCTCGGGCAGCATTCCCCGGGAGCCTGACCTGAGGTCAGCGTTCTCGGCAAAACTGATGTCTCCCGCCATCTCGTCCAGGAACATCTGGGTGGTAATTGACAGTTTCTCACGATGCTCTTGTCCCACGGCAGCAGTCTGTGCCACCGCCACGACAGCCCACAATGCCACAACGGGCAATAACAGCAACAGGTGCCTTGCTCTCTTTTTCATCAGCGAAGAAATAAAATCAATGTCAATAATCAGTGCTTAGTCTCAAAAAGTCATAAACTTGATGCAAAAGTAATACTTTTTCAGCTGATTATGACGCATAGTCGCCCAAAAACCCTACCTTTGCATCTAACTTCACGACGTTTCCCCACGAATCGTGAACCCGCAACCGGACAATATCATTATAATAGAATTATAGCAACACAATGAGAAAAGAAAGGATTTTACTTATGAGCAGTGCATTGATTGCAGCGTCGGCTGTGACGACGCAGGCTCGTATCAACTACCCTGACACGCGACGCGTGGACACCGTGGACACTTACTTCGGCACTCAGGTGCCTGATCCCTACCGCTGGCTGGAAGACGACCGCAGCGCCGAGACCGAGGCATGGGTCAACGCCCAGAACAAGGTCACCCAGAACTACCTGGCCAAGATTCCCTTCCGCAAGGACGTGAAAAAGCGCATCACCGAGCTCGCCAACTACGAGAAGATGGGCGCTCCCTTCAAAATCAAGGACAAATTTTACTTCTTCAAGAACAACGGCCTGCAGAACCAGAGCGTCCTGTATGAGTACAGCGCCGACGGCAACCACAAGATGGTGCTCGACCCCAACACGCTGAGCGATGACGGCACCGTGGCCCTGCAGCAGCTTGATTTCTCCAACGACGGCCGCTATCTGGCCTACGTCATCACCCGCAGCGGCAGTGACTGGAACGAGATCTTTGTCAAGGACCTGAAGGAGGACCGTGTGCTCGACGACCACATCGTGTGGGCCAAGTTCACCGATGCACAGTGGCTGGGCGACGGCTTCTTCTACAGCGGCTATGACGCTCCCGAGGATGCCAAATCGTCCAAAAACGAGTTCCAGAAGGTGTATTACCACAAGCTGGGCACTCCCCAGAGCGAGGACTACATCGAGTATCAGGACAAGAGCGAACCGCTGCACTTCCACCAGGTGAGCGTGAGCGACGACGAGCGCTACGTTATCCTGTGGAAGAGCGATGCCGAGGGAAACGACATCTACATCAAGGACCTCAAGGACCGCAACCCGCACTACGTGCAGCTCATCGGCGGCATGAAGTATGAGCGCGGCATCATCGGCATCGACAACGGCAAAATCTACGTGATGACCAACGAGGACGCCCCCAAGGGCAAAATCGTCACCTACGACGCCGAGCACATCTCTCCCGCCACCTGTGCCGAGTTCATCCCCGAGCAGGAGTCGGTATTGACGGGTGCGACGATGGCCGACCACAAGTTCATCCTCACCTACGACAAGGACGCGTCGAGCCACCCCTACCTGTATGACCAGAACGGCAAACTCATCCGCGAGATCGAGTTGCCCACCTACGGCTCCGTCGGCTTCTCCTGCAAGAAGAACGCCAAGGAGGTGTTCTACAGCTTCGCCAGCTACACCTTCCCCGGCGCCATCTACAAGTATGACCTCGAGACGGGCAAGAGCGAACTGTTCTTCCAGCCCAAGGTGAACCTCAAGAGCGAGGACTATGTGACCGAGCAGGTGTTCTTCAACAGCAAGGACGGCGCCCGCATCCCCATGTTCCTGGTCTATAAGAAAGGTCTCAAGCGCGACGGCCAGCGTCCCACCTTCCTCTACGGCTACGGCGGCTTCAACGTGAGCCTCAACCCCGCCTTCACCTACACCCGCACCCTGTTCGCCATGCTCGATTGCGGCGGCATCTGCGCCTACGTCAACCTGCGCGGTGGTGGCGAGTACGGTGAGGAGTGGCACCAGGCCGGCACCAAGATGAACAAGCAGAACGTGTTTGACGATTTCATCGCTGCCGCCGAGTGGCTCATCGAGAACAACTACACCAACCCCAAGAAGCTCGCTTGCAACGGCGCCAGCAATGGCGGTCTGCTCGTCGGCGCTGTCGTTAACCAGCGTCCCGACCTGTTTGCCGCTGCCGTGCCTCAGGTGGGCGTGATGGACATGCTGCGCTACCACGAGTTCACCATCGGTTGGAACTGGGCCCCCGACTACGGCCGCAGCGACGACAGCCCCGAGATGTTCCGCTACCTGCGTGACTACTCGCCCCTGCACAACATCAAGAATGACGGCACCCATTATCCCGCCATCATGGTGACCACCGGTGACCATGACGACCGCGTCGTGCCTGCCCACAGCTTCAAGTATGCCGCCGAGCTGCAGCACTGCAACACCGGCGACCAGCCCAAGCTCATCCGCATCGACAGCAAGGCTGGCCACGGCCACAGCAAGCCCATCAGCAAGATCATCGACGAGTACACCGACATCCAGGCCTTCATCATGTACAACCTGGGCGTCAAGTACAAATACAAAAAGTAAATCTCCACAACCAGCCAAACAAGGCGGGCCACACAGGCTCGCCTTGTTTTCTCTAGAACATCTAGATAGTCTAGATACCCTAGATAATCTAGAAAAAAAGCAGTACCTTTGCAGGCATGAATGGCGACAAGATAATCATCAAGGGAGCGAGGGAAAACAATCTCAAGGAGGTCTCGCTCGAGATTCCCAAGCATCAAATCACGGTTTTCACGGGCGTATCGGGCTCTGGCAAGAGTTCGCTGGTGCTCGACACCATCGCGGCCAAGTCACGACGGGAGCTAAACGACACCTTCCCGTCGTTTGTGCAGCAGTACCTGCCCAAATATGGCCGTCCCCACGTCGATGCCATCGAGAATCTGCCTATCGCCATCGTCATTGACCAGAAAAAGCCTGCCCAGAACTCGCGCTCGACCGTGGCGACCTATACCGACATCGCCGCCCTGCTGCGCCTGCTGTTTTCGCGCGTGGGGCAGCCCTTTGTAGGCTACGCCGAGTCGTTCAGCTTCAACCATCCCGAGGGCAGCTGTCCGCGCTGCTCGGGCCTGGGCGAAATCCGCGAGCTGGATATCCACAAACTGGTCGATTTTGACAAGAGCCTCAACGACGAAGACACGATCCACTACATCGCCTTCGGCAAGGGCGGATGGCGCTGGATTCGCTACGCCCATAGCGGCCTGTTCGACCTGGACAAGAAAATCAAGGATTACAGCCCCGAGGAACTCGACCTGTTTCTCAACAGCCCTCAAATCCGCCTCAAGAACCCGCCCGCCAACTGGCCCAAGTCGGCCAAATATGAGGGCATCATCCCGCGCATGTACCGCAGCATCATCAACAGCGAAGAAGGCCTGCTGCATGCCGCGGTGCTCAATCCCATGCTCAACATGGGCGTGTGCCCCGACTGTGGCGGCTCGCGCCTGAGTCCGCGCGTGCTCTCGTGCAAAATCGAGGGCATCAACATCGCCGACGCCTGCGCGATGTCCATCACGCGCCTCAACGAGTGGGTCAAGTCGCTCACCTCGCCGCTGGCGGTGGATATCAAGCAAGCCATCAGCGCCAGGTTGACGGCACTCGAGGAAATCGGGCTGGGCTACTTGAGTCTGGAACGCGGCGTGGGCACCCTCTCGGGCGGTGAAGCGCAACGCTGCAAAATCGCCAAATACATCAATTCGTCGCTCGCCGACGTGCTCTACATTTTGGACGAGCCCAGCACGGGCCTCCACGATCACGACATTGAGAAGATGAAACACTCGGTGCGCCGCTTGCGCGATGCGGGTAACACGGTCCTGCTCGTCGAGCATCACCGCGAGATGATCGGCATCGCCGACCACATCGTGGACCTGGGTCCCGGACCGGGCAGCCAGGGCGGCCGCATCATCTTTGAGGGCAACTACCAGCAACTGCTGCACAGCGGCACCAGCACTGGACAGATGCTGAGCCAGCACGGCGATTTCAAGGCCCAGCCGCGCGAGATCAAAGAGACCTTTGCCCTGCGCCATGCCACGCTGCACAACCTCAAGGACATTTCCATCGACCTGCCCATGGGCGTGTTTGCCGCCGTGGCCGGTGTGGCCGGCTCTGGCAAGAGTTCGCTGATGGAGTGTTTCCGCCGAGAACACGGCAATGTGGTATACGTCAGCCAAAAGAACATCGGCGTGAGCCTGCGCTCCACGCCGGCCACCTATATGGACGTCGCCCCCGACATCCGCAAGCGCTTTGCCAAGGCCCACAAGATCAAGGAGCAGTACTTCACCTTCAACGGCAAGGGAGCCTGCCCCGTGTGCGGCGGCAAGGGCGTGGTCATCGCCGAGATGGCCTTCATGGACAACATCGAGACCACCTGCGAAGCCTGTCACGGCCTGCGCTATTCACCTGAGGCACTGGAGTATAAGCTCGATGGCATGAACATCGCCCAAGTGATGGATCTGTCGGTGCGACGCGCCAGCGAGTTCTTCAAGGGCACCAGCATCGAGGAAAAACTCAAACCCATGATGGACGTCGGCCTGCATTACCTGCATCTCAACCAGGCGCTGAGCACCCTCTCGGGCGGCGAGCTGCAGCGTCTCAAGATCGCATCCTACCTCCAGCAGTACACCATGCCGCTGGAACAGGGCGGACAGCGCAGCGTCTTCGTCATCGACGAGCCCACCGACGGCCTCCACCTCAAGGACGTGCGCCATCTCATCGACCTGTTCGAGCAGATGGTGGACATGGGCAACACGGTCTACGTCATCGAGCACAACACCGACGTCATCAAGGCCGCCGACCACGTCATCGAGCTCGGCCCCGGCGCCGGCGACCTGGGCGGCACCGTCATCTACCAAGGCACCCCCCGCGGCATGCTCACCTGCCCCACCAGCATCACCGCCCCCTACCTCAAATCATAAATAAACTACTAATTTCGCGAATTTATCGAAGGGCATCCGCCCATATCTTCAAACAGCTAAAACAACACAACCTTGACAACCAAAACAACAAGTCTTGGCTGCCACAACCATATACAAAACTACGGATTACAGCATTATTCAGGTTTTATCCAGATATCAACTGGATTCTCTTTACAATAATCATCAAATATCTTAATTCTTTTCTGTATCGAATCTTCATCAAGTTGGAAATATGAACATTCCTGGGCATCATTTTCAGAAGAGTATCTGTTAGTGCCATACTTTTTATATAATTTGCAAATCCCAGAACCATCCCATAAATCATAAACATGGTATTTACACAAACAACAATGCTTTAGAGCCGTATCGTATTTGGTTGCTACAGCAAATGCAATACTAAAAAATCCCCCATCATTCAAAAACTCCAGATTATATCCATTATAGGGAATCGACAATTCAATTAATCCGCGACGATTGCTTAATTCATTACATTTGATAGCACCTTCATAACCCTTTTTCGATTTGAAAACAATAAACTTTCGTAACATACCTTCAAACTGATTCGGGCTACTTTCTATATCCTTTGGATGAAAATTGTAAAGTCGTATCTTCCCACTTTCTTTTATTATATTCTTTTCAATCTCATCAATGTCATCTTCTGACTTTATGATAAACTCTATTATCCTTATACCCGAATCGAGTTTTTGTTGCTCACAAGGATGATTTACACATATTTCAATGAAAAGAGGTTCATTTTTATCATTCTTTGGGCGGCATAATAGATCTGCGATAAACCTATGTCCATTCTTTTCATAGGCTTTTTCCTTTTCACCGTGAATATAGAATTGTTTTAAATTGAACTTATCAGAATTTATTTGCTTCTCACACAGATACTCTCGATAAAATCTGCATTCATTTGCATTTTTACATATCGCTTTTGCCCTCAATACAAGAGAAATGTCTTCTGATGTATTAAACCATTCTGAGATTCTCTCTTCGGCTACTGTGTGAAGATACTTATTATAGTCACATTCAGCCTTGTTATGAGCAAAATGCCAGGCATTTTTTGAGCCACATTTACATATCATCATCATTAGTGTCCACTAAAAAATCATAAAAGTTCTTTGAAATTATTGAAATTCAGTTAGTTAAGTCGGTTTTTGGCGCGAACGGATTTGAAATTATCTTT
>ONKU01000025.1 GCA_900318535.1 uncultured Prevotellaceae bacterium | reverse complement strand
CAACAACGCGCCACGCGAGGGCTGGAAACTGTATGAGCCGAAACGGTCCTGCATGTCGCTGAGCTTAGTCTGCACGTCCTCCGCATTGGGATCGACCAGATCGCCTTCATAGATGCGCGGAACGGTGTAAGAATCATACATCGAGTAGCTCTTGTCATAACTCATCTTGCCGGTAAACACCAGGTTCTTGATGGGCTCGTAGCTGATTTGGCCATTGAGAACGAAACGGTTGCCCTCGGTCTGGCTCCAGTCCATATAGCGGCCGAAGTAAGGCGACACGGCGCCGTTGATGCGCTCGGTGTCGAGCAGGTTTTCCCAGTGGTCATAGTAGGCCCACCAGTTCACATGTCCCTCAAGGGTGCGGTAGTCGCTCATGTTCTTGTTGATACCCCAGTTGTAGATGGTGGACATCGAGCTACCGGAACCACGCGACTTGCGGTTCATGAAGTTTGCACTCAACTGTACCGTCACTTTATCGCTGGGTTTGTATATGCCCTTGATGAGGGCATTCACCTGTTTGCGGTAGTCCTTGGGAACAATACCCTGATTATCATAGTAAGACACCGAAGCATAAGAGGAGAACTTCTCGGAACCGCCGCTCACGCTCACGTCATACTTCTGCAAGATACCTGTCTTGAGGTAATCCTTCAAGTTGTTGTAATAGGTGTCGTTCTCGCTCATGTAGGGTCCCCAGCCACCGCTGCCCATGTTCTCCTTGTACATTCCCTTGGCACCAGGAATAAAGGTGCTCTGGATTTTGGGCAGGCGTGCCGGCACATTCAACTCCAACGAAGCCGATGCAGTAACGGTGACCTCACCATTGGTACCGCCGCTTTTGGTGGTGACCATGATAACGCCGTTTGCCGCCTCCTGGCCATAAAGGGCCGATGCGGCAGCACCCTTCAGCACCGTAATGTTGTCGATGTCGTTGGGATTCATGTCGGCGAGCGTTGAAGCACCACCGCGAATGGCCATACCATCAATGATGATCAGCGGCTCGTTGTTCATCGAGTTGTTCATCGACGAAATGGCGCGGATGATGACTTGGGTTGAGGCGTTGGGCGAACTGCCGCCGGTGCTTACCTGCAGACCGGCGATCTTGCCCTGCAGTGTGTTGGCGAAGTTGGTGGAACCGCCAGCGGTCACCTGTTCCTCGTCGAGGGACTGAACAGCGAAGTTCAGTTTCTTCTTCTCCTGGGTCTGGCCCATGGCGGTCACCACGACCTCGCCCAGCACTTGGGCATTGTCCTCAAGGGCTATGTTGACCTCGGTCTGTCCCGGGGCTATCTTCACGCTCTTGGGATTCATGCCCACGTAGCTCACATCGAGCACGTCGCCGTCGTTAGCCTCAATCGAGAAACGGCCGTCGAAATCGGTCGCCGTGCCGCGCGTTGTGCCGTGCACCTTGACCGACGCGCCGATAATGGGCTCGCCGTCGCTCGACTGCGTCACCACGCCTGTCACCACACGGGCCAAGGCCGGTAGGGACAAGAGGCTCAACAGCAGTAGCAATAGTAACTGTTTTCTCATTGTTGATAGGTTTTATAGATTAGGTAATATGTAAATCAAAGTTAGTTGCTGAAAGAACTACAAACATACATATTATTTTTCAATTATTAAACCATTAGTCATGACTTTAACATAGAAAAAATCGATTTTTTTGATTTAACAACAAATTTTCATGAATTTTTACATCCTGACACAAGCTTTCACTCTACCAAAAAGAAAACAATAAGTACAATAAATACAATGCTATCAGCTCGCGTCCACCGCCGAACCAAAATTGTATTTATTGTACTTATTGTCTTACTTTTTATCGTTGTGATGCCGTTACTTATTGTGATTAGAAAATCACTCCGTTTCCTCAATAAAATTATATGTACCTAAAATGTCATTGAAAACGACCGTATAAGTTCCAGCACTAACAGGAATGTTGGGACCATATTGTATACCGACGCCAACTGGGAATGCCCCGCTTCCCCAGTTATAATACCATTCGCCATTAGCAGCAAACTTGAGTTCTTCATCGGAATCAAAGGTCATATTCTTCCTGATCCAGTCATGGTTCTCAAAGGCCGTACCCATAGGACTCATCAGCGTGGTAGCAGGATCCCATGCCTGATCATCCTGATAGGTGCCAGGCATACCCATTGATGTGAAAACGTCTACAACATCTGTGTATTTGGTAATTGTGACAACGTCCATCGTCAGGTCGTAGGTAATCTGGTAGTAACCGTCCTCAGTGACCTTAATGACATCACTACCGATATCGTTCTTCACGAGGCGGCCATCACTCATGCCCCATTGCTCTTGCCACTCACCTGGCGTATGAATTAATTTAAAGTCCTCACCAGCGGGGAAATAACCAACGTATTTCAACATATTTTTGTTGTCAGGTTGAGGATACAGTGGAACAAGCGAGGTACCCAAGGAATAATAATTATTATCCCATGAGCCGTCACCGATGCAACTTCCCACAAGATACCACAGGTCGGACGACTCCTTGATAGCCTCGAATTCATAGGAGCGGTTTATCATGTCGAAAGTCAGACGATACTTATCCGCTGGAATATCAGCGGGTATGACGAAACTGAAAACATGGTCGTAAGCGTCCTCCACGAAGTATCCACTCATCTCGTGATCGACAATATTCGTGGCCTTACCAATGAAGTCGCCGTTCCAGAAACCGTCTGCACCCAGGTCCATGGTCTCTTGAGAACAAATCTTAAAAAAATTGTCAACGCGTCCAGCACCGAACTCGCCATACGCAGCAGGAATGACTACACTAAACACGGGGTTAGAATAAACATCACCACCGCCGTTATCCAGCTTATAGGTGGCATCACCAGGAGTCCAATTATTGCTGGTGCCCACATAGTAGTAAGCTGAAGATATTTCTTGTTGACAGCCATAAAGGATATAATCAATGACATTGTTCACATCAGCAATGTTCACTTCGCCATCCCTATTCACATCCCAGGGAAGAATTCGACCCTTTAGCGAGACCTCATCTTTGCTCGTCTGTCCTGTTAATACCGCATTCTTGCCATTTGTGCTCACACGCTGTAAGTCTGAAAGACCATCTGACTGTTGCCCGACAGAAGCCCATCCTGGCAACGGCAGAAGACCCAACAGCACTACAGAAATCCAAAGGTTTTTCATTGTTTTAATTTTTAAACGATATATAATTAAGGCAATAAATTTTCTTGCTATTATTTACTTGAATAGGTAGGTGGTGACGCTCTCGTGGCCCAGATAGAAGGTCTTGGCCTTGATGACCTGGGGTTGAGTCTTGACGGGAACAGGAGCCGTCCAGCGGGGAGAGTCCACAGTGGGCTCGCTGCCGTCCAGGGTGTAAGTCACCAGTTCATCGGGATACTGGGTGTTGATGTAGAGCATGCCGTCAACCACCTTGATGCCCGGAGGACCCACGCGGAAATTAAAGCCCATGCCCTTGAGCAGCGGCAGCTCGCGGGTGCCGATTTTGAGGTTATACTGGTGGCGGGCCTCGTTATAGGCCTGAGTGTCGGTGAGATTCTTGCTCCACTCGGGCATAGCCGTCCAGGCGCGCTCGCTCACGCCCATCATCTTGGGCAGCAGCATGTACTGCACCTCGTCAAAGCTGCGCAACGTCTCGCCCCACAACTGGGCCTGGATGCCGATGATGTTCTCGGGCTTCTCCAACTTGGCCTTGCCGTCGCCAGCAGTGGTGATGTTGAGGGGAGTACCGTCAACGGCAGTGCGGGCTGAAGCGTAAATATTGGCGGGCAGGCCGCTCCAGGCGTCAAACTCATCAACCTTGCCGCCCCAGTGCAAGCCCTGCTCGTTCTGGTGCCAGCTGTAGCCCATGTCCATGTAGAAGTTGGTCACATTGGACAGGATGACGGGATAGCCGTCGTTGGCCAGACGATAGGGCACGTCGCTGCGCGAACCCACTGTGCTCCAGGCATTCACGCCTGCAACATGCGGAGCCACCACGGCATTAAACTCGGGCTTGTGGTCGAGCGCCACTTCTTGCCAGCCCTCAATGCGGATTTTGCGGGCAGCCAGCAGTTGGCTGATGCGCTTGATGTAGTACTCGCTCACCTCGTGCTGCGTCTTGAGGCCCTCGCGCTGCATGAGTGCCTGCACGTCGGGACTCTTGGACCAGGCATTGTTGGGTACCTCATCACCGCCCAGGTGGACGATTTCGAGTTTCAGGCCAGCTTCCTTGTACATCTTCTGCAATTCCTCCACAACGCGGTCGATAAAGCGGTAAACGTCGTCGCTGGCCACGTTGAGCACGTTGTCGTGATAGCTCTGGGCCGAGGTGAAGACGCTCTCGTTCTTGTCGTCCCACAGGCAGAACTGCTCGGCCGTCGGGTTGTTCATCGCGCGGTTTTTCATTGCCACGATGGCTGCACGGGCATGACCGGGCGTCTCAATCTCGGGAATAATGCGCACGCCATGGGCGCGGGCATACTTCAGCAGTTCGATGAACTGGGCTCGGGTGAAATAGCCGTTGCCGCACTGCGACAGGTCATCGGGGTTGCCGTTGCCGTCAAAAATCTGTGCCAGATAGCCCTTCTCGTCGAGCGTGGCACCGCGACGCGCGGCCACTTGCGTCAATTCGGGGAAACCGGGAATCTCCAGTCGCCAGGCCTCATCGTCGGTGAAGTGGAACTGGATGGTGTTGATCTTGTAGTAGGACAAGAGGTCGATCGTGCGCTTGAAGTCGGCAGGATTGATGACGAAGTTGCGGGCAATGTCGAGCATCACGCCACGGTAGCCAAAGTCGGGCCAGTCGATGACGAAGCAGTTCTGCAGGCGGTGTCCCTTGCTGTGGTCAAGGGCAGCGATGAGCGTCTTGACGCCATTCATCAACGCCGCTTGGGTGACGCCATGGATGGAGATTTTGCCGTCATGCACGCGCAGGGTGTAATATTCGCCGTTAGTGCTCAGTTTCTTGTCCAGCAGCAGTTCAATAACGGTTTTCTGGCCACTGGAGACATACACGCCACGTTTCTGCAACTCATCGGTGAGCAACGCCTTGGCGCGGCGGTAACCGCCCCACTGGAACCATTTACCGTATTTGATCGACACAAGGCTGCCCACCTGGGTGAAACCGTCCTCGATGTCCACCTGCTTGGGAGCGGGGAAGATGTCGTAGTCGTTACCCGTGTAGCCGTCGCCAAAGCCGTTGATGGCCTCATTGTAGGCATACATGTAGTTGCCGTCGGGATAAGCCTTGTGGTCACGCCACTGCCCGGGCTTGTCGAGCGGCGAGCGGTTGATGTTCACCGCAATAGGCTTGGTCATGTCCCCGTTCAGCACCACATGGCCACCGCCGGGCATGTAGTTCTTGTTGATGAGAGCGCCGCCCATCACCAGGTCAATCACCAGCGAATCACCGGCCGCAAGCGTTTTGTAATTGGCATTGGGCCTGATGCGGTAATAGGTCGTTGAGACCTCCTCAACGTCAACAGGGCACCCCGCAGGCACGCTCACCGAACGTGAGAACTGGTTGAAAAAGAACTCCCAGTCGCTGTTGAGCGGCTGCTTGGAAATGTTCTTGATAACGAAACGCGAACTGTAATTGTTGGCAGTAGTGTTGTTCTGACCCATGCGCCAGTCCACAGCGATGGGCGACTGGGCGCTCACCGTCATGGCGGCCAGGACAAGGGCCAACGTAGTCAATAACTTGATTCTCTTCATGTCCTATATCTTGTTTTGTCTTAATATGCTGTTCAACAGGTTGTCGCAGGCATCCTCCAGCAGGTCGAGCACGAGTTCAAAGCCCTCGCTGCCCTCATAGTAGGGGTCTGGCACATAGTCGTAATGCGGGAACTGGCGGATGTAGTCGCCCATCATCACCACCTTGTCATGCTGCTCGATAGTGGCAGCCAGGCTGCGCAGGTCGTCCACATTGGCGGCATCCATGCCCACGATCAGGTCAAAGTCCTCAAAATCACTGGCCTGCACCTTGCGGGCACGATGCGTCAACTCATAGCCGCGCGGGCGGGCATGCACCCGCATGCGCTTGTCGGGCAGGTCACCGATGTGCCAGCCGCCCGTGCCCGCCGAGTCGATATAAAACCGATCGGTCAAGCCCCGCTCGTCCACCATGCGCTGCATCACGGCCTGGGCCGCCGGCGACCGGCAGATATTGCCCAGACAGATGAAAAGGACGCTGTATTTCAAGGGTTCTGTCATTTTGAAGGTGCAATATTACAAAAAAACGCTGAAATTAGATACTTGAGGGGCCGCTTTTTTCGTTATTAATGTGTATCTTTGCTTCCTGAAACGTGAAACTACCGTAAAGAACAGAAATGAACCTACACATCCTGCGCCTGCTGCCAATGCTGTTGCTCATGGGACTTGCCCTGGCAATCGTCACGTCATGCGGCCACGGCGGCAAGGGTCAAGGACAAGATACCACGGCATGGAGTTACAAGGCACCGCCTGCCATGCCCATCAACCGCAGCATCACCGGTGACAGCATGGGACTCATAACCGATGCTGACATTCATCGGCTGCCCACCTATATCGAACAACGCCCCCTCAAGGAAATCTTCAACGACAGCAACGCCCTGCAGCTCGTGGCGGCCGAGAAAAACGGCTTCAAGCCTGTCACAAGCCTGCGCGACGCCTATCGCATCAACAAGCCGCTGGTCAGGATTTTCTCCTGTGACGCCTATATGCTGGACGACTTGAGCGCTTCGGTGCCTTATCTGGTGCCCAAGGCAGCACAATTGCTCAAGGAGATAGGCTATGCTTTCCAGGACTCGATAAAAAAGCGCGGCGGCAAGCAATACCGCATCAAGGTCACCAGCGTGACCCGCACCGTGTACAGCGTCTCCAAGCTCATGCGACGCAACCGTGCCGCAACCGAGAATTCCTGCCACCGCTATGGCACCACGTTCGACATCAGCTGGGTGAAGTTCGACTGCCTGGACCCCTCTATGGTCATCTCGCTCGAGGACCTGAAGAACATTCTTGCCGAGGTCGTGCAGGACTTCCGCAAGCAGGGGCGCTGCTACGCCATTTTTGAGCGTAAGTCGGGCTGCCTGCACATCACCGTAAGATAAAAACCATACATTAATATAAATTATTAAACCAATGACCTTACAACAGACGATTGCCGATTACCTGAAATATACAGGACAAAAAGGCTTAGACATCAGCGCCGCTCTCATCGACTGCGACGGCGTACTCTACGACTCGATGAAGTACCACACCCAGGCATGGGTGAAACTCATGAAGAAGAACGGTATCAAGTGTACACGCGATGAATTCTATGAATTGGAAGGAATGACCGGCAGCGAAATCATCAAGATGAAATTCAAGACCGGTGTGGGCAAAAACATCACCGATGATGAGGCTCGTGCCCTGTATGGCGTGAAGACCCGCTACTTCCGCGAGCTGGGCGAAGCGCCCGTGATGCCCGGTGCCGTCCGCGTGCTTGAAGCCCTCAAGGAGGCCGACGTGGACCGCGTGCTGGTGACCGGTTCTCAGCAAGATACCATCCTGGAGCGCATCGACAAGGACTTCGCCAACCTCTTTGGAGAGGTCAAAGTCACCGGACATGATGTGCGCAAGGGCAAACCCAACCCCGAGCCTTACCTCAAGGCCATGGCCAAGGCCGAGAAGAAGCCCAACCAGTGCATCGTCATCGAGAACGCTCCGCTGGGTGTGCAGGCCGCCCATGCCGCCGGTTGCTTCACCATCGGCGTGACCACGGGCCCCATCCCCGAGAAAGACCTGTACAAGGCTGGTGCCGACCTCGTCTATAAGAACATGGACGAGCTGGCCGCCGCACTGCCCTCGCTCCTCGTGGCATTGTCACTCGTCAAGGCCTAAACGCCTAAACTTAGCCTCACGCTAAGGCGCTAAGACGCCAAGCATTTATAAATCTTAGCGCCTTAGCGGCTTAGCGTGATATTTTAAGCGATAAAAACAGTGATGGGACAGAACCTCATTTTTACTAACGACGTCCAGGAGGCGCTTGAGCGGCTGACCAATGACGGCAACCACAACATGACGGTGTGGATTGCCGACACCAACACGGCCCGCCTGTTGCCTGCCCCACCCCAACACCTCATCACCATCCCCGACGGCGACGAGAACAAGACCCTGGCGACCGTTACCCGCGTCTGGGACGAGATGGAACGGATGGGCGTGACGCGCCACTCGCTGATCGTTAACCTGGGAGGCGGCATGGTGACCGACTTGGGAGGTTTTGCCGCGGCGACTTTCAAGCGCGGCGTGAGGTTCATCAATGTTCCCACCACCCTGCTGGGTGCCGTCGATGCCGCTGTGGGCGGCAAGACCGGCATCAACTACCATGAATTGAAAAACGAAATCGGTGCCTTTGCCCCCGCCAGTGACGTGATTGTCTCCACCCGCTTTTTTGACACACTGCCCATCGAGGAGATGAAATCAGGCTTTGCCGAGGTCATCAAGCATGCCATGCTGAGCGACCGCGACGAGTTTCACAGACTGCTGGATCATGATTTCACTGCACCCATTGACCACGACGACCTGTTGGAAAGGCTGCGCCGCTCGGTGCAGGTCAAAGTGGATATTGTCGCCCGCGACCCCAATGAGCAGGGCGAGCGCAAGGCCCTCAACCTGGGACACACCGTCGGGCACGCCTTCGAGAGCCTGGCGATGAAACGCGGCAAACCCGTGCCCCACGGCTATGCAGTGGCCTGGGGACTCGTCACCGAAGCTGTCCTCTCGCACCTCAAACTGAATTTCCCCAGCGAGGATGTGCACCTGCTGGGCAATTTTGTCCGCGACAATTACCGTGGTTTTCCCTTTACCTGCGACGATTATGACGACCTGCTGGAGCTGATGCGCCACGACAAGAAAAGCCGCGACAGCGAAATTACCTGCACGCTGCTGACCGCCATCGGCGACTACCGCATCGACCAGAACGTCACTCCCGACGACGTCACCGCAGCCCTCGACATCCTGCGCGACCACCTCGGTCTTTAGACAAGCCCCAAAACACCTGAATATCTCCCTTTTGTAAATTTTTCACGACTTTTTATCAAGTTTACTTGTCATTTTGAAAAGTTTGCTTTACCTTTGTCGCCGTAATCGATTACAAAGACAACATATTAAACGATTTAAAGAGGTTTTGATTATGAATTACAATTATTTATTCCCACCTGTATTCAAGAAAATCGGTTGGGTTTTGTTTGTGATCTTCGCAGTACTGAATGTACTGTGGATGACAGGTGATATTGAGGGATTATTACCTGCGTGCAAAGTGTTTAGCATCTGGCCAGACGAGGGCAAATTCATCATGACTAATGACGACTGGACCGATGAGATATGCATCGTTGGCATGATCTTATCGCTGCTCTTTATCACATTTGCCCGTCTCAAGCAGGAGGACGAATACACTATCAACCTGCGCATGAAGTCAATGTCATGGGCCGTCAAGGGTTATGGCCTCATCATCATGATGACAACGCTGTTTGTCTACGGCACCAACTGGCTGTATATCATGCTGCTATCGATCTACCTGGTATTCTTTCTGTTTATTATCAAATTCTATTATGAACTAGAAAAGTTTAGAAAGGAGGTCCCTCATGAAGAATAATGTCAGAGTGGAACGAGCCATACACCACATGACCCAGGCCCAACTGGCCGAGCTAATCGGAGTGAGCCGTCAGACTATCAATGCCATCGAGAGCGGCAAATATGTCCCATCGACGGTATTAGCGTTAAAAATGTCTGCCGTTTTCAACAAGCCCGTCAACGAAATCTTCCTCCTTGAGGAGAACGATTGATCTATAGCAAGAGGCTATGTCATAATTGGCATCTGGAACCTTTGATCGAGTTTCGCTCGAGAAATTTAACAAAATTATTGATAAAATTAAAATAAAAACTTATTTTATTTAATTTTTATACAAATTTTTGCTTAATTTCTCGGCCGATAGGCCGATTAAAAAGCCAGCAACCGAATGATGACATAGCCTCTTGATTATCAGGCTACCGCCAGTGCCACAGGCGGGAGACGGCGTGGGTGATCGTGCGCAGGTGCAGGTCCTTGCCCAGCACGACCAGCATCACGGCAAAGAGGATGAAGAGAATGCCGACGATGAGGCGGGGCGTGAGCATTTCGCCAAACACCACCACACCGATAGCCACTGCCGTCAGCGGTTCCAGGGCTCCCAGGATGGCCGTTGGCGTCGCACCCACATGATGCACCGCCACCGTCATGAACACCAGCGAGAGGATCGTGGGAACAATGCTCAACCATACGGCAAACGACCATGCCCGCGGCGATGGCAATGCGTGCAAATATAAGTCAGGCGATGTGAAGGAATAGAGTATCAATGTGATTTCACAAACCAGCATCGCATAGAACGTGACCTTGAACGATGACATCATGATGCTTGACTGATTCACCACAATGATATATATAGCATAGGCCAACGAAGAAATGATACACAGAATGATGCCCACCACGCTCAACGAGGCTCCTGTCTCACCCTTGTAAAGCAGGCCGATGCCAATGAGCGACATCACAATGGCGACAATGGTGGTCACCGTCACCCGTTCCTTGAAAAACGCTGCCATAATCACGGCCACCATCACGGGATAGACAAACAGGATGGTCGAGGCGATTCCAGCATCCATGAAGTGGAAGCTCTGGTAATAGGTGATGCTGGATGCGGCAAACAGGATGCCCAGCGAGAACAACACCTTGAACTCGTGGCGCGTGACCTTGAAACCGATGCGCTTGATGAGCATAATCACGGCCAGCAGAATGACAGCCAGACCAAAACGATGGGCCAGCACCGTGGCCGTGTTCACCCCTTCTTCATAGAGCGGCAGGGCGCCAAAAGGGTTTGTGCCATAGCACACGGCCGACAGCACGGCACACAGGATGCCAACGGATTTGTTCTTTTTCATCAGTATCTAGACTTAAAGCAATTTATGACGCGCTACCGCTTGAAGCGGCTCATCTCGTAGAAGGCGGGCAAGGCCTGGCCGTTGGCACTGTTGAACAGGCCGCGGTTCAAGCCCCAGTTGCTGTGTTCAAAGCGGGTGCCGTAGCGGTTCTCCTCGGGGTACCACCAGAACAGGCCCGTCACATTGTCGTGGCGGTTCAGTTCCTTGACTAGCTGGGCCGTGAACTCACGCTGGCCCTTGATGGTGCCCGGGGGACAATTGGTGAAATCCTCCTCGCCGCGGTTCACGCCGTCATGCAGGTAGTAATAGGCGGCCTCGACAATCATCACGGGCTTTTCGGGGAAACGCTCGGCAAGCAGGTCGAGCGTCCTGCCCAGGTTGGGAATCGTGCCATGCCACATGGGATAATAGCTCAGGCCGATGATGTCATAGTCAAGACCGGCAGTCTTCAGGCGATCATAGTAGTTACGGGTCATTTCCCACACGCCGGCCTTCTCGGTGTGGATAATGATGCCTGACGACGGGCACACCTCACGGCAAGCCTTGCAACCGGCCTTGAGCAAGCCGGTAAGGACGTCCCAGTTGTCAGGATTCATCGCGTCAACACGGCCCACTGGCCAATCCATGCCAAAGGTGATTTCGTTGCCCACCTGAATCGTCTTGGGCACGACGCCGGCAGCCTTGAGCGCCAACAGGCAGTTGCGGGTATAGCAATAGATACTGTCGGTCAGCACCTTAGCGTCCAATCCCTCCCATCGCTTGGGAGTAAACTGCTTGGCGGGATCGGCCCAGGTGTCACTATAGTGGAAATCCAGCATGACCTCAAAGCCTCGCGCCTTGATGGTCTTGCACAGGTCAATCACATAGTCCAGATTTTGGCACACGCCCTCGTCATGATGGCGTCCAGGAGCATTCTGCGGGTCGACAAACAGACGCACGCGCATCATGTTCCATCCCTGCTGCCTGAACAGGTCATACGGGTCTACTGTCATTCCGCAAGAGTCCTTGTAAATCACGCCATTGCGGGCATTTGACGTCATCATCGAGATGTCACCGCCCAACCACGACTGAGCCATAGCCGACAGCCCTGCCACCAGCATCAGCACCATTGATCCTACACTTTTCATCATACCTGAGTTATAGATAATGTTGTCAGAATAAAACTAAAAAAAGTGCCGATAATCATTGACTATCAGCACTTTTTGCGATGTCGGGGTGACTAGATTCGAACTAGCGACCCCACGCCCCCCAGACGCGTACTCTAACCGGACTGAGCTACACCCCGATCGCACTTACCGAAACGCAATTGTTTCGTAAAGCGGTGCAAAGGTAATGCCGTTTCGGGAACTGACCAAATTTTTTCGCAACTTTTTTCAATTGTTTTTTCTGAAGAAATACAAATTCGCCTGAATACCAGCATTTTGAACAATAAACAAGCAAGGCCACTTGCCTCTTGGGGCAGGTGACCTTGCGGGATTCAGTTAGCAGTTGTCGATTACTCGGCCTTGCCGTCGCTACCCAGCACCTCGATGATTTTGTGCTTGTAGAGTTTAACCATTTCGTCACGGGCGGGGCCGCAATACTTGCGGGGGTCAAACTCGCCGGGCTTCTCGGCCAGGACCTTGCGAACGGCAGCGGTGAAGGCCAGACGGCTGTCGCTGTCGATGTTGATCTTGCAGACGGCGCTCTTAGCGGCCTTGCGCAGCTGGTCCTCGGGGATACCTACGGCATCGGGCAGGTTGCCGCCATGGGTGTTGATGATGTCAACATACTCCTGGGGAACGCTCGACGAACCGTGCAGCACGATGGGGAAGCCGGGGAGCCTCTTCTCTACCTCCTCGAGCACGTCAAATGCCAGGGGAGGAGGAACGAGCTTACCGGTCTTCGGGTCGCGGGTGCACTGCTCGGGTTTGAACTTGTAAGCGCCATGGCTGGTGCCGATGCTGATGGCCAGCGAGTCACAACCCGTGCGGGTAGCGAAGTCGATCACCTCTTCGGGCTTGGTATAATGTGATTCCTCGGCAACAACGTCGTCCTCAACGCCTGCGAGCACGCCAAGCTCAGCCTCAACGGTAACGTCGTACTGGTGAGCATAATCAACGACCTTCTTGGTCAGGGCGATGTTCTCCTCATAGGGGAGCGATGAACCGTCGATCATTACCGACGAGAAACCGAAGTCCACGCAGGACTTGCACAATTCAAAGGTGTCACCATGGTCCAGATGGAGGCAAATCTGCGGATGCTCCCAACCCAACTCCTTGGCATACTCTACAGCGCCCTCGGCCATGTAACGCAGCAGCGTCTGGTTGGCATACTTGCGGGCACCACTCGACACTTGCAGGATAACAGGCGACTTCGTCTCGGCACAAGCCTTGATGATAGCCTGCAACTGTTCCATGTTGTTGAAGTTGAATGCGGGGATGGCATAGCCGCCATCAACTGCCTTAGCAAACATCTCGCGAGTGTTCACGAGACCTAAATCCTTGTAATTTACCATAATTTAGCGTTAAATATTATTGGAAAAACCATAAATTATATTTCCCGCAAAGGTAAGGCATTTTTGTCGTTGGGCAAAGCACAACAAGGATTATTTTTCAACAATCCCTCTCATGGCGGCCCAATCACGTGTATAAAAAACCTGACACCACACCAAATGCAGTAAATTATTACTGATTTCAGATAAAAAACAACAATATCTTGCGTACAAATAATTCTTTTATTAAATTTGCGACCTAGTTCCAACGCAATCAATTTCATCGCTTATAAACTACAGAAAATCATAACCGCTTTATATTAACTTTATCAATTCAACAGTTTTATGAAAAAATTTTTACTTATCGCTGCACTGGCAGCAGTAGCACTGGGCGCAAACGCTTACGGCTACAAACTCGAGAAATTGTGGACGCTTAATGCACTGGACTATTTCGCCACTACCAACGACGTACGTCAAGGATTTGGTATGGACGGCAAATTCTACATTCACAACAAGGCCGATCAAGCTGTTTATGTCATCGACGAGAATGGCTTGACCAACCAGTCCTTCCCTGGTGGTGCCAACTGTGGTATTTCACGTGACGAGGCAGGCAACATCCTGGTCAGCAACGCCGCATTCCCCGGCAGCTGGGTTGAAGCCACCCTTAAGGTCATCAATCCCAATACTGGTGATCTTGTCGAGTATACCATTCCCGAGGAGTCGGGCCTGCTGGGCCGCTGCGACTTCATCGGCATGGCCAAGGGCAATATGATGGAGGACGGAGTGCTGTACCTCACCGGTTTTACCTCGGCTGAAGTTTTCACCGATGGTGTTGCCATCTTCAGTGTTACTGGTGGAGAGGTTGATTATGACAATTGCTATCTTGCTCAATGCGCTGGGTTGGCAACTAACCAATCAACCGTCATCAACTACTACAACGACCTGAATGGCGATCCTGCCTTGCTGTTTGCTTATCGCAGTGGTGCTCCCGGCAAGCTTGTACCCGATGGTGACAACTTCACCCGTACTGGCCTCGTACTGCCTAACAAGGGAGCTTGCAACGGTGTATTCCCCATCATTTTTGACGGCAAGGAACTCTACCTGTATCCTACCGTGCCCAACTATCAGGACGGCTGGGCAATTGCCGAGGCTGGTGCCGAGGCTCCTCTGGTAGAGGTACCGTCGTCGGTTTCTGCCAATCCTAATGGCATCCAGTGCAACTGGCTCAATGCCGAGGTGGACGAGAATGGCGTGACCATCTACCAGTATGTTCCCGGTGGACAAATCAGCGTATACCGCCTGACCAAGGACGAGCCCGCTCCCGAGCCTGCAAAGGTTTACATGCTGGGTGGCGACGACCAGCCTTGGGATCCCAGCAATGGCACTGAGTTTACCTATGATGCCGAGAACGAAGTTTACACCGCTACGATTAACTTCCCGGCTGAGGCTAACTGGTTTGGCTTCACCACTGAGCTCGCCGAGAATAACGACGATGGTGGTTGGGCCTACATTGAGCCCTTCCGCTTTGGTGCCATTAGCGAGGGCGACTACTGGTATACGGGCGAAGAGGACTTCATCTCACTGACTTGGGACGAGTATCATGCAATCCGCATCGCCGGTGGCGAGTACAACCTGACCGTTGACCTCAACGAGATGAAGCTCTTTATTGAGAAGGTTCAGCCCGACTTCATCCGTGGCGACGTTGATGGCGACAACAACGTGACCATCAGCGACGTTACCGCTCTTATCGACTTCCTGCTGAGCGGTGCCGAAGCTCCCGCAGCAGCTGACTGCGATGGTGACACCAACGTGAGCATCAGCGACGTTACCGCCCTGATCGACTTCCTGCTGAGTGGCAACTGGGGCGAGTAATCTTCATTCCTGACTTAATTTAACGGCAGGGGGCTTCACAAGCAGAGCCCCCTGCTTGTTTTATCCACTTTGACGGGATTTAGGCGACAGTTTATTGCAGTAACCGATAAAAAACGTTACCTTTGCGCTCACATTTAACCGCATTGTACAACAAACTAAACATACCGAGCCGTGTCAGCAATCAACAAGTGGCGCATCGAGGATAGCGCCGAACTCTACAACATCGGAGGCTGGGGCCTCAAGTACTTCTCTATCAACGAGAACGGTCATGTCACTGTCACCCCCAAGAGCAACTGTGTGCCTGTGGACCTGGCAGATGTCATGGACGAGTTGCACTCCCGCAAGGTGACGGCACCTGTACTGCTGCGCTTCCCCGACATTCTGGACAACCGCATCGACAAGATTTCCAGCTGCTTCAAGAAGGCGGCCAAGGAGTATGAGTACCAGGGCGCCAATTTCATCGTCTATCCCATCAAGGTGAACCAGATGAGACAGGTTGTCGAGGAGATCATCGGGCACGGCAAGAAGTTCAACATCGGCCTCGAAGCCGGCAGCAAACCCGAGCTGCACGCCGTCCTCGCCAGCAACATGACCGACCTGAATGCCAACCCGGTCATCATCTGCAACGGCTACAAGGACGAGGGTTACATCGAACTCGCACTGCTGGCACAAAAAATGGGACGCCGCATCTTTGTCGTCGTTGAGAAACTGAGCGAACTGGAACTCATCGACCGGGTTGCCCAGCGACTGCACATCCGCCCCAACATCGGCTTCCGCATCAAGCTGTCGAGCAGCGGCAGCGGCAAGTGGGAAGAGAGCGGCGGCGACAGCAGCAAGTTCGGCCTGAACACCAGCGAACTGTTCAGTGCCATCGACTATATGCATGAGCACAAGCTGGAAGACTGCCTCAAACTCATCCACTTCCACATCGGCAGCCAGGTCACCAAGATTCGCCGCATCAAGAACGCCCTGCGCGAGGCTGCACAATTCTATGTGCAACTGGCAAAGTTGGGCTTTGAGGTGGAGTATGTCGACATTGGCGGCGGACTGGGCGTGGATTACGACGGCACGCGCTCCGGCGGCAGTGGCCACTCGATGAACTACAGCATCCAGGAGTATGTCAACGACGCTGTCTATACGCTCGTAGACGCTAGCAACAAGAACGGCCTCAAGCATCCCAACATCATCAATGAGAGCGGCCGCTCCCTGACGGCTCATCACTCGGTGCTCGTCGTGGATGTGCTCGAGACCACCTCGCTGCCTGAGTGGGACGAGAAGGTGGACACCGTTAGCGAGAACGATGACGAGTTGGTGCGCGATATCTATGAGATTTGGGACAAAATCAACCAAGCGCGACTGCTCGAGGACTGGCACGACGCGTTGCAGATACGCGACGAGGCGCTGGACCGCTTCTCGCTGGGCCTTATCGACCTGCGCACCCGCGCCATGGTCGAGAAGCTCTTCTGGTCTGTAGCCCGCGACGTGGACGGCATCGTCCGCAACATGAAACATGCCCCCGACGAACTGCGTTCTGTCAGCCGAATGCTGCCTGACAAGTACTTCTGCAACTTCTCACTGTTCCAGTCGCTGCCCGACGCCTGGGCCATCGACCAGGTGTTCCCCGTGATACCCATCGACAGGTTGTCAGAACGCCCCACCCGCTTTGCGACACTGCAGGACATGACCTGTGACAGCGACGGCAAGTTGACCAATTTCATCTCGTCCCAAGGTATTGCCCACTCGCTGCCCGTCCACAAACTCAAACATGGCCAGCACTACTACCTGGGCATCTTCCTCGTGGGCGCTTATCAGGAGATTTTGGGCGACATGCACAACCTGTTCGGCGACACCAACGCGGTACACATCAACGTCTTTAAGGACCACTACGAGATTGACCAGGTTATTGACGGCGAGACGGTAGCCGAGGTGCTCGACTACGTCGAGTTCAACCCCAAGCAACTGGTGCGCAACGTCGAGACCTGGGTGAGCGAGTCCATTCGTTCAGGCAAAATCACCGGCGAGGAAGGCAACGAATTCGTCCGCAACTTCCGCAGCGGCCTCTACGGCTACACTTATCTCGAGAAATAATCCCCAACCATCTCACGCAAAGGCGCTAAGCCGCTAAGATTTTTTTCTTTATTAAAAACTTGGCGTCTTTGCGGCTTAGCGTGAGGCCAAAACGGCAGGCAATGCGATATTTTATGAGATTGGGCTATAACGGGGCCGCCTATCACGGATGGCAGGTGCAGCCCCACGACACCTCGGTGCAACAGACCATCGAGGAGGCGATGGCCACGCTACTGCGCACTCCCACCCCCGTCACTGGTGCGGGCCGCACCGATGCCGGCGTGAATGCCTGTCTGATGGTAGCGCATTTCGACGCCGGACAGCCCATCCCTGACATCGAGCGTTTCATCCACGGCCTGAATGCCCTGCTGCCGCCCGATATCGCCATCTACAGCGTCGCTCCCGTTCACGACGATGCTCACGCACGCTTCGATGCCACGAGCCGTACCTACAAGTACTTTGCCGTCACCCGCAAGGACCCCTTCCGCTACCCGCTGAGCTGGAAATGCCCTCCCGACCTCGAGTTTGACTTGATGAACCAGGCGGCGGCACACCTGCTGGACTACACCGACTTCACTTCCTTCTCCAAGCTCCACACCGACGTCAAGACCAACAACTGCCGCATCACCCATGCCCAATGGACACAGGAAGGCGACCAATGGGTGTTCACCATCACCGCCGACCGTTTCCTGCGCAACATGGTGCGCGCCATCGTGGGCTCCCTTGTCGAAGTGGGCCGCCACAAGATAACCATCGAGCAGTTCTGCCAAGTCATTGAGCGCAAGGACCGCTGCGCCGCCGGCACCTCCATGCCCGGCCACGCCCTCTTTCTGTGGGACATCGAGTATCCGTTTAGTTTCTAGTTCCTAGTTTAACGTAAGTTCGACAAAATTCTAATCTAAATATCAGCGAGTTAGTCACCTGATAGCCAGTAGAGACGCAAAATTTTGCGTCTCCAAACGTTAGACATCACCAAATGATGCCCAGAGACGCAAGATTTTGCGTCTCTACATAGCGAATGGATTAAGCATCAATGCTTTATTATCATCGAACTCACGTTAGTTTATAGATTATCTAAAGGGGCTAGATTATTGTGGCCAATTAAAAAAATTTGGGTTAGGCGCTTGCGGGTTTGGGGAAAAGTATTACCTTTGCACCCGCATTAGTGCCCGCGGGGCTCAGGAAAGTGCTAGGAATTGATGCCCAGCCGCCTCAGGGACAAACGTTTAAACTACAAAATAACAAATGTACGCAATTGTAGAAATTCAGGGACAACAGTTCCGTGCCGAGCAGGGCAAGAAGTTGTATGTCCACCTCGTAGATGCCGACGGTGCCGTTAAGGTTGGCGCACCTACCGTCGAAGGTGCAAAGGTTGTTTGCGAGGTAAAGGCTCCCCTCGTGAAAGGTGAACACGTTATCGTTTTCAAGAAGAAACGTCGCAAAGGCTATCGCCGTTTGAACGGTCATCGCCAGCAGTTCACTCAGCTTGAGATTAAAGAAGTCGTTGCTTAATTAACCATTTAAAAATCACAACTCTAGATTATGGCACATAAAAAAGGTGTCGGCAGTTCTAAGAACGGCCGCGAGAGCGAAAGCAAACGTCTCGGCGTGAAGATTTTTGGTGGTCAGTTTGCCAAGGCCGGTAACATCATCCGCCGTCAGCGCGGTACCCAGCATCGTCCCGGTCAGAACGTTGGCATGGGCAAGGACCACACCCTCTATGCTCTGGTTGACGGCACTGTAGAGTTCCAGCACCGCGCTGGTCACATCTACATCAACGTGATCGAGGCTCCCAAGGAGGAACAGAACTAAACAAGGAACAAATCCCAACCCTAAGGGAATGAGGGTGAACGCCAACACGGCGTTCGCCCTCATTTTTATACCCATAAACTTGCAAGAATCTCTTGAAATGCGTAACTTTGCCAAAGATAATTCTCCATCACCAGGATGACATCTACAATTCACAATCAATAAACTCTTAAAACTACTAGATGATGAAAGCAAAAACTATCAAAACATTACTGGTTGCCGCCATCACCATGGCAGCAATGAGTGTGCCCGGAACGGCCAATGCCCAATTGGGCGGTTTGATCAACAAGGCCAAGAAGAAAGCCGAGCAAGTCGTGGACAAGAAGAAAGAGGATGTCAAGAAGGAAGCCAAAAAGGCCAAGGATGAGGCCAAGATGAATGCCCTTGAAACCCAACGTCCTCCCCTGCCCTGGGTCATGGCCCCAGACGGCACGTACAACGGTGTCGGTTTGGAGGAGTTTGTGGATCGCATGGTCGAGATGGACATCACCGAGGACGGACTGAAAGAACTCAAGAGCCAGTTGGATGCCCGTTTCAAGCACAACCATGTGCTCGACAAGATCAACTCCGGACCAGATTATGACGTAAAACTCTGGGAAAGCATCCAGAAAGAGAATGAACGCTATTGGCAATTCTATGACAAAATCAGTTCTTGGACCAACGTCTTGATCAACAGCACGAAAGTCACCGAAGATGCCAATGGTGCTGTGAGCGTTTCAACCAAAGGGAGCATGATGACAGCGAACAAGTACCGTGCAAAAGGTTCGGCTCAAGGCATCATCCTAGTGAGTCGTAACGGCAAA
This sequence comes from uncultured Prevotellaceae bacterium, assembly GCA_900318535.1. GTDB lineage: Bacteria > Bacteroidota > Bacteroidia > Bacteroidales > Muribaculaceae > Sodaliphilus. Next base: position 30,105 of record ONKU01000025.1, on the reverse strand, counting down.
TATGTCTTCGCCACCCTCGGCGGACAAGGTTCCTACCTGAACGATGCAGATCTGGAGGGTGCAAAAAAATGTGCCAAACAGATGCACCTGTTCCAGATTTTCACCAAGGACATCCATCTGCTGTGGGACGAAGTCGGCGAGAAGTACAGTAATAATCAAAAATACATGTACTACAACCAGAATGTATATGCCAATGCAGCAGATCAAGCCATCGCTCACAACAGTCCCGAGAACATCGAGTACAAGGCAATGCCCAAGACCGGTTCCATGCACGCCAAGTTCAAAGCCGAGGCACTAGCTATCGCCAAAGCCGATGATCCCAATGTCATCGATGTCATCATCACCAGCAATGACTGGGATGTGAAGATGAACGGCTTGGTGCCCGAAAGGCGCAACATCTATGGCTACTACATCACCCAGGACAAACTCGGCAAAATCTGCAAGGACCGTATGTGGACCCAGAAGTATCAGGGCGACGGCAAGTACGGCAAGCTGAAAGCCGGCGGCGTGGGTGTGAGCGCCGACTTCTATGTGAAGTAACGGGGATAACGGATTTAACGGAGATAACGGAGGGCGAGCCTGAATGCAGGCTTGCCCTCTTGCTCATTCAATATTCCTCGGCCTCAACATCGATGATGCGCGGGTCGTTGGGATTGACATGCGGTATTGTGAGGTCAGCCTCTTCGCCCTCCTCGGGGCCGAACCACTCGCGCAGGCGTTCACGGGCCTTGCGCTCAATCTCGGGAGTGATATACTTCCTCATCGTGAACAACGCCCATGCCAGTGCCGCCAAGTCATCGGTGAATCCGAGGGCCAAGATTACATCGGGAATGAAGTCCAGAGGCAGGATGAAATAGCCAAGCGCGCCCAGGACCTTGAGTTTGAGACTCCTGGGGACAGATGGATCACGCGAGACGTAGTAGAGCACGAGCACATAATAGACCGCCTTGCAGCCAGCCTTTTGCGCCACCTTCTTCAGCTTCTTCCACAACTTGCTGTCGTTGAAGTACTGGGCGTAGTCTTCGAGGTTGATGTTGTTGATAGCCATAGTGAATCATCAATAATGGTCAGTACTGCAACCTCTTGCAGCAAAATGCGTGCCAAGTTAGTCAATATGGTCATTCAAATGACCATATTGAAGTTTAGGGTTTAGAGTTTAGCGATAAGGGCTTTTACTTTTCGCGGAGGGTCACTTTCACCTTGGCAATGCGGTGCTTGACCACCTTGATGACGGTGAAGGTGAAGCGCTCATATTTCATGACCTCCTTCTCCTGGAGGAACTCGCCCTTGAGGTCGAGCAGGTAACCGGCGATGGTCTCGGCCTCCTCGGCATGCTCGCCCAGTTCTTCCTCGTCGATGTCGAGGACGCGGGCAAAGTCGCTCAACAGCGTCTTGCCGTCAAAGAGCCATGTGTCCTTACTGATGCGGTTATAGAATTTCTCCTCGGTGTCATACTCGTCGTTGATGTCGCCCACAATTTCCTCGAGCACGTCCTCGAGCGTGGCGATGCCCTGTGTGCAGCCATACTCGTCGACGATGATGGCCATGTGCATCTTCTTTTGGCGGAAGTCCTCCAGCAGGTCGTCGAGCATGCGGGTCTCAGGGACAAAGTAAGCGGGACGCATCAGCGTCTGCCACTTGAAGGTGTTGTCGCGGGTGCCTATGTAAGGCAAGAGATCCTTGGCATAGAGGATGCCCTTGATGTTATCGGGCGTCTCCTCATAGACGGGCATGCGGGAATAGCCCGTGTCGATGACCTTGCGCACCACCTGGTCGAAGTCGTCGTCCTGGTCAATGTCCACCACATCGACACGCGGCCGCATGATGTCACTCACCGTCTTGTCGCCGAAGGAGAGGATGCCCTCGAGCAGTTCCTTCTCGTCAGGGTTCTTGACCTCGCTCACCTCGAGGGCGCGCGTGAGGTCATCGACCGAAACTTCCTCGGTCTGGGTCGAAACGACCTTGTTCACCAGGCTCGTGCTGCGCACCAGCAGGGCCGTCAGCGGCGAGAACAGCTTGACGGCTGCCTTGAGCGGAGCCGATGCCAATGCCGCGAACTTGATGCTGAAGTTGGTGGCATACAGCTTGGGTATCACCTCGCCAAAGAGCAATATCAGGAATGTGAGGATGACCGTCTGCACAATGAAGTCCAGCACCGTGCTGTTGAAGTCAAACATCTGGTTCATCGCGTAATTCAACACGATGGCAATCATGATGTTCACCAGATTATTACCCACCAGAACGGTAGCCAACAGTTTCTCGGGATTAGCAAGCAACTCGCGTACCCGCTCACGGCGGTGTGCGTCCTCGATAGTGTCAACGTCGTCGGGGCGCAACGAGAAATAGGCAATCTCGCTGCCCGAGTTGAAGGCCGACAGGAAGAGGCCCAGTAGAGCTACAATAATGGCGATGATGCTGCCCACAGTGGGCGCGTTGAGAGTGACAAGCGGATGTCCGCTCGCTGTGCAGAGTACCGATAAAAGGCACGATAACGGGTCAGGGTCCAAAATAAAAGTTGTTTTGTTGAATAGTGCGACAAAGATACTGCAATTATATCATGTGCGCAACAAGTAACAGAAAAATAACTGGTTTACTACTGCATCGGTTCAACGGTGTAGCCCGCATTGCGCAACAGCTGCAACAGGCCTTGCTCGCCAGGCAAGTGTCCGGCGCCAACGCACACGAGGCAGGCGCGCTCGGGCATGATCACCTTGAGTTTCTCGGCCCAGCTGCGGTTGCGGCTATAGATAAGGACTTCCATTTCTTCCTCGCTGTCGCCGCCCATTGTGGCATCGGTCATCACAGCGAGCAGCTTGTCCAAGTCCTGAGCCAAGTAGGCATCGGCAAGCGCTGCCGACTGCACCTGGAAGAATTCGTCCTGCTTGCAGGCCTCAACCAGACCCTTAGCCTGATTGGCAATCGAGCCGTTGAACAACAGGTTGATCTGCTCGTCCACGCTCTCGAGCCCCACCGACGGACGGCCAGCCTCGTTGGCACGGGTTTGCACCATGACATCAATCAGGCTATTGGCGTCAAAATTGGGGAAATATTTGATGGCCTGCATCGCCTGCATCTGGGTGCTGATGGCGCTAGGCTTGAGGTTGTTCACTTGCTTCAGTTTCATGCCCAAGGTGCCGAAGTACTTGTTGAACACTTTCTCAACAATACCGTAATCGGCGGGCGTGAGGACCTTATCGAGTGTGCTGTCCAGCGGAGCGACCATGGCCTGTGCCATGCGTGCCTGCACCTCGGGGCTCATCAGGCTGTCCTTCTCGACCTCGCCCACAACGATGTCGCATCCCGCGATGGCCTCGTTCATGCCCTTGATCTGGTCTATCATCGTCGACGGTGCCATGTGGTGCGTCCCTAAGATGTAACTGGGCCTGCCCAGTCCGTTTCCCGTCACTTTCCACAAGAGTTGTGCGTGCACTGCGGTAGCCACAAGCAGCAATCCAAGAGCCAGCGTCAATCTTTTCATAGTTTTCATTGATTTTATGTTCCAATTGTGTGAACAAAGTTAGCAATAATCCACTTATCTGCCAAGTTTTTGGGCAAAATCCCCCATTATGATGATGAAAATGCGGGAATATGACCGATTTTAGCGATTGTGCAACCATTGCGGCAGCAGTAATTTTGCATTGTGAAAAAGTGAATAAGTTATTAGTTGATTAAACCATAGTTAGAACACTATTAGTAAGTAAACAGATAAATTGCCGCACCGATGTGATATCGATGCGGCTTTTTAGTCCTATGGATTTAAACTTTAGTTCTTGTCTTTAGCGTCCAGCCATACAGGTTCCTCAACTTTCAAGCGGTCACCGCCGTTGGGGCCCTTGATGAGCATGTCATAGTACTCCTGGGTATAACCGGCAAACGTTGGCGAAGCAGGCGTACCGTGCTCGTTGCGCTTGAACTTGCCGTTTTCCTCTTTCTTGATGTTACCGTCGAGGTACTTGACAAAGAGGTACTCGCCCAGCTTCTTGTAACGTGCGGTAGCATCCTGGCCGGCATTGACCGAATAGTTGGTCAGCAGGCGGATGGCGGCGTCACGGTCGGTGGTGAGCAGCGAGGTAGCCTCGGCCTCGATGACAGACTGCTGCTTGGCGAAGTTGTCCTCGATGGCGCCCTGCACCTTGCGGATGTCGCCAATCATCTGAGAATAACGGTGATAGGCCTGATTGGCCACCCAGTTGTTGACCCAGAAGGCGCACTCCCAATCCAGCGTGTACATGTCGGCCTTGCCCTGGCGGTAGCTCTCGGGCACCTGAGTGATGCTGCAGTACATGGGCACAAACACTGCCGTGTTGGCATCATCGACACCGAACCAGAAGCAGCCGCCCACCTCGTCGGGCAGCCACGAACGCATCTGTGCAGCGAACACCCAACCAGTCTGCTGGGTGGCGATGGCACGCTCCTGGCTATATTTCACGCCATCCACCTCAAAGTCCATGGGACGCCAGCGGTAAGGCACGCCATAGGCGGTCGTTGCACCGGGATCCACGGTCATGTCAAACGGGGTGCCCTCGAAGTGGTCACGCATCATATTCTGTATGTCGCGCACGCTGATTTTGCGGTCGGGCTTCACGTAAAGAGGCATCACATCGGCATCAGCGTTGGTCTTGCCATAGATGAAGGGCAGGTAGGCGTCCATGCCCTTGTGGAAACGGTTGAAATAGCTCCACACGCGGGCATCGCAGCCGCGCAGGGCACCAGCGTCAAACTTCTGGTAAACGGGCGCGAAGGCAAAGTCGGCATCCTTGCCGCTGTAGAGGCCTTTCTTCTTGGCAAACGAGATAACGTCCTTGCTGTACATGACGTTCTTCTTGTCCTTCATGTTGAACTTCCAGATGCGGGGATTGTTGGCGTGGCCGGCGATGCAGTCGTCAGGAATGCGGATAGCCACCCAAACGGCGCCGAGTTCATCGGGACCCTTGCCAATCATGTCCATGATCCAGATCTCGTTGGGATCACCGATCGAGAACGACTCACCCTCGCTGGCATAACCGTACTTTGCCACCAGGTCAGTCATCACCTTGATGGCCTCGCGTGCAGTCTTGGAACGCTGCAAGGCGATGTACATCAGGCTACCGTAGTCAATGATGGACTTGCCGTTGAGATCCCAAAGTTCCTCGCGTCCACCCCAAGTGCTCTCGGCAATAGTCACCTGATGCTCGTTCATGTTGCCCACGACGGCATAGGTATGAGCCACCTCAGGAATCTCGCCCATAGGCTTGCCGCTGTCCCAGTCCACGATCTTGCGCATCGCGCCAGCGGGATGATCGGCAGCAGGCAGGTACTGCAAGTCGCCGAACAAAGTGTGGCTGTCGGCGGCATAGGTGATGATGGTCGAGCCATCGACACTGGCATTCTTACCCACCAGCAGGTTGGTGCAAGCATCGGCAGCAGTCCAGCCGGCAAGAGCCAGCAGAGCGACCGATAACAATTTAATTGACAGATGTTTCATTTTTCGTTTGTTTGATTGTTGAATATAGTGAATGTTCAATGATTTTTCTTTAGTTGCCCACCGGTATGTCATAGCCTGTCAAACGGAACGCCACCTTGAAGGGCGTGGCCTGCTTACGCGGCTTGGGACCGGCATAGTAATAGAACAGCCGCTGCACGTCGAACGTCTTGACACTGACCAGCTTGGTTTCACCAGGCTTGAGGCTGACGGGCACAGTAACCGTGCGCTGAGTGAGCATCTCGCCGCTCATGGTCGTATAACGCAACAGCAGCCTGACGGCACTCATGCGATGCTTGGTGTTGTTGGTGATGAAGAACGACTCCTTGCTGTCGCTGGCACGCTTGCTGTAGCCCTTGAGCGTCACGGCGTTTGGGTCGATGTCCGTGTCCAGGCTATCGGGCAGCAGGCCGTCGGCTGCGTCCATCACGGCGACAGGCACTTCGAGCGACTGCAGGTTCTTGCGCGTGGTGCGTGTGCGGGCATCTAACGTATTGACACACAGCAACGACACCGCCAGAAACAGGAGGGTCGGAAGAGTTAAAATATGTTTATTTCCACGTCTCATCACAGGTAACGAATGCGGTTAAACGGCGCTCCGTCGCCACCCTCGGGATAAATCTTGCGGAAACCGACGGGCAATCTCTCCCCCGTCCGCTCGGGAATGACGCTCACGCCATTGAAAAGCGTGGGCAGGAATCGGGCGATGTTGACGCGCACCTTGACCTTCCAGCGCGGCGGGTCGAAGGTGAATGTCGTCGCCGTCTTGTCGAGTGTCGCCACACATTCCAGCGGCTTGATCAACGTCACCTTGTCGCGCTGGCTGTAGAGCCACAGCTGGTACTTGTTGTCCACCGCACTGCCGGCGATATAGCCGATGACCGTTCCCGGCATGACGTTGATGTCGGGCGAGTCGAGCAAGATGATGCGGTAGCCGATGTTGTGCGGCCCCTTGTAGCGCTCAATGCCCAAGGTCATCTCCTCGTTGGGGTAATACCAGATGCCCTCCAGGGGCTGCATGTCGGTCTCATCGAGCCGCACACGCATCGAGTCCACATCCAAGCCGTGCAGCACTACCGAGCGCTTGGGCACACCATTGCCCGCCACCGCTACCATGGGCAGCAGGGCAAAAAGCAGGCAAAGGAGCACGACTCGACGCATGGTTATCCTTTAATTGACTGTGGCAAAGCGGTAAACGACGCCAAGGCTGAGAATCTCCTTGAACTGCCAGTAGTTCCAGTCATCGTCGCGGGTACGGGAGCGGTCAAAGCGCAGGTGGGTGTAGAGCTGCGTGGTCAGGTACTTGCCGATGGACAAGTCGAGGGTGTTCTCCCAGTCGCCCTGCACATACTCATAGTTGGTGAACATGTAGAGCCTGGAAGTGAACATCACATTGGGAGTGAAACGCCACAGCCACTTGGCTTCGAAATTGCTACCGACGGTGCTCTTGCAGTGCTTGCCCGCATCGATGCCGAAACGCGTTGGGTTGATATCGGTGATATTGCGGCAATACTTCAGGTTATAGGAAATGGGGGCGATGGCCAGGGTGAACATGCGGTCATCGGCCTTCTTGTAGTTGTAGGTCATACCAAGACCGATATTCAGCTCGGCCGGAGAGAGAAATGCCGCAGTCATGTCCCTGGTGTTGACCTTGTAGTTGTTGAGGAACTGCGTGGTGAACTGCAGCATGGCACTGTAGTACCAGTTCTTGACGGCCTTGTAACCCAACTGCGAGGTGAACAGGAAGTTATCCTCGTTGATCATGTACTTGCGGATGCTGTCGCCATGAGTGGTTGCGATACCCAATTTATAGGACAAGGCGTTGTTGAACAACCAGTTGGGGTGTACGTCGGTATTCAGGTTGCAGTTCCAATTGACACTACCCAGCAACGCCAGGTTGTTCTCGCCGCCCTGGTACCAGTTGCCGCTGATGTAGGCCTGGGTGAACTGCAGCGAGGCATTGAACACATGCAGCCAGTTGTGCAACGGGACTGCAGGAGCCTCGGGCGGGGTAACGTTCTCGACAACGACTTGTGCGGGAGCGATAGTGAGCATGGCCTTATGCGGATCACCGGGGATGACTCCCTCGGGGGGCGCCTCGGGCAGACGGCCGGCATTATAGGCCACCAACTGCGGATTGGCGATCATTGCACGCTGGCGTGCAAGGTGGGTACGGTCCGAGCCTGCTATTGCCTGCTGCAGCCACTCGTCACCGGCATCCAAACGGTAAAGGCCATTATTTTGCCCATTCAACGCATGTCCGTTAGCCGGCTGATGGGCATCGTTATCATACACCAGCGGTACATAGAGCATATCGGGCTCTACCACAGGATCCTCGGCCTGTGCTGCAGCGTTCAGTCCCATCGCCAACATCGCAGCGAGGGCCAAACAATTCTTCAGTAATGTCATTTTTCTCATTTTCATCGGGTTTTATGTTTTTGTCAGGTCAAACAAACGGTATCGGGCATTCCCGTCAGGCGTCATAGAGTTTTTCCTTCTTGGCGGGGCGACGGGGCGTCTCCTGCTGTTGCTCCTTGGACTGCTGCTTTTTAGCCTTGTGGCGGGGTTGCACCTTTTGGCGCTTATGCTCGTGGTTGGGTTGTTGGTTCTTGTTCTCGGCAAAGCTTTTGATCATATCCTCGACGATTTCGCGATTGCCGTACAGATAATTGACCGTAACCTCGACGATGAGGTTCTGATGCTTGGAGACAAGGTCGGCGATAATGGCCCTCGAGCCATCAGGCATGGTGCCGTCGATGCTGTAGGTCTTCTTGAAACCCTTGACCTTCAGTTTGCCGTCATGCAGGTCATACATGCTGTATCCCAGCGCTTTGCGTTGCAGATTTTCGGTAAGCATCTTCTTTTCGTCGCCCTGGTCCTTGCTATAGAGCTGCACGGTCATGACCATGTCCTCCCACTGGATTTCGAAGCGTGTGGAGCTGTTGAAGGTGACAAAACCATTGTCGGGGGTCTCAAACGAGAGGTCATAGCGGCTCCAGTTGTAGACCGTCGCGCCAGCGTCCATTGTCCCCGCCGCTATCATCAGCAACAGGGCAAGCATTAGTGCTATGGGGTTGAATCTGTTCTTCATTGTGGAGACACATTATATATATTATATAGGAATCTTATTAGTCGGGATGCTTGACGTCGTCAAGATAGCTTTCCCACTCGCCACGGGAACCGCGGAACACGTTCAGGTCCACTTTGCCCTCGATGCCGCGAACGCTGCCCTCGTGGCTGAACTGCTGGAAACAATGCGGCAACGACGTCAGCAGGTCGGGACTGTTGAACGAGCACAACCACAGGTCGTGGTCGCCCAGCATGTCCTTGTAGTACTTGTTGTAGCCGTCCAGATTGGTATAAATCATGACCTGGTAACCCTTGCCGTTGAGGACCTCAATCATGTCCATGACACGTTCGAGGGCTTCTTGGCGGCTGACTCCGGCGCCATTACCCCAATCATCCTCCAGGTCGATGACCAGCGGTAAGTCAAGTTCCTTGCCGCGGATGGCGCTCAGCAAATTGCTGGCCTGTTCCTCGCCGGTGCGGTTCTTGCGGAAGAAGTGGTAGGCGCCCACCTTGAGGCCGGCCTTGCGCGCGGCGCGGTAGTTGCGGTCAAAGGCATCGTCCTTGTAGGTCATTCCCTCGCTGGCCTTGATATAGACGAACTGGTAGTCATCGTCACGCACCTGGTTGAAGTCGATGTCGCCGTTGTGCTTCGACACATCGATGCCGGCTATCGGGTAGCGATAGCGGTCCACATTGACCGAATGAGGCAGGATATATTGCCGCAGCACATACCAACCCATAAACACAACAAGTGCTGCCGCTCCTGCGAGAAGCAGCCACTTGATGTAATCGGGTCGTGTAGGCACCTGGCGTCTACCCATAGGCAGTCAATGTGTTAGAACAACGGGAAGTTGCTGGGCGAGTACACCCATTTGCGCTCAAATTCTTCCTGGGTCGATGTGAAGAACAGCACGCCCTGAATGATTGAGACGATTTCTGTCACAATTCCCAGGATGCCGCAAGACAACAGTGTGGCAACCAGGAAAAGGACGCCGGCGCTGGTCTTGCCCAAGTAGAAGTAGTGCAGACCCACGCTGCCCAAGAACAGGGCGAGCAATCCGGCAACACCGCGGCTCTTGCCCGACGTTCCGTTGCTGAAGACGTCGTCGACGGTCGAAGCGGCCTGCTGACCAAACTGCTGCCACTGGGTCTGCTGCTGGTCACTGTAGGATACATTGGTTTCAGCGCCGCAATAGGGGCACTTCACACGGTTCACTTTCTCTTGAGTGCTGTACTGCTTTCCGCACTCGGGACAATTGTGGATATACATAGTCTTATCGTTTTTAGTTGTTATAATGTGTCTATTCGTCTGTTAGACGTGTGACACCCCCAAAAAGTTGCAAGAACCGTACCAATTTCTCTTCTCTGGTTTTCCTTGCTAAGCCATTTTATCGCCCTGTGGGGGATTTACAAGCCGGTGGCTTGCAATACTCCGGCCGCCTGACGAGAAAGGTTGGCTTAACGGCGGCGCTTATTGGCGCTGCCAGCATTGGCGCGCTGGCGTTGCTGCTGTTGCTGCATTTTTTGTGCTTGTTCCATGCGCTCGAGCCATTTGGATTTCTTCTTGGGCTTGGCGGCGTTTGCGGCCATGGTGGCGCGCACCTTGTCCTCGGTGATGAACAGGCGGCAGCTGTAGGTCTGCAGGATGGTGATCAACAGCGAGATGAAGTAGTAATAGCTAAGGCCCGACGCGTAGTTGTTGAAGAACACGAGGAACATCAACGGCATCATATACATCATCGCCTTCATGCCGGGCATCGACTGAGACTGGGCCTGGGACTTGGTGGTGATGTAGGTGTAGAGGATGTTGGTCACGGTCATCAACAGGCAGAACAGGCTGATGTGGTTGCCAAAGGTGCTCGAGATGAACGGGATGTGGGTTGGCCACTCCACAATCTTGTCGGGAGCGCTCAAGTCATTGGCCCACAGGAAGGACTGGCCACGCAGCTCGATACTGGAGGGGAAGAAGGTGAACATCGCAATCAGGATGGGCATCTGCAGCAGCATGGGCAGGCAGCCGCCCATCGGGTTGGCACCGGCAAGGCGGTACAGCTCCATGGTCTTTTGCTGCTTTTTGATGGCGTCCTCCTGATTGGGATACTTCTCGTTGATCTTGGCGATGTCGGGAGCCAGGAAACGCATCTTGGCCTGTGAGATATAGGTCTTGTAGGTCAAGGGCGAGAGCACAATCTTGAGGATGATGGTCAGCACCAGGATGATGAGACCGTAGTTGGTCATGAACTTGCCCAGCCAGTCAAACACGGGGATGATGATGCCCGTGTTGATCCAGCGGAAGAGTTTCCAGCCCAGCGGGATCAGGTGGGTCAGCTTCAGGTCCTCTTTGGGCGAGAACTTGTCGTAGCTCGAGAGCATGTGGTAGCGGTTCGGGCCCATGTAGAAGTAGAACGAGGCGGGCATGGCCTGGTCGCTCGAGTAAGGAATCATCGTGTGCACGTTGATGTCCTTGAGATAGTCTTCGTAGTCGGGCGTGTCCTTGGTGTCGGCACTGGCCAGCTTGGCGGTGCTCATGACGCTGTCGGCAATCAGGACGGTGGAGAAGAACTGGTTCTTGGCACTCACCCATTTCAGTTTCTCCTTCACTTCCTTCTCGTCGTTGCCGCTCTCGCGGGTATATTTCACGTCCCCACCCTTACCGGCAAACTTGTAGTAGATGCCGCTGTTGCGCTCCTCGAACTGCTTGCCGAACTCATGACGCGAGATCTTCTGGTGCCAGTCCAGGTCGATGAGGTTGATGTTCAGCGGGATGATGCGCGACATGTGCTGCTGCACCATCTCCATGCGCACCATGTAGCTGCCGGGCACGAGGGTGTACTTCAGTCCCCACTGTGCGCCGCCGTCGAGCTGCAGGTTCATCACCACAGTGCTGTCGTTGAGCTTTTGCGGCGTGAAATAGAAGTTCTTGGTCTCGAAGCGCTGCGTGTTGTTGCTCAGGGTGAAGCTGTAGTCGTTGTCACCCTTGTCAAACAGCACGAGCTGCGGCGACTTGTAGGTCTTGTAGCCCTTCAGCGTCGCGCGGGCGATGATGCCGCCCTTGGTGCTGAGCTCAACCTTCAAGGAGTCGTTCTCGAGGGTGACCAGCTCCTCGGTGCCCGTCAACGAAGCGGCAAAGGAGCCGTTCTTGGCATACACGTCGAGTGCGCGCTGCACGGCCTGCACGGCCAGATTGTGGGCAGCAGGATTCTTACTTGTCGATGCGATGACCTCGTCCCAGGTGACGGTGGTGTCGGCCACGGTGATGGTGCCGTCGATCTTGCCGTCCTTGAGTGACAGGATCACGCCCTCGTTGTTAATCGTAGCGTGATCGGCGGGCAGGTTCTGCAACACGCCGGTGAGCAGACTCAGGTCGTCGTTGCTCAGGGTATCGACATTGCCGGTAACGGCAGCGGCGCGGTCGTTGGCGCGCTGCACGGCGGCAATGGAGTCGATCTGTCGCTGACGCTCGGCCATTTCGGCCTCACTGGGCTGATTGAGCCACATGAATCCGAAGATCACGACGCCCATCAGCAACATTCCAATCAAAGTGTTTTTGTCCATTAGTACTTTCTCTGACTCTGGGCTCCACGCTAAGACGCGAAGCCGCTAAGTTTTTTATAATGTTTTATTTGTTTCTACAGTAGGTTCTATCTGTACTTTTTATCATCTTCACGCCGCCGCGTCAGCAACTTATAAAACTTAGCGCCTTGGCGGCTTAGCGTGAGGTTATTGCGGTTTGTCCGCAATAATTGCCTCGATGAACGACATGAAGAGGGGATGGGGGTTGAGGACGGTGCTGGAGTACTCGGGGTGGTACTGCGTGCCGATGTACCAGCGGTGGTCGGCGAGCTCGATGACCTCGGCCAGGCCGCTCTCGGGGTTCACGCCGGCAATGGTCATGCCCGCCGCCTCGAACTGCTTGCGATACTCGTCGTTAAACTCGAAGCGGTGGCGGTGGCGCTCCTCAATGTCGGTCACGCCATAGGCCTGTGCAACTTTTGTGCCAGGTTTGACACGGCAGGCATAGGCGCCCAGTCGCATCGTGCCGCCCAGGTTGGTGACGGTCTTCTGGTCCTCCATCAGGTCGATGACGTTGTGTGTGGTCTTCTCGTCCATCTCGGTGCTGTTGGCGTCGGTCAGGCCCAGCACGTTGCGGGCAAACTCGATGACCATGCACTGCATGCCCAGGCAGATGCCGAAGGTGGGCACGTCGTGCTCACGGCACCACTTGAGGGCCACATACTTGCCCTCGATGCCGCGTTGGCCAAATCCCGGCGCCACGACAATGCCATCGTGGCCGGACAGCAGCTTCTCGACGTTGCCGCCGTTGATGTGCTCGCTGTTGATGTAGTCGAGCTTGAGGCGGCGGTCATGGTAGGCGCAGGCGTGCAGCAGGCTCTCGTCAATGCTCTTGTAGGCATCCTGCAACGAGACGTACTTGCCCACCAGGCCGATGCGCACCACCTCGCGGGCGCCCTTGAGCTTGGCCAGGAATTCGTTCCACTTGTCCATGTCGGGCTCGCCCTCGGCCTTGAGGCCGGTTTTCTCCAGAATGATGTTGTCCAGACGCTGCTCGTGCATCTTGAGGGGCACCTCATAAATGGTGGGCACGTCCAGCGACTGCACCACAGCGTCGGCGCTCACGTTGCAGAACTGGGCCACCTTCTTCAACATCGTGGGCGGCAGCTGGTGCTCGGTGCGCAACACGAGCACGTCGGGCTGGATACCCTCCTGCTGCAACAGCTTCACACTGTGCTGCGTGGGCTTGGTCTTGAGCTCCTTGGCAGCGCTGATGTAGGGCACATAGGTCAGGTGCACGCAGATGCAGCGCCTGCCCAGCTCCCAGCGCAGCTGGCGGATGGCCTCGATGAACGGCAGGGCCTCGATATCGCCCACGGTGCCGCCAATCTCGGTGATGACGAAGTCATACTTGCCAGTGGTGCCCAGCAGCTTCACGTCGCGCTTGATCTCGTCGGTGATGTGCGGGATGATCTGTACGGTCTTGCCCAGGTAGTCGCCGCGGCGCTCCTTGTCGATCACGCTTTGATAGACGCGACCCGTCGTCACGTTGTTGGCGCGGGTGGTCTTGATGTTGGTGAAGCGCTCATAGTGGCCCAAGTCCAGGTCGGCCTCATGGCCATCGACGGTGACGTAGCACTCGCCGTGCTCATAGGGGTTCAACGTGCCCGGGTCGATGTTGATGTACGGGTCAAACTTCTGGCAGGTGACGCGGTAGCCGCGCGAGAGCAGCAGGCGCGCGATGCTCGAGGCGATGATGCCTTTTCCCAGCGACGAAACCACGCCGCCGGTGACAAAGATGTATCTTGTTTCCACTTCTTTCTTCATTATAATCAGATAACCTGCAAAGGTAATGCTTTTTTTCCAAAATGTCGCAGAATGAGTCGGGTCAATAACGCAAAAATGGGTGAGGACACCCAAAGTAGCCGTGCCACGATGACAACACAATCTATTGACCGCGCCGACACACGGGAAATTATTCAGATGATTTTTTAATGTAGACCACCTTTCTTTGATTCATTTTAAAATGAGTTAGATGAAAATCTATTCTAGTTCTCAGTGAGTTGGCTACCAGATAGCAAGTAGAGACGCAAAATCTTGCGTCTCGAATCGCAAACATCACCATCTGCCAAACCCTAGAGACGCAAGATTTTGCGTCTCTACATAGCGAAAAAATTGAGCATCAAGGCATTATTTCCATGGACTTACGTAATTTCCCGCCAGTAGGGCGGTTATCCTTTCGTCAGCAAATCATGACACAAGCAGTCACAAAAAAACAGGCGGCCCGAAGGGGTCGCCCGTTTTTTTAATTTGCTCTATTAGAGGAAATCAATTACTTGATAACCTTAACAGCGCTGGTGGTACCGTCGGTGTAGGTGGTAACAACGATGGTTACGCCGTTAGCCTCCTGCATCTCCTGACCAGCCATGTTGAAGTAGCGTACGCCAGCAACGGTCTTGCCGTTTACGAGCTCGCTAACGCTGGTAGCCTTGTCAATCTTGATGGTCTCAGTTGCAGGATCACTCACGCGCTTGCCTTCAGCCTGAGCACGAGCCATTACAGTGTGAGTACCTTCACCACTTACGGTTACAGGAACTTCGGGATCGTAAGTGAGCCAGGTTTCGCCCTCATCCAAGCTATACTCGATAACGACATTTTCACCCTCGTCATTGTTGGTGATTGTAATGGTTGCATAGCGACCATCTTCAACAAGGTTGCCGTCGGCGTCCCAAGTGGCCTTACCATATTCATAAGTGATAGTGGGCTTGGCGGTCTTTGCGGGCAGAGCGGGGATGTCGATACTCTTCGTATCTTTACCGGGAGTCTCAGAAATAACATCGTAACCATCAGGAACCACTGTAGCCAAAGCGGTAGCCGTTACGTTAGCGATGTCAGCCTCTTCACCGAACGGGATTTCGATAACGATCTTGCCATCGCCATCCTCATCAGTGTAGTTCTCAGTTCCCTCAGCAGTTTCAACGGCTGCAGTTACAGTACCTTCACCAGTAACGGTGATGATCACCTTCTGATTCTCAGTGTCAGTATCTACATTGATGGTGGGAGCGGGAGTCTCATAAACATTGGGAGCAGCGGGCTTAGCGGGGATCACGATGTCAGCCTCTGCAACCTCAGATGCCAGGTAGGTTTCACCTGCGGTGGTGGAAGCCTCTACGTGTACGGTGTAGGGAGCATCCTGGCGTTCGTACCGGATAGTGGTAGCGCCTGCACGTACAACGGCACCCATGGGAGTAGCAGTGTATTCGAGAGTACCATCGGTGTTAGGATCGGGAGTGATAACGATGTCATAGGTGGCATCGGTCTCGTTAGCACCTACGATGGTCGGCTTCTGAGCAGTCTTCTTGTTCAGAGGATCAATAGTGTAGGTGTAAGTTGCCTCGTCACTGTTGAGGTTGTAGGTCACACCGTCGGCAAGAGTGATAGCCTTGAAATCAATCTTGATGGGATCGGTGTAAGAGGTGTTCTCGGTGGGCAGACCCTCGTAGGGGTTGTCAACCTTGGTCCAAGTTCCATCATCGTTCTTCTTGTAGAGTTCAACAGTAAGGCCACCCTGCTCGGCATAGAGCTTGTCACCCTCAACGCGGAAGGTGGGAGCGGGAGCCTGCTTGTCTTCCTTACCGGGGATGGTAACGGTGTAGTAGTCATAATTGTCAACGTTGTAGTTCACACCATCAGCCTTGACGATAGCCTTGAACTTAACAACAATGTCCTCGAAGGTGTTGTTCTCGGTGGGCAGACCCTTGTAGGGGTTGTCAACCGGGGTGAGGACTTCTTCACCCTCATCATTAGTGGTTACAATATAGAGCTCAACGTGTTCAGTGTAGGGAGCTTCGCCATAATACATCACACGTGCCCATAACTCGTTGTCAGGCGTCTGATAATAAGCGAACTCGGGCTGCGGGCACTGGTTGTCGGGCTTAGCGTCGATGGTGATCTCCTTGGGCTCGCTCCAAGTGTCCTCACTCTCGCCTTCGTTAGCCTTGGTTAAAGCCTTGAAGGTAATCTTCTGCTCGCTGAAAGTCTGCTCTACAGTGTAGGGGTTGGGAACCTCAGTGAGCACCTCATTACCCTCACCATCTTTAGTTACGATGTAGAGCTCAACGGTGTGGCCTGCAACGGCAGCAGTTACCACATTGCCCTCGTTAGAGATGGTAGCAGCGGGAGCGGGCTCCTGCTGCTCCTGCTTAGCGGGAACAGTTACAGTCTGCTCAGTGGTCTTGCCATAAGTAGCGTCGTTGCTGTCATAAGTCTCGTCAGCAGCGTGCTTGGTGTAAGCAGTGAACACGATGGTCTGCTCATCGGTGGTCTGCTCAACCGTGTAGGGGAACTCTACCTCCACACCATTAGCATACATAACGATTTCATAGTCCTCGGCATCGTAACCCTCGGGAACAGCAGCGTCCATGGTGTAAGTAGTCTCGTTCCAAGTGAACACGGGCTCAGGAGCGATATACTTAACATCCACGATGCACACAGGAGATGTAGCCAAGACAGTGGGTGCCAGGTTCTCACTGATCTCGGGACGAGTGTCGGCACCACAACTAGGCAAAGTCTTCAAGATTAATTTAGCACCAGTGAAGTCCTTGCTACAAGTAAATGTCAAGACCATCATCTGGTCATAATCATCAGGAGCCCACTTTACACAACCATAAAGTTCACCATCGGGGCTATAGTTACCCTCATCAGAAGCAACAATGAGGCGGGTACCACTCATACCCTTCTTGATGTTGGGTGAAAATTCGCCTTCTGAACCATCTTCACCAATGAAGGGCAGATTCTTCATATCTTCACCAGCGACAGATGTCACCTTGGTGATACCCTCAGGAAGTGCATTCATCACCTCTACACCAGCCTCATTAACGTAACCCAAATCGAGCTGCCATGCTGAGACATAATTGTCAAAATGAGCTTTGACATTGGCCTTGACCGTAACAGTTCCAAGCTTTGTCTTGACAACGGTGAAGTTGTCCATGTAGAAGTAGTTTCCGCCTTCTGCAAATGCACTACTTGCCATGAACAAGGTCAATAAAGTAAATAAAAATTTTTTCATAAATTTAACAATTTAGAAATTAATGAATATAAAAAATAACACACAAATTCGATAGTAAAATGCATTTCAAGGTTTATCATCCGTTTTGATTATCAAAGAGTTCCGGAATAACTATATAATGGTTCAATTGTTTGTATTAATCGAGGTTGACAGCCATGTGTTCATCTGGAGTGGTTGAGGTGGTGCACCAGCACACGTCAAGCGGCCCCGCTGAGGACGCCTGCTTTAGAGGTTAAACACTAACTGTCATCAAGTTCCTTCATCATGATACTACTAGTAATCGTGATTAGCTGGTCCATCTTGTCTTGCAAAGATACACACTTTTTTATATCCTGCAAAATAAAACCCCTTTTTTTTTATAAAACGGTGGTGAATTTAACGAATTAAACCTATGCCGCAACAGTAGCGCAAACAACACCACAAAACCTCACGCGAAGGCGCTAAGTTTTTAAAGGTCTTCGAATTAAACGAATATATCTAATGCTCTGCACCATTTGGCTCCGGAGCCTGTGCCTCACGCGAAGACGCAAAGACGCGAAGTTTTAATGGGTTGCTCGCGCGCAGCGCGATCCAAAAACTTTGCGGCTTGACGTTGGGTATTATGACGTGGGGGAACGGATAAAAAAACAGGCGGCCCGAAGGGGTCGCCCGTTTTTTAGGTTAGCGTTAAAGGGGAATGAATTACTTCATCACCTTAACAGCGCTGGTGGTACCGTCGGTGTAGGTGGTAACGACGATGGTCATGCCGTTAGCCTCCTGCATCTCCTGACCGGCCATGTTGAAGTAGCGTACGCCTGCAACGGTCTTGCTAGCGTTCATCTCCTCGACCTCAGTGTAAGCAGCAACAGCAGCGTAAACATACTTCTTAGAGGGATCCAACTCGTCGATAGCTACGCCCATGTTGTAAACGCGACCAAGAGCGTTCTCAAGCACGTAGTCGTTCTCGTTCTCGAAGAGTTCGTTGCTCAGAGCAGTACCCAGAACGCAGAGAGTGCCATCCTCGGCAGCACCGTAGCGAACGCCATCGATAACGATGTAGAAGGGCATGTTGGGACGCATAGCGTCGTTCTCGGCCATGCTCTTGTTGGGATCATAGGGGAAGGTGCCATAGTTGCCATAGCTGAAGCGAACAATGCAGGTGTAGTCATTGTTCGAGGGCAGCATCTCCTGCCAGAACTCAGTACCGTCAACGAGGTAGGTTACAATCCAAACACCCTGCTCGTGGCTAGGATCAACGGGGGTGATCTCCTGAGCGGGAACCTCAACGAAGTAAGAAACCTGAGTGCTGCCGGGTTCGGCATCCTCGTTAGCCTGTGCTACAGCCCAGTAGTTGATGAAATAAGTCTCATCACCACGGGGGATCACTGCGCTAACAGTGCCTTCGCCTTCGTAGGTCTCGGTAGTAATTGCACCGGTCTCGTTGTCGATGGTCTGAACATAGATAGTTACAGTACCCTCACCAGTAGCGGTGATCAAGAGAGCATCGTCGGTCATAGTCTCAACGACTTCGGGAGCGGGAGTCTCATAGGGCTGGGGCTCAACGCTCTTGCCAGGAACGAATACGGTAGCCAGAGCATACTCGCTGACTTCCTTGCCTTCCTCCTGAGCGGTAGCGCTTACGCCATACTCTTCACCCTCGGGATCGTCGCCGTAAGGAATTACCCAAACAGCTTCGCCTTCGCCCTCAGCCTGGAGCATGTCATCCCAGTAGATGCAGATGTGGCCATAACCAGAAGCCTTAACGGTAACGGTCTGAGCCTCGGGATCATCAAACACGTCGATGAGGGGCTTGGGAGTTACCTCAATTACAACGGGAGCAGCAGGAACGGTAACCTCGAGAGTAGCGGTCTCGCTGATCTCCTTGCCTTCCTCCTGAGCGGTAGCGGTAACGGTGTAGGTGGTCTCCTCCTCACCCAGTTCGAAGGTGTAGGGGTTCTCAACCTCTTCGCCGTTCACGTACAGCTTAACCTCACCAGCACCGGTAGCGGTTACAGTGAAGGTCTCATCATCGTAGGTGATGACGGGAGTTGCGGTTACCTCGGGCTCAACGGTGCCACCCTCAACGGTAATAACAGTGTTCCTAACAAACGTTTCATTCTTAGGACAAGTATTTTCTTGAACCTCGGGACGGGTATCGGTACCGCAAGAGGGTGCAGTTTGAAGAACGAGAGTTGCGCCCTTGAAGTCGGCAGCGATGGTAAAGGTGAACGTCCACATTTGGCCATAATCGGCAGGAGCCCACTTTACACAACCATAAAGCTCACCGTCGGGGCTATAGTTACCCTGATCAGCAGCAACAATGATGCGGGTGCCATCCATACCCTTCTTCAGGTTGGGTGAATAGTCATCATAATCTTCACCATCATCACCGGTGTAGGGCATATTCTTCATATCAGCACCAGCAGCAGATGTCACCTTAGTGATGCCCTCAGGAAGTGCGTTCATAACAACGTCACCATTCTCATCCACGTAACCCAGATCGAACTGCCATGCACTAACATAGTTGTCAAAGTGAGCCTTGACATCTACCTTCATAGTGCTACCCAGTTTGTCCTGAGGTACCTCAAAGTCTTCGATGAAGAAGTAGTTGTCTGCAAAAGCAGAACCTGCCATCATCAAAGCAGCAAGAGTAAATAAAAATTTCTTCATAATAGAAACAAAATTTTAAAAAGTTAATAATAAAAAGTATAAAATCTAAATAATCAAAGTCTTAGCATAAATGGTAGAATCTAATCTGGTCTCTCAAATCGTTTCGGAATAACTTTATATACTTCTCTATTTTTCTTCATGCATCAAATTCGGGTTTATCGTATTAAACGGTCATACATTATATATACTTACCGATGTCGAGTGTGGTCATTCAAGTGGTGACACAGAAACACCCCAATGGCAAGGCTTGCCATCTTGGCCTCTTGGAAAATGCATAACCTGTTCATCTCAAAGTACTTAATAATCACTAGCCAGTTGTTGCACTATATAGTTTGCATGCAAAGATACTACAAATATCAAAACCAGCAAACTTTTGACAACTTTTTTTCAAAAAAAAACCGCTGAGGGCTATCTAGACGCAATAATTACGGAAAACGGCAGGAACACTAAAAAGAAGTGCCCGAAAAGCCATTTTGACGGGCTTTTTGGGGCACTTGTCTCTTGTTGATGCATCCCTTTAGAACGGACGGCGTCCGCCAGGGCGTCCTCCGCCACCCGGAGGTCCGAAGCGACCCGGGCCATCCCATCGGTCGGCGTTGCGGTCCTTGGGCTGCTCGCCTTTCTTGAAGGTGTTGAAGCGATAGGTGAAGGTCACCATGCCGTAGCGGCCCAGGGAGTTGTAGAAGACATCCTCGATGTAGTCACCGGTGACGTTGCGGAAGATGTTCTTGCGTTGTCCCAGGATGTCATAGACCGAGAAGGTCACGGCAGCCTGCTTTTCCTTCAGGAACTGATAGGCAATAGAGCCGTTCCAGATCCACTGGTCGCTGTTGTAGCCGGCGCTGTAACCGCTGGTGGTGCTGTAGCGCAGGTCGGTGCTGATGACCAGACCGAAGGGGGCTGAATAGGTGCCGTCGAAATTGCCTCCCCACGTGTGGATGTTGCGCGTGTTGGACTTGAGCGCCGAGGTGGTAGTGTTCTGGAAGCTGTAGCGGGGACGCAACTCAATGTCAAACACGCTGTTGCGGAAGGCCAGACCCGGCGAATAGTTGATCATCCAGGTGTTGCTGCGGTTCTCGACACCGTCGGTGACACTCTTGGAAACCCCGTAACGGGTGAACATGTGGCTGGTGAAATACCATACCTTGCTGGCACCGAAGGGGAAGCTCAACATGTTCATCGCCATGGCGCTCCACACGCCACCCACATTGGTGTAGCTCGTGGTGCGGCCACCAGTGAGTTCGTCGGTGGTAACGGTCGAGACGATGCTGTTTTGGGCAAAGTCGACATTGGCCATCGCCATGATGCTGCGCTGGGCGCCCTGTGCAAAGTCACCGAACCTGATGTTGATATTGTGGTTGAAGGTGGGCTTCAATTCGGGGTTACCGATGATGATGTTCTTGGGGTTGCTCTCGTCGGCGACAGGCTGCAACTGGGTGATGCTGGGCTGGTTAGCGCGCATGAAGTAGTTGAAGTTGAGGTTGCGCGTATCGGTGAACTTGTAGCGGAAACGCGCATAGGGTGCTACCGACCAAGCCCAACGCTCCTTGATGTCGCGGGCGCTGTTGATGAGGTCTTTGCTCTTGGACATGGCGCTGTTGACCGACAGGCCGACGTTGAGGTTATAGGCCTTGCGCACCTGACGGAAACCTACACTGAACGTCTGGTTGTAGAACGTGTTGCGGAAACTGTTGGACAGTCTCTCGTTCCACTCGGCATTGGTGATGGTACCGCCAGGCCAAACCCCGGTGCGCTCGTTGTCATAGACCATTTTGTCGCTGGTGGTGTAGCGGTAGTTGCCCCTATAGGAGAACTCCAGGAATCGTGCGTTCTTGACGTCGCCGATGGGCTCGGTCCATGAGATGCGTCCCGTGACGTTGTGGGTCTTGCGGCGGTTGTTGGCCGTCTGGTCGATAAGTTGGTTCTTCTCGGGGACCAGGAAGTAGGTGTTGTCGGTGTAAGTGTCAGCATCCTCGCGCACGTTGCTGTAGCGGTAGTTGAGCATCAGGCTCTGGCTGCGTCCGGGGTGGCTGGCCACCTTGTGGTTATAAATCAGTCGTGCGCCCCACTCGTAGCTCTTGCCGTCGTTGAAGAAGTTGCTCAAACTGCGGTTAACTGCTGTTCTGGCGGGGTCGCCGGCCACCAGACTTGACGTGTCGCCACGCTCGCTCTTGTTGAAATTGAACGAGAAGTTGGGGCGGAATTCGATCGTGTTATTGCTGTCCACCTCCCACTTGACGCGGAAGTCACCGCGTAGGTTGTGGCCCTTGTCACGGGCTACCGTGTTGGCATCCTCGTAACTGGTGGAGTCTTGAAGCAGGTACTGGCGTGCCGTGCGGGTGCGGGTGTCGCGGTCGCTGTGGCTGTACATGATGTCACCGCCCACACGGAAGTGCTCGTCCTCCTTGCTGCCCACGTTGAAGTTGATGCCGGCATACTGTGACGTGGTCACGCCACGGTCGCCGCCAAAGCGCTGGAACCTGCCCGAGGCGCCGTCGCCAAAGCCCAGGTTGTTGACGTTGTTGCCACCACCCAGGATGGTGAACTGGTTGCCGTCGCGGAAGTGGTTGATCATCACATTGCCGGCATAGCGGTCGTCGGTTCCATAGCCCGCATTGACCGTGCCGAACCATCCGTTGTTCATACCCTTCTTGACCGATAGGTTGATGACCGTCTCATCCTCGCCGTCGTCAACGCCCGTGAGGCGCGCCAGATCGCTCTTGCGGTCGATGACCTGGAGCTTGTTGATCATCTCGGCGGGAATGTTCTTACTGGCCACCGTGGGGTCGTCGCTGAAGAACTCCTTGCCGTCGATGAGGATTTTCTTCACCTCCTTGCCGTTGGCCGTGATTTTGCCGTCGCTGCCCACTTCAACGCCCGGCAGGCGCTTGAGCAGGTCCTCGACCACGGCATTGGCCTGGGTCTTGTAGGTATCGGCGTTGAACTCGATGGTGTCTTCCTTGACCGTGATAGGACTCTTGAGTCCCACGACCACGGCCTCCTTAAGCATGATCGTGTTGGGGTCCATCTTGACCACGCCCATGTTCACGTCGCGGCCGTCCTCACCGACGGTCACGTGCTTGATGACATCGTTGTAGCCCAGATAGGAGAAGCGCAACAGGTACTTGCCGGCCTTGACGCCCTTGATGTTGAACACGCCGTTCATGTCGGTCGTGGTTCCCTTGACCATGGTGCTGTCCTTATTGGCCATGAGCAGCCTGACGCTCGCCTCGATGAGCTCGGTCGTGTCCTGGGAGTCCACCAGCACACCATTAATGACTGCAGCCTGCGATGCAAGCGGCAACAAGCAGCCCACAGCTATCAGGATGAATAGAATTTTCTTCATGTTGTATTCTCTTATAATGTGTGATTTGACGATGCAAAGGTACTTGAATGTTGCAAATGGGACAAATAAATTCGATAATCATACCTTTTTTATCGACCAATGGGGACAGATGTCATCGCCTCAGGTCAATTTTCAGGCACATTATTTGTTTTGGTATAAAAGAATGAGTATCTTTGCCCACAAATCATCTAAAAACGCTTGAAACATGAGTAAAGTCATTATCATTGGTTGCGGTGGCGTCGGCACCGTGTGCGCCCACAAATGTGCGCAAAATCCTGACGTGTTTAACGAAATCGTGATTGCTTCACGCAACCGCGCCAAGTGTGACGCTGTGGCACGAGCCATCGGCAAAGACAACATCACCACTGACCAGGTAGATGCCGACGACGTGGACCAGCTCGTGGCTCTGCTCAACCGCCACAAGCCCGACATGGTCATCAATCTGGCCCTGCCCTATCAAGACCTGACCATCATGGAAGCCTGCCTGCGTTGCGGCGTTCACTATCTGGATACCGCCAACTATGAGCCGCGCGACGAGGCCCACTTCGAGTACAGCTGGCAATGGGCTTACCGCGAGCGCTTTGAGCAGGCTGGGCTGACGGCCATCCTGGGCTGCGGCTTTGACCCGGGCGTGAGCGGCGTTTATACTGCATACGCCGCCAAGCACCACTTCAGCGAGATGCACACCCTCGACATCGTGGACTGCAACGCCGGCAACCACGGCAAGGCATTCGCCACCAACTTCAACCCCGAAATCAACATCCGCGAAATCACCCAAAAAGGCCGCTACTGGGAGAACGGCAAATGGGTCGAGACCGGCGCTCTGGAGATCCACAAGCCCCTCACCTACCCCATGATTGGCCCGCGTGAGAGCTACCTCATGTACCACGAGGAGCTGGAGTCGCTGGTTATCAACTTCCCCACCATCAGGCGCGCCAGGTTCTGGATGACCTTCGGCGAGGAATATCTGACCCACCTGCGCGTGATTCAGGACATCGGCATGGCCAGCATCGAGCCCATCAACTACCAGGGCATGGAAATTGTGCCGCTGCAGTTCCTCAAAGCCGTGCTGCCCAATCCTCAGGACCTGGGCGAGAACTATACCGGCGAGACGAGCATAGGTTGCCGCATCGGCGGTCTGGACAAGGAAGGCAAGCCGCTCACCTACTACATCTATAACAACTGTGACCACCACAAGGCATTTGAGGAGACCGGCATGCAGGCCGTGAGCTATACCACTGGCGTTCCTGCCATGACGGGCGCAATGATGTTCCTCAAGGGACTGTGGCGCAAACCCGGCGTGCACAATGTCGAGGAGTTTGACCCCGATCCCTTCCTGGCCGTGCTCAACAAGCAAGGCCTGCCCTGGCATGAACAGTTTAACATCGACTTGGAGGCATAGAATTGAAGGGGCGCTTTTATGAAGCGCCCCTTCAATTAGTTTAGAGTTTAAAGTTTAGAGTTTAGGGAGCATTCGTGTTCGCTGAACTGTTCAATCAGTTTTTCGTCGGCAGCACACCAGGCAAGCGATGGCAAGTCGTGCCACGGCAGCCAACGGCTGGCGGCATGCTCACGCATGACGAAGTCGCGTGTTGCCGCTGTGCAGTGATAAGCGGCCAGTGTGATGGTGAAATCGGGATAGTCGTGAGTGACGGTAGCCAGCAGTTCATGCACCTCGACGTCAAGGTCCATTTCCTCGAGCAATTCGCGGTGCAAAGCCTGTTCAGGAGTCTCTCCGGGCTCGATTTTACCTCCAGGGAACTCCCACAGATGGCTCGTATAGGGATAACGGGTCACCCCGCGCTGCATGCACAGCACCTTGCCGTCCACCTCGATGACGGCAGCCACCACGTTATAGTGCTTGCGTGGCGAGGTCATTTCACCAGTGCCTTTCCGGCATCTTGCCATGCCATGACGCCACCTGCAAGGTTGGTCACCTGACAGCCTTGGCTCGTGAGCAGGTTGGCTGCTCGTGTGCTGCGGCGGCCGCTGCGGCAATAGACGGCTACTGGACGCTGCTTGTCGATTACGGCCATTGCCTGCTCGACAAAGGTGCTGTCGTTCACATCGATGAGCGTGGCCCCGGCAATGTGACCCTCGTCAAACTCCTCACGGGTGCGCACGTCGAGCAGTTGCACGACAGGATTGGCGATAAAGGTCTGGAACTCGTCCACACCAACGTTGGCAAAGGCGGCAAGGGCCTTGCCATTGCCAGCACCCTTGCTGAAAATTTTTGCGCACGAGACAGCAACAATCGCCACAATAGCCAGCAGGAGCAATGACTTGATATTAATCATCATTAGTGCCATAAAATCTATCATTTATATTCCGGGCACAAATGTAGTCATTTTTTCGCAACACGCACATGCCGAGGGGGCTCATTGAATAAAAACGAGTAATAATTGTCATCAGTTATCAAAAAAAAGAGTTAACTTTGTAGCCTCAATAGCATAACTATCCATCTAACAACAATATGAAAATGTACATATTGAAACGTATAATTCTACTATTTACGTTCTCTCTAACGATGTGTACCGCTGTAGCGCAGTATTATAGCGGTGAGCACACGTTTGACGGGGAAAACAAGAACGAGGCCTCGGTTTCGTTGACCACGGGCAAAAACATCATTACGGGTCCATGCGTCGGCAACACGCTGCACTACAAGCACTACTTCAACGATCACTGGAGCATCGATGGAGGCACCAATTTGCAGTACACCAAACAATTGTACGGATTCAAGGCCAAGGGAGAGTATCACATCAAGGTCAAGTCGTTTCACATGTTTGCTTCGGGTGAATACCTGTTCAACCACTACCACCGTTTCAACACCAATGAGAATGTGGCCAACATGTCGGTCCGTTTTGAACGCGGCTACTGGGACATCACCCTAGGTGGTTCGTTGATCAACTACAGCATGATGGGTGACCACTATACCGAGCCGTTGACGCTCACCTTTGGTGCCCATGCCTCACTGCGGCCGCGCACCCACCGCTGGAACGTGGGTCTGCTGTTCCGCAACTACGACGACTTCTACTACGAGAACTGGAACATCAACTGGGGTCTGGACTTCTACTACACAATCAAGCCCAGTTGGAAGCTGTTTGGCGAGTTCAATATCCGCCCCGCCGGCTCGATGAGCCAGCTGGCCAGCAAATATGAGACAACAGGCAAAGTGGGTTTAATTTATCGATGGAAATAACAATGAAAAAGTCTATAGCATATACCATCATGGCTGCCATGGCACTGGTGGCAGCAAACATATCTTTCACCTCATGTGAGAAAGTGAGTCCTCAAGGCGTACTCATCGGCAACACCAGCGTTGATGATCGCGTGATGCAATCACTGGTCAACTTTTCCTCCATAGAGGTGGCTTGGGACAAATATCTGCCCGACACCACTCAGGAGTATTCGTTCCTGGTGGGTAGCGATAGCCACATCACAATAGACCCAGGCCGACTTGAAGAAATGCTTGAAATCGGTATGGAACACGGCGACTTGTTCTATTGCCACTTGGGTGACCTTGCCGATACCAAGGTTGAATACTACAATAATACCGAGAAAGCAATACGGAATGCCACCGAAAAATGGATGAACAAATACCTTGAACCTGTTCTCGCTGACGATGGCGAGGTCTATGCCGATACGGCATTATACTATGACCCACGAACCCAAAATATTTATACGAAAAACAAATATAACATCTTCCCAAATTCCATACCGTTTTATCCTGTTGTCGGCAACCATGACATCACCCACAACGGATGGGCACTGTTCAGCAGAATTTTCAAAACTTCGTTCTACGAATTCACTATAAGAATAGTCTGCGAAAACGACACGGCATACGACCGATTCATCTTCCTGGACTCGGCCAATGGCACGCTAGGCAATTATCAGATTGATGAAATTGAGAATGGTTTCTTCCAACGTGACAAAAAGGAGATCCGCAACACCTTTACCTTTACCCACACCAATATCTTCAGGCCGTCGATGAACGAGTTCGCCTCGACCTATTGCCGCGAGGAATTGTATTACATCCTGGACAAACTGGCCGACTGGAACACGACCATCGCGTTTTGGGGACATGTCCATGCGTGGGATGAGCGCTGGTTTGGCGGTGTGCACCACATCACCATGCCGTCGATGAACTTTGTGGATCACCCCAACGGCGGCGACAACCTGCTCGTCAGGGTTACCGTAAAGAAAAACGGGGATGCCATCGTGGAGCCCGTGGGCCTGCATTGCAAACAACGCAGCAAGGAAGAATTAGAGAGTCAAGGTTACTGGGCCGAAAAACTGTGATGCAATCGTGGAACCCGTGGGCCTTTACAGCAAGGAGCGCACCAAAGAAGAGCTGGATTACGAAGGCTTCTACACCACCCAATAGTCTATTCGTTCCATATTACATCCTCACACGGCAGACTTCAACCCAAGTCAGCAGCAACTGTTATTGGATGTGTCATGCATTGCCCACCAGGCCGAAGGCGGCGACGAGGAGTAATCAGTCCTCGTGGGGAGGTGCAGGCTTTGAGTTCTGCATTTCCATGATATAGTCGTCGAGTTTAGCCGTCAGCCCCATTTTTTGGGCCAGTCGCCGCTTTTTCCTGTATATCGAGTGCAGGTCATTGTAACCCAGGCATGCCATGATTGCCGAGGTGGGCAGGTTGCTGCAGCACAGGCTCAGAAAACGCACATCGCTCTCGGCGAGCGACGGGTGCTCCTCGAGCGTGCGGGTGATGATGCCGTTGCAGGTGCTGTCCGCATAGGCGCGTAGGCCCGTCCAGAACGACGGGTCGGGCTGGTTCAGGTTGTACGCCTTCTTGAACAGCTCGTCAAACTTCTTGGGAAATTGGGCAAACTGTGTATAGTGAAGCTCAACCAACTGCGTGAACGTGTCAATCTGGTGGCGAATGGTCGCCTTCAGCCCCTCGCTCATCTTATGGTTTGCTTCGAGCTGTGACGCCAGTTGTGCAGCATCGCTCTGTAGGCGATCAATCGTTTCTTCGCTAGCCGCTATCTGACGTTTTCGTTCTGCTGCCTTGCGCGTAATCATCATCAAGGCGATGGCCAAGGTACTGATGGCCAGCAATGCACCCAGCAGCGACAATAGCCAGTTGCTCTTGTACCTTAATGCCTTGTTTTTTAGCGCTTCATTGTCATACTTGGCCTCCATATCCCGCAACTGCATCTGCATTGCATTATCGTTCAACGAGTCTCCTATTTGAGTGGCCCTCGCAAAATAATACTTGAACCGCTCCACATCTCCATGGCAGCGGGCCAACTCGGCCTGGCAATCGTTATAGAGCACCCGCAAGCCGTCAGTCAGCATATCCTGCTCCACCTGTTTAAGGTAGAAACTTGCCGAGTCCGCCTTGTTGAGCTTGGCAAGTGTATAGGCGGCTGCCAGCAGCAGGTGGTTACGTTCGTCTGAATTTTGATTTGCCAGCGACACGGCGATATTCTTGGCCTCCTCAATATCCTTGAAATCGTGGCTAAACATCTTCGCATCGGCCAGATAACGCTGGTTCGTGATTTCCATAGATTTTAGGTTCTGTGCCTTGATCACCGTGTAGGCCTGCTCCAGATAAACAAGGGCGCTATCGATCCGATTTATGGCAGAATAGGAACTACCAATCGTTGACAGGCACTGGGCGATGTAAAAACTGTCGGGCACCTGGCGGAAGTGGTTCAACGCTTGTTTCAGGAAGGTGATGTCCGAGCTATCCTTCACCAGATAGTCACGGTACAGCGAGCCGATTCTCATTTTGGCATAGCCCAGATTAAAATGGTCATCGAGGGTAGCTACACTTGCCGCTTTTTTATAATAGTTCATGGCCTCCTCGGGGTCACCCAGCACTTCGGTTACAGCTCCTTTATAAATATAGCTTCGAGTGAGCTTTTCATGTTCTCCATCATAGCGCATGTAGTAATCGAGCGCTACGTTGATGGTGCTGTCGCTCGTGATGTCCACGTAGCAGCGGTACTGTGCCTGTGTCAGCAGCAGCGCGTGATAGGCTCGGTCGCCATCTGTTGATAACTGGTGATCATCGATGGCGGTGAGCAGTCGCAGAGCGCTGTCAGGGTCATTACTGCGCAAAACACAGTCGGCATGCACCAGCCGCGAGTCATAACGTGACTCGCGTCCACTGCAACCAGGCAACATGCTGGCCAGTATGGACAGCAACAAAAAAAGAATGAATGAAATGGTCTTGTTCATGGCTGCAAATTTAGCAAAAATGATGCAATCTCAACCTCCAAAAGGGTCCAAAAACGCCCTCTTAAAAACAGTGCCACAGGGGTGTCCCATCGAAGTTTTTTAAATCAATGATTACCAATATATTAAAAATAAAGGTGTCCCATCAAAAAACTTGAGTTTTTGATGGATTCATTCTAACTTTGCAAACATGATTTATAGAACATTTATTTTATTATGAAACGTGTTATCTCATTAGGTTTTTTCGTGTTGTTTTCGCTGCATCTTTTAGGCGAAAGATACACTGCCTATTTGACCTTGTTTTTGTGGCCGTTTTCGGCATGTATTATTTTCAGGAATATAACAAGTTGATTATCAGATAGATAAAATTGTTTTGTATTACGAAAAAATTTGCAAAATCCGGCAAAACAGCAGTAATTTTGCATCAACACTCACGTCACCGCCATCGACGATTTTAGACAACAATAACGACTGAATTATTTATTATCTATATTAATTATTTAAAGACTATGAAGAAGATAATTTTGATGATGGCTTTTGCTCTGTTGGGCATCGGCCAAAACATGGCCCAGGAGGCTGATTATACGCCATTCGTGCGCGAAGGCGTGCAGTGGGTCTGCTATTTCGTGCATTATTGGGATAACGATTACATGGGTTTCCAGCCCGGTCAGACGTTCTTCACGCTGGAGCTCAAGGGGGACACCGTCATCAACGGCAAAGAGTACAAGATGATGCACAAGTACAGCGGCATCGGCATCAATCCTGACGATGACACGGTCTTGGCTTGT
>ONKU01000026.1 GCA_900318535.1 uncultured Prevotellaceae bacterium | reverse complement strand
CTGGTCGATCCCAATGCGGAGGACGTGCAGACTAAGCTCAGCGACATGCAGGACCGTTTCGGCTCATACAGTTTCCAGCCCTCGCGTGGCGCGTTGTTGAACATGCAGTTCTTGACGACCTATCAGCACACGTTTGCCGGGGACTATACTGTGAGCGCCCTCTACGGTCTCGAGTACAAGCAGACGCGTGGCGTTGAGGCTTCGATTTATAATGAACACTTCCAGCTGGGTGGCGAGTTCTACAGTTTCAACAACACCGACTTCACCAACGGTGACTTGCTCATCAGCAACCATCCCACGCTGTATCATAGCAAGAGGAACATCTACGGCCACTTTGGCGAGTTGCGTTTTGACTACAAGGGCATGGCCCAGATTTCGGCTACTGCCCGTATGGACGGCTCGTCAACCTTGAGGCAGTCTACCCAAACTACCTTCTTCTATCCGTCGGTAACGGCCGGTATCATCTTCAGTGAGTTGTTCAATCTGAGCAACGATTGGTTCAGCTACGGCAAGTTGCGCGGCAACTGGGCGAAGGTGGGCAAGGATTGCCAAGCCTACTTGTTTACCGATACATACAAGCAATGGACCCTCTTCCCCGACGGCGGCTATGGTGTGGATCCCACCACATCGCGTGCTGTCGACCTGGTGCCTGAGATGACTAAGTCATGGGAGATTGGCGCCGACCTGCGATTCTTCCGCAACTGGACACGCCTCGACATCGCTTACTATTCGACGACGGTCGATAACCAGATTGTGACGGTGCGCGTGTCGCCCGCTTCGGGTGTGATTCTCCAGACCCGCAACGAGGGTAGCCTGAAGAACCATGGTATGGAAATCTCGTTGAACCAGGACATCATCAAGGCCACCGACTTCTCATGGACCGCACTGGCCAACTTCTCGTTCAACCGCAGCAAGGTTCTCCGTTGCCCGATTGCACGAGTCATCGACGGGTATCTCGGGTAAAGACTACGTGCGTGACCCCGAAGGTCGTGTCGTGTGTGACGAGAACGGTTATCCCATTATCGATGCCGCCAAGGGCCTCTACATCGGTAACCGTGAGCCTGACTGGCTGTTGGGTATCGGCAGCACCTTGCGTTACAAGAATGCCACACTGTCCTTCCTGTTCGACGGCCGCAAGGGAGGTGACGTGGTCAACGTCACGGGTCGCAGCCAGATTACCAACGGCATGAGCAGCCTCTATGACAAATACCGCAACCGCGAGTACATCATCGACGGTGTGCAGGCTGTCCCCGGTCCCGATGGAACGACAACCTATGTCAAGAACACCACGCCCATCGTGCTTGACTCCTATTTCATCAACACTTACTATGCTACTGTATCGTCCAACTTTATCGAGGACGGTTCCTATATCCGCTTGAGTTATGTGACGCTGAGCTATGACATCGGCAAGCACTTCAAGCGCACTTGGCCCGTCAAGGGCTTGTCGCTCACCGCTACAGCGCGCAACCTGTTCCTGCTGACCAAGTACCGTGGCAATGACCCCGCTGTGCTTGCAGGCACGGGTGGCGGTACGGGTAGCGCCGGTATCGACAATTACAACGTGCCCAGCACGCGCAGTTTCAATTTCACACTTAAAGCAACATTCTAAACAGGAGGCCAACGACTATGAAAAAGATTAAATTTTTAGCATTATTGATGCTGGTTGGCCTGGTGTCGGTGAGCTGCAATGATGTGCTCGATGACAATGTCAACCCCGACAGGGCCCATATGATTGAGGCTAAGGACGGTCTGCCCGTCATCATCTATTACGCCCAGCAGATCGTTTATGACCACAGCGAATACTACGCCTACTTCTCCCAGATGCTCACCACCGGCGGCAAGAGTTCGGTGGGTGCCTACAGCTACAAGTGCGAGTGGGAGATGTTGACGATGAACCGCCACCCGATGTGGCGCCGCCATTTCTATGACATCGGCAAGAACACCGTCAATCTGGTGAATAACTCCAAGGCCATCAATTCGCCCAACTACGAGTTGATAGGCCGCACGATTATGCTGATGTCCACCCAGCTGACGACCGATGCCTTTGGTGATATCCCCCGCAGCGAGGCTTATCAGAGCATCGCTCCCACCTATGACACCCAAGCCTCGGTATATGCCTGGATGATGCAGGAGTGCGAAGACCTCATCAAGATGTATGAGGACCCCGCGATCATCAATAACCCCGACAACCAGCCCCTCACGGCCAAGGAAGACCGCGTCTATGGCGGTGACTTGGAGAAGTGGAAAGGCCTGGTTTATGCAATCAAAGCCCGCCTGCTGCTGCGCAACATCCCCAATGTGGACCGCAGCCCCGCGATGTGCCAGAAGATTATCGACGCTGCCGATGCCGCCATCAACCAGTGGCGCGAGGGCGACGTGTTTGACTACCAGGGTGGCCGTGACCCATGGTTCGGCAACGAGCCCCGCTATTACTGGGACGGTGGAACGGGTACGCAGAACGCCGTTTGGAGCGTAGCCCAGCCCGTCATCAACTCGTGGGAGTCACGCGGTAACCTCTTGGGTAGCGCCATCCCTAGCAAGTTCTTTATGGTGGACCTGCTGGGCATCAGCAAGCCCGACAACGAGATGACCTGCGGTATGTTCAATGCCGAGGGTGCCCACGACGGCTTTGCCAACGACCCGCGTTGCGGACTGCTGATGATTGCCCGCACGGGACCCGCAAGTCCCTCGGTGACCAGCGAGCGCATCAAGATGCGTTATCTGGAGAACAACATCGGTATGGGTACGTCCTACAAGATTGCCAACTATCCCAACCTGTACATGGGCGCCTATGCCGGCGCTGCTGATGCCTACAATCCCATCTTCACGATGGAGGAGCTTTACTTCATCAAGGCCGAGGCCATGTACTGGATGGGTAACAAGACCGAGGCGTGTGCCCTGGCCAAGGAGGCCACCCAATGGAATATCCAGCGCCACCTTGCCGCCTTCTTGCGACTCTATCCCAACGAGAACTACAACGCTTCGACCGACAACAAGTACCCCGGCAACTCGGTGGCTGGCGGTAAGCCCGGTTTCCAGCCTGCTGAGTACTGGGACGGCCAGATTGCCGCTTTCCTCGACAATGAGGACTACTATAAAGGCAAGAACGTGGCCGTGCACAAGGTGACCGACCGCGGTAACAAGCACTGGTACTTCAATCCCAGCGAGTTCACGTTGAGCGACCTGATGCAGCAGAAGTACATCGCCATGTATCTGCAGCCCGAGCAGTGGACCGACATGCGCCGTTACCACTACAGTAACAACCGCAACCACTATGGCATCGGTGACAACCAGGAGATCGTTTATCCGACGCTGCGTCGTCCCTATAACCTGTATTCGGCTTATTGGATCGACGGTCTGACCGAGGAGCAGAAGGAGAACACCTGGATCCAGCGCATCAACTACGACCCCGAGACCGAGGAGAAGTACAACCGCCAGGAACTTGAGCGCCTGGGAGCCTACAAGAACTACAAGTGGCTGCAGGAACCCATGATCTGGGCCCACAACTATGGCGAAGTTTCCTCCTTGACACAAGAAAGCTAGAAACTAGGGACTAGAAACTAATAAGTAAAGAGATATGAAACGATACAAAATATATGGACTGATGGCTCTGGTGGCATTGCTCACGTCATCGTGTGCGATACATGACCCGTTTGCCGACAACGGCCAACTCGGACAGGTGTTGCCCACAGTGGATTGGGAGCAAGGCTCCACAGTAGTCAAGGCGGGCAATTATGCCTCCTTCAAGGGCAAGTACTACACCACCAGCGAGAAGGCGTTAGATCACAGCGAGGTGTGGTGCCTCATCAAGCGTGAGCAGAACGCTTCGGCGACCAGCAAGTTGACCACTTCGCTGGCTTATACCAAGAACTATTCACTCACCGACACGGTGCGCTCCAGCCAGATGGTGGCCACCTATCCCCACAGCAAGGCTGAGTGGGACGGTTACGAGTATGTCTTGACCGACAGTTTCCCCACCTCGCGCACCCTCGCCCCGGTGGCTTGGGTCAATCCCGAGGAATGGGACCAGGAGAAGTTTGACAGTTATTATCCCTCGGGATTCCAGCAGGAGTTCATGGACCACATGGTCAACGCGTTGACCAAGGACAGTACCTATTACAACGACCTGCGCAACGTCTATATCAAGTACAACTTCCCCATCGAACTGTTTGAGCAGTTGAATGCCCAGTACAACATCGATTTCCCGACCGACACCACGGCCGACGACAAGTCCAACGCCTGGTTTACCACCGACGAAGTTGACCATTACTACTACATCACGGTGGCCGATGATGGCAAGGCTGTTTATCATGAGATTACCGACCAGAGCGCTGCTCCGGCAGGTGTCAACGTGCAGCCGGTCTACAGGTCGGCCTTCTGGCTCTTCTCGCGCTACAGCGACGACACGGGTGGCAAGATCACCACGGTGCGCCGCCAGTACATGCCCTATTTCAAGAGCATGCTCGAGACGATTCCCTTCACGTCGTGGATTTACAACACGTCGGACAAGGTGTACACGGTGAACTTTAGCCGTACCTATTTCCTGGAACCCCAATTCCGCGTGTATGACACCGACGGCAAGGTGGGCGTGACTACCGACAACAAAGAAGTGACACTCAATTAGTTGTAAGTTTTTAGTTGTAAGTTTTTAGTATGATTACTATCGTCCGTTGAAGCAGATAGCATGAAGTATTATTACTTACAACTTAAGACTAAAAACTTAAAACTTTAGGAATATGAAGACTCTCAATAAAATAGCATTCATTTTCATGATGGCGATAATGTCGGTGTCATGTATTGACAAGACGCCCGACTACGACAATTTCGCCACCAAGGATGTGGACTTCACCTACAGGGTGGACGATGACCGCTACGGCCTGGATTTCTATGTGGTATCGACGGTTGAGTTCACCAACACCTCGTCCAAGTCGGGACAGGTGACCTGGGACTTCGGCGACGGCACGACCTCGACCGAAATGAACCCCTCGCACAAGTTTGACAAGGCCGGTATCTATCAGGTGACCTTGACGGTTGACGGCGTGGGCAGCTGCACCTACCCGCTGCTCATTTATGACATTGCTCCCATGTTGAGCGTGGTTGAGCAGAGCGCGTCGCCGGTTGTCATCAACGATGTGGATGTGAAACTTGACATCGAGTTGCCCAATCCCGAGAATCTGGTGTGCAAGTACGTGTGGACGTTCCCCGAGGGAACACGTGACGCTCAGGGCAACCTGATTTCGACCTTTGAAGGCTACAGCCACGCTGACGGAACGACCGACAACCCCGGCAAACTGACCTTCAGCAACATCGGTTCGCAGAAGATCACGCTGCAGACGTGGTTTGACATCAATGGCGAGAACCGCCGTCTGGAGGACAGCTATGTCAATGTGCAGGTGGGCTCGTCGATTCCTGCTCCCACGCTCTATTATGCGACTCAGGGCGGTAACATCATGGCCGTGAAACTGGTGGACCTCTCCCAGCTGCCTGCCGGCACCAAGAATCTGCCGTTTGACATGGGCGTGAGCTCGGGCAACATGCCCACGACGCTGGTGTTTGCCACCGAGAAGACCGTGACCGAAACTGATGTCATCGAGCAGGATAACGTCTATATCCTGGACTGCGGCAAGCAGTACTACTACATCAACGACGAAGCCGGTAACCTGGGCGACGGCAAAATCACCGTCATGAGCGCCGATGGCTCGGTTACCAATGTGATGGTCACCAACGTGGGTGGTCCCGCCTTCAACGACCCCTTCCAGGGTTGCACCGACGGTACCACGCTCTATTACACCGACCGCAATACGGGTATCCGTACCCTTCCGCTCACGGCACGTGGCGAGACCGAGCAGACCAACTTCAACAGCACGGCCGGCTATTTTGTGGTCAACAATCAGTTGAGTTACTATGGACAGGGCATTGCCTATGGTGCCATCCACACGGGACTCTATCTTGACCGCACCGGCATGTTCTGGTGGGGCAAGAACTACTCGGGTAACGGCATCTACCGCTTCCGCACGAGTGACATCGGCAAGACCGGTACCGGTGTGCCCATCCCGCATCCCATCGTGCTCGAGACCACTCAGCCGCGCGCCTTCACGCTCGACGAGGACCTGGGTTACCTGTATGTGTGGATGACCAAGGGTACCACGCCCGGCGTGGGCTTCACCCAGTATGCCATCCCGGCCGAGAACGCCACGGTGACCTATGACAAGTACATCAACTTTATCACCATGGAGGCCGATCCCATCAACACGACTGATGCCGAGGGCGTTTACACCACGCAGTTTGCCGTCGATGCCCAGACGCACTACGTCTATTTTGGCTTCCGTGCCGCAACGACCGAGAAGACTTACACCACCGGCCTGTATTACTTCAATCCCGCCGACGGCAAGGTCTATAATTTCAACGGTAACAAGGACAGGATCCTGGGTGTGTGCATCAACCCGCGCCTGACCAACCTGTTCTAGAGGCCTAAAAATGTAGAGACGCAAAATCTTGCGTCTCCCGACGGAATGCAGTTTTTTG
This sequence comes from uncultured Prevotellaceae bacterium, assembly GCA_900318535.1. Taxonomy (GTDB): domain Bacteria; phylum Bacteroidota; class Bacteroidia; order Bacteroidales; family Muribaculaceae; genus Sodaliphilus. The sequence goes on along the minus strand of ONKU01000026.1, from coordinate 24,143 downwards.
CGTCTCTACAAAACCCGAACCGATGAAAAGTAAAATCATCATAATAGCATTGCTGGTGACATTTGTCGCCAGTTTTGCCATTGCTGCCGATGTGCCGCCCAAACGCGAACAGCGCGGCATGTGGATGACGGCTTACCTGAGCGACTGGCCCAGCGGAGCCATCACCGAGCGCAACACGCCCACGATGCAGAATGCCTGCCGCAAGATGCTCGACACGTTGCGCGTCAACCACATCAACGTGGTCTATTACCACGTCAGGGCGATGTGTGACGCGATGTACAATTCGGCCTACGAGCCCTGGTCGAGCTACGTCTCGGGCACCCGCGGCGTGGCACCGGCGTTCGACCCGTTTGAGTATCTCGTCCGTGAGGCTCACAAGCGCGGTATCGAGGTCTATGCCTGGGTCAATCCCTATCGTTATGGGCATGGCGACAACCTGTGGGGCCAGAGTGAGCGGGACTACATCTATACCCATCCTGAATGGCTGTTGACTACCAGCTACGAGACGGTGCTCAATCCCGGCATCCCCGAGGTGAGGCAGCGTGTCGTTGACGTGTGCAAGGACATTTTGGTCAAGTATGACGTTGACGGACTGGTGTTTGACGATTATTTCTACAATCAGGACAATCCGTCGTTTTCGCTCGATGCCGATCTGTATAATGCCTATCGGGCCAACGGCGGCACGATGAGTCAGGGCGACTGGCGACGCGAGAACGTCAATCAGATGGTCAAGGACGTCAACGACATGGTCAAGTCGACCAAGCCGTGGGTGCGCTTCGGCATCGGCCCGGCCGGCGTGGCGTGCACGTCTCAGGCTGTGGCTGACAGGTATGGCGTAGAGCCCTGCCCCGTAGGCAGCGACTGGCAGTATAATCAGATTTACAGCGACCCGATGGCGTGGCTCACGCGCGGCACCATCGATTTCCTGGCGCCGCAGGTCTATTGGAAGACAACGGGAACTTTTACCGGAGTTACTACCTGGTGGGGCAAGATGGCCGCACGTTTCAACCGCCACGTCTATATCAGCCAGTGGATTCCTGACGAAGAAGGCTGGACGCTGGCCGAATTTGTCAAGCAAGGTCGCGTCATGCGCGAGGCGATGGCTGCCGGCGGCAATCCTGGCATGGTATATTTCCGCTACGGCACGTGGCGCAACAAGAGCGAGAAAATCGACGGCAAGGTGCGTCAGTTGCGCATCTGGCTCAAGGACAGCCTTTACTCTACCATCGCCTTGAATCCTGCTCCAGCGTGGCTCAAGCCTGATCAGACCTATTCGACAGTGACCAACCTCAACTATGGTGACGGTATCCTGTCGTGGGACAGCATCCCTAATGTGCGTTACGTCATCTATTCGATTCCCGAAGATGTGCAGGACAGCGAATTTCACTGTCAGGCCAAGTATATCGAGGGCATCAGTTACTGGGCAACCTATACCTTGCCGGCGGCTAAGCGTGAGGGCTACCGCTATGCCGTGAGCATTCTCGACCGTTGGGAAAACGAGTACGCCCCCGTCATGCCAGGCGTGGTGCCCGTTCAGGCCGCCAAGCCCGAGCTGCTCTATCCTGAGGACGGTGCCGAGGTGCCCGAACTCTCGTTCCTGCAGTGGAGTGGGGAAGGCTCTAACTACGTCGTGCAGATTTATGCCGATGAACAGATGGATTCGCTTGTGTCGCAAGTGGAAGTTGACTCGATGAGCTGTCCCTTGCCTCGCATTCCGTGTCTCACCAGCGGCACCTACTGGTGGCGGGTGGTGGCACGTGGCCTCAACCTGTTGGATAATGCCAGCGAGCTGCGAAAGTTTACGTTAGGTCAGATGCGCATCACCTCGCCTGCCAGTGACGCCACTGCAGTGCCCTTGATGCCTCTCATCAAGTGGACGGCAGGCGCTCCCGGCACGGCCTATGTTCTCGAATTGTCGGAAAACTCCTCGATGAACAATCCTGACAGCATCCTGCTGGACCAGCCCCTGTGGCAGGTGCCCAGGTACCGCTTTGCGGGTGCCACGACCTATTATGCGCGCGTGACGGCCACCTATGGCTCGGCAACAGTGGTCACCCCCGTCTCATCGTTCACCACTGTCGAGGTGATTCCCCCTGTGCCCGTTTATGTGTGTCCCGGTGAGGGTGATACCGTGCTGTACTCATCGAGCGTGGTGCGTTTTGAGCCTGTCGAGGGTGCCGCATCGTTGCGAGTGCAGATCAGCACCTCGGAGTCGTTCCCGTCCCGCACTTCTTATAACGGCACGCTCGATGGCGGCACGTTTGAGACTCCCCGATTGGGCGATATCAGGGGTGCCGGCAAGTTGGTTGACGGAAAGACCTATTTTGTTCGTGCCCGCTATGCCTATCACACGTTGGCCGCTGGCTCCACGATGCAGTACACCGACTATTGTGACATCCGCTCGTTTGTTTACCATGAGGCTGTCACGGGTGACGTCAACGGGGACACCGAGGTCAATATCGCCGATGTCAACGCCGTTATTGACATGATTTTGTCGGGAAATATGACTCCTGCCGGTGACGTCAACGGCGACGGCGAGGTCAATATCGCCGACGTCAACGCCATCATCGACATCATCCTCTTCTCGTAGCGTAGAAAATGAAATGAAGCGACTGATTCTCATAGTGATGCTGGTGTTCATGCTCGCGGCCTGCAAGCATGAGGTGGTGAATTTCCCGCCTGACAACACCGGAGTTGAACTCACCTCGACCAACCTGCCCATCGTGTGGCTTGAGGTGAAGGGGAGAGTCATTGACCGCTATGAACGCATCGATGCGATGATGAAAATCATCGATAACGGCCCGGGTCAGCTCAATTATGCCGACACGGCGGCCCACCCCGGTCAACGCATCGACTACGAGGGTCATGTTGCCCTGCGTTACCGTGGCAATTCGACCTATAATGACTCGCCCAAGAAGCCGTATTCATTCCGCACGCTGGACGGTCCGCTGAAATATGCTTCCAAAAAGAAGGCCAAAATCCTGGGAATGGGCAAGGATGACAACTGGGCGCTGGTGGCCCCCTATGCCGACAAGAGCATGATGCGTGACCTGCTCACCTATGAACTGATGCGTCCTTGGATGGAATTCACCCCGCGTGGCCGTTATTGCGAACTTTTCCTTGACGGCACCTACTATGGCGTGTATATCCTGTGCGAGGTGGTTTCCAAGGGCCGTCACCGCCTGGATTTGGCCCGCCCCGGCAAGAGCGGCGATGAACTGACGGGCGACTACCTGATGGAGGTGGATTGTAACGACGAGCCCACCTATACCTCGCATTATCACCCGGTGAACAGCCAGGGCGTGCCCTACAAGGACCGGGTGATCCTGTTCCAGTACAAGTCGCCTGACCTGGATGACCTGAATGAGCGCCAGGTGGCCTATATCAACGGCCGCATCGACCAGATGGAGGCCGCCCTGGCCTCGCCAGGCTACCGTGACCCGATGACGGGTTACCGCCAGTACATCGACGTGACCTCGTTCATCGACTACCAGCTGGCCACCGAGCTGGGCCACAATGTGGACGGCTACCGCCTGAGCGGCAAGTTCTACAAACGCTGTGATGACGTGGACGGGCGGTTCAAGATGGCCATTTGGGACACGAACCTGGCCTATGGCAACTGCGACCGCTGCGAGGGTTGGCGCACCGACACGTGGGTCTATCAGAGCAACGGTGTGCTGTATGGCGCGGGCGAGGTGTATCTGGTACCTTTCTGGTGGTATCGCCTGAACAGTGACGAGGACTACCGGGCCGCGTTGTGTGCCCGTTGGGCACAGATGCGCGGGGGCAACCTGAGCGAGGAGCGTGTGATGGCGACCATCGACTCGCTGGCCACGGTGCTGACGTGTCATGGCGCCGAGTCGCGCAACAGCCAGGCGTGGCCCCGCTGGGGCCAACGGGTGTGGCCCAACTACTATATCGCCAAGGACTTCAACGACGAGGTGTCCTACATCAAGCGATGGCTGCACGACCGAATCGCGTGGATGGACAAAGAATTAGATTACAGACCACCACAATAAAAATCGAGGTCTAAATTTTGAAAGTAGCGGATTTTTGTGTTACTTTGCTAAAATTAAATAGGATAGAAAACTAAATAATATATAACAACTTAATAACCAATTTATTATGAAGAAATCATTACTCATTTTCCTGTTGATGCTCTCGGCTTTCACCGCTGCGTGGGCAGTGACCGACGGCGTGAACTATGAGCCGGTGAACGGCATCAAGATCGTTAACCTGTGGATCCAGGACCGCGCCCACACCCCTGAGGTGTGGAGCAACATGCCCTACTGCAACACCAGTGCGCGTACTGCTGTGCTGAAGGACGGCTATGTCTATATTGCCCGTTCCAATGCCAACACCGTCATTCAGGGTACTGATACGCTGTCCCAGAGCGTTATTTACAAGGTAGATGCCACTAACGGTGAACTGGTCAAGGAATTAGCCTTGACGTTGGATGGCGAAATCTATGGCGGTGCTACACTGAGCTGCAATACGGTAGGTATGGACAATTACGGCCACCTTTATATGGCTCCGTTCTCGAGCAACTTGGCCGCCATTCAGCCCGTATATATGGTAGATAAAGAGACGGGTGAACTTACACTGATGGGTGAACTCGACAAGGGAGATGCCCTGCAGCGTTGCGACTACATCGATCTGATGGGTGACATCACGCGTGAGGAAGACGAGTGCAATATCATGTCGGTAGGCGCCAGTTCAGAGTATATCTACCGCTGGCATGCCGATCAGGGTGGTGACTGGGAAGGCGGCTTTGACGGCGATCCCTACCTGGCCATCCTGGACTTCTACCCCGAGACGGTGACCCAGTGGGGCTATGCCCCGGTGGCCAAAATGGTGTTGGAGGAAGAAGGCAACTACAGCGGCGAGCTGTTCTACATTGACGGTTTTTCGACCTCTCCCATCCTCTATGACGTGACAGGTACCATGGTGGACAACTTCGAGAATGTTGACCCCGACTTCTGGCCCATGGACGTGGGTGCCAACGGTGTGTGCGAGTTCACGCTCGAGGGGCGCAACTTCATTGTCTTTGTGGCTGCACAGTACACTGGTGTTGATGAGGCCACGATGGTGAACAAGGCTTGCCAGGTGTACATCTGCGAGTTGGGTGAAGGAATGTCGCTCGGTGGCATGCAACGCTACTGGATGGTTCCTGATGAGTTGGGTGCCGTGAGTGATGGCGGTACACGTGTCGAGAGCATGAATGTGGAGTATGGTGTCGATGCCGAGGGTAACGAGGAGGTGACGCTGTTCATCTTCAAGTGCTATAACGGCATGGCCGTGTATAAGATCGGCACCAACGTGAGCGGTGGCGAGCAGCCGGGCATCAAGGGTGACGTGAACGGCGACGGCGAGGTGAACATTGCCGACGTGAATGCCATCATCGACATGATCCTGTCAGGCAGCATGGACGCCAAGGGTGACGTGAACGGTGACGGCGAGGTGAACATTGCCGACGTTAACGCCATTATCGACATTATCCTGAAGGGCTGACGCCCACCAATCAACAGTCATAGCCGCGGATTGCACGGAGTGTCCACCACATCCGCGCCAATCCGCGGCATTTTTCTAGTAGCAGCATAACCTATTACAAATAACCAAATCGATATGAAAAAATCTATACTTCTTCTATTGCTTGCTGTGATGGCCTCGGCTATCGGGGCGAAGGCTGTGACCGACGGCCAGACCTATGCCGAGGTGAACGGCATCAAGATTGTCAACCAGTGGATCTTTGACCGTGTACACAGCGGCACGGACTACACCAGTAATGCCATCTGCAACCAGCGCGCCCGCACGGCGACGATGGACCAGGGCATCATCTATGTTGCCCGCAGCGAGGAACTCGCCGTGATCATCGGCAGTGACACCATCTCGCAATCGGTGATTCACCGTTTCTCGGCTGTTGACGGCAGTCCGCTCGAGGATCTGCCCCTGACGCTCGACGGAGCGCCCTATGGCCGCTTCCTGGGTGTGGCCAGCATCGGCAAGGACAGTTTCCACCACATCTGGGTGGCGCCGATGACCAGCAACGTGCAGCAGTATGTTCCTGTCTATCTGGTGGATACTGAGACGGGCGAGCTCACGCTCGTTGTCGAACTCGACAAGGGCGATGCCCCGCAGCGCACCGACTATCTGGACGTCATCGGTGACCTCACCCTTGAACAGGCCGAGTGCAACATCATGACGGTGTCGGGCTCCACGGCCGACCCGGGTTTCCCGACGCTTTACCGCATGCACGCCGACCAGGGCGGTGACTGGGAGGGCGGCTTTGATGGCGACCCCTACATGGATATCATCAATTTCTACCCTGAGACCAAGACGGGCTTCTCGCTGGCTCCGGTCATCAAGATGATTGAAGGACCCGACGAGGACTCGCGCTACAGCGGTGAGATGTTCTACATCGACTGCTTTGACACGGCACCGGTCATCTACGACTTCTCGGGCTCGGTGATTGACTCGTTCGAGGAGGTGGATCCTGAATTGTGGCCCAAGTCTGCTCCCAACGGTTGTATCGAGTTCCACCTCGAGGGCAGGGATTTCCTGACCTATGTCATTGCCGACATGAATGGTGGCGGGTATGGCTGCCAGGCCAACATCTGCGAGTTGGGCGAGGGACAGTCGCTTGGCGGCATGACCAAGTACTGGCAGATTCCTGCCGACAGTCTGGGCAAGGTCAACGACAGCGGATTGCGCGTGCACTGCTTTGCCGTCGAATATGGCGTTGATGATGAGGGCTACGAGGAGGTGACGCTGTTCACATTCAAGGCCTACAACGGCATGGCGGTTTATAAGATAGGTCGCAATGTAGATGCTGGAGAGCAGCCCCAGCCGGGCATCAAGGGCGACGTGAACGGCGATGGCGAGGTGAATATCGCCGACGTCAATGCCATCATCGACTGCATCCTCACGGGTACCGTCAATCCACGGGGCGATGTGAACGGAGATACCGAAGTCAATATTGCCGACGTGAATGCGGTAATTGATATCATCCTGAACTCATGAAACGGCCATTCTTGCTGGTAGCCCTTGTGGCGCTGTTGATGGGGACAGTCACGGGTCAAGCCCGTGACCAGTGGACCATCGGAGACAAAAAATATGATGTAGATACGCTCATTTTCCCGCATTTGGCGGGTCCTGGCGTGACGGCCGCAAAATATGATATTCCGGAGCTGCCCCTCAAGGTGAGTGTCGTTGAGATGGACCTGACAAATCCCTACATCGTGATGGAAACCTGCCTGGGTGGAGAAAAGTCGGTCGCTTGTGAGACGCCCGTGAGCATGGCGTCGCGCAACAACCGGCCCGGACACGAGGTGGTGGGAGCCGTCAACGGTGACTTCTTCATGACCTCGCCTACCAACGAGGTGGGACTGCCTTTGAGCGGCCAGGTGCGTAACGACGAGCTGGTGTTGAGCAGCCACAACCGTGCCTGTCTGGTCCTGGACAATGACAACCGGCCCTACATCGACCGCTTGACGTTTACTGGAACGGTGACCAGCGGCGAGACGTCATTTGCGCTCAATCTGGTGAACCGCATGCGTTATGCCTATGAGAACATCGCTGCTAACCAGTCTTTCCTGTTCACCCGTAGCTATGGTCCCGTGACTTATGACGGTTCCAGCTCGGGCAAGATGGTGCTGCTTCGTCCTGCCGGCGACCCGTTCCGCTGGAATGCCAATGGTGTTGAGCAGTGCATCATCGAGGAAATCTTTGATGCAAAAGGTTCGACGACGATTCCCGACGGCAAGGCCATTTTGTGGCTCAAGGGCACCTATGCCAACTATGCGCAATCCCTCAACGTGGGTGACGAGCTGAGTGTCTCTTTCAGGCTCACGCTCAACAACGAGTCACAAGACATCAATATCCACCAGCTCATTGGCGGCAGCAATCACATCATCATGCAGAACGGCCAGTTCATGGAGGACTGGGCCGAGCGGCATCCGCGCACGGCCATCGGCTTCAATGCCGACAGTACGCGCCTGTATTTTGTCGTTGTCGATGGGCGTCACCTCACCTCGACGGGCGTTACGCTCAGGGAGATGAAAGGCATCTTTGACGCTTTAGGGGCTGTGAATGCCGTGAATCTGGATGGTGGCGGCTCATCGTGCATTCTGGTCAATGACGAGGTGCTGAACCATCCCAGCGACGGCCCCGTGCGTGCCGTGGGCAACGGCTGTCTGTTTGTTTCGACGGCACCTGACGACGATGAGATAGGCATCATCAACTTTGAGCCGCGGTGTTATAATCTGTCGATTTCGGCAACCACGTCGTTTGGCGTGTGGGGCTATAACCAGTATGGCGTCCTCAAGACGCGCGACCTGCAAGGCTGCACCTTTACGTGCGACCCCCAGGTGGGTTATTTCGACAACGAGGGCTTCTTCCATGCTGTTTCAACACCGGCCTCGGGCAACCTGTATGCCCACTATAACGGCATTACTGCAACTCAGCCCGTCACCATCATGGAGGCGCAGTGGCAGCTGGTGAGCGACAGCGTGGTCATCGACCAATACCATTCCTACAGCATCAACATCAACGGCGTGAGCGGCTACGGACTGGACAAGGTGGACCCTAGTGTGGTGGCGTGGAGCTCGATGGATGAGAGTATCTGCGCCGTCGATGATCAAGGGGTCATCACTGCTGTGGCCGACGGGCAGACCTTTGTCGGCTCCAGCCATCCCTTGCTGGCTGACTCGCTGCTGGTGAGCGTAGAGAATCCCAAGCACCGGGTAACCACCATCGAGAACGCCCCCATCGACCCGGATACCTGGACGGTGACCCAGAGCGGTGGCAAGAACCAGGTGGTTACAGCGCTCGGCAACGGCCTTCAGATAGATTTTACCGGGGCATCGTCGCGCAATCCCTACATCAAGATTGCCAAGGCGGTGCGCCTGTGGGGTTTGCCCGACACCCTGCGGTTGCGCATGGAACCGGGCGAAATGCAACTCAAAACGGTGAAAATCCTGATTGAAAACGCCTGTGGCGAGCGTGTCACGGTGGAGTATCCCGTCGAGATTTCCCCGCAGGGCAGCGTCTCTCTCGATGTCCCGGTGACCGACGTGTGTGACGCGGCCGATTTGGGCAATTTCCCGCTGCATCTGGTGTATTATTACATCACCTACAATGCCGTCACCACGGGTGAACCCTACAGCCTCAAGATTCCTGGCATGGAACTCGTCTATGCCGCCATGCCCCAGACTGAGCCCATACCGGGTGACGTGAACGGTGACGGTGAGGTGAACATTGCTGATGTCAATTTCATCATCGACCTCATCCTGACGGGTAACATGAACCCCCAGGGCGACGTCAATGGTGATACCGAAGTCAATATTGCCGATGTCAATGCCGTGATTGACATCATCCTTAACTGAAGTTACAGAATGACCGATGAAACGTGAAGAGTTTATGGTAGAAGTGTGCGCCAACGGGGTGGAATCCTGTCTGGCGGCACAAGAGGGTGGGGCCGACCGCGTGGAGTTGTGTGCCGGCATCCCTGAGGGCGGTACGACACCCAGCTATGGTGAAATCAAGGTGGCGCGCCGCGTGCTGACGACCACGCGCCTGCATGTGATTATACGCCCGCGAGGGGGCGACTTCCTCTATACCGACCTGGAAGTGGAGCGCATGGCGGCCGACATCGCCGTGTGCCGCGACCTGGGCGTGGATGGCGTGGTGTTCGGTTGCCTGAATGCCGACGGCACCGTTGACGTTGAGAAGAACCGTTACCTGCTGGAGTGCAGCAAGGGGATGAGCGTGACCTGCCACCGGGCCTTTGACCGCGCGGTCGACCCCGAACAGGCGCTGGAAACGATCATCGACCTGGGTTTTGACCGCATTCTCACCTCGGGCCAGCAGCCCAAAGCCATACAGGGCACCGAACTGTTGGCGCGTCTCAACCGCCAGGCCGCGGGACGCATCATCCTGATGGCCGGCAGTGGCGTGACCGAGCAGAATATCCGTGAGTTGCATGAGGCGACAGGACTGCACGAGTTCCATTTCTCAGGCCGCGAGCCGCAGCTCAGCGCCATGCAATATGTCAATCCCAACCTGTACATGGGCCGTCCCGGTGCCAATGAGGCCGCTCTCGACTACACCACTGCTCGTCGCGTCAAGGATACCATTGCCCAACTGCTGGATTGAAGTCGGCAACACTGGCATTTTGTGCTGCAGATGAAAAAAGATGGTGAATCTTGCTCCGAATGGGGCAAGATTCATTACTTTTGCAGATTATTAACCAAATCATGTAATTTTTCTACAAATCGCTATATGAAACGACTCTTCCTTATCTCAAGCTTCATGCTGGCTGCCGTTTGCAGTCTGCTGGCAGGCCCGGTAAGCGAGGCCGATGCCCGTCGCGTGGCCAACAAGTTTTTTGCGCAGCAATCTGCCCGCTTCACGGCACCATCTGTTGGTGTGGGCACCAGGCTTGCCTATACGGCGGAATGCAACCGCTTTTACGTCTATGACCGCGGTGCTGAGGGCGGCTACGTCATCATTGCCGGCGACGACTGCCTGCCGCAGGTGCTGGGCTATGGCGATGCTGGTGATTTTTCAGCAAAAAACCTGCCTGCTGCGGTGCAGTACTGGTTGGATAAGATGAACAGTGAAATCGCTTACCTGCAGAGCCATGAGGACGTCGTGGCTCACAAGCCGGCCAAGCGTGCAACGCCTGTTGCTCCGCTGGTGACATCACAATGGGATCAGGGGGCGCCTTATAACAACTACTGTCCCACCTTAGACCAAGGGACCCGCGCGGCTGCCGGCTGTGTGGCCACGGCGACGGCGCAGATGATGAACTATTATGAATGGCCCGCTGTCGGCAGGGGAAGCCATTCCTATACCTGCAACGTGAATGGCTCGACTCCGACCGAACTCAGCGCCGACTTCAGCCAGTCGGTCTATCGCTGGGACCTGATGCTCGATATCTATGATTCCAACAGCAGTGAAGAGGCGTGTGACGCTGTCGCCCGCCTGATGTCGGATGTGGGTATCTCGATGGACATGGGTTATGGCGAGAGCAGCGGGGCGTCAGAGTATGCTGCCTCGGCGGCCCTGCACCGTTATTTTGACTACACCGGCAAGTGTTATTGGCTTGACCGTGACTATTTTGATGCTGACGACTGGGACCAGCTTCTGGTTGATGAAATCAGCCGGATGCGTCCGGTTATGTATTGCGGTTATGCCGATGACGGAGGCCATGCCTTTATCCTTGACGGCTTTAACGCCGATGGCTATTTCCATGTGAATTGGGGCTGGGGCGGATCCTTTGACGGCTATTTCGTGGTTTCGTTGCTCTCACCCTATTCAAACATGGATTTCAAGTATATTCAGGACGGTCTTTTCGGCCTGGTTCCTGAGCCGCAGACCGATATGGTTGAAGAAGTCCTGTACCTGCGCAGCCGTTTGACTCCCGTGACCCAGGCAGTTCCGTTGGGTCAGGAGGCGACTGTGGATATCGATGATTTTCTGGTTCAAGGCAACAAAGCCACAGGTGAAAACACGTTTAACGGCGAAACCCGTTATTATGCCGATATTCCGTTGTCGCTGAGCGTGTTTGACAGCAATGGCGTTGTGCGTCAAAGCGTACGCTATACCCACACCGAGATTCTTGGTCAAGGTCGGTATACATCTGGCTGGTCGTTAAATATGGTCTTGCCGAGCTCGCTCGAGGAGGGTGAATATAGGATTAAACTGTTATACAGTGAGGATGGCGGCCTCAACTATGACCACGAGGTGTGCCATCATTATGGCAAGGATTCCTACATCAAGATGGTTGTGAGGGGCGATACGGCCTATCTGTCTGATCGTTTCTTGTCAGACCTTTATACCGTCGATTCGTTTGTCTTGCCATCGGACATCACAGTCAACCAATCCTTTAATGTTGACGTGAATTTGTCTTACCGCACATGGTGGTCAACGCAACTTGGCCCTGTGGGCAATGTCTATCTGTCGATGCTGGACGATGAAGACCAGGAAGTCTCCAGGAGCGAACTATGCCAGGTGCAGCTGGCCGGCAACACGACTAATACCTACCAGATGCAGTTCACGGCACCCGCCGAGTGGGGACGCTACAAACTGGCGCTGAATGACGAAAGCGGGAGCCGCATGATGATGTCGATGTATGGATGGTCATTTGACGTACAGGAAGCCACCGAAACCGTGATCGTGTTGCCTGTGTGCAATCGGCTTGTCGAGGACTTTGAGTCGATGACGGCCAATAGCAGCACCAGTGACAAGAATGTGCAGGGCAGTTTCACGGCGTGGTCCTTCAACAAGAGCGGAGTGCGTGCTCCAGGCGAAGGCAAGTGCAACGGCACCCATGCGGTCATGATGAAGAAGCCCAGTGCCGTTTATACCACCCAGCCACTTGCCCACGAGTTTTTCATGGCCCAGGCAACGTTCTTTAATCCTACTTCAACGGCGGCCAAATACCGTCTCGACTATTCGCTGGACGGCGGTATCACATGGATAACCGCTAATACTATCGACAATCTGGAAGCCGCTGATGTGCCCGAGAAGAGCCAAGAACATGTCATGTGGTATCTTGACCTGAGTGCCGCTGAACCGGCCTTGTTCCGCATCGCGATGATTGCCGGAGGGGCGGGATCAACCTATGTTGATGATATCATCTTGTACTATACCGACCTGGTTGGAGACGTGAACGGGGACGGCGAGGTAAATATTGCCGACGTCAACGCCATTATCGATGTCATACTGAACGATATCGACAATGACGCGGCCGACGTGAATGGAGACGGCGAGGTCAACATTGCCGATGTCAACGCCGTCATCGACATCATCCTGAACAGCTGATAGTAAAGTACTGATCCTCAATTATCCAGACCAGTAGAGACGCAAAATCTTGCGTCTCGAGATAGCAGATTTGGTGACAACTTATGATACGGTTAGAGACGCAAGATTTTGCGTCTCTACTTTGTTATGATATTTGGGTTAGCTCTCGAGTAGGGAGAGGGCGGTGTTGACGGCTTCGTCGGGGGTGACCCAGGCGATGTCGGGGTCGCGGCGGTACCAGGTGAGCTGTTTCTTGGCATAGACGCGGGTGTTTTTCTTCATGCGCTCGATGGCGGTCTTGCGGTACATTGTGCCGTCAAACAGGGCGAACATCTCCTTCATTCCCACTGTGTTGAGTGAGTTGAGGTGCCGCAGGTGATAGACCGAACGGGCCTCCTGTTCCAGCCCCATTTCAATCATGCGGTCCACACGGCGGTTGATGCGGTCGAACAGTCGTTCGCGCTCGATGTTCAGGGCCAGTTTGATGATGTTGAAGTCGCGATGCTTGGCCGTACCGGTGCGCAGGGTGGAGTAGGGAACGCCCGCCTGGCGGCAGATTTCCACGCCGTGGCACACGCGGCTGGTGTTTTTGCGGTCGATGGTAGCAGCATATTCCGGGTCGAGCCGCTCCAGTTCCTCGACCAGGCTTTCCAGCCCCTCGCTAGCCAGTTTCTCCTTGACGGCGTTACGCACCTCGAGACTGATGTCGGGCAGGTTGTCGATGCCGCGGCACACGGCGTCGACATAGAGCATCGAACCGCCGCACATCACGGCATAGTCGCCCTGCTGCCACAGCGACGGCAACAAGTCCAGCACGTCGCTCTCGAATTGTGCGGCGCTGTAGGTTTCCTCCAAGTCCTTGAAGGCGACAAAATGATGCTTGGCCGCTGCGAGTTCCTCGGGGGTGGGGGCTGCGGTGCAGATGGGGATGCCGCGATAGATTTGGCGGGAGTCGGCGTTGATGATGTCACAATGCAGGCGCTGTGCCAGCTCAATGGCTGCCGCAGTCTTGCCCACACCGGTTGGGCCTGTAATGACAATCAACGTTTTGGTCATTGTTCTTTCTTGTCCTCGTTGCGGTATTCGCTCAAGAGTGACGACGTGAGGGCCACTGGCGCCTTCTTGTTTTGCACTTCCTTCTTTTTGGTCTTGTGCAACGGGTTAGGCTGATGCAGCACATACTCGCAGTAGTAGGAAATGATCAGCGTTGTCAGCGGCAGGCCGATGATAAGTCCGATAAAGCCAAGCACATAGACCCACAGCGACAATGACAGGAAGATGATGGCGGGATTCAGGCCCATCTGGTTCTTCATGATGGTGGGGATGAGCACCATGTCCTGGATCACCTGGCAGATGATGTAGGCAGCAATAACCCAAGCGAACATCACCCAGAAACTGGCTCCCGTTGCCGCTGTAGCCACCAGGCACAGGAAGGCGGCGATGGGGATGGAGATGAGCTGCAGATAGGGTACCATGTTGAGCAAGCCCACAAACATACCGAAGGCGATGGCCATGGGCAACCCGATGATATAGAACTCGATGGCAAAGATCACGCCCACAAAGAACGACACGGCAGCCTGTCCGCGGAAGTATCGGCTCATCGTCTCGGCCACGTCGTCAAAGATGCGCAATGCCATGCGACGGTATTTGCTGGGGATTGCCGCCTTGAATGCATGGGACAATTTGTTGAAATCAAGCAGAATGAAGAACATGTACAACAGCACGATGAACCATGACAAAATGTTGAAAATCACGCTCATGGTGCCGCCAACAACCGACCATGCGCCCGATGCCGCCTTGTTGATGATATCCATCCACTGCTGCTTGCTGAACATCTCGTTGATCTTCTCCAAGTCGATGTAGCGCTGGATGAACTCGTTGATTTCGGCCGGGACGTAAGGGATGCGCAGCGACGATTTGGCATAGGCCGCCAGCTGCTTGGACATTTCCCCGAATTCGTCGATCAGGTAGGGGATGATGAGCCAGCACAGGCCAGCAATGACCGCAATGACGATGACAAGTGCCAGTACTACGGCGATGGCGCGTGCCTTGATGTGAGCTTTCTTTTGCAGCCATTCGACCAGCGGCTCGATGAGATAGGCCAGGATGAAGCCCACAACAAACGGCATGAGCACGGGGCTCAAGTAGTTGACGAGCCACACGCCGACGCCCACACTGATGAGCGTGAGCACCATTCTCACCACGCGGTCAAAGTCATATTTCTTTTGAACTGTCTGTGACATATTTTGTTCTTAGTTTTTGTTCTTAGTTTTTACTTGGCCTCCGCCCAACTCCTAACTCCTAACTCCTAACTTCTAAAAAGCCACATCCACCTCGACGGGGCAGTGGTCGCTGCCATAGATGTCGGTATGGATTTTGGCATCAGTCAGTTGTGCTTGCAGGCGGTTGCTCACCAGGAAGTAGTCGATGCGCCACCCTGCGTTCTTCTCACGGGCCTTGAAACGGTAGCTCCACCACGAATAGACGTCGGTAACGTCGGGGTTGAAGAAGCGCCACGTGTCGGTGAATCCTGCGTTGAGCAGTGTGGTCATCTTTTCACGTTCTTCGTCGGTGAAGCCGGCATTCTTGCGGTTGGTTTTGGGATTCTTCAGGTCTATCTCCTGGTGTGCCACATTCAGGTCACCGCACACGATGACGGGTTTCTTCTCGTCCAGCGTGAGCAGGTAATTGCGGAAGGCATCCTCCCACGTCATGCGGTAATCCAGGCGACGCAATCCGTCCTGGCTGTTGGGCGTGTAGCAGGTCACCAGATAAAAGTCGGGCATCTCCAGGGTGATGACGCGTCCCTCGTGGTCGTGCTCGTCGATGCCCATGCCATAGGTCACACTCAGGGGTTCATGGCGGCTGTAGATGGCTGTGCCAGAATAGCCTTTCTTGTCGGCGTAGTTCCAGTAGGAACGGTAGCCGTCAAATTCCAAATCGAGTTGTCCTGCCTGCATTTTGGTCTCCTGTAGGCAGAAGAAGTCAGCGTCCAGCTGCTTGAAGATGTCGCTGAAGCCCTTGCCTGCCACGGCTCTCAAGCCGTTTACGTTCCACGAGATGAATTTCATTGCGATGTTGTATATTTAAGTTCTGAATTGTCGATTTACGGGGTCATACGAGATGCCAGCGCGCCCCAATTCGCTTAACAGTGCAATCATGTTGATGTTTGCGCTGATGCACAAGGTCTTCAAGTCCATGTTGTTGGCCTTGAGTAGCATGTTCACATACTGTGACTTCATATAGGGATCTTGCGGCAGATTCATGACGATTGGGGGCCTTGTTGATTGATCAGGTTGCAAATATAGTGCAAAAACGGGTCAAATTGCCATAATGCTTGATAAAAATCAGTAATTTTGCCGTGATGATGAGCAAATTTCATCGGTTTGAGGGCGACGTGGCAGCAGTGGAGTTGCCGCAGCAGTTCACATGCCCGTTCTGCTATGAGCCGCACCCGCTGGCGCTTATGGCGGTGGGGCAAGTGCAGCATTATGTCGCTTCAAGAGCCGATTGGGCCGATGAAATGGGCGCCGGAAAGATGCTGGGCGTGCTCGTGGCGAAAGATGACCAGGGTCTGTTGGGCTTTTTGGCAGCTTTCTCGGGCAATTTGGCTGGACGCGTGCTCCACGACTATTTTGTGCCGCCTGTTTATAATCTGCTGGACCCGCAGGGCGAGTTCAAGCGGGGTGAGGCGCAGATCACTGCCATCAACCACGAGGTGGAGCGCTTGGAGCAGTCGACTGAATTGCTGACTCTTCAGCAGAGCGAGACAGCCATGAGGCAGAAAATTTCCGATGAAATCGAGGATTTTAAGGCCTTGATGGCTCGCCACAAGCGGGAACGAGATCAGCACCGTATTGCCGGTAACTTGACGGCAAGCGAGCAGGAAAAATTGTTGAACCAGAGCCGTTTTGAGAAAGCCGAACTTAAACGCATGCGGCAGCGCTTGGATGGCCAGCTGCAGGAAATTCTCGATGAAAAGGACACTTTTTATCGTCACATCACCGACCTGAAGGCACGCCGCAAGGCGATGAGCGAGGCCTTGCAGGAGCGGATTTTCCGACTTTTCATCGTGAAAAACGCCCGTGGTGAGGAGCGTGATCTGGTGGAAGTGTTCAAGCCGTTGGGCACATTGCCGCCCTCAGGGGCAGGAGAGTGCTGCGCGCCGCGCCTGCTCAATTATGCCTTCAACAGCGGGTTGAAGCCCGTGTGCATGGCCGAATTCTGGTGGGGCGCGTCACCGGTTGGCGAGGTTCGACACCATGGCCATTTCTATCCAGCATGCCGCAGCAAGTGCAAGCCCATCCTTGATTTCATGCTTCAAGGACTTGACGTTGAGGACAATCAGCTTGAAATGCCCACTGAGGAGGATACGCCGCTTGAGGTCGTTTATGATGACCGGTGGCTCACGGTGCTGAACAAGCCGTCGGGCATGCTTACTGTCCCGGGCAAGGCGTTGGAGGATAGCTTGCTGAGCCGTTATAAAGCGGCTTTTCCTGAGGCGCATGGGCCTGTCGTGGTACATCGCCTGGACCAGGAAACGTCAGGACTGGTCGTTTTTGCCAAGGATAAGGCCACCCATAAGGCGTTGCAGCAACAATTTGAAAACCACACGATTAAAAAACGCTATATCGCATTGCTGGACGGGCAGGTGCCGCAAGACGAGGGAATCATTGACCTGCCGTTGTTGCCCGATGTGGACGACAGACCCCGCCAGCGCGTGGACCATGCGCTGGGCAAGCCCGCTGTGACCCGTTACCGCGTGCTCGAACGCATGGACGCATGGACGCGCATCGCATTGGAGCCCCTCACTGGCCGCACTCATCAGTTGCGTGTCCATTGCTCGCATCCCCAGGGCCTGAATTGCCCCATAGTGGGCGACCGCCTGTATGGAACCGCTTCCACGCGGCTGATGCTCCATGCCCAGTCGATTACTTTTTCCCATCCCGCATCAGGACAAAGCATGACTCTGGAATGCGACTCGCCGTTCTAACTGTTTGATGCAGAATTGAAAATATTTACATTTTTTTTGAATTCTACGAGTATTTAGTCAAAAAGACTGAAACAATGCTAATTGTTTGCAAAATCAAACAGAATGATTTTGTTGTTTGCGTTTGTAACTCTATATTTGCGCCATAAATTACTGCCGAAGAGGCTTATTTTCATCAATTAAGATAAAGTAAAATGCCTATGCACAGACAATTACGCTTTGGTTTGTTGACATTGGTGACTTTGATGGCCGTGTTGCCCATGGCAGCGCAGGTTCGTCATGTCACTACCGTCAATCCGCAGTCCAAGCAGTCTTATATGGAGGTCTATGAGTTTGACTACGTGGACGTCCAGCCCCAGTTCCCCGGGGGTGAGCGAGGCTTGATCAACTTTATCAACAAAACCCGTGAGTATCCTTATTACGCCTATAAGAAACGCATCCAGGGCCGTGTCCTGTGCAGTTTCATCGTTGGTACCGACGGTCGCGTGAGCGACGTCCGTGTCATTCGTGGCGCGGGTGACGAGAGCCTTAACCGTGAGGCTATCCGCGTGATTGGCGCGATGCCCAAGTGGAGCGTGGGCAAGGTGGGCAAGCAGGCTGTCCCCGTCAGGGTTGTGCTGCCCATCAACTTCAGACTGTAAAAATGCATTTCTGCAAGTTGATGCTTGCATGAATCTACCGAATAATGACCGCCAGACATCTGGCGGTTTTTGTTTTCGTTTTGCTCCTGATTTCGCTTGGAGCGTTACATTTTGCTGGCTTTTGTTGCATAATTGTGAAAAAAGTGTTTATTTTGCATCGCACTTCACTACCGATTGCGGTGGGTGGGGTCATTTTTTTGCCCATTAACAATTACAGTAATTATATTATCAACTAAATTTTTTAATCGTTTTATGAAGAGAATACTGCTCATCGTCACCTTGTTGGTGGCAGCCATGCAGATCAGCGCAGCCAATGTGGATCTGCCCATGGCCAAGTTGACGGCCCAGCGTTTCATGCAGAGCCAGGTGGGGAAACGTTTCAACGGTGTCCCGGCAACTGATGTCAAACTGTTGCATGCCGAAGCCAATTCCAGCCGTGCTGACCTGACGGCATATTACATTTTCAACAGCAATCGTGGCTTTATCATCGTCTCTGGTGACGACCGTGCCCATCAGATTCTGGCCTATGGCGACCGTCCCTTGGACATGGCGCGCATGCCCGAGAATATGAAATTCTGGCTGAGTACCTATAAGACCCAGATCGAATATCTCCAGGCACATCCCGGCCTGGTCGTTGACCAGCCGAAGTTCAAGCAGCGCCTCACGACGCCTACCATCGCTCCGATGCTCACCGCCGAGTGGGACCAGGATGCTCCCTATTACAACCACTGCCCGAAGTACAACGGCACGTTCTGCCTGACGGGTTGCCCTGCCACCTCGCTGTCGATGGTGTTCTACTACTGGAAATATCCCACCGACCCGACGCCTCCTGTCGATGGTTACACTAACGAGAGCTACGGCTTCCAGGTCGAGCCCCTGCCCTCCATTA
This sequence comes from uncultured Prevotellaceae bacterium, assembly GCA_900318535.1. Taxonomy (GTDB): domain Bacteria; phylum Bacteroidota; class Bacteroidia; order Bacteroidales; family Muribaculaceae; genus Sodaliphilus. The sequence continues at coordinate 4,819 of ONKU01000026.1, read as the reverse complement.
CCTTTGACTGGGACAATATGCTGGACAGGTACACCGGCACCTACACCACTGCACAGGCCGATGCCGTTGCATGGCTGATGCGCTATGTGGGACAAGAGGAACACATGGACTATTCTCCCGATGGCAGCGGTGCCATGGGTGATGACATCCTGCGCGCCGTCAAGTTCTTTGGTTACGACGAGGAGACCGCACGACTTGCTTTCAAGACCCGTACCGACGATTATGGTACCGATACGGCAGTTTATTATAATGACGACGAGTGGGCCGAATTGCTGCAAAGTGAGCTGGCTGAGGGCCGCCCCGTCGTGTATTGCGGCTATGACCACTCCTATTGGGGCTGGAGCGGCCATGCCTTTAACGTTGACGGTTACACCGCCGGCACCGACACTTACCATGTGAATTGGGGCTGGAGCGGAGACGGCAATGGCGACTTTGTGCTGAACGCGTTCTCCAGCGGCGGCTACACGTTCAACATCGAGCAGCAGATGATTATGGGTATCCAGCCTCCCGTCCAGGGTCCCGGCATCAAGGTCTACCCGTCGAGAATGGACATGGAGGCCTATGTTGAAAAGAGTGCTACGGCCACCTTTACCGTCAAGGGACAGGAACTCACGAGTGCCATCATCCTGACACTCAACGACGAGAGCGGCTTTTTCTCGATGGATGCCCGCAGCGTGAGCGTCGGCGAGCAGGAGACGGGCAAGGTCATCACCGTGACCTATGCTCCTCAGGCCAGCGGCAACCACACTGCCACCATCACCTTGAGCAACCCCGGTGCCGAGGATAAGACGATCACCATCAATGGCGTAGCTACACTGGAAACCCATGTTCCCGAGTTGCTGCCTGCCGACGAGTCTTACATCAACCTGACGCAATTCCGTGCCGACTGGACCGATGAGACCGCCGACAAGTATGTGGACGACTACACCCTCGAGGTGAGCACCAAGCCTGCCGTACAGTTGCTCGACTCCATTGACGGCAGCATCTATACCAGCGGCTACGAGAGCATAACGCTCACCGAACCATGGAGTGGTAATGGTACCAAGGTGGGTAATGGCGCCATCTACTTCAGCAATTATTCCAACGACGGCTATATCTCCTTCACGGTTCCGTCAGGTTACAACAATGATGTATTCACCATGCAGATTACTACTGTAGACAGCTATTATGGTAGTGGCAATCTCACAGTAGGTTCCGACCAGACGGCGCCTGTTGGCCATCAGTTCTCTACAGGTGAAACCTATACCTGGCTGGTAACTGCCAGCGAGGGTGAAAAGATCACCATCACCTCGACCGACAGCTACTTCTCGCCCGACATGAGCATGATCAAGGTCTATGCCGGTAATGTGAACGACTTGAATACCCTGAGGGCCGTTGCCGAGGAGGGCGATCCCGACTATCGCCTCGTTACAGGCATCGCCGATAAGCATTATCTGGTTAAGAACCTGACCGAAGGCGGCACCTTCTTCTACAGGGTGAAGGCCCTTTATACCGATGGCACTCAGAGCCCCTGGAGCAAGTCCAAGTCGGTTACTTTGTTTGACAACGGCCACACCTATCAATTGGGTGACGTTGACCATGACGGCAATGTGACCATTACTGATGTCACCGTTTTGATTGACTGCCTGCTGGGTAGCCAGGAGGGCGCATGTCTCATCTGTGCAGATGTCGATTTTGACGGCAACGTAACGATTACTGATGTCACCGAATTGATTGACATGCTCCTTGGCGGCAACTGATAAAAGACTGTCTAAAAGTGTGAAATACTATGTTGGGGTCCATCTACCATGGATCCCGACTTTTTGTTGGTGGATATGCGGCCCAGTTGTCAAAAAAGAATTACCTTTGCATCTTTAAGCGCGGACCTGATTAATGAATGTAAAACGGAGATATATCATTCTTTTAACATCAATACTTTACCTAGTGGCGATGGCAACTCACGTGCCCTACAGTGTGGACCAGTACAATCGCTGGACTAAACTGAGCACCTCCGAGCTGATGCATCGTGGGCAGCATTTTTTACAGGATCTGTGTCAAGTCGATAGTGCGCTTGTGTGTTACACCATTGTGTCAAACCGGGTCACTGATAAGAGTCTGAACCGCGACTCGGTGTATCTCGTGGCACGCGCCTTCAATAATCTGGGCTATATTTATGGCGCTTACTATTTCGACTATGAGAAGGCGTATGAGAGTATGAACCGTTCGCTGGAAATCTCTGAACAATATGGCTTTGAGGTCAATAAAGCCTATGCCTACATGAACTTGGCCTCGCTGATGGATAGCCGCGATGAACTCTTTGGTGAGGAAACGCTCTCGAATGAAGCTCTTGATAACACAAAGCTCGCTTTTAATCAAGCCGTTAAGGTCAAGGAATGGAACGTGGCTGTGACGAGTGTTTATAACATGTTGACCATGGTGGATAGCAAGTCTGGCATTCGGCCGATTAAGCCCGAATTGGATCGTTTTAAGACGTTGCCACTTGATCAGAGCGTGGAGATGTGGCAGTGCACCCTCATGTTTTGCCAAGGCGTGGAGGCTTTTCTGGCAGGGCAGTATTCTCAAGCATTAGCTTTCTACAAGCAGATGGCGCTACAGGCCGAGAGCCTGACGACTAACCGCCAGCAGTGCATCATTAGGGCTCGAATGCAGCAGGCTGAAGTGCTGGCCGCCTTGCACCGCTATGCCGAAGCCTTAGCGTGTCTCGAGCAGAATGTGGCCGATGCACAAAGTCAGGGTTTGGATACCGACCTGATCAATACCTATCAAGAAATGATCCGAGTCTATGAGGCAATGGGTAATAAGCAGAAAGCCAACGAGTTTGAATACATTTACCTCAAGACGCGTGACAAGTTTATCCACAAGAGCCACGCTGAAAGGTTAGAGAAGTCGCGCTTCCTGGATGAGATGCGTCGTGTCAATGAGCAAGTCGCGCAGATTCAAGCCAAACATGAACGTGCCCATCAGTTGCTGCTCATGATGAGCCTGATAGCCGTCATCATCCTCATTGCCCTGGTATTGCTTGTTCGCAGCAATATCAAGCAACGCAACTACATCAGGCACCTTTATGAGAAAAATGTTCAATTGCTTGATGTCAAAGTCGCCGATACTGTGCCGGCAGCGCAACCAGAAGGCGAGCAGGAGGAAAGCGCACCCAAGTATCAAGGCCTGCTTGACCAGGAGAGCAAGGACCGTCTCTTTAACCAGATTAAACGGGTGATGGATGACATGAGCATCATCTGCAAGCCCGACTTCTCTCTACAGCAGTTGGCCGACCAAGTGGGCAGCAATTATAAGTACGTCTCCCAAGTGCTCAACGAGTGCTACGGCAAGAGTTTCAAGCAGGTGCTCAACGAGCAGCGGGTGCGAGAGGCGTGCCGCATGTTTAACGATACCGAGCGGTATGGTAACTTGACCATTGAGGCCATCGCTGCAAATCTGGGTTTCAATTCCCGCAGCAATTTCACGGTAACATTCAAGCGTATCACTGGCATATCGCCATCTGATTTCATGAAGATGGCTAAGGAAAAATAAGCAGATGACAGAGGGCTTGATTCACTGAAAGAAGCCCATCAATACACAGTTTTTGGTTCTGTTTCACGGAAACAGAACACAGGCGCAGGCTATTTCTTTGCATAAGGGAATGGCCTTAACTATTTTTGCCGAAGAATTCATCAACTGGTGAAAACGCTTTGAAACCATTTTCTAACCAAAATCATTTAATTATTATGAACAAGTTACTCTTTTTATTGGCCGCAATGGCTGTTGTGCTCCCAGTGTCGGCAGGAGGACAGTTTAAGTCGCATGGTTCACAGGCTGACTACCGCCCTCTCTCTCCTGATGAGATAACCATGAATGGAAACAGTTTAAACATGATCACCGATGCTTCTGATGAAATCCCCGTTGTCATCAGCGAGGTCCCCGAGGGAACCCTTTTGACCTATTACCGTACTGGCGGTTACATCTACCACAAGTTCATGGAAACAGGTATCACCGAGTTTGAAGATGTCATGAACGTCGTGTTCGCCGAGGATGGAAAGGTTTACATCCAAAATCCCATTGCCACGCTCACCAATGGCAATTGGGTAGAGGGTACTTATGACCAGGAGAGTGGTATCATCAGCGTCCCCACTGGCCAATGCGTTTCGTGGATGGCCAATTACGGCTATGGCGGTCTGCTGGTGTGGGGCCACACCTGGTTTGAGCAGATCGGGTGGGACGACTACGACGAGCCTGTCTATTGGCTCTATGGTGCCTACGACCCTGATGTGACCGAAATCCGCTACAAGGTCGAGGGCAATACCATCACGCTGCTCGATGGCCAGGGCGATGTGTGGGCTCCCTATCCCGAGTGGGGCAACACGACTGGCCCGTGTTTAATCTACACCGACGATCACGAGTGGGCCAATGTGCTGCAGTTCAACACGGTTGCCGTTCTCAATGACGAGAACCCCATCATTCCTGCTAATCCCACTGCCGACGAGTGGTATGACTGCGGTAACGACTGGGCCACCAGCAAGTTCTATTTCACCTTGCCCACCACCGATACAGAAGGCAATCCCCTTGATCCTACTAGGCTGAGTTACAGCATCTTCCTTGATGATGACCAAATCTACACCTTTGATTATTGGGACTATTACTATGACATTGAGGACGACATGACCGAGATACCCTACAGTATTTACTCCGATGGCTATGACGTTACCGATCATGTGGTTTATTTCTATGGCACCAACTACAGCGAGTGGCCCATCTTTACCTGGCGCATAGGTATCCAGGTTTACTACACCTACCATGGTGTCAAGACTGCCAGCGACATCGT
>ONKU01000028.1 GCA_900318535.1 uncultured Prevotellaceae bacterium | reverse complement strand
TTCTACGCACACGTGTGTGTGGCGATATCCACTGCGTGGCAAATAATCATTTTGTTCAATTTTTTGCGAGCAATAACATCAAAGCTTAGCGGCTTAGCGGCTTAGCGACTTAGCGTGAGGCCACGTGCACACAAAGAAAAAACGAAAAAACGAAAAAAAAGGGCGTCGAGGCTGAACTTGCCCCGGCGCCCGGTTTATTGTTGGAATATGTTCTGGCGATTAGTCGTCCATGCCCATGAAGTTGCCTGAACGGTCAAAGCTCAGTTCCATACCGTTGGCGAGCTCTATCTCATAGCCGTGATACTCCTTGTTGATCTTGGTGATGACAGCGTTCTGATAGTTGCTCTTCACGTAGTTGGCAACGCCCTTGGGGATGAAGAAGGCGGGAACGCCCTTCATCGATTCCACTTGATCCCACTGGTTGTTGGCATCAAAGTCGATCTGGGTGCCGTCGTTCAGATATACGTCATATTCCACGCCGCCGTGATCGCGATCGGGCTCAACACCCACTACCTGGGCATTGGGGAAATGCTGCTTGATAAAGGTGGTGATGGCGTCGGGCAGCCCTTGCACTGCAGTAGCGGGAGCGGCTTGAGCTTGGGCGGGATCCTGGGCCATAGCAGAATCTGCTGGAGCGGCTTGCGCAGGTTGCTGTTGGGCAGTGGGCACGGGTACTTGCTGCTGCTGGTAAGCATCATTATTGTTGCCGCCGCACGACCAAAGCGCAAACATGATTACGCCGATAGACAATACTTTGAAATACATTTTGTTCATCTGTTTGGTTATTTTTTTAAGAAAATAGATTAACGAGTTAATGAAATTGACCTCTTGTCAATGGCTGATGATCTTGATCAGTCGTCAATGTCAATGATCTGGAAAGTGGGGTCATACTCCACTTCAAGACCGTTGTTGAGCTTCACCTCGTAGCCGCGACGGTTGCGGTCGAGCTTGATGATTGCCGAGCCAGGGAAAGTGGCCTGGATGTGCGACTTGATTTGCTCGGGAATCAGTTCTGCAGGCACACACGTTGAGCGGCAGTTGATCTCTTTCCAGTTGCCCTGCTTGTCAAACTCCACCTTCTCACCGCTCTCGTAGCGGATAGTGTAGTCATCCCAATCGACAGTCACCACCAGGGGCACCTTGTCGGCAAAACACTGTTTGAGCAGCGCTTGGGCAGCCTCAGGCATCTCACTGAAATTGATGACTTGGTCATGGTCGGCCTTGGCATTGAAGCTTGTTGCCAGTACGGCTACCAACAAAAGGATTGCTTTAATACTCTTCATTTCGATACGTTATTTGGTCAATACAATTGTTTTTATCGCGGCAAAGGTACAACAATTCTTGAGATATCGGAGTTTTTTATCAATATCCAACCAAGAGCGCTTGCCTAAAGGACATATTCGATAAAATAATCGGCGACGTCCACTGCTTCCAGAATGGTGTCTATCATCGAGGGGAAGAATAACCAGACCAATAACATGAAGGAAAAAGCGACACAGATATAGACCAAAACTTGCCGCCACAGGGTTCCCCATATTCCATAACCGAACAACTGCTTGTAACCGACGAAGAAATAGGCCATAATCAACATGTCGTAAGCTAATGTGCTGAAAGGAGATTGGATAAAATCAAGCGGTATCGTCAATATTGACAGCACGATGGTGAGCGTTTGGAACAACACCTGGATGAAGAAGCCCTGAGGAATCGTGTGGTGAGAGTTGCGTGGCGATTTCCTGAAGATGACCCATGTGGGGATGATGGCTAAAAGCGACATGACCAGCATGGCCCAACTATAGTGTTCCCTGATCCACATCTTGTATCCTATCGCTCCCTGCTCCTCCAACGACAGTTTCAACACATCGGGGAAAAACCAATAGATGATATTGGCATAAATCATAGTGATGATAAACAGCATCTTGACCGGCGGAAAACTCAACTGCCGCTTACCATTGATATAGTCACTGATGAAATAACCCGTGCGATACAACAGTTGCCAAATGGACAGGGTCATCGATCGCGAGCCCATACCCCAGACGTCCATCACACCATTGCGGACACTGCGCCAAGTGATGCGCCCAAGCCCCGCCTGTTGGGAACAGTGTGGACAATAGTTCCCGTGAAAGCGGTGTCCGCAGCACAGGCAGTGATGTTCCTCTTCACTGGAGGGATGGAAGGAGGGCGACTGCCGTTGCCAGCGCTTGAAGTGCTCAATTTTTCTTTTCAGTGATTGCAGATTCATCATATATGGGCACTAAAATTATGGTCAGCGCAAAATTACGCAAAAACCTCAATAAAACAACATCCAACCCTCAAAAATCGACAATTATTCAGCCATAACGGTAACAAGAAAGCTTTACAGTCACATGATAGGCGTTCTCGAGGCCTCAATATGGGAATACTATATTCATGTAGGGCAACCGCACCAAAATCGAGTGTGTGCGACAAGTCATGCTATGTGTCAAGGCGCCCGCCCAAAGGGCGGCCCATTGAATAACCCCCAGTAAATCAGGCGACCAAGCGTGAGCGAGGGCACCTGATTCACTGGGGGCATAGAGATCCTCTCCTCGGGTCGCTGGAAGCGACCCCTTACCTGTAATCGACATTGGGGTCGCCTCCAACGACATGGATTGTTGCATGATTGTCCCCTGGTGACGCAATCCACTTCGCTATCGCTCAGCGAATTGCCTTACCAGGGGTTACTCAGAGGTCACCCTACGGGTGTTTAACAACACATTTTGGTGCGGTTGCCCCGATTTTCATGAGATTCTTGCTATTGTTAGAAGAAATACATGTATATTTGCAGCAGTTTATAATATGTTGGGAATATGAAGAATTTTATTGTATCAGGCATTTTTGCCTTAGTTTTACTGATGACGGGCTGCAGTGACAGGCCTGTTTTGCCTGCACAGCTTCCTGCGTCCATCCAGACTTTCGTCCAGCAGTATTTCCCTGGCCAGACGGTTACCTTTGCTCAAAAGGACCTCGAGTTGACCGGTTGGAAGTATGAGATTTTCCTGGCCGATGGTACGCACATCGATTTTGATACCGATGACATGTGGGACAAGATCGAGTGCCCGTTGACGAACCCCGTCCCCACGGCCCTGATTCCGCCCCCCGTTGCGGCAACCATCCAGGCAAACTATCCTGATGCGATGATCACCAAGATTGACAAGGAGCGTAATGGCTTTGAAGTGGACCTGGCCAACGGACTTGAACTGAAGTTCAACAAGCAGGGTGCCATTGTCGAGATGGACGACTGATGCTCGCGTTGCTCGCAGCCCTGGATGCTCGCTTTGCTCGCAGTTTAGAGTTTAGAGTTTAGGGTTTAGAGGGCATCCGCTTCCTTGCAACTAAAAACTAAAAACTAACAACTAAGGACTAAAAACTATATAACAACTAAAATTTATGAAGAATATCAAGTTTTTCCTGTTGATGGCTATGGTCATGACCATGAGCCTGACTATGAGCGCCGATGACGATGACCGCGTGATCACCTACGATCAGCTGCCCCAGGCCGCACAGACCTTCCTCAAGGCCAATTTTGCCACTAAGGTGCCCCTGTTGGTGACCGCCGACTGGGATGACTTCACCATCCGTTACGAGAGCGGTGAGAAGATTGAGTTTGACCGTTCGGGCAACTGGAAGGACATCGAGTGCTATAACAGCAAGATCCCCGCTGGCGTCGTTCCTGAGCAGATCAGCAGCTACCTCAACCAGAACTACCCCGGCAAGTCAGTTATCAAGCTGGAACGCCACCGTAGCGTTTATGAGGTGAAGCTCAACAACGGCATGGAGATTGAGTTCAACCGCAATTTCCAGGTCATCGACATGGACTACGACGATTAATGTCGTCACCGTATCTAATACACAGGGGGGAGATGGCATGACCTGACGGCAGTGGCGTTTCCTCCCTTTTTTTATTGAACTAAACAACGGCAGTGGATTTCAAAACAGCATACAGACGATTCAGGCAATGGCAGCTGGACCCGTTTGACAACGAGTTCGTTTCCCAGGATTCTAACCATTGCTGCAACTGCGGGCATGATTTTGTCGGTAATTTCTGCCCCTATTGCTCGCAGAAGTCAGGTCTGGGACGCATCACCTGGCGCAGCGTGTGGCACAGCTTTGCCGAGGTGTGGGGCATGCACTCGCGCTCGTTGCCCTTCACACTGCTGCAGCTGTTTATGCGTCCAGGCTATGTGATCAGCGACTATATCAACGGCAAACGGCAGGTGAGTTTCCCGCCCATCAAGATGCTCGTGATCATCGGCGTTCTGGGTGTGGCTGTCGATTTCTTGACGGGCGCCATCAACGGCATGTTTCAAACCAGCTCGGGAGAAAAGATGGCCTACATCACGAATGTGTTTGCCTGGCTGAACGTCCATATCAATGGCGCATTCCCGCCGCCGAGCGATTATCTGAGCGAAGTTCTCGATGAGCTGAACAAGCACCCCGACATGCTCTCCTTGATCATGCTCTCCTTCCTGATTATTCCCAACTATTTCATTTTCCGCTTTGCTCCTCGCAATCCGCGTCACACTATTCCGCAGGGCTTCTTCGTGCAAGTGTTCAGTACAGTCGTGTTTTTGATCCTGAACATGCTCTATGACATCACTGGCTTGGGATGGCTTGTGTTCCTTTTGGGCATGGTGCTTGTTTTCCTGACCTACAGGCAGCTTTTCGCTTACGGGGTGTGGGGCACCCTGTGGCGTGTGCTCATGGCTTTTGTGTGTGCCACTACCTTATGGTCTATCATGTTAAACACCAGCTATGGCGTCCATCTGTTGCGAATGCAGCATACCGATGTCGCCAGGGGATATTTCCTCAATGCTCCCATCGCCCTCGCTTTCCTCGTGTTCATCCTCTTTATCAGCTACATCATCAGCAAGCCCAGGAAGAGGAAACACGCAACAAGTTTCTAGTCCCTAGTCCCTAGTTTGGAATCCGCATCCGTTGGGGCCTCACGCAAAGGCGCAAAGGCGCGAAGTTATTTTTTGCGAGCCCTTGCGAGCGATCCTAATAAAACTCTTAGCGGCTTCGCGTCTTTGCGTGGGGCTCAAGAGGATCGTGGGGCGGTGAGGCGGCGGTAGAGGGTGATGCCCAGCAGGGGAACGGCGGTGCCGACGATGGTGTACAGCACCCAGAAGAGGTCGGTCGTGCTGTTCTCGTGGATGACCATGTGGCAGCCTATCTGGCCCCAGTCAAGGCCGTAATACCAGATCTTCAAGGCTGAGACAATCTTGAACGATATGATGTGGAACACGTAGATGTACAGCGTGTTGTTGCCGCAATAGACCATGAAGCGCTTGACGATGCCCTCGTGGCGGTCGAGCCATGCAGCGATGTGGTGTACCATCAGGAAGCCGATGGCGCCCGTGAAGGGTAGGGTGGCTACCGTGCGCAGTTCGGTCTTTAATGCCATGCCTTGCCAGCCCTGGTATGCCCCGACGAGCAGTACTGCGGCAAAGGCGAGCGTCAACGCCCAGTGCTCGGGGATGCGGTGCTCGTGGCGGCGGTATATCACGCCAAGGGCAAAAAACAGCACGCCCCAGCACTCGCGAATGCCGCCCTGCACCACGGTGACGATGGTCAGGTGGTTGGCTACCTTGAACCATGAGAAGCCCATGGCCAGCAGAGCGATCACCACGGGCACGGTGTCATGGCTGAGCCACTTGTGGCGGTTGTAAAGCAGCAGGTACAGCACCAGGAACACGATGCTGGCCAACAGCAGTGCCCTGAAGAACCAGAACGCGCCTGCCAGGAACTCGTCGTAGCCGCCCATCGAGAAAATGATGTGCACCAGACGTTGACAGAACTGATACCAGTCGTAGGGGTGGGTGACACCGCCCGCCCAGTTGCCGTAGTGCTCGTTCATCAGCCCGATCTTGAAAAACAGGTTGTGGAAGACGAGGAAAAACAGGCTCCACTTGACAAAGGGCACATACAGGCCCTTGACACGCTTTTTGCAGAAGGTCCACGGGTCACTCAGGTAATTTTTGTCAAAGAAATAGCCCGCCGCGATGAAAAACACCGGCATGTGGAACAGGTAGATGAAGGTCACCAGCAGTGTGGGTCCCTCGGCATGGCCGGCGCACATCAGGATGATGGCTATGGCCTTGCAAATCGACAACGTGGTATTTCGGCGCTTTGCGAGTGGCGGATTCATCGGTTTTCCAGCATTTCGTTGAGGGAGACGAAGGAGTACCCCTTTTTCTTGAGGTTCTTGATGAGGGCGGGCAGGCGGTCGTAGAATTTCTCGGTGCGGCGCTCGTCGGTCCCGAAGTGGATCATGAGCAGTTGGCCGTTAAGGGTCTTTTCCCGCTCGCAGCGCATGATGCGGTCCCACAGCCAGCGGTTGTCGCGGTAGGGGTTGCTGCCGGTGATGCCGGGATAGGTGTAGTCCATGCTGCTGAGGGTGCCGGGCGAGAAATTGATGAGTTGCAGGCCCATCTCGCGTGCCCAGGCCGCGATGGTAGCGTTGTGCCACTCATAGGGCGGAATCATCCACGGTGCCTGCTGCGGCGTGATGCCGAACTCGGCCAACTTGTTGAAACTCTTGATGATGTCGTCGCGGAATTCGTCGCGCGTCACTAGCAGCGAGTCGCGGTTCTCCCACGAGCAATAGACCAGGTGTCCGTAGCTGTGGCTGCCCACGTAGTGGCCGTCGGCAATCAGGCGCTTGACCACGTCAGGATACAGGTCAAAAAAGCGGCCTGTAAAGAAGAAGGCTCCCTTGATGCCCTGTTTCTTGAGGGTGCTGATGATGCGCTCGGCGCCGTCGGCACGGTCATCGGCGGTGAACACGAGGCAAATTTGCTTCTTGTCCGCATCGCCGCGCACGATGGCTCCCTCGTCCCACAGGAAGTTGCCGCTGGCGCTCTTGCCCTCGGTCTCATAGTACGAGAAGGGGAAGGTCAGCGAGGCGGTGCCGTCCATGGTGGGCTCGTTGGTGCTGTAGTCGTGGGTGTTGTCGTGATAGACCACGTCATGGGGCTGGAACAGGTCATAGGTGTTGCCGTTGATGTTGATCATGTCATCGGCCAGGTTCACGCCCTTGAGGCTGTTGAAGATGGTTGCATATACAGGGCCGTCCACCAGTCCGCCCGTGGGCATGCCGACGCCTTCCATGACGAAGTTGCTGTGGGTGGCATGCGGATAGGTGCCGCCACGGGGCAGCTCCACAATCATGCTCGTGCCCCACGGGTTGCAGCCCAGCAGCCAGTCGCGCAGGGCCGCCTCCATCTCGATGAACTCGCAGTTGCCCGTCAACTGGCGGTAGAGGATGCATTGGGTGAGCATCGCCGTGGTGAGGTTATTGCTGCACCAGATGCCGGGTATGCCCCACAGGAAGGGGCTGCCCGTCTGCTCGGCGCGCACATAGACGCGCTCGATGCCCGCCTTGATGTTGCGGATGAATTCGTCCTGCAAGCGGTCGTTGGTGCCGTTGGCCTCTTGAGCCAGGCGCACGTGCCCCATGTTCATGAAGGGGTACCACTGGTAGTGGCGGGCACTGTCGGCGCCCATCCAGGGCGTGATGGGTTCGCGACGGCCATATTCCACTGCCTGGGTCAGGTATTTCGCGTCGCCTGTGGCGTGGTAGAGCTCGATGGCGCCCAGTTCCATGTCATCGACCCAGTTGTCTTCCTCGTAGATGTAGGGCGACACCACGCTCACCGTTTGGGCATTGCCGGGCTTGTCGATGCCCACCTGATAGGCATCGGCGGCCTTGGCGGCGATTTTGGCGGCAAACTCGGGATAGTAGGGTGCCAGCACCTGTGCGCCGAGGGCGAAGTCGCTGGCAAATTTACCCGCCGTGCTGGCCGCTCCCATCGTGGCGTTCATGAATTTGCCGCGCTGTTGCGGCTTGCCGTCGATGTAATAGACGGGCCGCCCGTTGTTGGGTCCCCAGCCGTAGTCGGCAGGGTCGTCCTTGGGCAGTTTCATGCCGATGTGGTCGCGGTCGTCGGCGATCTGGTTATAGAGTTCGCCCGGGGCGGGATTCATCTTGTCGAGCCACGTCAGGCCCCAATAAATCTCGTCGATGATGTCGGGGATGCCGTTGGCGCCTTCCAGACCGTTGGCCTGATACTGGTCACCGAAGGCTCCCGGGCACTGTTGCCAGGCGAGCATCATCTGGTAGATGGCGTTGGCGCTCGTGGTGGTGTACTGCAGCAAGTCGGCCGCGTCGTGCCAGCCGCCGCGCACGTCGATGCGCTGGCCCTCCTTTTCGGGGTGGTAGCGCACGTAGGCGTCCTTGACGTGGCAGCTGTCGCGCTGGAACGGGTTGAAGCCGCATCGTTGCTGGCGCATGTAGTTGAGCACAAAGTCGGCTGTACCGTCCCACACCCGGTTGTTGATGGGAAATATCGGTGACTCGATGCCCGCGGCCACGATGCGGTAGGCCCCTTCGTCCTCAAAAGCGCTGAAGTCCAAACGGCAGGTCGCTGCCATCTGGCCATTCGGTCCCATATTGCGCGTGGCCGTCGAGCGGTAGGCCGTCTTGCCGGTATAGGCATCGACGAGTTCAAACTGTGTGACCTCGACTTTTTCCTGGCTGATGAGCACAGCCACCTTGGTCGCGTGGGGCAGGTAGCCCAGTTGGTTGATGCGGATCCATCCGGCGGCATGGACCGTCAGGATGGCCATGGCCACGAATGAAATGAATGTAAGCAGTCGTTGATTCATATTAAAAGACGAGCAGGCCGGTGATGCCGGCAAGAATAATGACAAGGATGGGATGAACGCGCGTGAAATAGACGATGCAGAACGAGGCGACGCAAATGGCAATGGTGATTATGCGCTCACTCACCTCGTAGCCGAAGTTCTCGCTGTTCATCAGCAGCAAGGCTGCCGAAGCGATCAGGCCGACCACAACGGGTCTCAGACCCATGAAGGCGCCCTTGATGAAGGGGCTCTGCTTGTGCCGCTCGATGTAGTGGGCGGCGATGAGCGTGAGGATGAACGGCGGCAGCACCACGGTGAGTGTCGTCACCAGCGAACCCAGCACGCTGCCCGTGACCACATAGCCGATGTAGGTGGCGCTGTTGATGCCGATGGGGCCTGGCGTCATCTGCGAGATGGCGACGATGTCGGTGAACATCTGGCTGGTGATCCATCCCGAGTCCACGACTTCGCGCTGGATGAGCGATAGCATCGCATAACCGCCGCCAAAGCCGAACAGGCCGATTTTCAGGTAGGCCCAGACGAGTTTCAGGTAATTCTCAATCATCGCCGGCCTCCTTTCCCGCGCCCTTCAACAGGCTGTGCATATAGTAAATGTACCCTCCAATGGCGCCCAGCACGATGTAGATGATGGGATTGGAGATGTAGGGAATCTTGCTGTAGATGAGCAGGGCTACCGCCACGGGGATGATGACCGTTTTCCAGTTGATGCCTGCCGCACGGGCTGTGGTGAGCACCGGAGCGACGATGAGCGCGACCACCGCGGGGCGGATGCCCTTGAAGATGCGGCTCACGACGGCATTGTTCTTGATGGTGTCGGGGGTGAGAAAGATGGCGATGGCAAGAATCATCAGGAACGACGGCAGGATGGTGCCGATGGCGGCACACACGCTGCCTTTCACGCCCTTGAGGCGGTCGCCCACCACGACGCTGATGTTCACGGCGAGGATGCCGGGCATGGACTGTGCCACGGCCAGCAGGTCAAGGAAGTCGTCGAGGGCTATCCACTTGTGTTTCTCGACAATCTCGCGCTGGATGATGCTGATCATTGCCCAACCGCCGCCAAAGGTGAAAGCGCCGATTTTGCAGAATGTCAGGAACAGTTGCAAGTACAGGTTGTTCATGGGGCGGGAGGAGGAAAAGAGGGTAAATCATTTGCTGCCGCGCTCCAGCAGCCGCTGGGCGTGGATAAAGCCGTAGTTGCTCTTGCTCAGGTGAGTGCGCATGAGCATCAGGCTGTCCACAAAGGCGGTGTGCCCGCGTTTCATGTCGTAGCTCACATAGCCGTAGATGCGTCTCACCTGGCGGGTGGAGTCGCTCTGCACGTCCACATTGACCCATCCGTCGCTGTTGGTGCTGCGGGTGATCTGTGACGTGCTGCCGTCGGTGTAGTCCACATTCACGCTCACCTTGAAATCATTGCCGCCCCGATAGAGCTTATAGGCCAGCTGGTAACGGTCGCCAGGCCGCTTGTTGGCATCGGGCGGGATGTCAAAGGTGATGAAGCCGCGCTTGGCACCCTGGGTGAGCATGTAGTAGCGTTGACCTTTCCACAGATCGGCGGAATCGCTCTTGGCGTCGGTGCCGAGTTTACGCTTGGCCAAGTTCTGGCCATGGTGGCGCACAGCACTGGGTCCGCCGGGGATATTCTCCTTGGTGATGGGTCCGCCGCCCGTCATGTCGGCGGGACGGCTGTTGTCGTTGACCTTGTTTTTAACCAACTTGTCTTGCCGTGCCTGGAGTTTGCCCACGGCCTTGTCGTAGGCCTTGATGTAATCTTCCATGTTGTGGGCATACCACACCAGCGACGTGTCGTAGTCCTGCTGGGTGATGCCATGTTTCTTGAAGATGCCCTGCTTCAAGGCCAGTTTGCTCGAGTCGTCCACGAAATCTTGGCTGTGGTTCTCGATATAGGCTTCGGCGATCTGCAGGTCGACAATCAGGTCGGCCATCTCGTTCTGGCTCATCACGCCTCGAGGGGTCCTGCCGCAGGACAGCAGCACCAGGGCCAGCAGCGGCAGCAGGAGTATGCGGGACGTGATTCGTGTCATGGCGGGGAGAGAGGTCTATTGGTTGCCGGTAGTGATGTCCTCGTCCTGAGCCGGCACCGACTCCTCATCGGCCTCGTTGTCCTTGTCCTTGGGGCTGATGGTGGCCAGGTAGCGGGCATAGAACAGGATGAGCACGATGACACTCACGCTGAGCGAGGCATCGGCAATGTTGAAGATGGGCTGGAAGAACACGAAGTGATTACCGCCGATCATGGGCATCCATTGGGGCCAGTTCCACTCGCACAGCGGGAAGTAGAGCATGTCCACGACCCTGCCGTTGAACAGGGTGGCATAGCCGCCGTCAGGGGGAAACAGCTGTGCCACTTGGGGCGGCATGGGATTGTTGAAAATCAGGCCGTAGGCAATGCAGTCAATGACATTGCCCAGTGCTCCGGCGGTGATCAGTGCGATGCAGGCGATATAGCCCTTGGGCACATCGTCGCTGTTGCGCAGTCGCCACAGGTAATAGATAAACGCTCCCGAGGCGATGATGCGGAACAGGGTGAGCAGCAGTTTGCTGCCCAGTTCCATGCCGAAGGCCATGCCGTTATTCTCGATGAACAACAGCTTGAACCAGGAGGTGATTTCCACCTCCTCGCCGTAATAGAAATGGGTTTTTACCCAAATCTTGAGCGCTTGGTCGATGACGATAACCAGCGCGATGATTAGCGCTGCCAGTTTGCCGTTAGAGAGCTTCATGTGCAGGCTTCTCAAGATTTCTTCTTGTTCCTGGCCTCAATTTCCTTGCCCTCAATCGACAGGGTGGCGTGGGGAACGGCGAGCAGGCGCTCCTTGGGGATGAGCTTGCCCGTGATGCGGCACACGCCGTAGGTCTTGTTCTCGATGCGCACGAGGGCGGCCTGCAGCTTGCGGATGAAGCCCAACTGGCGCTGGGCCTGCTGGCTGGAGACCTCCTTCTGCAGTGTCGAGGCACCTTCCTCCATCATCTTGAAGGTGGGGTCTGACTCGTCCACCATGATAGTGTCGGTCAGGCGCTTGTAATTCTCCTCGGCTTGCTCGATTTTGGCGATGATGAGTTCCTTGAACTCCTGCAGTTCCTCGTCGCTGTATCTGGTCTTTTCTTGCTTGGTTGCCATATTTCGGTTATCTGTTGATTGTTGGAAAATCGGTCAATTTACACTTTCTCGACATTCACGGGCAGCGTCCAGCCGTCCATGTCCAGCTCGACAGCGGTGGCAGGAACGACGGGAGCGACCTGGATGCTGTTGGCGAGCACCTGATGGGCGATGTAGTCGCCGTAGGCCTTGACGGCCTCGTCGGTGCGCTCGTCGGGAGCGATGGTGACGTTGATTCTGTCGGTGATGTCGAAGTCTTTGCTCTTGCGCACGTTCTGGATGCGGTTCACCAGTTCACGGGCGATGCCCTCGAGGCGCAGCTCGTCGGTCACGGTGATGTCGAGCGCCACGGTCAGGTTACCCTCGTTGGCAACGAGCCAGCCGGGGATGTCCTCGCTGATGATTTCCACGTCGGGGAGCTCGACAACGGCCTGCTGGCCGTCCAGGTCAACGGTGAACTGCCCGTCTTTCTCGAACTGGGCGATTTCCTGCTGCGACATGCCGGTGATGCGGGCAGCCAAGGCCTTCATTACCTTGCCGTACTTCGGGCCCAGCTTCTTGAAGTCGGGTTTCACGCGCTTGACAAGGATGCCGGCGTCATTGCCCACGAGCTTGATCTCCTTGACGTTGACCTCGTTGCGGATAAGGTCGGCAACGGCCTCGACATCGGCGCGCTGGCGCTCGTCGAGCACGGGAACCATGATGGCCTGCAGCGGCTGGCGCACCTTCAAGTTCTGCTTGCGGCGCAGCGACAGCACCATCGAGGTGACGTCCTGTGCGGCCTGCATGCGCTGCTCGAGCTGCTTGTCGATGACGCTCTCGTCGCTCTTGGGGAAGCGGGCGAGGTGTACCGAGTTCTCGCTGTGGGTGAGGTCGCGGTACAGGCGGTCGCTGTAGAAGGGTGCCACGGGAGCCATCAACAGGGCCACGGTGGTGAGGCACTGGTGCAGGGTCTGGTAGGCTGCCAACTTGTCCTGGGACAGCTCACCGCCCCAGAAACGCTTGCGGTTCAAGCGCACGTACCAGTTGCTCAGGTGGTCGTTCACAAAGGTGCTGATGGCGCGGGCGGCCTTGGTGGGCTCGTAGTCCTCGAGGTCGGCCTGCACGGTGGCGATGAGCGAGTTGAGCAGCGAGATGATCCAGCGGTCGATCTCGGGACGCTCGGCGATGGGCACCTGAGGCATCTCGGGGTCGAAGCCGTCCACGTTGGCATACAGGGCGAAGAACGAGTAGGTGTTGTACAAGGTGCCGAAGAACTTGCGGGCTACCTCTACCACGCCGGCCTCGTCAAACTTGAGGTTGTCCCAGGGCGACGAGTTGCTGATCATGTACCAGCGCAGGGGGTCGCTGCCGTATTTCTCGATGGCACCGAAGGGGTCAACGGCGTTGCCCAGTCGCTTGCTCATCTTGTTGCCGTTCTTGTCGAGCACCAGACCATTGCTGATGACGTTCTTGTAGGCCACGCTGTCAAATACCATCGTGCCGATGGCATGCAGGGTGAAGAACCAACCGCGCGTCTGGTCCACGCCCTCGGCGATGAAGTCGGCGGGGAAGAAGCCGTTCTTGTCAACGGCGTCCTTGTTCTCGAACGGGTAGTGCAGTTGGGCGTAAGGCATCGCACCGCTGTCGAACCACACGTCGATGAGGTCGAGCTCGCGCTTCATGGGCTTGCCGCTGTCGCTCACCAGGATGATGTCGTCGACATAGGGGCGGTGGATGTCGATCTTATTGTAGTTCTCCTCGCTGTAGTCGCCGGGGACGAAGCCCTTGTCCTTGTAGGGGTTGCTCTTCATCACGCCAGCGGCCACGGCCTTCTCGATCTCGTTATAGAGTTCCTCGATGCTGCCGATGCACTTCTCGTCACCGTCGTCGTTGCGCCAGATGGGCAGCGGGGTGCCCCAGTAGCGGCTGCGGCTCAGGTTCCAGTCGTTGAGGTTCTCGAGCCACTTGCCAAAGCGGCCGGTGCCCGTGTGCTCGGGTTTCCAGTTGATGGTGTGGTTGAGTTCCACCATGCGCTCGCGGCAGGCCGTGTCGCGGATGAACCAGCTGTCCAGCGGGTAGTAGAGCACGGGCTTGTCGGTGCGCCAGCAGTGGGGATAGTTGTGGGTGTGCTTCTCCATCTTGAAGGCGGTGCCGTCCTGCTTCATGCGGATGCAGATGTAGATGTTCAGGTCCTCGGCCTTATTGGCAGCGTCCTCGTCAAACTTGCCGCCCACGGTGTATTGCGGGTCGTAGGCGTTCTTCACCCAGCGGCCGGCGTACTCGTTGTAGAGTTCCACGTTGACGAAGTCCTTGACGAATTCCTCGTCCAGGTCCTCGATGACATAGTACTTGCCGGTGAGGTCCACCATGGGACGGGTCTCCATCTTCTTGTTGATCATGTACAGGGCGGGGATGCCGGCGGCCTTGGCCACGCGGGCATCGTCGGCACCAAAGGTGGGCGCGATGTGCACGATACCGGTACCGTCCTCGGTGGTCACATAGTCACCGGGGATGACGCGGAAACCGTTGTCGTTGCCCACGACCTTGCCGTCCACCTTGTCAACGGGTTTTACCCAGGGGAACAGCTGTGCGTAGCGCATCTCGAGCAGGTCAGCACCCTTGAACGATGCGATGACCTTCCAGGGCACCACCTTGTCGCCGGCGTTGTACTCCAGCGGCTGGTCCTTGCCGTCGGCCTTGAAGTAGGCATCGACGCGGGCCTCGGCCAGCAGGTAGATGGCGGGCTTGCCCGTGTAGGGGTTGAAGCTCTCCACGGCCACATAGTCGATCTTGTTGCCCACACACAGGGCGGTGTTGCTGGGCAGGGTCCACGGGGTGGTGGTCCAGGCCAGCACGTAGGTCTCGTTGAAGCCGGCATCAGCAGCCTCATGGATCTTCTTGATGACGGGGTGCTCGTCGCCGCTCAGCACGGTGAACTGTGCCGTCACCGTCTGGTCCTTCACGTCGCGGTAGCAGCCCGGCAGGTTCAGCTCGTGCGAGCTCAGTCCGGTACCGGCAGCGGGCGAGTAGGGCTGGATGGTGTAGCCCTTGTAGAGCAGACCCTTGTTGTAGAGCTGCTTGAGCAGCCACCACAGGCTCTCGATGTAGCTGTTCTTGTAGGTGATGTAGGGGTTCTTCATGTCCACCCAGTAGCCCATGCGGTGGGTCAGGTCTTCCCACTCGCGGGTGTATTTCATCACCTCCTTGCGGCAGGTGGCATTGTACTCATCGACCGAGATTTTCTTGCCGATATCCTCCTTGGTGATGCCCAGGGCCTTCTCCACGCCCAGTTCCACGGGCAGGCCGTGGGTGTCCCAACCGGCCTTGCGGGGCACCTGGTAGCCCTGCATCGTCTTGTAGCGGCAGAAGATGTCCTTGATCGAGCGGGCCATCACGTGGTGGATACCCGGCATGCCGTTGGCACTGGGAGGACCCTCATAGAACACATAGGCCGGCGAGCCCTCGCGCTCGCTGATACTGCGGCCGAACACATCTTCCTTGTCCCACTGCTGCAGGACTTCCTTGTTGATATCTGACAGGTTGAACCCGTTATACTCGTTGAATTTTTTCATCTTTTTTGATAATGTAATTATTCAAATATGGCCGCAAAGGTAATCAAATAAATTGGATTGGAAAAGATTGTTAATAAAATGGTGGCTGGAGTGTCCATTTTTTTTGACCTGAAATGGATGCTCCAACCACCTGTTGATGAGGTGTGGTGATTGTTTAATTGCCGGTCTGTTTCTTGGCTTTTTTATTTTTTGTTTTCTTACCTTTCTTCTCGTTTTTAGGCAGTTGGCCGGTCTTCACGAGGTACTCGTACTGGGCCTTGGCCATCTGCTCGCGGAATGCGGCACTGCCGTGCAGGGCGCATACGCCGATGCTGGCAGCCACACGGCTGGCATCCACGTCGCTCTGCCAGTGGGCGCCCACGATGACGCGGCTCTCGCCGTACATCCAGCCGCGGGCAAAGATGGTGTCGGCAGCGGCGGGATTCACCTCAGCCAGCAGCAGGGCAGCCGTCCAGCCGCGCATGGTGTGGCCCGAGGGGTAGGAACCCTCGCCGGACAGTTCAGCCTCCTCGTCGGTGAGCATCTTGTCCTGGAAGCGCTCAAAGGGGCGCTGGCGGTGATAGTAGGCCTTGGGGGCGACGCGCATGGCGTCGGTGGTGGTGAGGCTGGTGACCATCAGTTTCCAGATTTCGGGTGTGTCATTGGGGCTCATGTGCAGGCCAAAGGGCACATCAAATTCGGCCAGCAGGGCCTCGTAGGACCACACGGCGTCGCGTTTGGCGATCTCGGCGCGCTCGGGGTCCAGACGCTGCTGCTTGCCCCACGAGAAACGCATCATGTCGTTGGCAAACTCGGGACTGTCGAATGCGGGAGGTGCCGGCAGACACTTGATGAGGTCAGGCAGTTGATCCACAGTGAGATAGGGTTGCACTTCGTTCTGTGCATTCATCGTCATGGCGGCCATGATGGCGGCCAGAACAATTACAAAACTCTTCTTCATGAAAAATGACATATTTTTATTAGTGAGAATACTCTTTTCGGCTGCAAAGGTAGTCCAAAAATCCATTTTGCGTGGCTTCCAAGTGCGTTTTTCCCAAAAAGTCGCCCGAACAGGGCCGGATATCGGGCATTTATCGTCAACGTTCACGTTATTTAGCGGGGAATTAAGATTATTTTTGGGTATAGAGTATTACTTTTGCAGTCAAATTCAATAAAGATTATGTTACTGGACAAGATATTGATGCAGATACCGGTCGCCGCCCCCGACACCGTGGCGGCCAACAAAATCAAGGAGGCGACCAATGTGGTGACGGCTCATGTCGATTCGCTGGCCACCCAGCTCCACCCCGATTCCATCGCGGCGATGACGCCCGCCAAGATTGTGGACAAGTTCAAGTATCTGGACGTGGGCAGCTTGGTCACCTCGCTCTCGAGTCAGATCATCTCGCTGGGACTGCGCATCCTGGCGGCGATCGTGATCTTCTATATAGGCAAGTTCATCATCAACAAGATCTACAGCGTGGCGCGCGCCATCATGGTGCGTAAGGACTTTGACCGCTCGCTCATTTCGTTCCTGCTGAGTTTCATCAAGATCACGCTGCTGTTCCTGCTCATCATCACCGTCATCGGCGTGCTGGGCATCGAGACCAGCTCGTTCATCGCCATCTTTGCCAGTGCCGGTGTGGCCATCGGCATGGCGCTGAGCGGCACGCTGCAGAACTTTGCCGGCGGCGTGCTCATCCTGCTGTTGAAGCCCTACAAGGTGGGTGACTACATCGAGTTTGGCGAGTTGAAGGGCACGGTGCGCGAGATCCAGATCTTCAATACCATCATCAACACCTATAACAACGACCGCATCGTCATCCCCAACGGCGGCTTGGCCACCAGTTCGTTGAAGAACTTCAGCGCCGAGCCCTACCACCGCGTCGAGTGGCGCGTGGGCATCAGCTACGGCGACAACGTGGACACCGCCCGCAAGGTCGTGCTCGACATCCTGGGCGCCGATGAGCGCATCGTCCACACCGATGCCGACGTCAAGGAGGACGAGCAGCCCCAGCAGGAGGTGGCCGAGGAGACCGAACAGCAGTCCATGCCCTGGTGGAAACGCCTGTTCCACTGGCAGCGCCGCCATGCCGAGGAGCTGCGCGAGACCCACGAGGCCAAGCTCGCGGCCCTGCTGCCCAAGCCCAACTATGCGCCCATGGTCGCCGTCGAGAGCCTCGACGACAGCCAGGTGACGCTCATCGTGCGCGCCTGGACCGAGATTGCCAACTACTGGAACGTGCTCTACGACGTCAACGAGCAGATCTACAAGCAGTTGCCGCAGCACGGCATCCGCTTCCCCTTCCCGCAAATGGACGTCCACGTGAACAGTTAGGAGTTAGAAGTTAGGAGTTAGGAGTTTTGGGAACTACGTATTTCGCTAATTGCAAAAAGGTCATTATAAATTAGTTGAGTTCGTGTAATTCGTAGTTTAAAATGAATAGAAGAGTAAAGTTATCCATGGTTTTAGCGGTGGTGGCGCTGGCCTGGCAGCAGGGTGGAGCACAGGTGGTGAACTCCATCGGCGAGGAGAACATGAAGGTGGAGCAGGGCCTGAAGCCGCAGCCCAAGAAGGCTGAGAGCCCCTATATTGCCGACCTGGACACCGAGACACCCTATTTCCAGTGCGTGGACTCGGCCCAGACCTATATTTATGCCCACGACTGGCCCCTGGCCGAGCAATGGCTGCTCAAGGCCCTCAAGGCCGACCCCGACAACCCCAACAACTCGTTGCTGCTGAGCAATATCGCCACCCTGCAGCGCTATCAGGGCCATCTGGCTGATGCCGTGAAGAACTACTCCCTGGCCCTGGACATGACGCCCCATGCCGTGACGCTGTTGCTGAACCGTGCCGCCCTCTACGTGGAGATGGACAGCGTGCAGCGCGCAATCGACGACTATGAGCGCGTGTGCGAGCTGGACCCGTATGACACCGAGGCGCGTTACTCCCTGGGTGTGCTGGCCATGGAGCGCGGCGACACCAAGCGGGCCGAGGACCTGTTTAACGAGATCAAGCGCATCAACCCCAATTCGGGCCTTTACCACGAGGGCATGGGCCTGCTGCACAAGCACAACGGCAACCACGCGCGTGCCGCCGAACTGTTCACCCAGGTCATCAAGGTGCAGCCCAGCGCCCAGCTGCTGGGACACCGCGCCGACTGCTACCTGGCGATGAAACGCCTGAGCGATGC
Source organism: uncultured Prevotellaceae bacterium (assembly GCA_900318535.1). Taxonomy (GTDB): domain Bacteria; phylum Bacteroidota; class Bacteroidia; order Bacteroidales; family Muribaculaceae; genus Sodaliphilus. The sequence goes on along the minus strand of ONKU01000028.1, from coordinate 21,363 downwards.
GGCCGACGACATCCGCACGGCCCTGGAAATGGCGCCTGACGACCCCTATCTGTACCTGCTGCGCGCCAAATTGAACAAGCTGCGCTTCGAGCGCGACGACATGGCCCGCGACATCGACAAAGCCGTCTCCCTGGGCTTGAGCCGCGACTACATCAACCAGGCCCTCAACGAGGAATGAGGAATGAGGAGTTAGGAGTTAGGAATTGGCATCCGCGCTCAAACCGGGGTGCGGATGCTTTCGTTTCATTCGTTTCATTCGTAGACTTTAAAATCTTCGCGGCTTAGCGTCTTCGCGTGGGGCAATTGGGGTGCGGATGCCATTGTATTTGTTGTATTTGTTGTATTTGTTGTTTTCCTTTTTGGTGAGGGGCGCGGATGCGACACTTTTTTTGTCTTTTTCTTTTATTTTAATCAAATTTTTACTAAATTTGCAGCAAATAACACGATTAACCATATAAAACCCATCGATTATGAAAAAAATAGCACTTCTTCGTTTTGCCGTCCTGATGACGGCCATGATGTGTGCCCTCGGCGCTGCTGCTGCCGAGGCCTATGCCAACTACACGCCGTCGAACACGACGCTGACGTTCTACTACGACAACTACCGCAGCAGCCGCCCGGGCACGACCTACGACCTGAACACGGGCGAAAACGATTCCGGTTGGGACACTGACGGCACCAAATACAATGTGACCCGGGTGGTCTTTGACCCCTCGTTTGCCAGTGCCCGCCCGACGACTACCTGCGATTGGTTTTACTTAATGGGGAATCTTCAATCCATCACGGGCATTGAATATCTGAACACCAGCGAGGTAACCAATATGGGTCACATGTTCAATGGCTGCTTTAGCTTGAATATCCTTGATGTGAGTCATTTCAATACGGCCAAGGTGACCGACATGCGATGCATGTTCAGAAACTGTTCTGGTTTGACGAGCCTTGACTTGAGCAGTTTCAATACGTCCAAAGTGACAAACATGAGTAACATGTTCGGTGGCTGCACCCATTTGATAACCGTCTATGTGGGCAATGGTTGGAGCACTGCTGCCGTGACCAACTCAACTTATATGTTCTATGACTGCACCAGCCTGGTGGGTGGCCAGGGCACAACCTACGATTACAGCCACTCGGACAAGACCTATGCCCACATCGACGGCGGCCCCAGCAACCCGGGCTACTTCACCGCGAAGAATGCCGGCCTGCGTGGCGACGTGAACGGCGACGGCAGCGTGAACATCAAATCCATCAGGCGTTAATGTGACAGCCGCCGACTGCAACCAGGACAGCAGCGTCAACATCAGCGACGTGACCGCCCTGATCGACTACCTGCTCTCCGGCTCTTGGTAATTAGGAGTTAGGAGCTAGAAGTTAGGAATTGGCATCCGCAGTAATGCTCGCGTTGCTCGCAGTTTAGAGTTTAGGGTTTAGAGTTTAGAGGGGCATCCGCGCTCAAATTGGGGTGCGGATGCCTTCGTTCAATTCGTTAAATTCGTAGACCTAAAAACTTCGCGGCTTCGCGTCTTAGCGTGGGGCAATGGGGGCGCGGATGCCATTGTATTTGTTGTTTTCCTTTTTGGGGGCTTAGCGTTTTAGTGTGGGGTGGGGTCGTGTGTATTTCTTTTTCCTTATAAGGGGGCAGAGTGAAAAGTTTTTAGTACATTTGCACCTGCGATTATGAGAAAGAAGAAAGATATTCCGGTAATTGAGAATTTTGAGATAACGGGCGTGGCGGCCGAGGGCAAGAGCCTGGGCCGCTGGAACGACCTGGTGGTGTTTGTCCCCTATGGTGCTCCTGGCGACGTGATTGACCTGAAAATCGACCGCAAGAAGCACAGCTATGCCGAGGGGCATATCGAGCGGCTGGTGAAGCCCAGTGAGCTGCGTGTGGAGCCCATGTGCGAGCACTTCGGGCTGTGCGGCGGCTGCAAGTGGCAGCATCTGCCCTATGAGTACCAGTTGCAGTGCAAGCAGCAGCAGGTGGTGGACGCGATGGAGCGCATCGCCAAGGTGCCCATCCCCGCCATCAACCCGATTCTGGGCTCGGCAGCGACAACCCACTACCGCAACAAGCTGGAATTCACGTTCTCGAACAAGTGCTGGCTCACGCGCGAGCAGCTCGACAGCGGCGTGGAGTTCCCCGACCGCAATGCGGCGGGTTTCCACATCCCCGGGGCCTTTGACAAGGTGCTGGACATCAAGCGCTGCTGGCTGCAGGACGAGTTGAGCAACGAGCTGCGCCTGTTCATCCGCCAGCTGTGTGTCGAGCGGGGTTATCCGTTCTACGACATCCGCGGCCAGCAAGGTTTTATCCGCATGACGATGACGCGCACCGCCAGCACGGGCGAGGTGATGGAGGTCGTCGTGTTCGGGCAGGACGACCAGGCCGCCATCGACGACGTGATGGGCGCCGTGCGCGACCGTTTCCCGCAGATCACGTCGCTGCTCTACGTCGTCAACCTCAAGGTCAACGACTCGCTGGCCGACCAGGAGTTTATCACCTACAGCGGGCGCGACTACATCGAAGAGGAGATGGAAGGGCTGCGGTTCCGCGTGGGCCCCAAGTCATTCTACCAGACCAACTCGCGCCAGGCCTATGAGCTGTACAAGGTGGCGCGCCGCATGGCTGCCCTGACGGGCGATGAGCTGGTCTATGACCTGTACACCGGCACGGGCACAATCGCCAACTTTGTGGCCCGCCAGGCACGTCAGGTCATCGGCATCGAGTATGTGCCCGAGGCCATCGAGGACGCCAAGCTCAATTCCCGCGTCAACGGCATCGAGAACACCCTGTTCTATGCCGGCGACATGAAGGACGTGCTCACCGACGGCTTTATCGCCGAGCACGGCCGCCCCGAGGTGATGATCATCGACCCGCCGCGTGCGGGCATGCACGAGGACGTGGTGAACGTCATCCTCAATGCCGAGCCCGACAGGCTGGTGTACGTGAGCTGCAATCCGGCGACCCAGGCGCGCGACATCGCCCTGCTCGACGCCAAATACCGCGTCGTGGAGATCCAGCCGGTGGACATGTTCCCCCACACCCACCACGTCGAGAACGTCGCCCTGCTGGAGAAGAAATGACGGCACTGCGGGCGGGTGTTGATAACTATTACGCACCGCAGGCTTGGAGATTCAAATAATTATCCTATCTTTGCCTGTTAATATAAAGTTCAGGTAATATGAAAGCAAGAAAATGTTTGTTGGCATTGGCTGCCAGCGCATTAGCATTGACGGGATTGGCGATGCCCCCCGACTGGCAAGAGCAAGTGGACCAGTTGATCGCCCAGGGCGAGTTCGCCCGTGCCGAGAAAGTGATGAAATCCCTGCCCAAAAAGGTGCGCGTGGCCGATGCCGTGCGCATCGACTCGTTGCGCACCATCATGCAGCGCATCCGCACCGATTTCCGCATCACCCCTGAGGAAGGTGTGAAAATGATTCGCGAGAAGATGCCCGAGGCCACCGATGCGCAGATCGAGAACTGGAAGCGCACCCGTGCCTTGGAGGTGATGAACATCGACGGCAAGGAGATGTGGTTCCGCAAGAGCGTGGGCAACCTGTGGCTGCTGGGCAAGGAATTTGCCGCCCAGAATGCCGCCGACAACCACGAGAGCTTCCTGACACGCCGCAAATACTACCTGGAAGCCATGCGCACGCCCGCCGACGCGAACAACGTGCGTGACTGGCGCCGCATGAACATCACGTTCACCCTCGACGTCAATGCCGACGCCGTGCCCGCCGGTGAGACGCTGCGCGTGTGGATGCCGTTCCCCTACGAGAACCTGCGTCAAAAGAACATCCGCCTGGAGAGCAGCAACCGCCCGGTGACCTACAGTGAGGGCAGCAAGCACCACACGGTCTATATGGAGGCCGTGGCCGAGAAAGGCAAGCCGACGCACTTTGAGTACACCTTCTCCTATGACGTGGGCGAGCGCCACTACAGCCAGCAGGACCTGATTGCCATGCTGGAACCCTATAACACCAACAGTGCCGAGTACAAGCGCTACACGGGCGACGAGCCGCGCCACGTCATCATCACCGACGAGATGCGCGCCCTGGCCCGCAAGATCGTGGGCAACGAGACCAATCCCGTGCTGCAGGCCGCCAAGATCTATGAGTGGATAGGCTACAACCTGCCGTGGGCCGGCGCCCGCGAATACAGCACGCTGGCCAACATCCCGCAGTATGTGATCGAGAACAATCACGGCGACTGCGGCCAGGTGGGCCTGCTGTACATCACGCTGGCGCGCTCGCTGGGCATTCCCGCCCGCTGGGAGAGCGGCTGGATGCTGCACCCCGACGAGATCAACTGGCACGACTGGTGCGAGACCTATTTTGAGGGCATCGGCTGGATTCCCACCGACCCGTCCTTTGGCCGCAGTGCCGTGGGCACCCCGCTTAACGACTACTATGCCACCGGCATCGACGTGTACCGCATGGCGAGCAACGAGGGCGTGGGCGACAAGCTGAGCCCCGCCAAGACCTACATCCGCAGCGAGACCGTCGATTTCCAGCCGGGTGAGGTCGAGTGGCGCAAGGGTAACCTGTTCTATGACAAGTGGAACAGCCATCTGAAAGTCAATTCAATAACTCCGATAAAGAAATGAGACTGAAATCGTTCATTCTAGCATTGATGGTGGCGTTGACAAGTGTCGCCGCCCTGGCGGTGACCCCCGTCGAGGTGCTGACCGACCTCAAGCAGCGCATCGCCCCCGACAAGCGCACTGCCATCTGGGACGTGAAGGCGACCCAGCAGGGCAGCAAGTGGGTGCTGACGGGCTGTGTGGGCACACAGGCCCAGAAAAAGGCCATCCAGGCCGCCATGTTCAAGAACGGCTATAGCGGCTACAGCGACAAGATCACCGTCCTGGAGGACGGCATTCCCGCCTCGCGCAAGTGGGCCCAGGTGAAGCTGAGCATCGCCACACTGCGCACCGAGCCCAAGCACAGCGCCGAAATCGCCACGCAGGGCATCATGGGCGCGCCGGTGAAGGTGCTGCAAAAGGCCGAAGACTGGTACCGTGTGCAGATGGCCGACGACTACATCGCCTACGTCCCCGAGAGCTCGCTCTCGTTCAAGACCGAGGCACAGATGAAGGCGTGGCGCAAGGCCAAACGCTACATCGTCACGGCCTATGACTCGCGCCTGGTGACCGAGCCCCACGGCGACATGACCGTGAGCGACCTGGTGATGGGCAACATCCTGGAATTCAAGACGGCACAGGGCGGCTGGCTGAAACTGGCCACCCCCGACGGCCGAGTGGGATGGGTCGATGCGGCCGATTGCGCCGAACTGTCGCAGTGGAGCCAGCAGGGCTTCAGCGCCGCACAGATCGAGAAGACCGCGCGCCGCATGATGGGCTCGAGCTACCTGTGGGGCGGCACGTCGACCAAGGTGACCGACTGCTCGGGCCTGAGCAAGGTGAGCTACCTGAGCAACGGCATCATCCTGCAGCGCGACGCGTCGCAGCAGGCATTGACCGGCAAAATCATGAAGAAGGGGACCGACTGGCGCCAGTATGAGACGGGCGACCTGCTGTTCTTTGGCAACGAGAAGACGGGACGCGTGACGCACGTGGGCATCTACCTGCGCGACGGCAACTACATCCACTGCTCGGGACAGGTCAAAATCAACAGCCTGGACCCCAAGTCCAGCCAGTATCCTTATCTGTACTCGCCCCTGAGTGCCAGCCGCATCAAGGGCATGGTGGGCACCAAGGGCATCATCGCCCTGCGCAAGCACCCGTGGTACTTTTGAGGAATTAGGAGTGAGAAGTGAGGAGTTAGGAGTTAGGAGTGAGAATCCATCCAACTCATCCAGTTTATCCAATAGACGAGTAACTTAAAATTCAATATTATGGATAGAAGAAAATTTATTGCAGGAATGGGTCTGACGGCGCTTGCCGCCGCATCGCCCGTATCGATCGACGCTGTGGAGCGTGTAGCTAAAAAGGGTCGCAAAAAAGCTGTGCCCCGTGTCAACCAAGTGGCAAAGACCGGCAAACTGAAATTGTCGTTTTTCCCCTACGAACTCAAGCTGCGCCATGCCTTTAACCTGGCGCGCTACAGCCGCACCACCACGCCCGACGTGCAGGTGACGCTGGAATATGAAGGCATCAAGGGCTATGGCGAGGCGTCGATGCCTCCCTACCTGGGCGAGAGCGTGGAGAGCGTGACCACTTTCCTGAACAAACTCGACCTGGAACAGTTCAAGGACCCCTTCTGCATCGAGGATATCCTGACCTATGTCGACAGTGTTGACGAGAACAACCGTGCCGCCAAGGCCAGTATCGATATCGCCCTGCATGACCTGCTGGGCAAGATCATGGGACAGCCGTGGTACAAGATCTGGGGCTATAACCCCGCCAACACGCCCGTGACCAGTTTCACCATCGGTATCGACACCCCCGAGGTGGTGCGCCAGAAGGTTGAGGAGGCCCGTCCCTACAAGCTCATCAAGGCAAAGATGGGTCTCGATCAGGACCAGGCAACCATCAACATCATCAACGAGATGATGCCCGACGTGCCCATCTGCGTCGATTGCAACCAGGGCTGGAACAACAAGGAGTACGCTCTGGAGATGTGCCACTGGCTCAAGGAGCACAACTGCATCTTCGTCGAGCAGCCGTTCGACAAGACGTGGATCGACGAGACGGCCTGGCTGCGCGAGCGCTCGCCGCTGCCCATCATCGCCGACGAGGCCTTCCAGCGCCTGCCCGACATCGTCAGGTTCAAGGGCGTGTATGACGGCATCAACATCAAGCTGATGAAGAGTACCGGCCTGTATGAGGCCCACAAGATGGTGACCCTGGCCCGTGCCCTGGACATGAAGGTGATGATCGGCTGCATGACCGAGACCTCGTGCGCCGTGACTGCTGCCGCCAACCTGTCGCCTGTCGTGGACTATGCCGACCTGGACGGCAACCTGCTCATCGCCAACGACCGCTTCACGGGCATGACTGTCGAGAACGGCAAGATCACCCTGCACGACCGTCCCGGCCTGGGCATCAAACTGCTCAAATAATCACTGAATTAACCGGTTACACGCGCCGGCGTGGGCTGCTGGCGCGTGCAGCCGTTGCTATTGACGACTACTTTCAAAACACCTTAAATGAACAAACCATACTGGGGACTCTGGACCCTGCTGCTTGTGGCGCTGGTCTTTTTTGCTGTCTTGTCTTTTTGGCAAGGCGGCATCAGTGTGGGAGGCCTGGAGATCAAGACAGGCTCCTTTGCCCGTGACATGAAAAACATGCTGGCGATTAACGATTCCGCGGCCAGCGACACCGCCTCGCAGCCCGAGGCCTGGCGCGCGCCGATGGACACGACGGCCAAGAACATCCTCTTCATCGGCGACTCGATGCTCGAGGGCCTGGCACCGCGTTTGGCAAAATACTGCGACAAAAACGGCCACAAGCTGGTCGAGGTGATCTGGTACAGCAGTTCCACCCTGTGCTGGGGCGAGACGGGCCGTCTTACCGAACTCATCAACAAATTCCAGCCCAACTATATCTTTGTGTGTCTGGGAGCCAACGAGTTGTATGTCCCCGACATCAAGAACGCCCGCCGGCCCCACCTGAAGAAGATTTTGGCCGAAATCGGCGATATCCCATATGTGTGGATCGGCCCTCCCAACTGGGACGAGGACACCGGCATCAACGACCTGCTGGCGCAGGAAGTGCGCAAGGGCTGCTTTTACCTGAGCGCCAACGACCACTTCGAGCGCAGCCGTGACGGGGCGCATCCCACACGCGAATCGGCCCACCTGTGGATGGACCGCGTCGTCAAGTGGATTGACGCCAATGGAGCGCATCCCATCCGCCTTAACGCTCCTGACGAGGGCATCAGCCGTGCCTCGCGCATTGTAATCTATCAACCCCCAGTCTAATGCCATGATGTTGAACGCTATCGATCTGACCCATCTGCTGTCGCTGCTCTCGTTTAACCGAGAGGAGCCCATGCTGTTCACCAGCGGGCTCTTCTGGGCGCTGTTCCTTGTGTTCATGCCCGTGTATGCCCTGTTGAAGTCGCGTCGCAAGCAGATGATGCTGTTTGTCATCGCATTCAGCCTGTTTTTCTTCTACAAGTCCAGCGGATGGTACTTCCTGCTGCTGGTGGCCACCTCGTTCATCGACTGGTGGGTCGCCCAGTTCATCGACTCGAGCAAGAACCGCACCGAGCGGCGCACCGCGCTCACGGTGTCGATGGTGCTGTCGCTGAGCGTGTTGCTGTTCTTCAAGTACAGCAACTTCGTGATGTTCAACCTGGAGACGCTCATCGGCGGCAATTTCCAGCCCCTGGACCTGATTTTGCCTGTGGGCGTGTCGTTCTACACCTTCCGCACCATCAGCTATGTGGTAGATGTCTATAAGGGCAAGATCCAGCCTGTCGATGACTATATCGATTACCTCTTTTTCCTGTCCTTCTTCCCCTGCCTGGTGGCGGGACCCATTGTGCGGGCACGGGACTTCATGCCGCAGCTGCAGGATAACAAGCCTGCCACGCGCGAGATGATTTACGGCGGCCTGTTCCTGGTGATGCTGGGTATCATGAAGAAGGCTATCTTTGCCGACTATATTGCCCAGTACAACAACATTGCCTTCGGCAATCCGTCGGGTTACACCGGATTTGAACTGCTCATGGCGGTGCTGGGCTTCACGATGCAGATCTATTGTGATTTCTCGGGTTACAGCGACATGGCTATCGGTCTGGGCAGCATCATGGGCTTCAACCTGGGCATCAACTTCGATTATCCTTACCGCTCGCTGAACGTCACCGAGTTCTGGCGCCGCTGGCACATCACGCTGTCCACGTGGCTGCGCGATTATGTCTATATCCCCCTGGGCGGTAACCGCAAGGGCAAGGCGCGCCAGTACTTCAACCTGATGGTGACCATGTTGCTGGGCGGCCTGTGGCACGGTGCGGCATGGACCTTTGTCGTGTGGGGTGCGGGACATGGCATCGCGTTGTGTGTACACAAGCTGTGCAAACCCTGGCTTGACAAGATTGCCAGCACACGCCTCACCCGCAGCATCTCGTGGCTGATGACGTTCACCTTAGTGGCATTCTTGTGGATCTTCTTCCGTGCCAACTCGTTCCATGCGGCCGGACAGGTCATCAGCGGAATCTTCACCGACTTTGAATGGGCCTATCTGCGTGTGTTCCTGGAGCGTCGCTCAACCTGGTGCATCATGCTGGCTATCATCTATGCCCTGCACTTTGTGCCCCGCCGCGTGTGGGACAAGCTGCGCGACCGCTTCATCGCAGCGCCCTGGTGGCTCAAGCTGGTCATTTTCATCATCCTCATCCAACTGGTGCTCCAGTTCGCCAGCGCCACCGTCCAGCCCTTCCTCTATTCCCAATTCTAAGGAGATGTCTGACAATCAGAGGATTGAATCTGTAGAGACGCAAAATTTTGCGTCTCCAATCGCGAGGTGTCACAAACATGCCTGCCTTGAGACGCAAGATTTTGCGTCTCTACTTGTCCTGAGGCAATGACGTGGCTGGTGATAATGGTCTCAGCCCCGTTAAATAACCCTAATATCCAGCAAGGTGTTGTGCCATTGGTGGATTTTCACTACCTTTGCCACTTAATTGTGGCGAAGGTAGGATGCGTTTCGGCATAAAAACGAGTAAACTTGTTTGTTCTGCGCTCAACTTTCACTACCTTTGCGGCTTGGTTACAAGAATATTATCAAAAACAACTATACAAACAGAACAATGGCAAAACAGGAAGACGTTTTCAAGAAAATCGTGTCGCACGCCAAGGAATATGGCTTTGTGTTCCCTTCGAGTGAAATCTATGACGGCTTGGGCGCTGTGTATGACTATGCACAGAACGGCGTAGAGCTGAAAAACAATATCAAGCGCTACTGGTGGGAGGCCATGACGCTGCTGCACGAGAACATCGTGGGCATCGACAGCGCCATCTTCATGCACCCGACCATCTGGAAGGCTTCAGGCCACGTGGACGCATTCAACGACCCCTTGATTGACAACCGCGACAGCAAGAAGCGCTACCGCGCCGACGTGCTCATCGAGGACGAGATTGCCAAGATCGAGGAGAAGATGAACAAGGAATGCGAGAAGGCCGCCAAGCGCTTCGGCGACAAGTTTGACGAAGCGATGTTCCGCCAGACCAATCCCCGCGTGCTCGAGAACCAGAAGAAGCGTGACGAACTGCATGCCCGCTACGAGAAGGCCATGAACGACAACGACCTGGCCGAGCTGAAGCAGATCATCGTCGATTACGAGATCGTGGACCCCGTGAGCGGTACCAAGAACTGGACCGACGTGCGTCAGTTCAACCTCATGTTCAAGACCCAGATGGGCAGCAGCGCCGACTCGACGATGGACGTGTATCTGCGTCCCGAGACCGCACAGGGCATTTTCGTGAACTTCCTGAATGTGCAGAAGACCGGCCGCATGCGCATCCCCTTTGGCATCGCACAGATCGGCAAGGCCTTCCGCAACGAGATTGTGGCCCGTCAGTTCATCTTCCGCATGCGCGAGTTTGAGCAGATGGAGATGCAATTCTTTGTACGTCCTGGCGAGGAACTGAAGTGGTTCGACTTCTGGCGCGAGACCCGTCTGCGCTGGCACAAGGCCCTCGGCCTGGGCGACGAGAAGTACCGCTTCCACGACCACGAGAAGCTGGCCCACTATGCCAACGCTGCCACCGACATCGAGTTCAAGATGCCGTTCGGCTTCAAGGAGGTGGAGGGTATCCACAGCCGCACCGACTTCGACCTGAGCCAGCACGCCAAGTTCTCGGGCAAGAAGATCCAGTACTTCGATGCCGAGATGAACGAGAGCTACACCCCCTACGTCATCGAGACCTCGATTGGCGTGGACCGCATGTTCCTGTCGGTGATGTGCTCCAGCTACGAGGAGCAGCAGCTTGAGGGTGGCGATACCCGCGTGGTGCTGCACCTGCCCAAGGCCCTGGCCCCCATCAAGTGCGCCATCCTGCCGCTCGTCCGCAAGGACGGCATGCCCGAAAAGGCTCACGAGATCATGAACATGTTGAAGTTTGACTTCGCCTGCCACTACGAGGACAAGGACACCGTGGGCAAGCGCTATCGCCGCCAGGATGCCATCGGCACTCCCTATTGCGTCACCGTGGACGGCCAGACGCTGGAAGACAACACCGTCACCCTGCGCGACCGCGACACCATGCAGCAGGAGCGCGTGGCCATCGCCGACCTGCCCGCCATCCTCGCCCGCGAGTGCAGCCTGAACAACGTTTTGCGTAAATTGATGTAATTTTATAAGCCTAATAAAATGAAGAAGGTTTTATATACCGTCATCATGGCCGTCGTGGCCATCACGATGCTGGACTCGTGTCTGGGCAAGAGTGTCGAGGACGAGTACAAGGGCTGGCGCCAGAACAATGACGAGTGGTACCAGTTGCAGGCTGCATCGGGGCAATATACCCAGTTGACGGCTCCTTGGGATCCGTCGGCACAGGTGCTGATTCGCTGGCACAACAATCGGGAACTTACGCGCGACAACCTGGTCCCCCTGGTAACCTCGACCGTGGATGTGAAGTATCTCCTGCGCCTGTATGACGGCACCCGCGTCGATTCGTCTTACACGTCGGCATCGGTCACTAGGACCGACAGCATCTACCGTTCGCTGGTCAGCAACAATGTCGAGGGATGGATGATTGCATTGACCAACATGCACGTGGGCGACAGCTGCACCGTGATCATCCCTTACAAGCAGGGTTACGGCTCCACCAAAAAGAGCGATGAGCTGCTGCCTTACAGCAACCTGATTTTTGACATGAAGCTGGTGGACATCTACAAGTACAAGGCCAACTGACGAGTGGCCACACCGGTTAACGAAAAAAATCCCTTGGGCATCGCCCAGGGGATTTTTCGTCGGTTACGTGTGCCGTGGCTCGGCCGCGGCAGTCTGTTGTTTACCGCAGCGAGAGCTGGTAGTTGTAGTACTTCTCGTTGCCGGTGATGTCCTCAATGACCTTGATGAAGGGCGGGAATTCCACCTCGTCGCCTTCCTTGACGCCCTCGAGTTCCAGAATCTGCATGCCCAGCTTGGGCTCAATGTAAGTGTCCAGCTCGAAGTAGCGGTTCTTCCACACGAAGCACTTGCGCATCTTGCTGATGGGCTTGCGGGCAGGATCGGCAAGCTGCAACAGGTCCACATACTGCTGTGCGGTGATGCGGCGCTCGGTCTCGATCTGCTTGTCGCTGCTCACGGTCTTCTTGATGGTCTGGAAATAGACGTAGCTGCCCTGCCAGCCGCGTTTGCGCACGCGCATCTCGGTGCCCGGCTCGCTTAGCAGGTAGGTCTGGGTGATTTCGCTCTCGGTATAGTCGGGAATGTCGCCCGTGACCTCGACGATGTATTTGTGTTCCTTCTCGATGGGACTGGGAACGCCCAGCACGGTCGAAATCTCGTTGAGCACCTGTCGCAGCTTGTCCTCAAAGTCCATGTGGTTGCCGATGACCCTCAGGTGGGGGTGGCCCGTCCATGCGCTCAGCACCTTGCGGTCGAGCTCACGCGCCATCTCCACGTCCTCGCTGCGGAACTTGTTGTTCTCGTTGGTGTAGAACTGCTCGGCACCGGCAGCGGCGGTCACCATGTGCAGGATGGCCTCGTAGCGGGCATCGCGCAGCTTCACGGTGTTGGTGCCCATCTCCTCGGTCAACGCTTCCCATATCTCGGGCGATACATAGGCGCTGATGTCCATCGTGCCGCGGTCGCACACGATGAGCACGGGTTTGCTGCACTGGGCCGCCATCTTGGCGAAGTGGTCCTCGAGTGCCAGCTGGATATTAAGCGTCGATTTCTCGGCCTCAAAGAACAGGGCCTTGTTCTGTGTCAGGTAGTTGATGCCGGCGCTGCTGAACATCGTGGGCACCTCGGGAATCGCAAACACCTGGAAACCCAGGCTGCTGAAGTGCTCGATGATCTGTGCCATCGCCGTCGTCTTGCCCGCGCAAGGGCCACCGGTCAACACAATCTTAGTGATTTTATTGGTGATTTTATCAGTCATTCTCTCGTTCGGATTTACTTCACAAAAAGAAAGCCAAAGATACACACAATCTTCCACCCCCACAACCTTTTCATCCTAAAAGATGTGAAAACTCGCCCATAAACAATTCTCTTGATTTGTAGGGATGCTAAGGTTGTTGGCGGTACACTTTGGAGGCCAGGGTAGGTCTCTCGGCTGTCGAGGTGAATGGATGCTCTTCATACCATTGGGTAAACGCTTCCATCTGCTCTCGGGCGGTTGGATCGGTCTCATACCAGTGGTTTTGGCCATCTTGGTCTGCCAACCCGAACAACATCATATTATAGGCCTGCCAATGACCGCTTTGCCGCACCAGGCGTTGGTAGTCAAAAATGGGCACGTCATAGTTATCGGTGAAACGTTCAAAAAACGAATCGATGAAGCGTCCACGCACATCAATGATTGATTGAAGCGTTACCTCGGTTTCGGGTATCAACGCTTTTGCCATTTCCTGATTGAATGCCACAGGAAACGGCAAGCGCTCTTGCGTTGTGCCGGTAGAGTCGTCGGTTTGGTCCCAATAGCTGGGGATCCATACGGGATAAGGCTCCTCGACAGGGATGCCGATGTTGTCATGATAGACATAATTCAATAATTCACTCAGTTGTTTAGTGTCTTCAGTGTATTCATCTTTGTTCATGGTCAGTAGGCGACCCGCCTCGCCATACATAATGGACCAGGCGGGCTCGGTTGTATCGGCATAAAGAACTGCCAGGAACCAGTAGGACCACGGCTCACTCGGCTCAGCTTCGATGGCTTTTTCATACAGCTCGCAAGCTTTGTCGTAGTCCTGTTTCCCATCTGCTATCTTTCCTTGTTCAATATAGAGCACGGCACTATTGGGGAAACGCTCAAGGCCACGGTTATAAGCTTTGATGGCTTCTTCCTCCTTTCCCATTCTTTGCATGGTGTTTCCCTCGAGTTGATAGGCGTGATAGGAGGCAGCCGGATGGTTTTCCATCCGTTTGCATATTTCAAGGGCCTTGTTGTATTCCCCAGACATTTGGTAGGCAAAGCCTATTCCCCAAAGCACGCTGTAATTGTTGGGGCTCTCCTTGTCCAGCTTGTTCAGGATTTTCATTGCGGCCTCGGTCTTTCCTGTATTGGACAGCATGTAAGCCTCGTCCAGGCCGTTAATAGCTGCTTCGCTCAAGTCTGCTCTTGTCTGTGCATGGGCCGAGAATAAAGCCATGGCAGCGACTAAAAAAACTAAGAATGTCTTTTTCATATTAAGATTTATTGTTTTCCTATTATGAAAAGAGCATTGTCGTTTTATTCCAGGCGGCGCTTGACGTAGTCGACGATGAGTTGTGCGGTTCCCTCGACGCCCAGCAGGCTGGAGTCCAGGCACAGGTCGTAGCTCTCGGCGTGGCCCCACAGCTTGTCGGTGTAGAAGTTGTAGTACTCGGCGCGCAGTTTGTTGGCCTTGTCGGCACGTTTCTCGGCGGCCTCGCGGGTGTCACAGTCGCCGCGCTCCATGATGCGCCTGACGCGGTCGTCGATGGGGGCGTGCAGGAACACGCTGATGACGGGGCAGTGGTCGCGCAGCACATAGTCGGCCGTTCGGCCCACGATGACGCACGACTTGCGGTCCACCAGGTCTTTCATCACTTGGCACTGTGCTTTGTAGATGCTGTCGTCGGTCATCGTCACGTCGCCCATGAAGGTCGAGCCCGCCATGGCCAGGTTCAGCGGCCACAGGCTGGGGAAGAACTTGGGCGTGCGCTCGTCGGCGGCCTCAAACATCTCGGCATTGATGCCACTGGCCTTGGATGCCTCGAGCAGCAGTTGTTTGTCAAAGTAGTCGATATCAAGCAGTTGGGCCACACGCTGACCCACCTCGCGGCCACCGCTGCCAAACTGGCGTCCGATGGCAATCACATAATTCCGGTTGTTTTTAAGGTCTTGGTTCATCGTTATATAGTTTATTGGTTGAAATCTTGGACTCTCGCGGGGAGGTCAAACGAGTCTCGGTCGGCATTGGGGTCCTCGTTGATGATGACCGTCATCCACTTGAACCCGTTGCCGGGCGACCACTCCCCGATGACGTTGGTGGGATAGCGAGGGGTGGGGAAGTCCACAAACTCGAACTCCTGCACAAATTTCACCTTGCCCTGCCGCTTGAACGTCTGTTCCAGCAGCCCCAGGTTGTCCTTGCCCGTGAGCACGACGAAGTGGTAGCGGCTGTGCTCCAGCTTGCCGTAGTAGATGGCCGGGTCCTTGCTGCCGCGCGTCACGATGTCGTCGTTGCGGGCGGCAATGGCTATCGTGCCGTCGCTCTTGGGTTCCAGCATCATCACGAAGGTGCGGTTCAGGTAGTCCTCGCTGGCGATGGTGTCCATCACTTGGGTGATGGCATCGATGAGGCCTGCATCGGCTTTCTTGTTGAAGGCCAGGTGCTTCACCTCCACTGTGATGGTCTTTTCGGGCAGACTGTTGCGCTGCGACATGGTCAACTGGCGGGTGACGATGATCTCGTCATCCTTGGCCCACAGGCTGCATGCCGTCAGCAACGCCGCGGCCACAGCTATGAAAAAGCGTTTCTTGTTCATCTTTTCAACGTGCTAAATTACACATTTTTTTAGACATGCCGTAAAAAGATTGGTTTAATTTGGTTATTGTTGATAGATTTTCGAAAATCACCTTCAGAATATGATAAATAGTCAGATAATTCTTTTATCTTTGCCGTTGTAAAACAAAATGATGAATTAACTTAAGAATTCAAGGCTTATGAAAAAGTTTTTACTTGTTTTCATGGTGGCGCTGATGGCGCCGCTGGGCATGATGGCTCAAGGATGGCCGTCAAACTATGGAGGCGTTGTGCTGCAGGGCTTCTTCTGGGACAGTTTCCGACCTGCTGGCGATCAGCCTAACCAGACGATGGCCACGATGTATGGCGCCGGATGGGGTGAAAACGATGAGTGGTATCTCCCCGTGACCACCTGGGCCGAATTGTTGAACCAGAAGGACAACATTGCCCCCTACATCGACTTGCTGTGGCTCCCGCAGAGCGGTGCTACGGTATGTTCCGACCAGAGCGTGTTTGTTACCGAGGGAGAGGCCTGGCGTGCCGGCCACAACGGCTCGTGGGTATGCACCCATTACGGTGACATTATCAACAACCCCGACTGCATGGGATTTGTGCCCGTGTTCTACCTGGACCACGGCCGTGGCCAGACCTATGAGGTCAATGGCAGGACATGGAATCCTAAAAGCTATTTCGGTACCGAATCCGAGCTGATTAACCTCATCAGTGCCTACAAGGCCGCCGGAACAGGTGCCATGGAGGATGTGGTGGCCAACCACAAGGGTGGCTTGAGCACATGGGACGATAATGTAAAATACGCCTACGACTTCGTGGATGAGGTTGACGTTGTCGGACCCACAACGGGCAAGACCTACAGTATCCAGTGGGACTGGGACTGGGACGGCAAGTGCAGGGACATCTGCTGGGATGATGAGTGTGGCATGGGCAGCGGAAACTCAGACTGCGGCGGCGATGCCGGCAAGGGCCCCTGGGCTCGTGACATTGACCACCACAGCCCCGTCACACAGCAGAAAGAGCTCACTTATCTGCGCTACCTCAAGGATGAACTGGGTTACATCGGCTTCCGCTATGACTACGCCCGTGGTTTCGAGCCCAAGCATTTCGCTTACTACAACGCCATGGTAAGGCCCACTTTCTCGGTGGGCGAGTTCTGGGGCACATCGGGCGACATCAAGGAGTGGATCAAGGGTGTCTATGACGAGGGCGGCTTCCAGAGCGCAGCGTTTGACTTCCCCTTGCAGGAGCAAATCAGGCAGGCGTTCAGTGACCTGAGCGGACATAGCTTCCGTGCACTGAAGAACGACGGTCTCATCTGGGACTACCGCTTCAAGCGCTATGCCGTGACCTTCATCGACAACCACGACACGTTCAAGGACCTGCCCACCGATGCCAGCAACAGCAACTACATGCATCGCGTCAACAACCAGATTGTCGAGGCCAACTGCTTCATTCTGGCCATGCCGGGCACGCCGTGCCTGTTCTATCCCCACTTCATGCACCCCGAGTGGCATGACCTGATTGTGCGCTTTGTCAAGGCCCGCCGCACTGCCGGCATCACCAACCAGAGCACCGCCTGGGATCCCATCATGACAGGCGATTACGGTATCTCGTGGCGCGTTACCGGCGAGAAGGGCGAACTGTACCTGCAGCTGGGCGATGAGGCCGTTGGCGCCGGCATCCCCGACGGCTTTGCCGAGGTGTGGTGTAACACCCAGGGCACTTGCCGCCTGAGCATCACCGCTTCATTGGCGGGCAAGGTGGACAGCAACGTCAAGCAGAACCTGGTCTATGGCTATCCTGTCATCGACAAGACCAGCGGCAACTATAATGCGCCTGTCACCGTGAACGTGAAGCCTTCGACCGAGGGCACTGTGCTGGTCTATACGACTGACGGGCGTCAACCCAACGTCTACAGCAAACAGATTACCGATACCGCGGGC
The DNA here is from genome assembly GCA_900318535.1 of uncultured Prevotellaceae bacterium. Lineage (GTDB taxonomy): Bacteria > Bacteroidota > Bacteroidia > Bacteroidales > Muribaculaceae > Sodaliphilus. The sequence goes on along the minus strand of ONKU01000028.1, from coordinate 3,836 downwards.
ATCAATCTGTCGTTTGACCACACGACAACGCTCAAGGTGGGCGTGCTGGCCAATGGAGAGGTGCGCGACAACAGCATCGTGACCCGTGAGTATGTGATGGACGGCAGCGCCAGCAGTGACCACATCATGGTTTATGTGAAGTATGACGGCGGCAACCTGCCGTGGATTTATGCCTTTGATGACAGCAACAATAGTCTGACGGGCAGCTTCCCCGGCTGGCAGTACAGCTACGATAACCGTGTCATCATCGGCGGTGTCACCTGGCTGCATGCCATGATCGACGCCAGCCGAATCAATCTGGTTTTGAGCTATGGCAATGATGCGTCCAAGACGGCCGACATCATGGGTGTCACCAGTGACGTGTTCTTCAGTATCACCGACGGTGTGGCCCATGACGTGACGGCAACCTATACCCGTGCGCTGCACAATCCCATCGTTTCCATCGATCTGGCCAGTGGCGAATATGACCACTCGATCGCGCCGCGCCTCACGGCCAGCAACAGCAATGCGGTGATTGTCTATACCACCGACGGCAGCGAACCCTCGGCGACCAACGGCACTCAGATTACCTATGAGGGCTCAGTGGCGTTTGATACCGAAGGCAGCCATGTGCTCAGGGCCGGTGTGCTCCATAACGGCACCGTCATCAATCAGGTGGCCCGCACCTATTTCGTCAGCGGCACTGGCGGTGGCAGTGACAATAAGGTGAACATCTACGTCAAGGCCGACAATGATCCCTACATCTACGCTTGGGAGGTGATCGACGGCCAGGATGTCGCACCCGTGGCCTGGCCTGGCACGCTGTTGACCGAAAAGAACGAGCAGGGCTGGTACTGTTACTCACAGGAGGCCGCGTCGCTCAACGTCATCTTCCATAACGGAAACGGCGCTCAGACCGAGAACATCACGGGTCTTACTCCGGGCGACCACTACTTCAACTATGACGGCAATACGGGCTACAGTAGCGTTCCCGTTGAGGAGCCGGCGGTTTTGCCCTCATGTGCTACAGGTATGGGTGATGATGTGTTCTACTGCTATTTCGAGAACGATGCCCACTATGCCGAACCCTGTGCATGGGTGACCAACCAGACGTCGATCTATACCGGCAGCAGCTGGCCCGGCGAAGTGCTTGCAACCCCCGTCGGCGTTGCGCCTAACGGCAACCTCATTTACCGATGGGTTTACAATGGCGACCTCACTGATGCACCGAACAAGGTGATCTTCAGTGATAACGGCAATCAGTGGACGCAGACAACGGACTTCGCCTTTGTCAACGGCGGATATTACAACACCAGTGGACTGGTGGGCGTAGTCAACAACAACGTGATGACGCTTGCCGACATCGTCAGGAATGGCGAAGTGGGCAAGGAGTATGTGATTGCCAACGACTTGACTGGTGTTTGGCTCAACGACCAGGGCAAGTGGCTGTGGGCAAAGGATGATAATGGCGATGCCATTAATCCCAGCTACAATACGCAGTCATTGCCTGTGCCCGAATATACTCCCGCTAGCGAAGATGTTGACCAAAGCAATTGGGCCCAACTCATCCTCAAGGAGGCTGTACCCGTCGATGATACGGAGCCGGGTCTGCGAGACCTGTTGCTGGGACAGACCGTGGTCGGTACGCTCATCGACCGCCTGAATCCCACCATCGAGCTGCGTGTCAATCCCATCGCAACGACAGGAGAATCCTACACGCCCAACACTTACACGCCCGCTAACTTCGTTTATCAGACCGATTATTTCTTGATAGAGCCCAAGGCGCAGGAGTTTGTGGACGTCTGCAACGCAGTCTGCCGAGAGCAGCTCAACGACACCACCTTTGTGATGGTGATTCCCAAGAGTGAAAATGATGTCAACCCCGAGAACCTGTCTGGCGCTTTCTTGGCAACGGTCAAGAAAGGCTATTGGGAGGACATGGGCTCCTACAATCCCGGTAGTTCAATACGGGTGAATTATGGCTACGAGTTGACGGGTATCGTCAGGGCATTTGAGCTCCGTCAACAGTTCGGCATGGGCCTGACGCCTGATGACGCTGAGCATTCACCGGTAAGCGACAGGAGGGAGCTCTACCTGATCAACGTGACCGAGACGTCGACACCGGTTCGCCTGGGTGATGTAAATGATGACGGCTTTGTCAACATTGCTGACGTCACTTGCCTGATTGACTACTTGCTTGGCGCTAATCCTCAGCCGTTCAATGAATTGAATGCCGACGTTGACTGCTCTAGCATAATCAACATTGCCGACGTCACCGCATTGATTGACATCTTGCTGAGTGCGAACTGAGTCTGCCCTTTGTCAGACCCTGATATCAAGACAGGCCACCCGTTTTGGGCGGCCTGCCTTTTTTCGTCAACAGATTACTTTATTTTATTATAATGTGCAGGATGTGGCTGAAAATTGCCTCCCGATGTCCGATAGATTGAGATTTTTTGTATTTTTGTGCCCTAAAACAACAAAAAGAGCAAATGATGAAGAAACTTATTTTTTTGATGCTTACCCTTTTGGTGGCCTGTGCTCCCAAGCAATCCTCACAGCAGGTGGCTCATGCCGCCACCATGGCACAGATGCGCTTCCATTGCGATGGTGATACGGTCCTCATCAACCAGTTGTTGATGAAGGGCTACGAGAGCGGCCTCAGTGATGCCAATGCCCTCATCGAATTCTATGCCCGCCAGCTGCTGGGCACGCCCTACGTCGCCCACACCCTCGAGGGCGACAAGGAAATGCTCACCATCAACATCCACGAGCTGGATTGCCTCACCTTTATCGAGACGCTCTATTCGCTCACGCGTGCCACCCTCAACCGGCGTTATTCCTGGCGCGACTTTGCCGCAAACATCGAGAACGTCCGTTACCGTGGCGGCGAGATGGGGGACTATTCTAGCAGGATCCACTACATCAGCGAATGGATTATCGATAACCATATCCGCGGCAACCTCGTCGAGGTTACCCCCGACCTGCCTCATGTCGATTACATGATCAAGAACATCGACTACATGACCCACCACACCGACAGTTACCGCCAGCTCAAGAACGATAGCGTCATGGTGGAGAAGATCCGCCGCTACGAGCTGCGCCGCCATCGTTTCCCCTACGTGAAGCGTTCGTGGCTCAACGACAAGGCGGTGAAGGCCGCGTTGCGCTCAGGTGACTTCGTCTCCTTGGTTACCAAGACCGAGGGCCTGGATGTATCCCACAACGGCATCATCATTGTCGACGACAAGGGCGACCCCTATCTGCTCGACGCTTCGATGTCGGGCGGCAAGGTGATGCTCGAGGGCAAACCCCTGTTCAAATACCTGGAGCGTTCTAAGACAAACATCGGCATCCGCGTCTTCAGAATGATGCCCTAAAAATAGTACCTATTATTTTTAGTAAAAACGAAAAATTTTTTATTTACCCCAATGAACTGTCAATCAGTTTGTTGGGGTAAATTTTTGCAGAATTGTCAATAATTTCGACGAAAAAAAGTTGCGAAAAAATTTGTCAGTTTCAAAAATGGCAGTACCTTTGCACCGCTTTTCGCCACTGATGTGGCGTCAAACGATAGCTCTTTGACATGTTTGCAGCAACGAGTAGTACAAGAGAACAAGGGACAATGTAATAGTTGTTCCCGTCGATTCCAAATCGTTTAAAACGATGTACAACAGGCAGTAAGATACGAGATTCACCCTGATGAAAGAGGCCGGGAAGAGAAACTGGAACTCAGGTCGAGTGTTGCGTTTTCATTAATTCTAGAGATAGAAAAAACGATAATACAACAACGAAGAGTTTGATCCTGGCTCAGGATGAACGCTAGCGACAGGCTTAACACATGCAAGTCGAGGGGC
>ONKU01000030.1 GCA_900318535.1 uncultured Prevotellaceae bacterium | reverse complement strand
AAATAAAACCGTCTCTATGACGTCCCAGTAGGTGTGAAAAACAAATGTAATGAATTGAAAATCAATTCATTACATTTGTTTTGCGGAAAGGGAGGGATTCGAACCCACGGTACGCAAAGCGTACAACGGTTTTCGAGACCGCCCCGATCGACCACTCCGGCACCTTTCCAGTCAAGCTATCTGGGATTTCTCTCCCAAAGCGGGTGCAAAGTTAGGGCAAATTTTCCACCTGACAAAATATTTTCACAGATTTTTCAGTCCTTCGATGGTCTTGATGGGATCGTCGGCGCCAAAAACGTAGCTGCCGGCAACAAGGATATCGGCCCCTGCCTGAGCGAGTTGAGCACCGGTGACGTCGTTCACGCCGCCGTCAATCTCAATCTGGGCATTGGATCCGTTAAGGGCGATGAGTTGCCGCAGTTCGCGCACCTTGTTCAAGGTCTGGACGATGAACTTCTGGCCGCCAAAGCCCGGGTTGACCGACATCAGCAGCACGAGGTCCACGTCACAGATGATATCCTTGAGCATCGATACAGGCGTGGCGGGGTTGAGCGATACGCCAGCCTGCATGCCTGCGTCGTGGATTTGCTGTACAACGCGGTTGAGGTGGACGCAAGCCTCCTGGTGAACGGTCATGATGGCTGCGCCACAGTCACGCACCTCGTTGATGAACTTTTGCGGCTCAACAATCATCAGGTGTACGTCGAGGGGCTTTTGACTCAGCTTTTGCACGTATTTGATGACAGGGAAACCGAATGAGATGTTAGGCACGAACACGCCGTCCATCACGTCGAGGTGCAGCAGGTCGGCTTCGCTGCGGTTCACCATGTCGATGTCTTTGGCCAGGTTGCCAAAGTCGGCTGATAACAGGGAGGGAGATACTTTCATAATAGTTAGGAGTGAGAAGTTAGGAGTTGGGAGTATGTCGGGAAGTGGGGCGCTTCTTGATGGCCTGATAGGCCAGGAAGAGGACGATAAAGATGGCCAGTGCATAGCCCGCCCACGACAGGTAGCGGTTGTAGTGTTCGAGCTGGACAAGCAGTTCCTCTTCGGGGAAATGCTGGCTCAGCCAGTAGCCCAAGCCTGCAAGCACCGCATTCCAGATGCCGGCACCCAGCGAAGTGAACAGGGCAAAGGTGCCGAAGTTCATGCGCGACAGGCCGGCAGGAATGGAGATGAGCTGGCGGATAGCGGGAATCAGTCGGCCCAGGAAGGTCGAGATGGCACCGTGACGGTCAAAATAGGCCTCGGCTTTCTCCACCTTTTCTGCATCGATCAGGCACATGTGGCCAATGCGGCTGTTGGCAAAGGCATAGACCACGGGGCGCCCGATGAGCAGCGACAGCACATAGTTGATAACGGCCCCGATGAGTGCACCCAGAGTGGCAATCACGACAATCATGATAATGTTCATGTCGCCGTTGCGGGCAGCAAAATAGGCTGCTGGCGGGATGACCACCTCGCTCGGGAACGGGATAAAGGAGCTTTCGATAGCCATCAGCAACAGAATGGTGCCGTAGGTCAAATGCTCCTTATACCAGTTGTAAATCGTAACAATGTCGTGCGGCATAAACTTCAGGATGGCAACAACCACGGCTGCCAGCACGGCCAGTATGATGATCAGTTGTATCGTGTCTTTTTTCATATCGACGGCAAAGGTAGTAAAAAGTATTTTTACTTGTTGGTTTTAACTGCTGGTTTTTGCCATTTTACGAGATGGGCAGGTAAAATGTGGTGTCAAAAAGCAGTGTTGAAGCATAAATGGTCATTTCCGCAATATGCTGGTTGTCAAAAACATGTCAAGGAACGCTTGTTTAAAAAGGGTGGTGCGGGATTGTTAACGAGATGTTAAAAGCAGGATCGGCCCTTTATAGTGCAAAAGTAGTACCCATTCGTTTGCCTGTGCAAGGTCAAAACGCACAAGATGCCAAAAAAGCCTTCTGAGCCAAAAGCTCGGATTACATAGATTGACCTTTGTCACAATGATTTCTAGACAGGATGCAGCGTATTTGTGCCGGTCATTGATATTGGAGGCGCGAGATCAAGTTCGGCACTTCGCTGCAGCAGTCTTCCAGCATTGCGAACAGATATTTTTTGCTATCGGTGCTCATGCTTTCGGCCATCAGATTAAGAGCTATTGCTTCCAGATCGCTGAACTTCGGGACCGCACCAGGTCGAGGCAGATTGCCGAGTTCATTAACGAGTTTTCTTTGAAAAACTCTTGCAGACATCAAGGATTTTGACGAAATTTGCGTACAAGTTGTGCGTACGGTGATCTGAATTTAATGTTTTGATTACCATTAAATTGCTAAAAATCAGAGGCATGCGCTACTTCTTGGACATCTTTATGTTAACTATTTAATCCCGCCAACGGGTTTGTAACTAATCTTAATACAATGAAAAGTATAACAAAACTAATTTGCATATTTTTGCTAATACCATTATCCGCCTTTGCTCAGTATTGTATGCAAGGAAGAGTAACTGATGAAAATGGAATTGGTATAAATGAAGCGCAAATATATCTATACTTGAATGGAGAACTGGAGGTATTGGCACTTACAGATATGAACGGAGAATACCGCACTGGCAAAGTGCCACAAGGAAAATATCAAGTAGTAGTTAGTTGCATGGGGTTCACTAGCAGGGATGATTCTGTGGCGATAGACCAAGATGTCACCCTTGATTTCATTCTCGAAACGAGAAGCATTATGCTTGACAGCGTTGTGGTCATGGGGAGAAATAGCCGTCCCACATCAAAGGGACATGTTTTTTATCTTTCAAAGAAAGTGAAAGAAAGTGGAAACCCTTTTGTCGCCTTGCAGGAAATACCACTACTCTATAGCGATCCTGTTAGTGAAAGTGTGCGATCTTCCGACGGCCAGTCGATGATGATACTCATTGACGGTATGCGAGTGAATTCCGGTATAAGCCCGATAGATCCTTCTCGAATAAAGTCAGTGGAGATTATAGATGTAGTGGGAGCGAAGTATATGCGGCAAGGCGTAAAACGCATTATGAACATAAAACTGAAAGAAACATCGCTTTACACATACATACAGCAATCGGTACGTGCCGACTACCCTGAAAAATCATATTTCGCATCTCCAAAATTTGAGATTGGAAACAGCCGCATCTCACTCTATGGCGATGCTTTTTTCAGCACAGGTCACGGCAGTAAAACGAACACCTACAATTTGGAAACGCCAGAGCTCACCAAAAAATACTCTGGTGAGTCAAAAAGTAAAATCAAAGACTATGATTTTTCCCTGATGGCTAAGTGGCGCATTTCAGCAAGAGACTATTTTGCCGCATATGTTCAAGGTAACGCAAGCAAGGAAACAAGCCGAAACATGTCTTCTGGCGAACTGAACGAGCACAGCATCACTCGTAACAACACTAGTGACTACCATTCAAATCTGTTTTCAGCAACGTCATATTATAAACATATATTCTCTGATAACGAGGAAATGGAGTTATATGCTGTTTATTCTGATAATCATGCGAATAACACAAGCAGATTGGAAGAGAGTTTAAATGGAATGGGAGATGTGAACACCCTAAAATATGACAATGACCGCAAACTGACTACATGGACACTGGATTATTCCAAAGATTTCGACAATGGCGGGAGTCTGAATATAGGGAACGAGATGCAATACTCTTACGATAGAATTGAAAACATCGGCATCGGAAGTTATCTTTTCAAGCACCATCGTTTGAATGAGTATGTATTTGCAGGATATAATGGTATGCTTACACCAAAACTAACATACGACGTCACAGCAGGAATGGAGTATGTATCTATGAAGTCTGACAGCATTCATCATCATTACTTCAGGCCGAGATTGTCATTTGGCATGTACTGCAACATAACAAACAGTATCAGTACAAAAGTCAGCTACACATATAGTAACACACCACCCTCTGTTGCTATGCTTAACCCATACAACACATCAGCCGATACGCTTCTTGTCAGTCATGGAAATCCTTATCTTATGCCGTCAAAAACGCACGCATTTGGTTGGAATGCCTCATATTTCAGCGGTGGGCTGGCACTCGGCACAAGTATTTCATACGGAATATCTCGCGACATTATCGAGCCTGTCCATCTTGCAGAAGACAATGGTGTGCTGCTGACAACATATAAGAACATAGGGCGTTTCCGCTCGCTACAGTTGAAGTACAACATGTCATGGAGCATAAAAGGATTCTTCTTGCTGATGGACATAGCCCACAACGTAAATTATTATACAACAGTTGGGGCAAAAAAGCATTTCACAGGCATTTTGCTTTTGAGCAGGAGATGGGGAAAGTTCGAGATGCGAACCAATTTCTCCTATCAGAACTACATAAACACTGAATTCTCACAGACAAAGAACTACAATCCGGAAAGCAACCTCACGCTCTCATACAGTTTCACTCCTGACATTTTGCTGTCAATAGGATGCACAAGTTTTATAGGCAATCCGAGAAGTCGGACGACTGTAAGCACTGGCACATATAAAAGTTTTACCTATACGACAAAAAAGACATTTACGCCATGGATATTGTTCCGATGGAGTATGAGGAAGAACGACAAGAAAAAAATTGAACTTGAAAACGACATAATAAGAGACCATGAGGACAAGATAAAACTGTAAAACTGAAGAATACATCAAATGGATGGTTTGATGTATTTTGAAGTGTCGGATGGGGATCCTATTACTGGTAAGGTTTAAAGGAGTGGGGTTATTGCTTGTGCTGGGTGAGGGTCATCTCGCAGGCCTTGCAGTTGCAGGTGACCTGGAGGAGGGTGCTGCCGGTTTTCAGGAAGATGTCGCGGGGCAGGACGTTGGCATTTTTGCCTTTCAGGCAGGCGCCGAGTTGGCGGCGGATGCAGTAGCGCGTGTGCATCAGTGGGGTAGAGGCCGTTACTGTGGCGCCCGCCTCAAGAGCGGGTACCATATCGATTACGCCATGGTCACGGTAGAGCTGTTCGGCAAGGTGGTTGGCGACGTTATCAGCAGGCTCTAACTTAGTGGTTGGGCAGGAGGCGTTTTTGGCTTCAGGTCGCCTTTTGTCCACAGGACGTGTGATGAGATGGGCACGGTCAAGCAGTTCGACGGTCTCACGGCGCAGCCTGGAAAGCAGTGAGGCTGGTATGAACACATTGCCGGCAACCTGAGCGTCATCCAAACGATAGATAGTACCGCCCATTTTGGCTAATTCAGCAGTCTGACGTGCCTCTTGGGGCTTGTCGGCGGCTTGCAGGTCGCATTCAATGGCATGGGTCACACGGTTTCCGCGTTCATCGGCAAGAGTAAGTGTCAGCATGCCGCCAGTGTATCGCAGGGTAGCATCGACTGCGATACTGCGGTTTGCCGAGGGTTTGTTGAGCCGGTCATCAAATGCTTTGTTTCCTGTGCGGTAAATGGCTGTGCCGCGAGGTATGGCAACACGCTCGCGCAGCAGTACTGTTCCGCCGCCCAGAGCTAGGTTGACTCGGGTTCCCGTAAACTCTCCCTGGGTGTCAAAATAACTCAATCCGTCACCATTAGCCAGTGTGGCACGGGTGTCGATAGTGAGTTCGTTGCCGTTGCACCGCACAACGCGTCCCAGGTACTCCCCTTGGGATTTTGGCGTATCGACAGATGCCATAGCGGTGCCGTCTTTGGGATGGCGTTCGTCCAGGAAGTAACGGGTAAATCCACGGTTAAAACTCTTCTCCAGCGAGGGCTCAAAGGTGAGATCCACTTTGCCGAATGAGGTGCGGCGGTAGCGTTCCGGCTGACGGGCAATGACTTGGTCGATGGCGTGACGATAATAGGCCACCACGTTTTTAACGTAGCCTACGTCCTTTAACCGGCCTTCGATTTTGAACGATGAGACGCCTGCTGCCATCATCTGCTCCAGTCGATCGTGTCTCGACATGTCCCGCAGCGAGAGCAGATGCTTGCCTTTAACAAGAATTCGCCCTTTGCCGTCAACGAGGTCGTAGGGCAGACGGCACAACTGGGCGCACTCGCCACGGTTGGCGCTACGCCCCTTCAACACCTGGCTGATGGCGCAACGGCCGCTGTAGCTCACGCACAACGCCCCGTGAACGAATGCCTCGAGCGGAACGGTAGTCACCTGGCGAATTGCCCTGATTTCGTCCAGTGTCAGTTCGCGTGCCATAACCAACTGGGAGAACCCGAGGCTCTCAAGGAAACGGGCTTTTTCCGGGGTGCGCAGGTCGCATTGGGTGCTGGCATGCAGGGCAATGGGTGGCAAGTCCAGGCGCAGCAGCCCAAGGTCTTGGACGATGAGCGCATCCACGCCGATGCGGTACAGCTCATGAACGAGTCGTTCAACCTCCATCAGCTCATTGTCATAGACGAGTGTGTTGACCGTCGCATAGATGCGGCCTCCAAACTTGTGAGCGTAATCGCAGGCCCTGCGCACGTCATCCAGCGTGTTGCACGCATCGGCACGCGCGCCATGATGCGACGCACCCATGTACACCGCATCAGCGCCATGGTCGATGGCGGCAATGGCAATGTCGGCGTCACGTGCGGGCGCCAGCAACTCTATGAGGGCAGGCTTCTCCATAAAGCGGTATTACAGGGCTGTAGTGTTGCCGTGTTGTCGTGTTGTCGTTGTCAAGTGGACCGCGGCTCTGCCGCGGTATCTAGATGTTCAAGGTAAACGGGTCGGCATCCCGCCAGGCAGGGAATTTCTCCCTGAACTGCGCCAGTTGGGCAGGGGAGAGGTCGGCAGTGATGACGGGACTGGTCATGCGCTGGGCAATCACCTTGCCCTTGAAATCGATGATCAGCGATGATCCCTCGGGGTATTCCACGCCTGCAGGATCGGTGCCGCACCGGTTCACACCGCACACATAGCATTCATTCTCCATCGCACGGGCTGCCAGCAGCGTACGCCACACCTTCTCGCGCGACTTGGGCCAGTTGGCGATGACCACAAGCACATCGTAATTGTTGTTCACGTTGCGGCAAAAGACGGGGAACCTCAAGTCGTAGCACACCACCAGCTTGATGTTGAAACCGCGGAATCGCACAATGGGTGCGGCAGTCAATCCATGATTGAACACCTTGTCTTCACCGCCAAACGAGAACAGATGACGCTTGTCGTAATAGGTCTCGTCGCCGTTAGGCTCGATGATGAAGGCGCGGTTATAGAGCTGTGCCGCGGTATTGGCCAGAAAACTGCCGATGATGCCCACGTGATACTCGGCAGCCAGTTGGCGCAGGGTATGCAACGTGTCACCGCTGTTCCACTCGGCTACGGCAGCAGCCTTTTCACGGTCTGCTGTCATAAATCCAGTAGTGAACAGTTCCGGCAGGACGACCAGGTCGGTATCGTCAGGCATGTTGCGCAAGTTGCGCTCCAGCTGCTTGATGTTGGCTTTGCGGTCACCCCAAACGATGTCGTCCTCAATGAGTGTGACGCGCAGATTGCGTGAAATCATATTTAATAATGAGTTAGAAATGAGGAATTGCGGATGCACAAAGCCCGCAATTCCTGTAGATTATTCTAAACCGGTGACAAACTTCTCCGGATACTTGCCTCGGCCGTGTTGCTGGAAGTATTGCTTGATGCGCAACAGGTCGGCATCGGCGTCGTCGCTGAGTTCAAACTCGCGGTCGATACAAACCACTTTTTTCTCATAGTCAAAGTAGGCCAGTACCAGTGGCACTTGGGCATCCCTGGCCATGAAGATGGAACCCTTGTGCCAATTGGGATTGGCGCTGCGGGTGCCCTCGGGGGTGACGCCGATGGCAAGTTTGGGAGTCGTGTTGTAAGCCTCGACAATCGATTGGGTAAGGTTGCCGTGTTGGCGGCGGTTGACGGGAATGCCGCCAAGGGACTTGAGCAGAGGACCCATGGGGAAGAAGAACCAGGTGTCCTTCATCAGGAAGCCGGCCTTCATCCCCACCGAGTGTATACCGAGTTCGCCCAGGATGAAATCCCAATTGCTGGTATGCGGAGCGATGACGATGACGCATTTGTCGGGCATCGTCAGGTTGACCTTAAAAGTCCAACCGGCTTTTTTCAATATCCAACCAGATAAATTCATGCAGGACTTCCAACGGGCAGATGACGATTACTTGTTCTTGGGCATGAGCTCATTCATGCGCTTGGCGATGTTGTTCACCTCAGCAGTGAAGTACTCGCTCAGCTCCTTCTCACACTGCTGGAAGAAAGCACGGCGAGCCTTGTTGTACTCCTTGCGGTTGGCAAACTCTTTCACCTTCTTGCCGAACTTGTTGTTCACGCGGTTAACGGCTTCTTGCTGGAGCAGGGCGGTGTCGATGATGATGCTGTCCCACTCCTCGATTTTGTTCTCGCCGAATGCTGATTCTGCAAAGATGCACTCGCCTGCAATGTCGCCACAGGCATTCTGGATAGCTTTCTTAATCTGTCGTTTACTTGCCATAATGATTATGTGTTATCAATAAATGTTAGTAATAATGCGCTAAGGTACTAAATTTATCTCATCCATTGGCGCTTTTGCCGCTCAAAAATGCCGAAAATTATCAAAAAAAGCCCTTTTAGGGTTTATTATGAAAAAAAGTGCCCGAAAAATTTGCCAGTTCAAAAAATGGCAGTAATTTTGCAACGCTTTTCGACGGAGATATCGTCTAGTGGTCTAGGACGCCGCCCTCTCACGGCGGAAACCAGGGTTCGAGTCCCTGTTTCTCTACAAGCAAAGCCTTCACCCACAATTGAGCGAGGGCTTTTTAAATCGATGGAGATATCGTCTAGTGGTCTAGGACGCCGCCCTCTCACGGCGGAAACCAGGGTTCGAGTCCCTGTTTCTCTACCAACAACAAGGCCCTCGGCAATTGCCGGGGGCTTTGTTTGTTTTAGTCTGGCTTGAAGTGAGGTTAGCAGTTGATGAAGTCCTCGATGAGCTGATGGACCTCGTTGACAGCTGTGTCAAGGTCGTCGTTAATGACGGTGTGGTCAAACTGCGGACCGATGGAAATCTCAAACTCGGCTTTATCGACGCGTGCCTTGATGTCTTCCATGCTGTCGGTACCGCGGTTGATGAGACGCTGGCGCAGCACTTCCACGCTGGGCGGCTGGATGAAAATGCTGATGGCACGGTCGCCATACATGCGCTTGACGTTCACGCCGCCCAGCACATCCAGGTCCAGCACCACGTTCATGCCCATTCCGGTGATGCGTTCCACCTCACTCTTGGGCGTGCCGTAGTATCGACCTTCATACACCTCCTGATATTCAACCAGTTCATCGTTTTCGATCATCTGTTCGAACTCCTCTCGCGTCTTGAAATAGTAGTCAACGCCGTGCTGCTCCTGGCCGCGGCAAGGACGTGTCGTGGCCGACACCGAGAAGGCGAGCCGCAGTGACTCATCCTGCATGATGCGACCGATGATGGTCGACTTGCCCGAACCCGATGGCGCCGAGATGATAATCAATTTGCCCTGTTCCATATTATAATAGTGTTGTCTCGCCACAGCGTGGCCGTTCAGTAGTCTGTTGTCTGTTGTCCGTGTATTGCGAGCCTTTGGCTTGCACAGTTAAAGCACATTCAGCACCTGCTCCTTGATCTGCTCCAGGTGGTCTTTCATACGCACCACCAGGTTCTGCAGCTCGGCCTGGTTGGCCTTAGAGCCCATGGTGTTCACCTCACGGCCGATCTCCTGGCTGATGAATCCCAGTTTCTTGCCCTGGCCGGGCTCCTCGCTGTTCATGGTTTCCAGGAAGTACTTCAAGTGGTTCTGCAGGCGTATTTTCTCCTCGGTGATGTCAAGTTTCTCAATATAATAAATGAGTTCCTGCTCAAAGCGGTTCTTGTCATAGTCCATCTCCTTGATCTTGGCCAGTGCATCAAGGATGCGGGCTTTGATCTTCTGGGTTCGTGGCTCCTCATATCTGGGCACCTCGTCGAGCAGTGCCTGGATGGCGGCTATTTTCTCCTTGAAGAAAACTGCCAGCCGTTCTCCTTCCTGGCGGCGGAAGGCAATCAGCTGCTCGGTGGCTTGGGTAACGACTTCCCTGACCACATTCAGTTCTTCCTCATCGGCCTCAGTGGCCTTGGCCTCAGTTTTCAAGGCGTCAGGCATGCGCAGGAGGGTGGCATACCAGTCCTGCGGCTGGGGCAGGTTCAGCTGAGTGGCCATTTCCTCGATTTGGGCCTTGTATTGTTGCAGCATCGGGATGTTGATGGTGCCTGATGTGGCACCCTCGATGGGCTCGCAATAAACGTACAGGTCAATCTTGCCGCGCATCAACGCCTTGGATACCAGGTTGCGCAGTTCCATCTCAATCTCACGATGGCTTTGAGGCGTGCGGGCCCCAAAATCCAGTTGCTTACTGTTCAGCGACTTGACTTCGGCAGTGATTTTCTTGTTGTTGTACACCTTTACCGCCTTGCCAAATCCGGTCATCGATAATATCATAGTTAATCAGATTTTGCTATATCGCGCAAAATTACAAAAAATATCAATCCGCCAGCCTTTCCTGCTTAAAAAGATGTCTGCCGCTCGACAAATGGGATAAACTGGAGAATAAAATCAAGGTGATTGCAAGATTAGTCTTGCACATTACGTTTATAAAATGTACCTTTGCAAGTTGGGGCAATAATAGTGACCTCCAAGATTTGTCTGATATGGAAAATTCAACTTTAGCGATAGTGGTGCCTTGCTACAACGAGGAGGAAGTGCTGCCACAGACCAACCAACAGCTCAACGGCCTGCTCAACGGCATGATGCGTGACGGACTGGTGGGAGAGGGGAGCTACATCCTCTATGTGAACGATGGCTCACGCGACCGCACTTGGCAGCTCATCGAGCAGTATGGTGGCAGTGACCCGCACGTGCGCGGCCTTAAACTGGCCGGCAATGTGGGCCACCAGAATGCCCTCATGGCAGGCCTCGACACCGCCCGCCAGGATGCCGACCTCACTGTTTCGATCGACGCCGACCTTCAGGATGACATCAATGCCATCCCTGAGATGGTGAAGAAGTATAACGAGGGATGTGACATCGTGTACGGCGTTCGTCGCAAACGCACCACCGACACGTTCTTCAAGCGCACCACTGCCCAGATGTTCTACAAGTTCATGAACGGCATGGGTGTGAAGTCGGTCTATAACCATGCCGACTTCAGGCTGATGAGCCGCCGCGCTGTCGATGCCTTGTGCCAGTACGAGGAGCGCAATCTCTTCCTCAGGGGACTGGTGCCGCTGCTGGGCTACAAAACCGATTCGGTCTATTACGACCGTTTGGAACGGCAGGCCGGCGAGAGCAAGTACCCGTTGAGCAAGATGTTGTCTTTCGCCATCGATGGCGTTACCTCGTTCAGCGTCAAGCCTTTGCGTCTGATTTTTGATTTGGGCTTGATTTTCCTGCTCATCAGTTTAGGCATTCTCGTATATGTGATTGTGGCTTTGTGCGAGGGCCGGGGCGTGCAGGGTTGGGCGTCGCTCATGCTGTCTATCTGGTTCGTGGGTGGTTGCGTGCTTATCTGCCTGAGCATTATCGCTGCTTATATAGGCCGCATTTACACCGAAGAGAAACACCGTCCGCGTTATAATATCGAGAAATACCTCAAGTAATCGATGAAAACCGACAAGTATTTACCTTCACCTGACGACATCCGTCTTTTCCTGACCGATGTTGACGGCACGCTCACCGACGGTGGCATGTACTATGGTAGCGACGGCACCGAGTTCAAGAAATTCAACACTCGCGACGGCATGGGCCTGCAGTTGCTCCAGCGTACGGGCGTCAAGGTGGGCATCGTTACCAGCGAGAATACGCCCATCAATGTGAACCGCGCCCGCAAACTCGGTCTTGACTACCTCAAGCAGAGTGCCCGTGACGGCGGCAAACTGGCTGCAGTAAACGAAATCTGCAGCGAGATGGGCATCACACTGAAAGAGGTGGCCTATGTGGGCGATGACGTCAACTGCTACGACCTGCTGGCCGCAGTGGGGTGGGCCGCTTGCCCCGCCGATGCCTGCACCAAGGTAAAAAACATCCCTGCCATTCGCATCCTCACTCGCCGTGGCGGTGATGCCTGCGTCCGCGAATGGATCGACATGATTCTTGCAAATCAATGAACAGTCAACCTCACGATAATCAGACCCTAAAACAGAAAACAGCCCAAGGCCTCTTTTGGGGTGTGTTGAGTAGCGGCGGCATGCAGCTCCTCAACTTGATTATCGGCATTTTCCTGGCACGTCTTCTTTCTCCTGGTGAGTATGGTATTGTTGGCATGATTGCCATCTTCACCCTCATTGCCGGCAACCTTCAGGAGAGCGGGTTTGGCGTGGCTCTGATAAATATAAAGGACATCAAGCACGAGGACTATAACTCGGTGTTCTGGTTCAATATTATAGTTAGCCTTGTGCTATACATGGTTTTGTTCTTTTGCGCGCCCCTCATCGCAAGCTTTTTCCATCAACCGTGCCTAACCAACCTGTCTCGTTTCGTATTTATCGCGTTTATCTTCGCTGCCTTGGGCATTTCTCCCAATGCCAAGCTGGTGCGCGCCTTGAAGATGAAGGAAAAAGCCATCATATCGCTGTCGGCTTTGCTCATCTCGGGCACTGTGGGCGTGGTCATGGCCTTCAACGGCTTTTCTTACTGGAGTCTTGCGACGCAGCAGGTATTATATAATGTGGTTATTTGCATCGGACGTTATTATTTTGCTCGTTGGTGTCCGACGCTGCGCATCGGTTTCGGACCCGTGAAAAGGATGTTCGCCTTCAGTTACAAGGTGTTGATCACTGCTATCCTGAGTACAGTTAGCAACAATGTGCTCACGGTCATTTTCGGACGTCTGTTCCCTGCTCAGGCTGTAGGTAACTATTATCAGGCCAACAAGTGGAATACGATGGCCAACTCATTGGTAACTGGAACGGTTTCACAGATGGTGCAACCTGTGCTGGTTCAGGTGAATGACGACATGGAACGGCGCCGACGCGTTTTTGGCAAGATGTTGCGTTTCACGGCTTTCCTGTCGTTCCCGTTGATGTTCGGCTTGGCGCTGGTGGCTCCTCAGCTCATTATTGCGGCTATTGGCCAACAGTGGCAGGACAGTGTGCCGTTGCTTCAGATCTTGTGCCTGAGTGGTGCGTTTATTCCCTTATATGCGGTCTATCAGAATCTCTTTTTGAGCTTGGGCAAGTCCGATATCTACATGTGGCTCAACGTGGCGCAGATCGTCTTGGTGATTACTGCCGTGCTCGCATGTCATTCGTTAGGTATAACGGCAATGGTAATCGCATTTGCCTGCATCAACATCTTCTGGTTGTTGGCTTGGCAGTTCTTTGCATCAAAGCTCATCGGCTACAGCTATTTGCAGATGTTGCGTGACCTCATGCCCTTCATGTTTATCTCACTGGCAGTGATGGCGGTGACATGGCTCATCACCAAACCCATCGGCAATATCTACCTGTTGATGGCTGCTCAAGTGATAGTGGCCGTATTGTTCTATGTTCTGGCCATGAGATTATCTGGTGCCAAGATTTATGCTGAATCTGTCGGCTACTTCTCCGATTTGTTCAAGAGGAAGTGACTGTAATATAAGGATGTAAAGGGGAATAACAATGCCCGCAAGATATTGATCGGGTCTTTTCCCGGGGTATGGAAAATCTCAGCACGGTGTGATAAACACATGCCTTCTAGGTGCATGAAATCGACAAAACGGTTCGACAGCATGTATTTCATGAATTTGATGCCCTCGGAACATACCTTAGTATCAGTGGTAAGTCTTTGCAGATATTCCATCAAAGCAGAGTGCCGCTCGGCGGTGGCATTTTTCATGGGCCTGTAATGCAATATGGACCAGGCTACGATTTTCAATGCATTGTTGATTGTAGGAAGACTGCTGGAATAGGAGGTATAGGTAGCGGCAGCAGTATAACGCCTATGGTGGACGAGCACCTCATCTATAAACACGATGCTCTCATTGGCCGCGGCGGTGACGGCCAGGATAAAGTCATACATTCTTAGCCTGTACATGGCCTCACAGCCTTCGTTTGGCAATAGGTCTAGAAGGCGACGGTTGATGAGCATGGTGTGACCGGGAATCTCGTTGCAAAACAACAGGCGCAGCAATCCGTAATTGGGCCTGCGAGGGTCGTAGTGTGCAAATGAGCCGTCTTCAGAAAACTCCTTAGTGTGGCATGCACACATCAGCTCGTTGCCAATTGCGGCCACCTGTCGCTCAATCTTGTCTTGTGCCCAGAGATCATCCTGATCGCAGATGGCAATGAAGTCTCCCGTGCAGCTGCGCATGGCAGAGAAGAAATTGCCGTTGATTCCTTGCTTATCGGGGTTGCTCTTGACGATGATATTATCGTATCGGTTGGCATATTCCATTGCAATTTGCATGGTCCTGTCGGTTGAGCCGTCATCCTGAATAATTATCTCATGTAGAGGGAAAGTCTGTTTAACTACGCTCTCTAGTTGTTCACGCAGGAATTGCTCACCGTTATAGGTGCACACGACTACTGACACTTTTTTGCCGTTAGTTTCTTCTGACATCACATTATCTCGCATAACCAGAGCGCAAAGATAATTATTATTCAAGATAATGACTGTCAGCTAGCATTGTTTTTTTCTTTTTTGCAATGATTTTTGGTCAGATTTTCAATTCTTTTGTTAAATTTGCACCCACACTCGACATCATCATCTGAGTTGGGTTTTCATGTATGTGATTTAGAATAGACTATTATCAATCGATTATTATATGAAAGGAAAGATCTTAGTGACTGGCGGAACCGGTTTCATCGGTTCGCACACCACGGTGGAGCTGCAGCAGGCAGGCTTCGAGGTCGTCATCATCGATGACCTGAGTAACAGTAACATTGAGGTGCTGGACGGCATCGAACGCATCACGGGCATCCGTCCTGTCTTTGTCAAGGGCGACTGCACCGATCGCGCTGTTGTACGCAAACTCTTTGAGGACAATCCCGGCATCAGTGGTATCATCAATTTTGCCGCCAGCAAGGCTGTGGGGGAGAGCATCGAGAAGCCCATCATGTATTACCGCAACAACATCAACATCCTGCTCAATCTGTTGGAGTTGATGCCCGAGTTCGGTGTGAAAGGTTTTGTTTTCTCATCGTCCTGCACCGTCTATGGCGAGCCCGACATGAACCCCATCACCGAGGACGCTCCCACCAAGAAGGCCACTTCGCCCTATGGCGCCACCAAGCAGATTTGTGAGGATATCATCACCGACGTTATCCGCAGCGGCAGCCCCATCAAGGCCATCCTGCTGCGTTATTTCAACCCCATCGGTGCCCATCCCAGTGCCGAAATCGGCGAGTTGCCCAACGGCGTGCCCCAGAATCTGGTGCCTTACCTGACGCAGACGGCTATCGGTGTCCGCAAGGAGTTGAGCATCTTTGGTGATGACTATCCCACGCGCGATGGCTCCTGCATCCGCGACTTCATCAACGTCGTTGACCTCGCCAAGGCCCATGTCAAGGCCCTGGAGCGCATGCTCGAGGACAAGAGCGACGAGGCACTGGAGATTTTCAACATCGGTACGGGCAACGGAGCATCGGTATTGGAACTGCTGCACTCGTTCGAGCGTGCTACCGGCGTAAAGGTGCCCCACAAGATCGCACCGCGTCGTCCCGGCGACATCGTCCAGATCTGGGCCGATCCCAAGCGTGCCAACGAGGTCCTGGGCTGGCATGCCGAGATTTCCCTCGACGACACCATGCTCAGCGCCTGGAACTGGCAAAAACGCCTCCGCGAGCGCGGCATCATGTAATTGTTGTAACAAAAAAAGGGCCGCAACAATCTGCAGCCCAGTCCACTGTGCCGAGGCATTGCCTCGGCCATTTTTTTATCCTTCCAGCTCGTTGAGGAAGAGCTCGGCGCACCACAGTTGCCACTTCTGGTTGCCGGTCAGCTGGTCCATGGGAATGTCCTGCCTGAACTCGGGACGCTTGGGACCCTCCCAGTCCTTGAAGATCATATCCACAGGACGCGGCATCGGGATCTTGTCGGGAACGGGCACCTCGGGATACTTCATTGCGTAGAGTTCACGGATGAGGTACTTGGGCTCCCCGTTGCGCACGCGGTGCAGGTCCAGCGGGTCACGCATTATCAAGCGTGCATAGGGGTCATAATAGGGCATCGCGGCCGTGTCAAAGGCATTGATGTATGAGCTTGAACTCTCGATGGCAAACACATCGTCCATAAAGGTCATGAAATCAATCTTGTCGCCCTGACGGTACTGCTCAAACAGCGCGCTCATGTCAACAGGATGGGTCAATACCAGCTTCGGGTCCAGGAAGGTGTAGCGCTTGACAAACTCGTCAAATTGCCAATCCTTGGCCAGCAACTTGTCCATGCCGCCAAAAATCAGGTCGCTGCTTTCGCCCACGATGACCAGGTCAACATTGTCGGCCCTAGCCATCATCGCTGCCTTGTAAATCTGCGGTTCAATGGAGTGGACAGGCGCACATTTGCTCTCCATGACGATGGGCGTTAGCTCCTTGTAGTCGTCAAAGGAGATGTCAACCAAGTGGTGCTGCAGGCCGAACTTCTTGCAGTAGTGTGCAGCGCGTTCCATGTCGGCGTCAAATACGCTTGTTCCGGCCGCAGTGAACGTGTAAGCATGACTGCCGGGCTTGAGATACGATGCCAGGATTGCACTGTCCATGCCGCCAGACAACAGGATGCCGATGTTGGGGTAGTACTGATACAGTTCGTCAAACTGCCGTTGTATCTGTTCGTCTATTTCCTTGGCAGTAGCCACGGGTATGCGGTCCTCTACGGGAATGGCCTCGATCAGGTCGTGCTCCATGCCCTCGGCAAACTCCATGTCGTCCTTCCAGATGTAACGGAAGGCGATGTATGAACTCAAACAAAAGTCTTTGTCAATCATATGCTATAAACGATTAATACTAAAAATCCTATAACCTAAAGCCTATTTGACATCATGCAGGTCATCACCGCGAACGGCCTTGAGCGCCTTGGTGATTTGGGTCGATGAGATGCCCTTGGTGTAGGGGAAATAAACGATCTGGATGCCGGCATCGGCAAACTGGCGCTCATATTCCTGCCACTTCTCGGTCCCGTACCAGTCGTCACCGACGAACAGGAACTTGGCCCCCAGTTTTTTGCAGGCTTCCAGTTTGTCCATGTCATATTGTGGCACGGCGGCGTCCACATACTTGATGCTGCGCACAATCTCAATGCGGTCTTCAAACGGAATCATCGCTTTCTTGCCCTTATAGGCCACAAGTTCGTCAACCGTGACGCCTACAATCAGCTTGTCGCACATGCCCTTGGCATTCTTCAACAGGTTCAGATGACCGATGTGGAACAGGTCATAAACCCCGGTAGTATATCCTATTGTCATAGTCTCTATATGTGTTGTTTTGCGCAAAATTAGTGATTTTTTCAATACGATTTCATCTTTTTGAGTAATTTTGTGAAGCAAATAGAAACTGAGCAATGGATAATACTCAAACATTATTCGATGCCGCCGAGCTGAAGGCCCGTTTCAGCCCCGACGGCTCACCCTTGCGTCGCCAGCAGCTGGTCATGCTCGACATGGTCAAGGAGCTTGACAGGATTTGCCGCAAGCACGATATTCCGTATTTCCTTTACGGAGGCACTCTGCTGGGTGCCGTTCGCCACAATGGTTTCATTCCCTGGGACGACGACCTGGATGTGGGCTTGATGAGGAAGGACTATCAACGGCTGATGAAGGTCTTGCCAGGCGAGTTGCCGCCGCACATCATCTTGCAGACCAACGAGACCGACAAGAACTATTTCTACTTCTTCGCCAAGCTGCGTGACACCCGCTCCTTCCTCGACGAGGGTGCCTATGACCGTTGCTTCAAGTACCGGGGCATTTTCATCGACATCTTCCCCTTCGACAAGCTGCAGCTGCCGTTGCAACGGCTCAAGTTGCAGAGCTATGCCTACACGCTTTACCGCAACGGCAACGGCAGTGAATCCGCTTTGCGCAAAATCAGAGTGCTCACCTGGTTCAACCGCCACATCTCGTTTCCCATATTGCGCTGTCTCAGCCGTTTGACGGGCGGCAAGACGTTGACCTACGACTTCGGCATCCCGTTCCACATCGTCTATGACGAGAAGGACATTTTCCCGCTTGCCACCCACGTGTTCGAGGGCATCCGGTTGTCGGTCCCCGGCAACAGTCACCACATGCTCCAGTCGCAATTCGGTGATTACATGCGACTGCCCAATCTCGACCATGTCGAGCACCATGTCGAGAAGTTGGAATTTTTCGACGAGAAAACGGACTAAACGGATAATACTCTGGTTTGAGCACAAAAAAACAAGCTCTCAACCTTGCGGTTGGGAGCTTGTGCGATTCTAAAAAGAACGTGGCGTTCTTCTTATGCCTCGGGAGCAGCCTCCTCGGCGGGAGCCTCAGCAGCAGGAGCTTCCTCAGCGGGAGCTTCAGCGGCAGCAGCCTCCTGAGCGGCCTTTGCGGCCTCAGCCTCGGCAGCAGCCTTAGCGGCAGCGATCTCGGCTTTCTTCTTGGCTACGGCCTCAGCCTTTGCCTCGTTCTTCTTGGCCTCCTCAGCGATGGTCTTCTTGTCGGCAGCCTTCTTGTCGTCACGCTCCTTGTTGCGTACGGCATCGAGCTTAGCCTGCTTCTCGGCCTTCCAGGCCTCGAAACGCTTCTGAGCCTCTTCCTCGGTGAAAGCGCCCTTCTTGACGCCACCCTGGAGGTGCTTCATCAGCATCACACCCTCGCGAGAGAGAATGTTACGTACAGTGTCGGTGGGAATTGCACCTACGTTGATCCAATAGAGTGCACGCTCGAAATTCAAACTGATGGTAGCAGGATTAGTGTTGGGGTTATAAGAACCAATCCTCTCAATAAATCTACCATCTCGTGGTGCCCTGCTATCGGCAATAACAATGGGATAGAACGCATAGTCCTTGTGACCGTGGCGCTGCAATCTGATCTTTGTTGCCATAAATCTAACAGTTTAAATTTTTAGTTATAAAGTATTTACTCACAAAAAAGTGACCTCGCAAGCGGAACCAGAATCCGATGTGCTACCATTACACCACAGGACAATTCCTAATTGCGACTGCAAAGGTACTGCTTTTTTTGTTACCACCAAGAAAAATCTCAACTTTTTTTCAAAAAAAACACTGCAAAACCACACGAGAACTGTCCCACGTTAAGCCGCGAATGCGCTAAGTGTTTAATTTTCAATCGCATATTAACTATATCTCCCGATGGCAGGGAATCTTCCCCTCTTTTCCGTTAAACTAGAACAACTGCCAATTGAGTTGTAAGCAGTTGTTCTAGTTGTTCTAGTTGTTCAAGTTGTCTTTAATTACTCGCTACGAACTGGATAGCTTCGTATTGATTGTATTTATTGTCTTCTTTTTAAAGCAGCGTCCGAATAGGTGAGCAGTTATTTGTTTTTGCGCTTGGGGACGCGCTTCGAGACACCGATAGCACCAGCGAGGGTCTCGTCACTCTCGATGAGGTCAATGATGTGGTACGGCATGTTGTTGTCGCTCCCCCATGGGATGTAGGACAGCGATTTGTCGATGATCGTCGGCACGATGTCCACGTCTTCCTTGAACACCTTGCCGCTGTCGGTCTTGAAAGCGGCCGATGCGTTGAGCACCGGGATGGTTTCTACACTATTAAAATTTAACTCCATAATCTTGCGGTTTTAATAAATCTTGCTGCGCCTTGGCAATGCTCAAACAAGTTTGGCATTGCGCTCGACTTGCAAAGATTTTAAGTTTCCACAAAATTATGGAGTCTGTCCGGTTATCTAAAAGACAAAGTTAAACCTCCACTTGACGCCGCTTTATTTCACTATTGCATGATAATCTTTGAAATCTCTTTACGGGCCGCGCTGCCTTCAGGGCATGGCCACAAGGGATAGACATGACCCATCTTTTCTGCCACGTGCAGCCTTGCTTCCACACCTGCCGATTTCATCTTATCGTAGGTCTTGACCACATCGGTATAGAATATCTCCCAAGTGCCGGTGAAGAGGTCTGTGGGCGGAAGGCTCTGCATATCGCCATAAAGGGGTGATATCATCGGGTCGCGCGGGTCGATGCTTCCAGCCCAGTCTGAACCCACATGCCTCAACACTTCAGCATTCAGGAAGGTGTCCTTTTCCTGTATTGCATCATCAGCGCCCAGCACGTCAACCCATGGCGAAATGAGTATCAGCCGACACGGCAGATCAAGCGAGTTGGAACTGCATACCTGCTGCGCCAGGGCAAGTGTGAAGCCGCCCCCTGCCGAGTCGCCCATAATGATGATGCGCTTGGCGGAGTACTGCTTGACGAGCTGTTGATAAAGCTGCATCATCAATGGATGGGCATCGCTGGCTGTGTAGCGATAAAGTAACGGATAGTTTGGTGCCACAAGTCCACAGCCTGTCGACTCGGCCCACTCGGCCATAGCCTGCCAATGCAGTTTTTCAAAGTTGTTGAGATAAGCACCGCCATGGATGTAAAGCAAGATGGGCTTGCTGTCATCTTGGGCTTCCATGTGAAATACCTGCATGTTGCCAACACGATATTGACGCATTTCGCGAGGGAAAGTCACCCCTTCGGGTATTTCCACAGTGCTTTTGTCTGTCTTGTCACCTTTGCCTTCTTCGTAGTCCTCCATTGTTCTCTGCGGTAAAGAATGACTGACGATGATTGCTTGGGGTGAGCGACCATCTATCAGCCTG
Organism: uncultured Prevotellaceae bacterium; assembly: GCA_900318535.1. GTDB lineage: Bacteria > Bacteroidota > Bacteroidia > Bacteroidales > Muribaculaceae > Sodaliphilus. The sequence continues at coordinate 368 of ONKU01000030.1, read as the reverse complement.
ACTGCACCGCCAACCACTAAGATGGCAACAATTAACCCTACTAATATGAGCAGGGTGCGCTTTAGAATCTTTTTCATGTTTACTTTCATTGTTTCTGATAGTTCTTGAATTTTGGACATGCAAATATAGGATAATTTCTTGTTAGTTAAGTGTTTTGATGCTACAAAAACACTTCCATGTCATTAACGCTGAACACGCAGACCAATCGGGCTGTCCTGATTTGACGGCTATCAAGCAGCTTGAACTGCTGGGTGCCCTGGTAGAAGTTGTAGCGCAGGGGGATGCAGTTGCGCCAGCACTGGATCTCACCTGACTTTGTCCAGAGTTTGATGTCAACCGGGTCACCGGCCTTGAGCATCCTGCGAAGG
>ONKU01000031.1 GCA_900318535.1 uncultured Prevotellaceae bacterium | reverse complement strand
AATCCCTCCCTTTCCGCAAAACAAATGTAATGAATTGATTTTCAATTCATTACATTTGTTTTTCACACCTACTGGGACGTCATAGAGACGGTTTTATTTAATAATTCTAATGCTGCTTAATTTATAATTACCTGAACACCAATTTTTTATTCTAGTATTTTACTTAAATTTATTGGGACGATACTGGGACGAAAATCACAGAAACAATATATAGCGGTTGATTCTCCACAAAAGCAAATCAATCGCTATATATCCGGAAAGACGCTACTGAACTAATTCTGAGATACACGCACAGCACGGACGGGGAACCCGAGGTGGCGAATTCCGCGAACCAGGTGCCTGCCCCCGGAACTACTGAATTCCAGACTATACGCTCTGTCCGGGTCGTAGTAGTAGAGCGTGCGCGACCAATAGCCGCCCCACGAACCTACGCCGTTGAGCGAATTGTCAAATCGGCCGCCTGCAACGGGCAGGAACAGCGATGCGCCATTCGGGCCAGTCACCTGTTGTCCGTTCACGCCGTTAAGTGTCGTCCAGGTCCATATACAGTTGTTGAGCAGTTCCTGCAGCTGTTCCGGCGATGGCATGCGCCATGACTTGCCCCAATTCACATAAGCCGCATCGTTTTCAGGCTCTAGCTCGGTTTTGTTGTCTTCCGTGCCAAATTCACTGTTAGTACAGTAATTTGTTAAAGTATTCCAAGAGCCATTGCACCACTCGTAGGTTTCCCAGCTATAGACTTCCTTGGGTGCAGTCTCGCCCCAAGCGAAGTAGTCGCCGTATTCTTCGGGAGAGTGGGCACCCACATTGCAAGTGGCCCACAAAGTGCCGCTTGTCAAACCAAGGTCAACCCACTTGTGATTATCGGGAGACTCGGGTTCATCTTTATCGTCACCACATGAAATGAAAGGGAAAGATATTATAAGACTCATTAACAATAGTATCTTCTTCATAATCGTATCCATTTATTGTTTGCGACAAAGATATGGAGTATCAACAAGAGATGCAAGTAATTAACCACAAAAATCGACTAAGCATCGCCTTTACCCAAAAAAGTGTCTAAAATTTTTACATTTTCGTTGCCAACATCTGTTTTTAACACTGAATTTCACTGCAATTTTAGTGTTTTTGGCAAGATTTTTGTAATAGCATTTGGTTGGTAACTATTTTTTAGTTACATTTGCGGTGTCAAAACACTAGGTCATGAGTACAAAAGATAAACTACGGAAGCGATTTCTGTCTATGCCATCGGATTTTACATTCGATGAGATGCAGCAACTCTTGGCTGGTTATGGTTATGTGCGAGGTGAAAAAGGCCACACATCTGGTTCTCGAGTGATTTTCAAAAACGGAGACAAACGACCCATCATGCTGCACAAGCCACATCCAGGCAATATCGTCAAGCGATATGCTATGCAGCAAGTATTGGAAGAATTGAAAGAAGCAGGATTTATTAAATAAGAATGATATGAATACAATGAGTTATAAGGGCTATTTAGGCTCAGTCGCTTTTAGCGAACAAGATGGTGTTTTCTACGGTAAGGTGGAAGGCATCAACGGCTTGGTGAACTTTGAAGGCGAGAGCGTGAAGGAACTGACCGAGGCATTTCATGAGGCAGTGGATGATTACCTTGCCTACTGCGCCGATGAGGGTATAGAACCGGATAAAAGTTATTCGGGTGCACTGAATGTAAGACTGACACCAGCCATCCACCGCAGAATCGCTATGCTTGCCAAGCAAGCTGGCCTCACCATCAATGCTTTTATCCGCAAGACGCTTGAAGAAAAGGCAGAATCAGAATTAGTAATCTGACATCCCGTATCGGATAGCCAGTTTATGATATAAAAATGTGTAAAATAATTAGGGTTTATTAACTAAGGTTCAATGACTTACGAGGCTTTCGTCCCGGGACGCTATGGGGACGGTAGCAGCGTAAAATGATAGAAAATGTAGTTTATAACTCACTGAAAATCAATGTCCCGTTACCCTATGACGGACCCGATTACAATCCCTCCCTTTCCGCAAAATGAAAAAGAAGTCCCTTGTGGGCTTCTTTTTCCATTTTACGTGACAGGCGCTGCAGATTCGAGCACATATGGCTTTTTTATATTTCTGTTTAAAACAGATCTGAATGTGTGCCGGTGCCTGTGAAAAGTAATGTTAATTCTGTATCGTTTTGCTCCCAAATCATCAACCAATCAGCCTTCAAGTGACATTCCCAACATCCACCATAATTGCCAGACAACTTATGAGGACGATATGATTCGGGAAGTTTGCCGCTTGCTTCAAGTAAACGAATTGCCTTCTTGAGCAGTTCCATGTCGTAACCGCGTTTGCGGCAACGTTCCGTGTCCTTGCGGAACGTCTTGGTCATCCGAATCTTATACATACTTAGATTCCTAATGACTCAAACATCTCCTCGGACGAATCAAAAGATTCTACACGGCCAGCCTTCTTGTCTTCTTGAGAACGAATATAGCTGCTCTTGGATTTCGAGGGGACACGCTGCACAATCACTCCTAATGCATGGAGATAGTTCATGAGAGCTTTACCCCATGATGAACGCTCATTCACTGTGATGGTATAGGTTGCCATTGTCTTTTTGTTTATTTGAATTATAAGTGCAAAGTTAATCATATTTCTGTAATAATGGCAATTCGTATGCCACTATTTTGAAAACAGTCCTAAAAAGACACTTTTTCGTTTCTATTCGGCAATGTGATTAATTCGATGCGCGAACAGGCCGCACGGCAAGGCCATAGTTGCGAATGTGTTCGTCAACTTGGAACATGAGGAAATCGGAGTAGGACACACAGTAGGCGAAGACCGGATCACTGGAGTTGAGCGTACGAGACCAGTAGTAGCCATACGAGCCCGCGCTTTCGAGCATACTGCCCCAACGATAGCCCCCAGCAGGGAAGAACAAGGTATTACCATTGTTAGCCGTCAACAGATACCCTTTCACGCCGTTTTGCGTTGTCCACTTTCGGCGGCAGTTGGATCTCAATTCCTGAAATTGCTCCTTTGTCGGCATTCGCCACGAAGCACCCCAGTTGACGTAAGCGGCATCGTCCTCAGGATCCAGTTCGGTCTTGCCATCCACCGTGCCGTATTCGCTGTCAGTGCAGTACTTTGTCAGCTCAATGTACGTGCCATCGATGAGGTTGAGCCACTTATTGTTGCTCCAGTTGTAATTATCCTTTGTCTCGGTCTCTCCCCAAGTAAAGTAGGAGCCATATTCCTCAGGGGTGTTGGCGCCAATGTTCATAGTGGCCCAGAGTGTGCCGCTGGGCAGACCCATATCAACGTATTCATGATTATCTTGCGGGGTTCCGCCGCCCAGGATGATGTCAATGATGACATTGACGTCAGCGATATTGATTTCACCATCTTTGTTGACATCGGCAAAAGTGTTGCTGCCACTGCCAAGAATCACATCGATGACGGCATTCACGTCGGCGATGTTGACCTCACCGTCGCCGTTGACGTCACCTTTAATACCGGATTCACGCGAGATAATGATATGGTCGGCAAAATTTTCATCACCATAGGCAATGTAATAACCATAGTCGGCGTCCTCGTATTGGTCATGTGCTATATAGGCATCACCAGGATAGGTAATAGCGCAATTCTTGAAGGTGATGCCTTCACCTATTCTATAAACCCCTCCCTGGATATCGGCTTTCACATTATCAAATGTAAGCGCACACAGCACGCCGTCTCCATTATTCATAATACCATAGGCGTCCTGCAGCGTGATGTCCTTGATTGTCAAGCGTGTGCACACAAGGAAAATGCCACGCAACCTGCTGGAGACATTGAGGGTGCCATCACCTTGGATAGTCACACTTTTACTATTATATCCATCCAATGCCAGGGCAACAAAACCCGTTGTAGTCAGTTTGCATTCACCGTGAATGATGATGGTAGCATTCTCGGTTACGCGTATGGGATAAACGTAATCGTAGGGCGTCTCGCTACTGTGTTCCACAACGGCGTTGTCCAGGGTGAGTGTGCGGTTCGTCTCATCCCAAATGATGCTGCCGCTCTTGATGTATGGGCAGTTGAAATGGCCGTTATCATCAGGATCAATGCCACAAACCGCTATTGATGCGTTAACGCTAAGGGCCGCCAGAAGTGACAGGAATAATAAGGTAAATTTCTTCATATTGTTATGTATTAATTGGTTAATCGACGTTTTAACACACAACCCGATAGTTTCGAGGCAAAATAATTGATTGTGCAAAAATAACACTTTTTTTGCCCTAAATCTCATTTTCTAATAAAATTCGATGATTTGCACTTCTGTGTGAACGAACACAGTTACCCAGCGAGATATAAGATACAAAAGAAAGAAGCCTGATGAGGCTTCTTTCTTTGTTTTAATGGTGGCAGGGAGTGTCTAGTACAATCGGTTCCTTTGATAGAAAAGAAATTGGTAAAAGGCATCTCCTGATTGAAGTGTGACCTCAAACTCATGAGGATCTTCCTCAGTTGTAGGACTAAATGTGATGGTCAAATACTTATTCACGCATTTCACGTTACACCACTCACCATAGACGGTATTACCGAGGCATGGGGTGTCATAAGTAACATAGGGGCCGCTCTCGTGGAGTGATACAATCCTAGGCGCATAGTTCTCACAGATGAATGTATAAGAGCCTCCCGCCAAGGGTACCTGATAGACACCTTCTTGGATCCGGACAAGGTCGCCGGGAACTTTCCATTTCATCGGGGTCCAATTGCCGATAGGCTCTTCTTCATCTTTGCCACACGATGTTGCTACTACAAGCACAAGCAGCACCATCAGCAATGTCTTTGCAATCTTTTTCATTGGTTTTATATTTAAAGTAGAAACATTGGGTTACTCTTGAGGCAGGCGACGGAAGCCTTCACCCAGGATCTCGCTGCTCTCCATGATGTTGACAAACGCGCGGGGATCGATGTGATAGAGGACTGAACGCAGCTTGATCATGTCGGAACGGTCGAGGGTGACATAGAGCATCTTGCGCTCAGTGCCCTTGTAAAGTCCCGTGCCGGCGATGAGCGTGCCGCCGCGCTTGATGTCGTTGATGATGTAGTCACGCACGGCCTCGGCCTCATCGGTAACGATGAACATGGTCTTGTAGGTCTTCATACCGTCGACAACAAGGTCAATCACCTTGCCCTCGATGAAGATGATGATGATCGAGTAAATGGGCAGGCGAATGTCACCGAAGGCCACTAGGGTGCTCAGGGTGATGATGCCATCGACAATCATGACGAGGGTGCCAAGAGAAATCTTGGTGTACTTGTGCAGAATCATCGAGATGATGTCCGAACCGCCACTGGTAGCTCCCGAGCGGAAAATCAGACCGATGGCCACGCCGTAGATGATGCCGGCAACCACCGTGTTCAGGAAATAGTCGGGGTGGAACCAGCCGCCATGATGGGGAATCTCGACCATAGACTTGACCATCGAGGGATCGACGGTTGCGGTGATGGCGCCATCGTGAATGACAGGATCATATCCCCACCAGCTCTCGAGGATAAATGTAAAGAGGAAAATCAAGGCCGTTGAGACGATTGTCTTGATGCCGAACTTGGGTCCCAATATCCAGGTGCCGATGATGAGCAAGGGGATATCCATGCAGATGGCGTAAAGCGAAATCTTCCACGGCCACAGCGTGTTAAACACGTTGGACAGACCATAGGTGCCGCCAGGTGCCATCAGGTAAGGGTTAACAAACATCACATCGCCGACAGCGAACAGCAAGCTGCCGATAACCAGCAGGGCGTAAGCAAGCACTTCCTGCCACAATTTTCTCTTGGGGTTAATCTTAATCATTTTCTCATTCTCTAATTTGGCCGCAAAATTACTCATTATTTTGCAATTAACGCATATGGTTTGACGATTTGCTCCTTTTGTTCCTTATCAATAATGTGACGAGACACAAAAAGGCAGGCTCTAGAGTCAAGCCTGCCTTTTTTAAGTATCTTGTACGAACGGTTATTTCTTACCAGTTACCGCTCAGCAGATAGTCGATCAGCGCCGTCACGTCGGCAATGTTGACGGCATTATCATGGTTAATCATATCAGTTTCTAGCCTAGTATACATCAAGCGCACTTGACGGATACCGTGCGAGGTTAAGCCTTGGTTTGTGGGAGAGTATTAATATTCCCAAAGGAGGCGTACAATTACAACAAAACGCCAATAGAGCAAATATTATTAAAATAAAATATAGCAAATACTGACCTTTTTACTTTTTCATTGCCCAAGTATTGGCTAGATACACGACGACAAAAGAAGCGACCAGAATGATGAAAGCATAGGCAAGGCCACCCATCAGTTCAACCGTCAGTAACGGCATCAGCGCACCGCACAAGAACAACAAGATGGCGATCAACAGCCTGAGCCTCTTGACGTTGACCTTTTCGCGTTCCTCCTTACTCGCCATGTTATATCCAGCGATCAGGTTATCACCTTTTCCTGACAGGATGAGGAATCCCAGCCCCACCATCAGCACCATCATACAAATAACGAACCAGTTCATACACTATATAAATTCTAAGAATGTGCAAATATACGCAATATGGGTTTATTGCCGTCTGTCAATCCGTTAAAAAACAGTAAAGGGAAGCAGATCAGAGCAAATTTATCAGATTCAGCGATGCTTCACTTGGAAAAAACGCCATCAGGCCGTGTGCAAAGCTATTTTTACATTATTGCGGGAAAATAATTGAATCTAATAGAGAAAAATCAAGAAAAACTGAGTACCTTTGCAGTTAATCGCATTACAACAAATCTAATGAAATATTGAATTATGGCAGACAAAACACCTACTCCGCACATCGGCGCCAAGTATGGCGAGATTGCACCCACCGTGATTATGGCCGGCGACCCCTTGCGCGCCAAGTTGATGGCTGAACGCTATCTGGAAAACCCCACGCTCTATAACCAAGTGCGCGGCATGCTGGGCTACACCGGCACCTATAAGGGCAAACGCGTGTCGGTCCAGGGCCATGGCATGGGTATTCCCTCGATCGGCATTTACTCCTATGAGTTGTTCAACTTCTATGATGTAAAGACCATCATCCGCGTGGGTTCGGCCGGTTCGATGCACCCCGACCTGCACATCGGTGACCTGGTGATGGCCCAGGGTGCCTGCACCAACAGCGCCTATGCCATGCAGTTCCACCTACCCGGCATCTATGCACCGATTGCCGACTTCGACCTGCTGCGCGCAGCCGTGGAGAAGGCCGAGGAACTGGGTTACCGCTACAAGGTGGGCAACGTCTATTCGTCGGACACCTTCTACGATGACAACCCCGATACCGCCCAGTGGCAGAAGATGGGTGTCCTGGCCGTAGAAATGGAGGCTCCCGCGCTCTACATGAACGCCGCACGCAGTGGCGCCCGCGCCCTGTGCATGTGCACGATCAGCGACTCGCTGATAACCGGGGAGGTGACCACCGCCGAAGAGCGCCAGAACAACTTCACGCAAATGATGGACGTGGCATTCGGCATCATTTAAATCCAAGAGGAGGAACAAATATGGCAATGCAATCAAGGATCACCGACCTGTTTGACATTGATTATCCCATCGTGTCAGGAGGTATGGTGTGGTGCAGCGGATGGGAACTCGCTGCTGCTGTCAGCAATGCTGGCGGTCTAGGACTTATCGGGGCCGGCTCGATGACTCCCGAGGTGCTGCGCGAGCACATTATCAAGTGCCGTGAGAAGACACCATATAACTTTGGCGTGAACGTGCCCCTGATGCGTCCACAGGCTGCCGAACTGATGGAAGTCATTGCTGAGCAAAAAGTCCCCATCGTGTTCACTTCGGCCGGAAGCCCCAAGAAATGGACGGGCTGGCTGCATGATCACAAGATCAAGGTAGCCCATGTGGTATCGTCGGCGGCTTTCGCAGCCAAGTGCGAGCAAGCCGGTGTGGATGCTGTTGTTGCTGAAGGCTTTGAGGCTGGCGGGCACAACGGCAAAGAGGAAACGACAACGATGTGCCTGATACCCGCCGTGCGCCGCGTCACCAATCTGCCCCTTATCGCCGCTGGCGGCATCGCTACCGGTGACGGCATGCTCGCCGTAGAGGCCATGGGTGCTGACGGTGTCCAGATCGGCACATTGTTTGCGCTCACCCAAGAGAGCTCTGCCCACGAGAATTTCAAGCGCTTGTGCCTGAACCTTGATGAGGGTGACACCATGCTGCACTTCAGGAAGCTCTCTCCTACCCGCCTGGTGAAGAACGGATTCCAGAATGCGGTACAAGAAGCCGAGAACCGTGGTGCCTCCGAGGAAGAACTGCTTGAGATCATCGGCATCGGCAAAACGAAAACCGGCATCTTTGACGGCGATGTGGAGAACGGTGAACTGGAAATCGGTCAAGCCGCCAGCCTGCTTAAGGGACGTGATATTGAACCCGTCGCTATCGTGATGGAGCGCTTTGTTGATGAGTATTATTCTTCACGTAGGCAGCTGATTAACCAGGCGATGGAAGCCATGATTTCAAGAAGAACTTTAATGTGATATTCCTGTCGATGAAGCATTGGACTGCTTCATCGACAGATTATTTGTAAGGGTCAATTGACCCAAAATTGTCCATTTACCACAATATTTATTAAACAATTACTTTAAAATCATAACATCATATAACTATGTCACAGTGGTTTGAATGCAAAGTAAAGTATGACCGCATGATGGAAAACGGAGTACTGAAAACCGTTTCTGAACCTTATCTGGTTGATGCCCTGTCGTTTACCGAGGCCGAGGCACGTATTACCGACAAAATGCAACCCTACATCAGCGGCGAGTTCAAAGTTGACGCTGTCAAGCGCGTGAATCTGAGCGACATATTTTATAATGACGCCGGCGACCGCTGGTATAAGGTAAAAACCAACTTCATCACGATCGATGAGAAGACAGCCGTTGAGAAGCGCACCGCTACCTACCAACTGGTGCAGGCCAGTGACCTGAAAGGCGCGCTTGCTACCTTCATGGAGGGCATGCACGACACTATGGCCGACTTTGAAATCGCATCCATCACCGAGACTCCCTTGATGGATGTCTTCCCTGCCGACCTTGATGAGACCCGCGCCGACCGTGAAGCCCGCCAAAAGGCACAGAACAAAGCATAAATCAGCATTCAGCAGCCATGTCAAGCATCAAAGAGAATATCGAGAATTTCACTGCGCAACTCCCTGAAGGCGTGCAGCTTGTAGCTGTGTCCAAATTTCATCCCGTCGAGGAATTGGCCGAGGCCTATGAAGCAGGACAACGCCTCTTCGGCGAAAACCGGGCTCAAGAGCTTGTTGCCAAAGCACCTCAATTGCCTGCCGACATCCGGTGGCACTTCATCGGGCATTTGCAGAAGAACAAGGTGCGCGCCATTATGCCCCATGTGACTGTCATCGAGAGTGTTGACAGCGTGGAGCTGCTCAAGCTCATCGAGAAAGAAGCGGCGCGTATCGACCGCACAGTCGAGGTGCTGCTGCAACTGCATGTGGCTCAGGAGGAAACCAAGAGCGGATTCAGTGTTGATGAGGTGCTCCAGGCAGCTGATGACGGCCTGTTGACCTGCTACCCCCACATTCGCGTGTGTGGCGTGATGGCAATGGCCTCGCTCACTGATGACATGGAACAGGTGGCCAGTGAATTCGGCCTCGTGCGCCGCACCTACCTGACGCTGAAGGACGGTTGCTTTGACGAAAGTGAAGACTTCAACCACCTGAGTATGGGCATGAGCGACGACTGGCAGGTTGCCGTGAAGTATGGCGCAACGCTGGTACGCATCGGCACAGCCATTTTCGGGCCGCGAAAATACTGATTTTCCAGAAAAATCCATTCAAAATACGGCATTTTGAAAAAAATGTCGTATTTTTGCCGAAAATTATCACAAATTACTCATTTATAACCATTTTCCAAGACGAATATGACAACAGAAAAGAAAAACGGAGCCTTGGTGTCAATCATCGCCATGATGTTCCTCTTCGCCATGATTTCATTTGTGACTAACATGGCTGCGCCTTTTGGCACCATTTGGGACGACCACTACAGCTGGGCAGGCATGATGGGAAACATGATGAACTTTGCCGCCTACCTGTTCATGGGAATTCCCGCTGGCATTCTTATTACTAAGATCGGATACAAGAAAACCGCTCTTGTTGCACTGGCACTCGGTTTTATCGGTATGGCTGTTCAATACATCTCGAGCCGATTGAGCGCTACGGAGATCAGCACCTACGTGATATACCTGATTGGTGCTTTCATCTGCGGTTTTTGCGTCTGCATCCTCAACACTGTCGTAAACCCGATGCTTAACCAGTTGGGTGGCGGCGGCAACCGCGGTAACCAGCTTATCCAGACTGGTGGTTCGCTGAACTCATTGGCCGCTACGTTGACCCCCATGCTCGTCGGTATGCTGATTGGCGAGACCACCGAGAAGACCACCATGGAGTCAGTACAGCCACTGCTGTTCATCGCCATGGCCATCTTCGCCCTCTCGTTCGTGATCATCTACTTTACCAAGCTGCAGGAGCCCAAGACCGAAGCCCAGAACGTGATGGACGGCGTGAAAGGTGCGCTGAGCTACCGTCACCTGGTGCTCGGCATCATCGCCATCTTCTTCTATGTGGGCATTGAGGTGGGTATTCCCGGCCAGCTCTTGTTCTACCTGACCGAACCCGTTGCCGAGGGCGGCGTGCTTGGCAGCGCTCCCATTGCCGGAACCATTGCCGGCATCTACTGGCTGCTTATGCTCGTGGGCCGTTTCAGCAGCTCACTGATCTCTGGCAAGGTATCACCTCGTGCTCAGTTGATTTTCACCACTTCACTCGCAATCCTGCTGCTGCTGATTGCCATCTTCATGCCCGAAGATGTCAAAATGACACTCAAGGGTGCCGAGGTTCCCGTCAAGGTGCTGTTCATCATCCTGTGCGGTATCTGCACTTCGGTTATGTGGGGTGTTGTCTTCAACCTGGCTACTGAAGGCCTGGGCAAGTTCACTGCTGCCGCTTCGGGTCTGTTCATGACCATGGTCGTTGGTGGTGGCGTGATGCCGCTTATCCAGAACTTCCTTGCCGAGAAAGTCGGAGACATCCAGAGCTACTGGCTGGTTGTGGCCATGCTGGCCTACATGCTGTACTATGCACTCATTGGCAGCAAGCCCAGCAAGAAAGAGGCATAAACAACTATCAATCACTAAAGTATCATGCGGCAGCACAATCAAGTGCTGCCGCTTTTTATTATAACAACAAAAATTATTCTAGTTTTTAGATGGATATCTGAGAAAAAAGGAGTATTTTTGTTGGAAATTACACATTAAAAACCTCTTGAAAGTATGATTGACTCCAAGTTGATGACTCGCGCGGCAGACAATATCCGTATTCTCGCCGCTTCGATGGTGGAACAGGCTAAGTCAGGACATCCCGGAGGTGCCATGGGCGGCGCCGACTTTGTCAATATCCTGTTTTCCAAGTACATTGTTACTGACCCCGACAACCCCACATGGTTTGCGCGTGACCGTTTCTTCCTGGATCCCGGCCACATGTCACCCATGCTGTACAGCGTGCTGCACTTGGCAGGCCGATACACGACCGAGGACCTGAAAGCCTTCCGCAGCTGGGGCAGCATCACACCCGGCCATCCCGAGTTGGATGTAGAGCATGGCGTGGAAAACACCAGCGGTCCATTGGGACAGGGCCATGTGATGGCTGTGGGTTGTGCTATTGCCGAGCGCTTCATCGCTACACATTATAGTGAAGCGTTTGCCCACAAGACGTACGCTTTCATCAGTGACGGAGGCATTCAAGAAGGCATCTCTCAAGAGGCTGCCCGCATTGCCGGCTACCTTGGGCTGAGCAATCTGATCATGTTCTACGACAGCAACACCGTGCAACTATCAACAGACTGTGACGCTGTCAGCAATGAGGATACCGCGATGAAGTACCGTGCATGGAACTGGAACGTCATCGAGTGTGACGGCACCGACCCGGTTGCACTGGCCGATTCCCTGGACAAAGCGCTGACCGAGAAAGAACGGCCCACCATCATCATCGGCCGCACCATCATGGGACGTGGTGCCGTGACCGCCGAGGGCGAGAACTTTGAGGGCAAATGCAGCACCCACGGCAACCCCTTGAGCAAATCGGGTGCCGATTACGGCAAGACCATCGAACATCTGGGCGGAAATCCCGAGAATCCCTGGGTTGTGTTCCCCGAAGTTGCCGAACTCTATGCACAACGCGCACAGGAACAGCGGGAGATCGTTGCACAGCGCAAACGCGAAATCAACGCATGGGCTGAGCAGAATCCCGATGCAATGAAGCAGTTGCAGGACTTCATCGACGGCAAGGTGCCCGATGTGGACTATGCAGCGATTGCCCATAAGCCTGGCATTGCCACCCGTGCCGCTTCGGCCGATGTGCTTGCAGCACTGGCCGGACAGGTGAAAAACATGATCGTGTCGTCGGCCGACCTCGCCAACAGTGACAAGACCGACGCCTTCCTCAAGGCTCGTGGTGCCTTTAAGACACATGATTTCGAGGGTGCGTTCCTGCATGCCGGCGTTTCGGAACTCGCAATGGCAGCCATCATCAACGGTATCGCTCTGCATGGAGGCATGATCGCCGCTTGCGGCACGTTCTTCGTCTTCAGCGACTACATCAAGCCTGCCGCCCGCCTGTCAGCCCTGATGGAGCTTCCTGTGAAGTTTATCTGGACGCATGACGCCTTCCGTGTGGGCGAAGACGGCCCCACTCATGAGCCCGTAGAACAAGAGGCACAAATACGACTGATGGAAGAGTTGCAGAATCACCATGGCCGCAACAGTATGCTTGTATTGCGTCCTGCAGATGCTGCTGAGACCTCGGTGGCCTGGAAGATGGCTATGGAGAACAATCTCACTCCCACAGCTCTGATCCTGTCTCGCCAGAATATCGATGACCTGCCCAGCGCATCGGGAAACCGCTATGCCGACGCCTTGGGTGCCGAACGAGGCGGTTACATCGTCATCAAGCAAGACAAGCCAGACATCACCCTCGTAGGCAACGGCTCGGAAGTAGCCACATTGGTGGGCGCAGCCGAAATCATCAGCCAGCAAGGCATCAAGGCCCAAGTAGTGTCAGTTCCATCAATCGGCCTGTTCCTGAACCAGGACGCAGACTACCGCAATGCTGTTATTCCGGTTGATGTTCCTGCATTCGGTCTCACATCCGGACTGCCCAGCACCTTGCGCCGTGTGGTTCCCACAGGACACATCTTCGGTCTGGACCACTTTGGAGCATCGGCTCCCTACAAAGTACTTGACGAGAAATTCGGTTTCACGCCCGAACAAGTAGCCCGGAGGATAATGGATGTGCTTTGATGTTTTATTGATATTTTATTGACATTTAATAATATTTTTCAATAAAAGTTTTTTCAGTAAAAGAAAAAATCATACTTTTGCAGGATAAAACGCGTCAAGCTGTGTTGGTTCGCCACATAGCTGGCGTCAGAAGATTGAACATAAATAACGATTACACAACATAATAAACTAAACAAATTATGAAAAAGATTGCATTGCTTGCTCTCATGTGCGTTGCTTTTCTCGCTCCTAATGTAGTTAGCGCACAAGAGGTAACGTATGTAGAAGACCCCAGCCAGGGTTATCTGTTTAACCGCATGCGAGATAACTGGTTTATCGATGCTGAGGGTGGTATTGGTATTTTTATGTCTCCGTACGATGCTAATGCTCCTTTTGGCAAGCGTATTGGTGCCAAAGTGAACATCCACATCGGTAAGTGGTTCTCACCGCTTCTGGGTTTGCGCTTTGGTGGTGACTTCGAGCAACTCAAGGGTGCTACCTGGACTGGCAACTATGCGGCCCTGGGTTACCGCAACTGGCCCGAGATGTACAAGAATGGCCGTTATGCTCCCACCCACTTCAACGATGCTGGTGTGACGGGTGACGTTCTGTTCAATGTATCGAACTGGCTGTGTGGCTACAAGCCCTACCGTTTCTACAATGCCATCTTCTACGTTGGTGCTGATGCTAACTGGGTATATGCCCGCGACGGTGCCCGTCCCGTTTCTGATGGTCCCTGGAAGTATGGTGCTAACGATGACCCCGACCACAGCCGCAACTACAGCATCCATGCTGGTTTGCTCAACAGCTTCGCCATCACCAAGAAGTTTGACCTGCTGCTGGACCTCCGCTTCGACTTCCTGCAGGAGCATGCTGACGGTGCCGGTATGGGCTATCGCACCTGGAATGAGTATCCCAGTGCAATGATTGGTATGAGCTACAAGCTGGGCAAGAGCGAGTGGAATGCTCCTGTTACCGCTGTATGCCCCGAGTGGAAGTACACCGATGCCGAGGGTGATGCATTGGCAGCCGACCTGGCAGATGCCAAGCGCAAGATTGCCGACCTGGAGAATCAGCTGCGCAAGTGCCTCGAGAAGAAAGAGGCCCCCAATGCTGTTGAGGCTGGCGAGGCTCCTCTGGCTACTATCTACTTCCCCATCAACCGCACGGAGGTTCTGGGCGTTCAGCGCAATGTAGTAGACGCAGTTGCTGAGGTTATGAAGAGCGAGAACCGCAACTATCTGCTTACTGGTTGGGCCGACAACTACACTGGCAACGACAAGATCAACGTTCGCCTGCGTAAGGGTCGTGTAGCTACCGTTAAGGATGAGCTCGTGAAGAAGGGTGTTGCTGAGAGCCGCCTCGAAACCGAGATCAACAACGGTGAGCTGACCAACTACGGTCCCAAGTGCGCATCACTCGACCGCGCTGTGACCATCCACCGCAAATAATCAATTTGCGTAGAATCACAAAGAAGTCCTGTCATCAATG
Source organism: uncultured Prevotellaceae bacterium (assembly GCA_900318535.1). Lineage (GTDB taxonomy): Bacteria > Bacteroidota > Bacteroidia > Bacteroidales > Muribaculaceae > Sodaliphilus. The sequence goes on along the minus strand of ONKU01000031.1, from coordinate 9,306 downwards.
ATGACGGGATTTCTTTTTTGTGTAATTTTGCACACATTATAATAAGTCTCCATCAATGTCACCACAACCCAACAAAGATCCCCTGCTACGGCTCATACGTGAAGGGCAGCCGTTGTCGTTCAGGCAGCAGCTTCAACTCACGTTCCAGTTGAGTCTACCGGCCATTTTGGCAAACGCCTCGGCAATGGTGATGCAGTTCATCGATGCTGCTATGGTGGGACAATTAGGAGCCAATGATTCAGCCTCAGTCGGCCTCATGGGGTCCACGTCCTGGCTGTTTGAGGGCGTGTTGAGCGCATTTGCCGCAGGCTATGCGGTACAGGTAGCCCATCTGCTTGGGGCCAAACACAACAGCGATGCACGGCAAGTCGTGCGTCAAGCCATTGTGGTGTGCGTGCTGTTCAGCCTGCTGTTGGCAGGTTTTGGTCTGGCCATCAGCAGGCCATTGCCTATTTGGCTTGGGGCATCTCCGCAGGTCTGTGCTAATGCAACCGTCTATTTCGGCACGTTCATGCTGTTTGTGCCGTTCTTCATGCTCGACATTGTCGCAAGTTCCCTGTTGCGCAGCAGTGGCAATATGCGCATCCCCAGTGCTCTTAATATACTGATGTGCATTCTGGACGTCATTTTCAACTTCTTCCTGATCTTCCCCACCCGCGATGCGGTACTGTTCGGGCATCCAATCACCATTCCGGGCGCTGGTTTGGGCGTGATGGGTGCAGCACTGGGCACGGCCAGCGCCGGCCTTGTGGTTGCCCTGTTGATGGTTTATTACCTCGTGTTCCGTTCCGCGGATTTGCGTCTGACCCTTGACAAGGGTTCATTCAAGCCCACATGGACTACTTTTAAGAAATCCATCAAAATATCCACCCCGATGGGATTGCAACACATCATGATGTGCAGCGCACTGATCGTCATCACGGGCATTGTCGCGCCATTGGGCAGCATTGCCATTGCCGCAAACTCATTCGGCATCACTGCCGAGAGCCTGTGCTACATGTCGGGCTATGGCATTGCCGATGCCTCAACCACACTCATCGGGCAAAGTCTGGGAGCCCGACGCAAACAGCTCACGCGCAGTTTTGCATGGATTACCGTCCTGTCAGGCATGGTCATTATGGGAGTGCTGGCGATATTGATGTATGTGTTTGCCACCGAACTGATGAGTTTCATGTCGCCCGTTCCCGAGATTGTGGAGCTGGGAGCACGGTGCCTGCGTGTCGAATCGTGGGCCGAGCCGTTGTTTGCTGCCTCTATCATCAGCTATGGCGTGTTTGTGGGCGCAGGTTATACCCTGGTGCCGTGCGGCATCAACCTGGTGAGCATGTGGATCGTGAGACTTGGACTGTCGGCCATCATGGTCAAGAGTATGGGATTGTACGGCGTATGGATGGCTATGGCCATCGAGCTGTGTTTTCGCGGTATGGTCTACCTCATATGGCTTTCCACCAAGCGCTGGATGAGAAGCGTCATTGATTAAGCTCGGGCTTGCGCTTGAATTTCTCGGCGATGATAACGCCGGCGAGAATCAGCACACAGCCGATATAGGCAACAGCATTGGTGCGCTCACCAAACCAGATGGCGGCAGAAATCATCGAGATGATGGGACTCAGATAGAAGTAATTGCTGGCACGCACCGCACCAATTCGCTTGACCGTGATGCCCCAGATGAAGTAAGCAGCCATCGAACAAATCAGTCCCAAATAGAGCAGATTTCCCCACACTGCAGGCTGTTTGACGGTCTGCCAATTGATGTGCGACTCTTCCATGGCCAGCAGCGGTAACGCTGACATGATGCCGTAGAAAAACAGTTTGCGCGTAATGAACAGTGTCGTGTAACTCTTGTTGAGTTTCTTCAGTGCCATGGAATAGAATGCCCACACGAATGCAGCAAGTAGCGCCAGCAAGTCGCCCAACACACTGTCACCCCAAACCAAACCGTTCTTCAACGCCAGCATCACCGAACCCACAAAAGCAATAATCATGCCCAGCAACGTCATCCATGTGATGCGCTCGTCCCGGTAGAAAATAGCCCCCATCAGGGCCGTAGTCAAGGGGGCGGTGCTCACCAGCACGGCCACGTCGCTGATGAGGGTGAGTTCCAATGCAGTGTTTTCGGCAATAAAGTAGGCCGAACCGCCTGCCACGCCACAAACGACAAACAACAGTTCGTCGCGCCACCCGGTATAACGCACCTTGAAACGGCAAATGACCAGCAGTGACACGTAGGCAATGGTGAAACGGGCCACAAAAATTTCGGTGGGGGTCAACCCGGCATCCAGCAGCACCCTCGTGTTGAGGAACGAGATGCCCCACACGAGAATCATGGCAAATGCCGCCACGTGATACCAAAAGTCGCTATTCTTCTTGACTTGTCCCATGAGAAATTCGCTGCAAAGTTACGATTTAGTTTTGAAAAAACGCTACCTTTGCAATAGTGAATCTGCAAGAAATAGCACAACGCATTTCAACTAGCGAGGAAGGACTTCAAGTAAATGGCCATCCCGTGCTGGTGGCACTGAGCGGCGGAGCCGACTCGGTGGCCCTGCTGCATGTGCTGTTGGAGGCCGGTATCGAATGCCGTGCTGCACATTGCAATTTCCACCTGCGTGGAGAGGAGTCGATGCGCGACGAGCGCTTCGTGAGGGCTCTGTGTGAGCGTCTGAACGTCCCTCTCACGATCAAGGACTTTGACGTGGCCGCATGGCAGCAGGAACATGGAGGATCGGTCGAGATGGCTTGCCGCGAACTGCGCTATGCCTGGTTCGAGCAGGAACGAGAACGCCAGGGATGCAACCTGATTGCCGTTGCCCATCACGCTAACGACCAAGTGGAAACATTCTTCCTGAATCTGTTGCGCGGCACGGGCATCAAGGGCCTGGCTGGTATGCAGCAGCTCAGCGGTCACATCTGGCGCCCGCTCCTGAATGCGAGCCGCCAAGATATCTTGGATTATCTGGACACAAAAGGCCAGGACTATGTGACCGACAGCACCAATGCCGAGAATGACTATCGCCGCAACCGTTTGCGCAACCGCGTGTTACCAGCCCTGGAAATTGAATTCCCGCAAGCCCATGAACGCATCCTCAGCACGATGAGCAACCTCAGAGACGACCTTGACTTAATCACCTCTCTGGTCAACAACATCCTGCCTGACGAGCGGCATATCGACATTGCCGCATTGTGTTCTCTCCCAGAGGCCTCTACCCTGCTCTACCACCGCATCCGCCATTTGGGATTCAACCGCGGACAATGTGAGCAAGCTGTGGCGGCCGCTCATCAGGGTCACAGCGGACGTCAATTCCATGCGAATGGTTTCGCCATGCACGTCAACCGACAATCGATTGATATCGAACCCATTACAGACAAATCTTCCATCGAGGTGCCCGTTGACCTTCACAATGATATCATGAGTCCAGTTCACGTAGCCATATCGCACGTCAACGCTCCATTCTCGCCATTGATGTGCGACGGCAAGCGCAAAGTGGCATTCTGCTCCAGCCTGATGGACTGCGAGCGCGTCGTGCTGCGACACTGGCGCCAAGGCGACCGCATCAAGCCTTTCGGACTTAATGGAAGTAAACTTGTGAGCGACCTTTTCAATGACCTCAAACTGGACCACAGTGCCAAACGCAATACATGGGTGCTTGAGGCCGACGGCGACATACTTTGGGTACTCGGTCACAGGGCATCGGCCCTTTATCCCGTCACATCTGAAAGTCAAGATTACATACTCTTGAGCCTAATTTGAGTCCCTAAAAAGAAAAAACTCCCCAAAAACTTGCACAAAACGAAAGTTGGCAGTACCTTTGCACCCCAAATGGGCGAGGCAGAGTGGTCGATTGCGGCGGTCTTGAAAACCGTTGAGGCTAACTACCTCCAGGGGTTCGAATCCCTTTCTCTCCGCATTTTTTTGCCCGTATGTCAGGCAAATACAGGATGGTCCTGTAGCTCAGCTGGATAGAGCAACAGCCTTCTAAGCTGTGGGTCCCGGGTTCGAATCCCGGCGGGATCACGCTTCCAATTTAGGCGCTGGTTATCAGCGATTTATCAACGAAAATCAGCGCCTTTTTTCTCTAGAAAGTGAGGGACAAACCATAAAAAAAAAGGCAAAAAACTCACAAAAATCATCAAAAATCGTCATTCATCGTCAAAAATTGTTGTACAAATTGTTGTACATTGATGTGTACAATAATGCTGTAAAGGGCGATTGAGATGAAAGAAATGAGTAAAGTAGCCGAGTATTTATTATGGCAACCACTAGTTTTTTTCATGACACCCGAAGAGCTAAGCCGGGTTGTGCATCGGTGTTAAAGATGGCGATCGCCCACAACTGCACCCGATCGTACGTTTCTCTTGATGCGAAACTGCTCCCCAATCAGTGGGACGAAGTTCATTCGCAAGTAATCAACCATCCAAACAAGCAGGTGCTGAACCTTTACCTCATAAAGGTAAAACAGCAGATTGATAGGACAATCCTCTTCCTCACCGAAGAAGGACGGTTACAAGGCATGACCGCCAATGACATCAGGGACGAGATTGAACGTAAGCTGAAGCCCGAGAAGATTGAGAAGAAGGAAAAGGTCGAGAAGGACAAGAAGAAGTTCGCTGCATGGTTCCTTAAAGTAGCTGATAGCAAGAGCAAAAGCACCCGTGGTGTGTTCATGCAGACCTATCGGCGAATGCAGGCTTTCATGGGCGAAAAGCTGCAAAAACTGTCCTTCGAGGACATCACAAAGGAGTGGCTAGTAGAGTTCGACAGATTCATGGCGCAGACCGCAAAATCGAAGAACTCACGCAACATCCACCTTCGTAACATCCGAACCGTAATTAATGATGCGATAGACAACGAGATAACCTCGTTCTATCCGTTCCGCAAGTTTAAGATAATACCCCAGGCAACTCCCAAGAGGAACTTGAAGGTGGATCAGTTACGGACTCTGTTCAATTTCCCTTGTGAGGAACATGCCAAGAAGTACATCGACATGAGCAAATTAATGTTTCTGCTCATCGGCATCAATGTTGTGGACTTGTGCCGTCTGAAGGAGATTGTCGATGGCCGCATTGTTTTCAATCGAGCCAAGACCCACCGCCTCTACTCCATCAAGGTAGAGCCTGAGGCTCTGGAGATTATCGAGCGTTACCGTGGCGAGAACTGGTTGCTCGACATCCTTGACCGCTACACTGACCATAACGAATATACCCGTAGGATTGACAGGGAATTGAAGAAGATTGGGCCAGTGAAGCGGGTTGGACGTGGAGGCAAGAAAGTTCATCAGCCACTCTTCCCCAAGATTTCAACGTATTGGATTCGCCACTCATGGGCTACGATTGCCATGAGCCTCGATATTCCCAAGGACACGATTTCACATGCGCTGGGTCACGGAAACAACACTGTGACAGATATCTATATCGAATTTGACCAGGAAAAAGTCGATATTGCCAATCGCAAAGTGATTGATTGGGTTTTCTACGGCAAGAGATAACCTCAAAAGTATACTTTCTTGGAGCCGCCAATGGTGTCAGTAGTGATGCCATTGGCGGATTCTAATGTGGTGCCTTGGGTGGTGCCTTTTACGATGCCTTTTGTGATGCCTGCATTGGTTCCTCGGGCGGTGCCCCCATCGGTTCCTGCATCGGTGCCGCCGTCGGTGCTCCTATAGGTGCCGCCTTTGGTGCTGGTAGTGGTGCTGGTAGTGGAACGCTTAGTGAAACAATCCGTGAAACATATTACGCGATGAGACAAAAAATCTCCCCTCGGCTTTCGCGTTGGGGAGAAAGAATGAATAACAGCTTAACAATGAATACCTTAATCGCTTGTGATTTTGAAGAACTGGCCTTTTAGGAGGTGGGACATGCCGTCTTCGGTGAAGGTGGCGGTAAGTTTCTCGCAGAGGTAGCGTTTGCCGTCGATGTGGAAGACAGAGCGGACGTTGGGGATCTTGTCGGCAAGGAAGGAGAAGGTGTATTTCTTCTTCTGGTCGATGGGATAGAAGGTGTCACGCTCAACGCCCTGGCCGTAGGCGGCGTTGTTGATGCGCAGCGAACAGGTCTTGCCGCTATTGATGCGATTCCAGGTGACCGAGAGCACGCCCGAGTTGCTGTTGGGAGTCGGGGCGTAATAGGAGTAATCGAGGTCGAAGGTGTCCGTCCAGGGATGCGGGAGCCGGGGCGAGAACATCGTGTAACTGCCCCACCAGAAGGCGACAAAGAGCTTGTCGAAGACGGCTCCGCTCTTCTCCCGCTTCCCGGCGCTGACCGTGGGCAATGCGCCCCACTGGATGGGCACGTCCTGGTCCACCTTCTCTGACGAATGGGGGCGGCCCGTATGCGACTGGTTGGAGTAGGCGTTGTCGCCCTCTCCCGTCTCGCCGCACTCGAGGAACGGGACGAGACCGATTACATCGTCCGTTTCGTCGAGCCAGGCGGGAACGATCTTCATCTCATCCACATCGTCGGGGTTGTCCCTGTCGATGATCAGCGGGCCGAAGCGGTTGATGGGAACAAGTCGGGTGACGTTGCCCCAATTGTCCCACTCCTCGCGGCCTCCGCTGCGGTACTTTACTCGCTTCATCACCTCAAGCACGAAATAGGTGTCCACGTCCTGCGCGTAGTGCAGGCCCCACACTCCGCCGCTGTCGGGAACGGCCTCCTGCCGGACGTTGCTCGAGATCAGGGCGTTGAGCGTGGCGTGGGTGGTACACCTCACCGTGCCGTCTGCCTTGGTCATCTGGTCGATGTACCACTGGCAGTTGTAGATGTTGTCAAGGCGGTGGCCACCTGCGGCGTAGCCCTGGTTGAGCATCGCCTTGTAGCCGCTCTTCTCCTCGTCGGTGGTCACCTCCACAGTGAAAGCGTCAACGACCTTTGAGATGTGGATGGTGCCGGCCGCCTCAATGTTGGCCGCGGTCGCAGTGCAGGCTATCGTGCTGCGTGCGTGGTCAATGTCGAACTCACACAGCAGGAGTTTCTCCAGTTCCTGGAAGAACTCGTTCACCGTCCAATGCGGCAAAGCACTCGCCCATGTGCGGTTGCTGTTGGCGTATGGCGTGGTGTTCATCAGAAGCAGGTGGCGGTAGTCGCTCTGCTCCCATAGCGAGAAGTCATAGGTGTAGCCCAGGGCTTCGCAGATCTTCTTGGTCAGCCACAGCAGGTACGGCTGGAACGAGAGGCCACGGGAGAAGTCCGTGTCGTCCTCGTCGTCGGGGTTGACCTTCCACTCGTACTTGCTGGCGCTGGCGTTCCACTTGGCGCAGTTCTGCAGGTTGCCGCTGGAGTTGTTGACCCACGGCAAGGCGGTGTAGTCCTCCGTCCTGCCCCAGAGCTGCGCCGGAGAGGCGTAGAACACTTCCTCCCCTGGTCTTGGCTGGGCCCCGCCGCCGGTAGGCGAATTGTCGGGGTAGATGCTGGGCCACTTGCCCAGGTCGAGCTCGTCGATGTAGGTCTCATCGAAGCGTGGGAAGAAGTTCTGGTAGGAACGCTTCTCCAGGAACTGCACCTTGACTGATTCCTGCGTGATGCCGGTGATCACGACGGCACCTCGCTTGAAGAAGTTGGTGTCCTGCAGCACCGCATCGAAGAAGATGTCGCCAGTGTCCACGTCCTTGCGGGTGATCATCCCGAAGATGTCAAGGTTCTGCGGACAGTCTGCCAGTGGCAGTTCAATTTCCATGCTGTAGTCATCGGCGTCGGTGAAGATGCGGTTCTCCGATACATACTCTATCGAAGACCCCTTCTTCAGCGCTGCCTGTTTTCCGTTTATCGTCAGTATCATAAGAAAATCGGTTGGTTTACACAAAGGTAAGCCAACCGATTAGATCTTGAAAAGACGTTAATTACATCCAATACAGTTTTCTAGTTCATCTGCAATCGCTTCTGATATTTTCTGGCCTGTTTTCATTTCAATCCAAAGCCACTGACCGTTGGGATTACATTCGAGAAAAACATACTCACCCTGTGGAGTGACAATGAAATCAAATGCACCAAAATTTAGCCTCATTCTCTTTAGAAAGTCGATACATTTGACTGAAATATCATCTGGTAATGTGATGATTTCGTGTTTGATATTGAAATCATACCCTTGTCTCCAGTCGATTTTGCCTTGATCTTCTTTCATTGACTGAGAATCTATCTTACAAGCAAACACTTTTTTCCCAACTACAGTCACACGTACTTCATAGTCTTTCTCTATATAATTTTGAAGAAAACCTACTGTTTGGGAAAAGGCATCATCAGGAATGCCACTTAATTCTTTTGATTGAATTTTATTTGAAAAGAAAACATATTCTTCTTCATCGTTGTATACATGACTTTCTCCGTCAATCGCTTTCAGTATCAAATCAGAAAATCGATTACTAAACTTTATCATATCATTTTTTCTGTTGGAAAAGCACGATGAAGGAACATTGAATCCGACTTTTTGGGCAATTCTAATTTGAAGCATTTTAGAGGAAGCATATCTATCATTAACAATACTCCCAATAGAGAAAACGTCTTTTAAATAATACCTTAAAAATGATAAGAAACCAGTAGCTTCATTGAGATTTAGCTTATTAACTTCATCAGTGCTATTTACCAGCAATTCTTTGGGACTTTCAGGCCGCCTCTCCCAAATGGACGTAACTTCAGAACCTCTGAGTGTTAATCCAGTATGAATATTAGTTATGATAAAATCACAATTACTATCATCGTTCCACCAACTAAATTCATAGTCAGTTAATAGGCATTCTGTATTTAAGCGGAACACTGGTGTGCCCCGCTTATTAAAAAGTTCAATAACTGGCGTTGGGTGGACGTCTTCTTTATTCGTAAAAATGAGAATCACTTTGTAGTTCTTTGGTCATCAATCTCATTTTTTTTGTCAAAGGTACTTGTTCTACCACATTTTCCACTTTTTTGGTATGTCATATGGCTTTTCAAGCTTCTTGTTCCAACAATACCACATTCAATTTGTCTAACTTGGCTGATTTGGTCATAATAAACAACAGTAGGAGTTTCATCACATTCAATTTTTGTAGGTTGGGTAAAACCCATCAACAGAGGCATTGAATTACCTTGAATACCTGATCGATTGTAAAGCATAATTTCTGTTTCTTTGAAAGTTTGACACTATGCTACAAAAATAGTGCTTTTTCTCTATGAAAAACGTTCAAACATAGGATTTAACATAAATTTTAACACTCATACTTATAATTATCTTCTCTTAGATTTCGGTGATTTATTATTCATGAGGCGCTGGTACTCGTCCTGCGCCTGCTTTATGCCCTTGTCGCCGGTCACGGTGTTGACGGTGACGAAGGGCTCGTC
>ONKU01000033.1 GCA_900318535.1 uncultured Prevotellaceae bacterium | reverse complement strand
GGGCCTGATTCACAAGTCTGGTATCGAGATCAACCGCAAGGTGCTCGCCGACCTGGCTATGAACAATCCCGCCGCTTTCAAGGCTATCGTTGACGAGGCAAAGAAGCACGCCTAATCAACACAGGTTCATTCCAAAGAATTAATTCCGCAAAATGCTACCAGGCTCCAAGGGGGTAACCCCAAGGAGCCTGTTTTTTCAGTATTTATCATGAATGATTTAATGTCATGATAATAAATACATCATCATCTTGCATGGTTAATAAAATGCCATTAACTTTGCGGATTAAAACCATTCAAAGTTCATTATTATATATGAGTGTCAAAGATATCATCACTAAAGTCCGCATCAAGTCCCGCGACAGGCTGGTGCGCTTCTGTAACGAAGACCTTGTGAGAATCTCCAGAATTCGCCACACCTATAAAGAATTTAGGCGTTGCAAGCCCGAAATGTTATTATCCCCCTTGCAACCTGACCAGCGACAGGAGATTTTGAATTTCTGGAAGCCTTATCGCAATGTAGAGAAAGAGTTGCAGTGGTTTGATTTCTACAATGGCCTGTGCCCTGACAAGTCTTTGCTGAAGTACTATATTCCTGATGTCATCTTCTATAGCGATGTTGACAGGTATTTTACCTATCCCACCCGGAGCGACAATTTTGACGATAAGAATATGTACGACATCTATTTCTATGACGTGAAGAAGCCACGCACCATCATCAGGAAGATTGACGGAGAGTACTTTGACAACGAGTATCTGCCCATTACCTTTGACCAGGCGGTGCAGCTGTGCGTTGATGCTGGGCAGGCGGTAAGCAAGGAGGCTAGGTTGTCGTCGGGTGGCAAGGGTGTCCATTTCTTTGACTTCGCACAAGATTCTGTTGAGGATCTTAAAAAAGTCTTGAACAGGTACAATGACATTAACGTCCAGCATGTTATTGAGCAGCACGAGTGCCTGAACAAGATTCATGACAAGAGCATCAATACGCTTCGTCTGATGACCTTGTATCTTGACGGAGAGGTCAACATCATATCATCAGTGCTCAGGATGGGACGTGATGGCGCTCGTGTCGATAATGGCAGCCATGGAGGCATCATCTGCGGCATCAACGATGACGCGACGCTCAAGGAATTCGCCTATAACACCCGTGGCTATTCATGGAAGCAGCACCCGCAGGGCGTCACATTCAAGGGTTACAAAATCGTGGGATATGAGCAATGCTGCGAGTTGGTAAAAAGACTAGCAGGCCGTTTATTGACCACCTCAAGACTCATCTCGTGGGATTTTGCCATCGATCCCGAAGGCGATCCTGTTATGATTGAGGTCAATCTGACCTATGGTGGCGTCCTTGTCCACCAATTGTGCAACGGTCCCATCTTTGGTGACAGGACTGAAGAAATTTTGAATCGAGTATATCATCAATCAAAATAACAACGTGAGTTTGACGAAATTTCATGCTGACTCTCAACGCGTTAGCAACACGTTGTTTTGTGTTCCTATGGTTGCGTCAAGCATAACCATCTCATAGTTAATATATTGAATTGGTATGTATAAATGCTACCAGGCTCCAAGGGGGTAACCCCAAGGAGCCTGTTTTTTGTTCCTCATGAGTTCTTCTTGTAGCTCACGACGGCCCAGACGGCCATGACGCTGCCTATGCCCAGCAGGGCAAGCACCTGGTGCCAGATGCTGGAGAGGCCGCCACCGCGGATGAAGACCGTGCGCACCGCCTCGATAAAGTAGGACATGGGGTTGACGTAGGTGGTGGCATAGGCCCACGAGGGCATCGAGCGGGTGGGGGTGAACAGGCCACTGAGCAGCATGATAATCATCACGAAGAACCACGTGACGAAGACGGCCTGCTGCATGGTGTCGGAGTAGTTGGACACGATGAGTCCGAATGATGAGAAGAACATGGCAAGCAACATGGCAAGCACATAGACAAGCCAGATGGGACCGTCAGGGATGATGCCGTAGATAAGCCATGCAAGGATGAGAAACACAGTGATAACGAAGAAAGCAATGAGCCAATACGGAATGAGTTTCGAGAGGATGAAAGCCCATTTCGACACAGGCGTGACATTGATTTGCTCGATGGTGCCAATCTCCTTTTCGCTGACGATGTTGAGCGTGGGCAGGAAGCCTGTCATCAGCATAACCACCATGGCCAGCAGGGCCGGAATCATGTAGAGCTTATAATTCTGATGTTTGTTGTAGAGCAGTAGTGTGGACACCTTTGACTGGAAGGCAGCCTTGGTCGGCATGACATGTGAAGTGACGATTTGAGACAGGTAGGCACTGCCAATGCCTCCCTTCGTACCGTTGACGGCATTGGCGGCTATCAGTACCTGCGGCATCTCGCCCCTGTCGATGTCCTTCCCGAAATCATGCGGAATGACCAGCACCATGTCGGCCTTGCCGTGCTCTATCTCAGCAAGAGCGGCACGGTAGGAGGGCTTCTGTCCACCGAAGATGAAGTAATCACTGGCCTCGATACTATGGACTATCTGCTGCGAGCGCGTGGAACGATCGTTATCGACCACATTGACCACAACATTCTTCACTTCCATATTCATCACCCACGGCGAAATGCACATAATCATGATGGGAAACATGAGTATGAGTTTGGGCAGAAACGGATTACGGCGAATCTGCAAGAACTCCTTTCGTATGAGATGCCTTAACATATTTGCGATTTGACTAATTCTCGATTTACGATTTATTACTCCAGCCTTGTGTTAAACTTCATAAGGGCAAGTATGAGGAAGAACGTAGTGAAGCCTGCAAGGACAGCGATTTCCTTCATCACCTCACCGACACCGACACCCATAATCATCAACTTGCGCATGGCCTCGATATAGTAGCGCGGCGGAATGACGATGGATATCCATTGCAGAATCTTGGGCATCGATTCTATTGGGAACATCATGCCGGAGAGCATCAGCACGGGCATCAGCAGCACCATGGCCGAGAGTAGCAGGGCGACGAGTTGCGTCTGCGCGATGTTAGAGATAAGTAGTCCCAGCGAGAGCGCTAACAATATATATAAAGTGGAAATGGCGAGAATCCAAGCGATGGAGCCTTGCAGCGGCACACCTAACACATAGCGGGCCATCAGGAGGATGGTGATGAGGATGGCGAAGGCAAGCACCAGATAGGGCACGGCCTTGGCAATAATTACCATCAGTGGGCGGACGGGCGAGACGAGCAACACCTCCATCGTACCCTTCTCTTTCTCGCGGACAATAGAGATGGAGGTCATCATGGCACAGACGAGTATCAGCAGCATACCCATGATGGCAGGCACGAAGTTGTAGGCTGACTTCATCTGCGGATTGTAGAGCATTTTGGAGTTTACCATACTGCCCTGCATGTTTGCCAGCACGCCCTGCGCATAGTTCGTCCACTGCGTTGCCATGTTGGGCTCGGAGCCGTCGACTATCAGCTGAATACCGTCCTTTTTGCTGGCAAAATCGTGTGAGAACACCATGCCCATATCAGCCTTCTGACTACGTATGAGCCGTTCAGCCTCCTGTGGCGTGCTGACGGTTTGGGTGATGGTGAAGTACTCCGACTGTGCCAACCGCTCAACAGCCGCCTGCGTGAGATGGTCCATCTGCGAGGTGACCACCACCGTGCGCACGTTCTTCACGTCTGTCGTGATGGCGAAGCCGAAAAGGAGCATCAGCACCACAGGAATGCCGAAGAGGATGAGCATCGTGCGTTTGTCGCGCAGGATGTGCTTGGCTTCCTTGATGACGAATGAGATGAACTGTTTCATGCCTATGGTGTTTTAATCGCTGCTGCGCGTGGCTTGGCGGGCCAGATAGGTGAACACGTGGTCCATATCGGGCTGGTTATACTTCTGTTTCAACTCATCGGGCGTTCCCATCGCCTTGATTTTGCCGTCTACCATGATGGAGATACGGTCGCAGTACTCGGCCTCGTCCATGTAGTGGGTGGTGACAAACACGGTGATGCCGCGACCTGCCGCCTCATAGATCAGCTCCCAGAACTGGCGCCGCGTCGCGGGGTCAACGCCGCCCGTGGGTTCGTCGAGGAAAACCACGCCCGGCTCGTGGAAGATGCTCACCGAGAATGCCAGCTTCTGTTTCCAGCCCAGCGGCAACGAGGCCACCAGCGTGTCCTTGTGGTCGGCAAATTGCAGGCGCTCGAGCATCTCGTCGGTCTTGCGGGCAATTTCCTTGTCGTCCATGCCGTATATGCCGCCAAAGAGGCGGATGTTCTCGGCCACCGTCAGGTCCTCGTAGAGCGAGAACCGCTGGCTCATGTAGCCGATGTGCTTCTTGATTTGCTCATGCTCGGTACGGATGTCGTAGCCCACCACGCGGCCCGTGCCACTCGTCGGTTGGTTCAGGCCTGTCAGCATGTGCATGGCTGTGGTCTTGCCTGCACCGTTGGCCCCGAGGAAACCGAAAATCTCGCCCCGCTTGACCGTGAAACTGATATCATCGACGGCATGGAACGAACCGAAGGCCTTGACCAGGTGTTCCACCTCGATGACGTTCTCGTTCTTGACCTCGCCACCCTGGGCGTGGTCAATGCCGGGGGGATTGAAAATGTCGGCAAAGCGTGTCAGTATTTCGTCGGGCGTGCCGATGCCCCGAATTTTGCCCTGATTGAGGAATGCCACACGTTCGCAGCGGCGCACCTCGTCAAGATAGGGGGTAGAGGCCACAATGGTGATGCCACGGTCCTTGAGGGTGCCCAACATGTCCCAGAACTCCTTGCGCGACACGGGGTCAACACCCGTTGTGGGCTCGTCGAGGAAGAGCACGCTGGGGCTGTGCACCAGGGCGCACGAGAGGGCCAGCTTTTGTTTCATGCCACCCGACAGGGCGCCCGCCCGGCGGTTCTTGAAACGTTCAATCTGGCCATAAATCGCCTTGATGCTGTCATAGCCTTCCTCAACCGTCGTGCCGAACAGGGTGGCAAAGAACTGCAGGTTCTCCTCAACCGTCAAGTCCTCATAGAGCGAGAACTTGCCGGGCATATAACCCACCCGACGGCGTATGTCAGTCATCTGGCGCACCGCGTCAAAGCCGTCCACCGCTACTGTGCCTGAATCGGCCAGCAACAGGGTACACAGGATGCGGTACATCGACGTCTTGCCGGCGCCGTCGGGCCCGATGAGACCGAAGACCTCACCCTTGCCCACGGTGAAGGACACATCGTCGAGCGCCTTGACCGTCCCGTAGGACTTGGACACGTTATTGACCTCTATTGCGTTCATTGCCAGTGGTTTTTATCCTTGCTCTAGATAATCTAGAATTTCACTTCCCCGTACATCCCGATTTTCACATAGCCGTCGTTCTTGATGGCAATTTTGACGGCATAGACCAGGTCGGCGCGCTCGTCGTCGGTCAGGATGGTCTTGGGGGTGAATTCCGAGCGGTTGGAAATCCAGGTGATGGTGCCGGCATATTCCTTCTTTTGGCCGTCGCCATAGTCGGCAAACACCTTGCACGTCTGGCCCACCTTGATGTGTTGCAGCTGGGCCGAGGTGACATAGGCGCGGATGAACATGTTGTCCACATCGGCCATCTTGAACAACGGTTTGCCCGTCGAGACAAATTCGCCCTGCTCGACGTACTTTTCCAGCACGGTGCCCTTGTAAGGGGCTACGATGTCGGCATTGGCGATCTGGTCATCGAGTTGGCGCTGCTGGGCGTCGATACCGGCCACTTGGGCATCAATACCGTCCATCTGTGCGCCGATACCCTTGCCCTGCTCGGCAAGGGCGGCGTTGGCGCTGCGTATCTGGTCGCGCGTGGCCTCCAACTGGCGGTTCAACACTTTGATCTGGTTGTCGATATCGTCGAGCTGCTTGCGGGGCACGGCACCGTCCTTGACCAGTTCGGCAAAGCGTTGGCGCTCGCGCTGGGCATTGGCAATCTGCTGCTGGATGGACGAGAGCTGCTTGTTCAGGTCCAGTTGTTGGCTGCTGGCTGCCGACCGGTTGGACGACAGCTGGCGCTTGCTGGCAGCCAACTGGCCGCGCTGTGTCTCAAGCTGCTGTTTCTGGAGCACGAGTTGATAGGTGTCGATGCGTCCCACCTGGGTGCCGCCCTCGATGGTCTGCCCCTCGGTAACGTCAAAGGATTTCAGCTCGCCAGTCGCCTTGGCCGATATGGTGACCTCGGTGGCCTCGAACGTTCCTGTCGCATCAAACGCCTTTTCCTTTTTGCTGCAAGCGGTCATCATCAGGAGTGCCGCGCTTGCCATGATTGTTAACTTCTTCATCGTTATGTCGTTTGGTTAGTTGTTCGTCGTATATTTCAGGTCGTACATCTGCTTGAGCATCTCAATCTCGTGGATGGACTGCTGGACGCGGGCTGCGTTCTCGCTGTTGATGTCGCGCACCAGGTCATTCACATCGATGATACCGTGCGAGAGTTTGGACTCGGCAGCCTTGCGCACCTGTTGACGCAGGGTGATGATTTCTTCGTCCTGTGCCATCAGGCGGCGATAGCGGTCGATGGCCTCGCTCTGCTGCATCTGCTCCAGGCGGTTGTTGAACAGGAACACTTCGCGCTGGTTCTGGGCGGTTTCACGCTGCAACTGCACCTTGGCTTTGTCGTTGCGGTGGGTGTATAAGGCACCGATGTTCCACGTCAAGCGGGCCCCCACCATGCCGTTCCAAGACCAGTCGCGACCCATCATGTCCTTGAACATGTTGTAGCCCGGATAGCCATAGAAGCCTTGCGCGAACACACCCAGACGGGGCAGCAGGGCCGCCTTGAGGGCGCGGTCTTGGGCGTCGGCGAGGCGCAACTGGCTGTCGATGAGCCTCAGTTCGGGTCGATTGTTGCCGGTGGCGGCATCGACGGCAGCAGGTTTGGTCAACTGGGTGACCTCGATGCCGCAAAACGTGCTCAGCGTCGACTGGAGTACACGGCGCTGCGACTCCAGTACGGTCATCTGCTGGACGACGTTCAGACGCTCGGCTGTAACGTTGTTCAGGTCACACTGGGCGGCTGTGCCATGCTTGACCATCGAGGTGAGTTTCTTCTCGCTGCTGGCAAGCTGCTCCTGCAGGTCGGCATTGAGGCGCATCTGGTCATCGAGCAGCAACAGGCCGAAGTACATCTCGTTGACGCGCTGGCGCACTTGATATAAGGTAACGTCGAGCTGCGCCTGCTGTACGGCACCCTGCTCGCGGGCCACCTGTTGCTGGGCACTGATGCTGCCTCCATCAAACACCGTCTGCTGCAAATCCAGTCCCACGCGGTACTGGTCCTTGGCCAGACCCTTCATGTCCACGCCCATCTGCTGCATGAGCCCTTTCATTTCGTCGGGCCATGCGGTGACAGCGCTCTGGTAAGTGGCCTGGGCCGTCGCCGTGAGCTGGGGCAGCCACCCCTTTTGGATATTGGCGACAGTGAGGTCGGTGGTGCGGCCGATGAGGTCGTGCTGGGCGATGAGCGGGTAATTACGCTCGGCAGCGCGCTGGCACTCGTCGAGCGTCTGTGCCGCAGCCGTGAACGCCATGCAGATGCTGATGATGAAAATTAGCCGTTTCATATCATTGAGTTTTTGTTCGATATCGCAAAATTACAACGTTAATCAGTCCCATTATCTATCCAAAGCAAGGAGAAAATGTCCTATTTGTACAAAATTGAGCTTTTGTTTTGCTTTTTAGCTATATTTGGTTACCTTTGCGTTCAAAATTGATGATGATGGAAGAATTGAGACAACTTAACCTCGCCCAGCTCAAACAGCTCATCGAGGGACAAGATGAAAGCCTGGCGAACAACTATATCTCGCGTAACCTGGCGGTGGCGCGCAACGTGCGCCTGAGCCTGATTAAAGAGCAGCTCAAAGAACAGCCGACGCTCATGCCCGAGATGCGTGTCCTCATGATTAAGAACGGTTGGGCCAATCCCATCATCAACATGATAGAGCGCCGCTTTGAGGTCGGCGACCTGGTGTTCCTGGGCAGTAACGGTATCCTCCAGTACAAGGATGCCTCCAGCGATGTGCATGGCATAGGCTTGTCGATCAGCGACGAATTGTTCTCGCTAGCTATCGGCAACCGCATTCCCGGCGCCTTTGACGGGCATCTGCGCCACTTCCAGATGAGGCTGGATCCCGCTGATCAGGAATATCTGGACCAGTTGCACCTGATGCTGTACAACCACTTGAGGCAACCCGACGGCAGCAGCCAAGTCACCCTACATCTGGTGAGCGCCTTCCTGTGGTATGTGGACCACTTGTGGAGCCGTCATGAGCAGTCCTATCGTGAGCACCAGTCACGCGAGCAGCGCCTGTTCACCGATTTCGTCCAATTGGTGAGCGAGTTCGCTTCCGAGCATCACACCATCGATTTCTATGCTTCGCGCCTGTGCATCACGCCGCGTTACATGAGCACCATCATCAAGCAGGTGAGCGGCAGGAGCGCCAAGCAGTGGATTGACGATGCCCTGGTCACCCGCATCAAAATCGACCTCAAACACACCGACAAGACCATCGCCCGCATCTGCGACGACATGAATTTCCCCAATCCTTCGTTCCTGACCAAGTTTTTCAAGCGCATGACAGGCATGACCCCGAAAGAATTCCGTCAATAGTTCTCCCGGGGAAGCCGTTCATCGTGAACGCTTTAGTTGTACTCGCTGTAAAGGTTGATGTACTCCATGATGTTGTCGATGGCCTCCTGGCGCATGTCGAGCTTCAGGGAGCCGTCGTGCAGCACCTTGGCAAGTGCAGGATAAATCTTCGACCAGTCGTTGTCCAGATAGACCTGGGCATCGATGAGGGCTGAAATCAGTGCCACGCTGAGGCTTTTGCCTTTGTTCATCTTCACGGCCTGATGGCCCATTTCGCTTGCGGCGGTGACGTCAAAGTAGTTGCTCATCGCCCGGGCATAGGCATATACGGCAAGTGTGCCGGCATCAAGTTTCTTGATAAGCTTCTTTTCGTTCTTCACTTTGTAGCGGCCCATCAGGTACTCGCCCAGCTGTTGTCCCATCGTGGTGCCGTCAAAGTTCCAGCCTATCTTGTTGATGACGGCCAGACGAACATCGACAGGTGATTTCTTGTCGGACAGGAAGTTGAGCAGTGTAGTCGGGATGTCGTTCTGCATCATTTCGTTGGCCATCTGCACCATCGGATGGTCGGAGTAGGCATCAGAAAAATGCGTCGAGGTCAGCGGTGAATCGGCCCAACTAACCGACCACACCAGCATGAGAGCAAAAGCTGCTAATAATCTTTTCATAGTCATATCAATTCTATTTAGCTGTTATTGTACTGTTGTTATCAGATTGCAAATATAGTGCAAATAATCGGTATTTGCTTATGGATTTGTGGTTTTTTCTCGCTGATGGTGCAAAAAAATAAAGGGTTGAGCGCCAATAAAAGGCGCTCAACCCAATTTCAGAAAAAATCTTTTTGATGTCTTTACTCCTTGACAAGTAGGGTGCCGGTCTTGCCTTGCAGGGCCTCACGGGCCTTGTCAAGCGAGGTGATCAGGGCAGTGCCGCCAGTGGTGTTCTCCACGAAGCTGATGCACGACTCCACCTTGGGCAGCATGCTGCCGGGGGCGAAGTGACCCTGCTGGATGTACTCGCGGGCTTCGGCGATGGTCATGCGGTCGAGATCCTTCTGGTCGGGCTTGTTGAAGTTGATGGACACCTTCTCCACGGCGGTGAGGATGACCAGCATATCGGCATTCAGGTCGAGGGCCAACTTGGCGCTGGCGCGGTCCTTGTCGATAACAGCTGCCACGCCCTCATAGTCACCGGGGCCGTTCTCCACAACGGGGATGCCACCACCACCCACGGTGATGACCACGCTGTGCAGACCCACGAGCTGCTCGACGATGGGCAACTCGACGATCTTGACGGGAATGGGCGAGGGAACGACACGGCGATAGCCACGGCCGGCATCCTCGACAAAGGTGTAACCCGTCTCGGCGACGATGCGGTCGGCATCCTCCTTGCTGTAGAACATGCCAACGGGCTTGGTGGGTTTCTGGAAGGCATCGTCGTTCTTGTCAACGACCACCTGGGTAACCACAGCAGCGCAGGGCTTGTTGATGCCGCGGCGTGCGAGCTCGCGCTCGACGGCCTGCTGCAGGTGATACCCGATGTAACCCTGTGTCATGGCGCCGCACTCGGGGAACGGCATGGCGGGGGTGCCGCCACCGTTGTTGGCCGAGTATTCAAAGGCCAGGTTCACCATGCCCACTTGGGGGCCGTTGCCGTGACCGATAACGACGTCGTAGCCCTCCTCGACGAGGTCCACGATGGTGGATGCGGTACCCTTTACCAGGTCCAGCTGCTCCTGCGGAGTCTTGCCCAGGGCGTTGCCGCCCAGAGCGATAACAAGACGTTTGCTCATAATTCTATGTTGTCTTTTTCCTTTTAATGAATGATGTTCTAGAAAGATTAATGATTAAAGTCATGAGTTTCCACCCATTAACCTTTAACCATTAATCTTTAGCCTCCAGTTCACAACGGTGAACTGGATTGAATTACTTCAGCGTTGCGTACATGACGGCCTTGATGGTGTGCATGCGGTTCTCGGCCTCGTCAAATACCTTGGATTGCGGGCTGCGGAACACCTTGTCGGTAACCTCCATCTCGGGCAGACCGAACTTCTTGTGGATGTCCACACCGATGGTGGTCTCCAGGTCGTGGAACGAGGGCAGGCAGTGCAGGAAGATGGCGCCGGGGTTGGCGTTCTTCATCACGGCGTCGTTTACCTGATAGGGGCTGAGCAGCTTGATGCGCTGTTCCCAAATCTCGTCGGGCTCACCCATCGATACCCAGATGTCGGTATAGATGACGTCAGCGTTCTTGGTGCCCTTCTTCACGTCCTCGGTGAGGGTGATGGTGCAACCGTTCTCCTTAGCAATCTTCTTGCAGGTGTCAACGAGCTTCTTGTCAGGCATGTTGTCCTTGGGACCGCAGGCCACGAAGTTGATACCCAACTTAGCCGAAACGACCATCAGCGAGTTAGCCACGTTGTTGCGGGCGTCACCCATGAAGACCATCGTCAGGCCCTTATAGTGTCCGAAGTGTTCTTCGATGGTGAGGACGTCGGCCAGCATCTGGGTGGGGTGGAAGTCGGTGGTCAGACCGTTCCATACGGGTACACCGGCATGCTTGGCGAGGTTCTCGACAATCTGCTGGTCGAAGCCGCGGTACTCGATACCGTCAAACATGCGGCCCAGCACCTTGGCAGTGTCCTCGAGCGACTCCTTCTTGCCCATCTGCGATGAACCGGGATCGAGGTAGGTAACACCCATACCCAGGTCATTGCCTGCAACCTCAAACGAGCAGCGGGTGCGGGTAGAGGTCTTTTCGAACAAGAGCACGATGTTCTTGCCAGCAAGGTACTTGTGGGGAGTTCCAGCGCGTTTCATGCGCTTGAAATCCTTAGAGAGCTCGAGCAAATACTGAATCTCCTCGGTGGTGAAATCGAGTAACTTCAAGAAACTTCTTCCTGATAAACTTCTAGGCATAATTGTAAGTGTATTAAAAGATTATTAATAATATAGTTGTTTGTTTCTAGTCCTTAGTTTCTAGTTTCTGGTTTTGGGTCGAGGAAAACCTCTAACCTTTAAACTTTAAACTCTAAACTGCGAGCAGAGCGAGCATCAGTCCCTCCACAGGGGCATGCTCATGCAGCGGGGCCCTCCACGGCCGCGCGAGAGCTCACTGCTGGGAATCTCCAGCACGGTAATGCCCTCGTCGCGCAGCAGGGCGTTGGTGACGTTGTTGCGCTCATACACGATGACCTTGCCCGGAGCAATGCACAGCGTGTTGGAACCGTCGTTCCACTGCTCGCGCTCGGCAGTAATGCGGTCGCCGCCGCCGCACTTGATGAGCTTGACGTGCTGCAGGCCCAGCGCCTCGGCCAGGATCTCCTCCAGCGTCTCCTCCTTGCGCTCCAGCTTGATGGCTTCGCCTTCGCCACGGGTGAGTTTGAAGACCTCCAGCGGTCCCAGGATGCCCGGATGCACGGTGAACTTGTCGTGGTCAATCTGGGTGAACACGGTGTCCAGATGCATGAATGCACGCGTTTCGGGAATATGGATAGCCAGCACCGTGTCGATGGCGCTGTTCTTGTTGGCAAAGATGTTCTTGGCAATCAGCTCGATGCCGTCGGGCTCGGTGCGCTGACTGATGCCGATGGCCAGCGTGTGCTCGTTCAGGTTCAGGATGTCGCCGCCCTCGATGCGGTAGGGCAGGGTGCGGTCGTAGTAGTGCTCCACGTCCTTGAAATCGGGGTGGTACCTGAAGATGTAGTCGCCATAGATGGTCTCGCGGCAACGTGTCACCGAGAACATCCGGTTGATGCTCACGCACGTGCCGATGCAGGCAAACGGGTCACGCGTGAAATACAGGTTGGGCATGGGCTTGACCACAAAGCGGCTGTCGCCACGCACCTGGTCCACCAGCGAGTTCTCCACCTCGTGCGGGTCACGAGGCAGGTCCTGCAGGTAGATGCCCTCCATGGTTTTCAGCACCAGCTCCTTGCTGGACGTGATGCCGTTCAGGTAGTTATAGATGATGTCGTGATACTTTGTCGCACAGATGCCGGCCTCCTCGATGAACTGACGCAGGAACTGCTCCCTGATCTCAGCGCTGATGTCCAGCACCTGGGCCATCAGGTCCTCGAGATAAACCACCTCAACACCATTGTCACGCAACACTTGCGAGAAGGCATCATGTTCCTCCTCGGCCACTTTCAGATAGGGAATATCGTCAAACAGCAATTCCTCAAGCGTGTTGGGTGTCAGGTTGAGCAATTCACGTCCGGGACGGTGCAACAAAACCTTCTTCAAAGGCTTTATCTCACTAGTAACATGAATACCTCTCATGACTTGGAAATTATTTCGTTCTTGTTTATGTTATGGATGTTCAAATTCGGGTGCAAAGGTAAGCAAATTCCCTCAACCCAACATCATTTTTCACATCTTTTTATTAACATGGGCAGGCGATGGTGCCATGCGTCGTGCGGATTCAGATATTACTAGCTGAAATCAATAGGAGGCCGCAAGGAAAAATGTAGTGTTAAAAATGTCCCAAACTCTTGCATTTATCGACAATGATGTGTATCTTTGCCGTGTCGTTAAGACAATCGTTCATTGAAATCATGTCCACATCAAAGCAGATCGGGATACTCTTCAAATTTTTATGAAATGCCGAGCAAAGCGGCGCACGCAATGGCGGGCCTCGACCGCAAGGTGCCTAATAAGCCGGAGGATTACAAAGCGTGTGACGCCCTCAAATCCTGTATTTAGTCGGAGTTTCATCACATCCTTTGATGTGGATTTTTTATAAAGGGAGCGGAAACGTCGCATCGTCGGCATTCCGCTCTTTTTTTCGTCTAAAAATATGCGGTGTTTTTGGCCGTTTAACGGAAAAGGTGTACATTTGCACCGCATAACAAAACTAGAAAAGAGAAAATGAAGGCATATTTATATAAGGAAGAGTCACAGCCCATCGAACCCATCGATGAGCACAAGCTTGCCATTGCCGAGGACAAGCCCGAGAAGGCCGACGTGCCCAAGCTGAGCCTGTATGTGGTGAAATACAAACCGCTGTGGACCGCCACATGCATTGCCCTGGTGATTTTCGTCATCTGGGCCATCGCCACCTGGCTGTTGAACTAAAAATTTCTTCCTGCGCCTAACTGCTTGGCATTGTGATAGATAATGCCAAAATGGAGTGTGCGCTCAAAAATTTTTTGAAAAAAAGTTTGCAAAAATGCTTGCCAGTTCAAAAAATGGCAGTATCTTTGCACCGCTGAAAACGAAAAACTGGTCCCTTAGCTCAATTGAATAGAGCGTTTGACTACGGATCAAAAGGTTACAGGTTTGAATCCTGTAGGGATCACATAACGAAGTCGCAAGTGCTTAAAAATGAGCCACTTGCGATTTTGTTTTTTCATTTTGCCCCACATTTGCCCCACCGAATTTTAAAGGAAACGCATAAGAGCATCCGCAATAAGACATTGTATAGTTCAATGCTACAAAGGTCGGGGTATTTATCTTTACACCTTGATTTTACACCATTTTCTTGTACGAGCTTGCTCCCCAAAATCATATTTT
>ONKU01000035.1 GCA_900318535.1 uncultured Prevotellaceae bacterium | reverse complement strand
TTTCATATCGCAGATAGAGAACAGGAGGGTAAGTGCTCCCATCCAGTTTCAGCAGAATCTGATGGAGGCTTTGGGCATTCCCAGCCTGGAGCCGTATTACCTTCCGTCTCCGGAAGATCAGGTTGCGCAGAATTTAGCCAATGGTGCCAATGAATTCCAGCAAACAGTAAACAGGCTGCTTGATATCATTGACCGACGTGACGAGCGCATACGCGAACTCGAGAACGAGAACAAGCGTCTCACAGAGTTGCTTCAACAGAGTAAGTAATGAGATGTGTACAATTGTTGCACTTATTGTTGTACATGATTTATTAACAACTATAACTATTTATTAATCAGGTTTTTCCCCCATAAATCTAGAAAACTTCTAAGCTGTGGGTCTTGGGTTCGAATCCCAACAGGATCACGCTTCCAATTTTTGAGTCGCTGATTTTCAGCGGCTTATTTTTTTACATTTGACGATGTACCCCCTTTTGTATCCCCTACTCCCTCTCTAGTAATAACTCAACAGCAGGTGCCAATCCGTCACATGACAAGACACTTTGTCAGTCAGACGCGCTTTATTAACCAACCAACATAACCCCTTGTACGGCGGATAGTTAGCATTACAGGACAATAATTGACTGTCAAAAAGTTTGGCACAATGATTGCGTGGCTTTAAGTATGACACATAATATTTATATAGTGTTATTAGGTGCGCTGAAAGATGCGCAATTTGAGAGTCGTAACTTTAATGTTTCACCCTTTAACACCTCCGTTATGCCTATGTAAGAAAAAGTATGCTGAGAGACGATTGACTGGCTTCATGCTAGTTGCTTTGATTCGCACTAAGTTACTAACGATGCGCAATCAAGTCGTCAACAAGTGACTGAAATCACTCTTAAGGATTTATTAAATGAGGAGAAAAAAGAGTTACTGAATCTCGTCAAAAGAAGAACAAGACAGGGTAAACAATACATTCTCAGTATCGACGGGCTCGAGGATCTGAAGCCTCAACTTGGTACTAACCCGCTGATGAAACCGATTACTGAAGACATCATTGCAAGGATAAACATTGAGTCCCCCAGGTTCAGTAAAATAATATCAGAAAAAGTAGGTTCAAACTTTGAAACATCCGTTATCACCTATTATTGTTTTGTATATAATATACTTGATGACTTTGGATATCATAAGATTGAAGGAGAAGACGGCAAAACTATGACGCTTAACCCGACAAGTTTTAGCAAAATCTTCGGTCAGCGTAGGGCAACGCTTCAACAAGAGCTCAACCCGAGTTCAAAAAGCAAGGCCAGTAAAAGCAAGAAGTATAACACACGTGACACTTCCTACAGATGCCTAAAGCTTGATGACTACAAAGAAAGCAAGAATGATAGCGACGACTTGAAAAGTAGTATTAAACAACTAAGACCAATTTACAATGGCATAATAGATACGATTCTTATTTGATTATGAAGATTATTTAAAGCCGGCATTGTTCCGGCTTTTTTTATGCCCGTCCGCATCAAGCGCTAAGCGATATTCATAAACTTTATAATCAGAACCATGAGTGTGCGTGCAAATCCCACCTTGCCCAAATCCTCCCATGCACATCATGGTGTACATGATTGTTGATTCATATGCGCGCGAGCGTGTGCAAATCACGCTATCAGAGCGGGCAAGCCGAGCCGTAATCATATGATTTCCGTACAAACCACTTCCATCAGTACGATAAAGACACATTATTAAAACAGAGCTCTTTCAGGTTTCCCAATAACGTCTTATATTTGTCCCGGAAAACATGCCAGTGTTCAGTGGCATCGGCGCTAGAATAGCAACCCTGAAAGCACCTTGAAAACACAGATCTCAACCAAAATACCCAAACACCGTACAACTTACATCCCATATGTACGGTAATAAATTGCCAATTTCAGGGTATTCGTACCTTTGCCGCCATGAAATTGATAATCAACGAAATAGACATCAATCAACTCCTCAATAAGCGCGTTATCGACATGACGGGCCAGGAGTTGTTCGACCTCATAGGCAGCGCGGTTCAACAGGCCACGTTGCGTGACATGCCCGAACACAAGGAGAAGAGGATCCTGCACGGTAAGAAAGAGATTGCTTCGGCGCTCACCGTATCGACCTCGACAATCAGCCGCTGGCTTGAGAACGGTACCATTCATGCCCCGGCTGTCATCCGTGCCGAGCGTGTACTGCTGTTCGATTATGATCTTGTTCTGGAACAAATCCAAGCAAGCGAGGGTCTCCGTTGGCAGAGCAAACAGAACGGTAAGAATTCCTTGAAGGTAAGTCGTCACACTGGTCTCACGGCCTAGAGCCGTTCTCGTCCGGACAAGTGTCGCCCCCCAGGCCTGAATAGGACGGCACTATTAAAGAAAGAACTATTTTATAAACATAATTTTAAAATTTCAACAAATGAAAAAGCGTTGGATTAAATTTGGATTCGCTGTATTAAAAGCGATAATTACAGCAGCAGTTACGGCTTGTGTTAGTATCCTTACAAACAAGTCTAAAACCAAGAACCAGGCTCAAGCAGCCATGGATCTTGAGGACCACAAGCTCGAGAACGCTAAGGATCTTGAGGAGAAGAAAACAGAGGAGCGCAGGAAGCGGCTCAGGGATGAAGAAGAGCATCAGCGCCGGATGTGGGAGATGCGCGAAGAGCAACGCCAGAAACGTACGGAATCCTCACAGCAACCCACTACTGACCAGGCTTTCGAAGTCCCCTATGTCTCCAAGGTGGCATCGTTCAAGGAATCGCTCGAGAATGACACGCGTGAACTTGAGTGGCTCGTAGGCAAAAAGATTGAGGTCGGCGGCAGATGCTTAATCTACGGTCCCGCTGGTGTCGGAAAATCAGCCTTTGCGCTCCAAACGGCTATCCATATCGCTGGAGGCACTGAGTATGGTTTCCTGCCGTCCGAGGAAGAGAATCAGCACGAGGCGCAACAGGTCATTCTTATTGATCTGGAGATGAGCGCGGCAGAACAAAAGGAGCGCACCCGTGGCATCACTATCCCTGACAATCTTCTCCGTAACACCGAGCCCATCTACAATCTCGATGAACTGTTCCGGATGATAGAGCAGGAAAGCCACGGTCCTAAGGTCACGGTGATCATTGACAATATCCGGAAACTTGAGGAGGAGATGAGTCAGACCAACCAGGTTAACGAATACTTCAGCAAGTTGGAACAGACTCAGGAAAGGCTTGCCGCTAAAGGAATCATCGTCACTTTTATCACCATCACGCACACAGGCAAGGACTTCGACATGTACAAGCCAGTGCAGTTAAGTGATATAGCTGGAGGCGCCGATCTCGCCCGCTTCAGCACCTCGGTTTACGCACTTGTTCCAGGCCGTGACGGCAATGTAGTGTTCAAGGCTTTAAAGCAACGTAACACCGCTCGCATGGAGGATGTATACGTGCTGCGCATCAAAGAGAGCCCTAACTTGCACCTCGATTTCGTATGCACCAGCAAGGACGGAGATGCCCTGCCGGTTAAACCCAAAGGCGGCAAAGCAGACAAGAGCATCAAGCCTGCTGACGCTCCCAAGAAAAAGGGCAACAAAAAGGTTGATGAGGACGATATCGAAAAAATGGTCGCATTGAATAATCAGGGAAGGACCTATGCCGAAATCGTTGAGGAGCTAAGTCTCCCGATAGGTGAAGACCAAGTGGGTAGGATCGTCAGGGCGGAAAAAGCCAAGCAGAAACCCGAGGGAGGCAACCAGGCAGCATAGTAAGCACAGAGCCAATACAAAAGCAGAGGCGCATCAGCAACGGTGCGCCTTTGTTGTGCCCATAGGTGGCTTCTGGGCGCGTTTAATAGACTGATTGGGCGTCGCTATCGCCTGGGG
This sequence comes from uncultured Prevotellaceae bacterium, assembly GCA_900318535.1. Lineage (GTDB taxonomy): Bacteria > Bacteroidota > Bacteroidia > Bacteroidales > Muribaculaceae > Sodaliphilus. Next base: position 6,221 of record ONKU01000035.1, on the reverse strand, counting down.
TGGTAACGGGAGTCCACGGCCTTCTATGCCAGTCAGGGCGATATAGCCTTCACGCAGCGGGTTGAAGTACTCGTCAAGGCCATAGAAGTAGTGTCCCTGGCGGCATTCATCGAGGGCAAGCTTGAACCACTCCACGTACTCCTTGTCGCTACCGTGGGCGTAGCGAGCGAGGCGTGGGTATTCTTGAATGATCCTCTCGGCGTTCTCACGTGGGGTCATGCCGTTGTCGTCCCATGGCAGGGTGCAGTCTGGAGTGTACAGTGCCTGGTCGTCCCCGCGCTGCTCGTTGAAGAATGCGCCGCACCCTTTCCATGTGTTTTTCTTTATCGTGAGCCAGCAGCGGTAACACATGCCGTTGGGGCTGATATAAGGACACACTCGGAAGAACTCATAGCCCATCCTGTGAAGTTCGGCAACCGTCTCATAATACCTGACGAAGCGGGAGTGGATATCACTTGCTGTCATTGTTGAAATACGCGCTTAAATTAATCGTAGATGCGCCGTTTTACTTGAATATTACTTGAATATAATGAGTTGGGCTTTGGGGATAATTGGGGGCTGTAAAGCCGTGTTGGTGAAGATGTTATTTGTGTTCTGTTTTCCCTAAAAGATGTTTGGTTTCTAACCACTTACTATAATAATGACGCTTTTATTTTAAAAAATGATATAATAATTAAAAAAAAGCGTTAAATTTGCGACTGTTTTTGGAAAAGTCAGCTTTATTTTGGTGGCTTAACTGAAATTTAGCGGGTTGTGAACAGAGTAGAAAATCTGCTGGTAATCAACAACCTGAAAGATTGTTTAAGTTCTAGATGTTGCTTGTTGATTAGTAATACTGGAACAGATGGTAAGTAACAAGACATATTTACAAAAATTACTAGTAATAAACGAACCTTTTATTTATGGAAGGTATGAGACTGAAGTCACTATTTTTAAGATGTTTGTTGGTGATGTTTTTGGTATCACCAACAACTCAATCGCATGCCCAGCGGGTGTTAACACTCGATGAGTGCCGTGCCATGGCTCTGGAGAACAACAAGCAGATGCAGGTGTCGCGGGTTAAGCAGAATATTGCTGAGAATCAGCGCAAGTCGGCAAGGACGAAGTACCTGCCGCGGGTGAGTGCCCTCGGAGCATATGAGTACACCAGCCGCGGGATTTCTCTTCTCAACAAGGAGCAGAAAGCACTGCTCAACAACTTGGGCGAAGTGTTTACCTCGGCCATTGAGAATGAGGTGAGCAAGTTGCCTTTAGACCCCGCCAAACTCAAGGAGTTGGCTGAAATGGCCGCCCCCTACGTCAGTGCTACCCAGGGAACAATCGACCACTTGGGGCAATCGCTGAATGAGGCGCTCCAGTCCAATAATCACAATACCTTTGCCGGTGCCATCACGTTGACACAACCCCTCTACATGGGTGGAGCCATCAAAACATTGAACCGCGTTGCCGACATTAAGGAGGAACTGGCCGCAAACACCCTTGAAGCCCGCCGTCAGGCCACGCTCTACGACATCGACAATGTCTATTGGCAGGTGGTATCGCTGCGCCACAAGCAGGATCTGGCCGAGTCCTACCTCAACCTGGTCAAGAAACTTGACCACGATGTCGAGAAGATGACCGAAGCCGGCCTGACAACACGCAGCGACAAACTGAGTGTACAGGTACGCGTCAATGAAGCCGAGATGGCTCTTGCTAAGGTCATTGACGGCCTGTCGTTGACCAAGATGCTCCTGTGCCAACTGTGTGGTCTGCCCGTGGACGAGCCCATCGAGTTAGCCGATGAGAAAGCCGACGAGATTGCTGCACCGGCCGCTATACCCTTGACAACTAACATCGACAACCGCCCCGAGCTACGCTTGCTCCAAAATGCCATTGACCTGACTCATCAAGAGATCAATCTGCTCAAGGCAGAGAACCGTCCTCAGGTATTATTCAACGGCGGATATGCTGTGACCAACCCCAATGCCTTCAACGGCATCCAGCATCGCTTTGGTGGTTTCTGGCATGTGGGACTGCAAGTGCGCATCCCCATTTGGAATTGGGGTGATGTGAAGCACAAGGTTCAGGCGGCCCAAGAGGCGACAACGGTTGCCAACCTCGAACTCGAGGACGCACGCGAGAAGATTGAGTTGCAGGTTAGCCAGAACCGTTTCCGCGTCAGCGAGGCCAACAAGAATCTGACGCTCGCCAAGTCCAACATCGCTAGTGCCGAGGAGAATCTGCGCATGGCCAAACGCGGCTTTGAGGAGGGCGTAATCACGCCCACGACCGTCATGGAGGCCCAGTCGGCCTGGCTCATGGCACAAACCCAGAAAATTGATGCCGAAATCGAATTACAGCTCAGTAACACCGACCTGCTCAAGGCATTAGGCATCCTGAAATAACCCGTCACTAAATTAAAAACAATCAAACAATATTATATTATGTCAGCTAAAAGTCAACATACCAATATTTTGTTAGCAGTCCTCGGATTTGCCACCGTGGTCCTCATTGTCGCTCTCATCGGTCACCTGGCCCTGCAACGCGACCCCGAGGAAATCCAGGGCGAAATGGAAGTCGAGGAATACCGTGTGTCGGGTAAAGTGCCGGGACGTATCCTTGCTCTCCTGGCCAAGGAAGGTGACTTTGTACACGCAGGCGACACGCTCGCCATTATCGAGGCTCCCGAGGTGAATGCCAAGATGGTGCAGGCCCAGAGCGCTGCCGACGCCGCAACGGCCATCGCACAGATGACACAGAACGGTGCCCGCAAGGAGCAGATTCAAGCTGCCGCCCAGATCCTGGAGCAGGCAAAGGCCGGTCTTGAAATTGCCGAGAAGTCCTACAATCGCATGAAGAAACTCCATGAGGAGGAAGTCATCAGCGCCCAGAAGTTTGACGAGGCCGAGGCCATGTACAAATCGGCACAGGCACAGGTCAAGACTGCACAGAGCAATTATCAGATGGCCGTGAACGGTGCCCGTGACGAGGAGCGCCGTGCAGCTGCGGCCACCGCAGGTCAGGCCCGTGGTGCCGTGCAGGAGGTGCAAGGCTACGTGCGCGAAACCATTCAGAGGGCCCAGATGGCCGGTGAAGTCACCGACGTCTATCCCAAGGTGGGTGAACTCGTTGGCACCGGCACTCCCATCATGAGCATCGCCATGATGGACGACCAGTGGGCCACGTTCAACATCCGCGAGGACCAATTGAAGGGCATGAAGGTGGGTCAGGAGATCACGGTCAGGATACCCGCTCTCGACATCGAGGCCAAGATGAAGATCACATCGATGAAGGACAAGGGCTCGTTTGCCGTGTGGAAGTCCACTAAGGCCAGCGGCCAGTATGACCAGAAGACCTTCGAGGTGAAGGCTCGTCCTTCCCAGGCGATTGATGGCATCCGTCCGGGCATGTCGGTAATCCTTAAGAATAAGTGAGAAGTTAGGAGTGATTTTCCTTATCCTTTAAACTTTAACCTTTAAACAGTGAGCAAGTTGAGAACTTGCGAACATTATGAAGTATATTTCTCAATTCTTCGACATCGTGCTGCGCGAGCTCAACATCATCGTGCGCAAGAACCGTATCTACGGCTTCTGCATGGTGGTGTTCCCCGTGCTGCTGGTGGTGTTTTTCACCACGATGCTCGATGACGGGCTGCCCCAGGACCTGCCCATCGGCGTGGTGGACCATGACAACAGCGCTACCTCGCGCAGTCTCATCCGCAACCTCGATGCCATGCAGAACTCGCGGGTGGTGTATCGCTTTGCATCGGTCACCGAAGCCCGCAACGCCATGCAAGAAGGCAAGGTCTTTGCCTATCTGTACATCCCCGAGGGTACGGCGGCCAAGCTCATGGCAGGTCGACAGCCCGATATCTCGTACTACTACACCATGACGTGTATGACGGCGGGATCGATGGCATCCAAGGACTTGAAAACCATCAGCATGCTGGGCTCTGCGGCAGTGGGCCAAGCGACATTGAGTGCTAAGGGCGCAACTAAGGAACAGATACGCACGGCACTACAGGCCGTAACGATTGACGCACACATGATCGCCAACCCTCAGGGCAGTTACAACTACAGCCTGACCACGGTCTTTGTGCCAGGCATCCTGATGCTTTTCATGGCGCTGCTGTCGGCCTACGCGCTCGGAATGGAGATGAAGTTTGACTCGGGCAAGGAATGGCTCGCCCGCGCTGGCAACAACATCCTCGTGGCCATCCTCGGCAAGTACATCGTCCATGCGCTAGTGTTCCTGCTTGTGATATTCTCCTACCAGTATTATATCTTCAACGTGCTTCACTTCCCGCACTTGGGCGGCGTGTGGAGCATCGTGCGGCTCACCCTCTTGCAGGTCGCTGCCTCGATTGGCTTTGGCATCTTCGCTTTCGGACTTATGCCCTCGCTGCGCATGTCGATGAGTATCAGTTCGCTGTGGATGGTGCTCGGCATCTCGATGTGCGGCTCGGCGTTCCCTGTCGCAGGCATGGATCCCCCATTGCAGGCCATGTCTTGGCTATTCCCTTTGCGCCACTACTGGATGCTCTATCAGGCAACAGTGCTCAACGGCTTCCCCGTCATTGACGTCTGGTTCCATCTCGTGGCACTCGTGGCCTTCACGCTGCTGCCATGGTTCGTACTCCGTAAAGTCAAAATCGCAATGCTCAACTATGTCTATATTCCGTAAACTCAAGGAACATATCACCGACGTGCTATACGTATGGCGTCAGGAGATGAAACAGGTCATCAGGGACGAGGGCGTGCTCATGTTCCTCGTCATCGTGCCGCTGGGCTACCCGTTGCTCTACTCCTGGATCTACAACAACGAGACGCTGCACGAGACACCGGTAGTGATCGTTGACCAGTCACACTCAGCCCTCTCGCGCCAGTTCATCAACGACTGTGACGCCACCCCTGACGTCGATGTGAAATATTACGCCGCCAATCTCGACGAAGCCCGTGCACTCGTCAGCCGCCAGCTCGCCAAGGGCATCTACCTCATCCCGTCAGACTTCGCCACTTGCATCAACCGTGGAGAGCAGGCGACCGTCAGCGTTTATTGCGACATGTCGCTCATGCTCGCCTACAAGGCCGTTTATCAGACTGCCATGGTCGAGGCGGGACGCCTCAGCGCTGGCCTGAAGATCAAGAAGGCCGGCAACTACACCGATCACGAGAATTCCATCACTGCGCAGCCTCTTATTGCTCACGATGTGGCGATGTTCAACCCATCGGGCGGCTACGGATCCTGCGTCCTGCCCGCAGTGCTCATGCTCCTGCTGCAGCAGGCGTTAGCGCTGGGCATCGGCATGTCGGCGGGTACGGCCCGTGAGCGTAATCGCAACGGCCAACTCATCCCCGACGATGATCCCCACTACCGTGGCGCCTACCGCGTCGCCTGGGGCAAGGCACTCTGTTATGGCATGATCGGTGCCGTGGCAGCCGCCTACCTGTCGATGGCTGTTCCCCGCATGTTCTCATTCCCACAGCTGGCCGACGGCAAGACGTTGCTGGCAATGTTGCTGCCCTATACGATGGCATGCATCTTCTTCGGCATGACCGTTTCTTGCCTGGTGCGTTACCGTGAGAACGTCATGTTGCTGATGGTCTTTGTCTCGATTCCGTTGCTGTTCCTCACCGGCGTGTCATGGCCGCAGTCCAGCATCCCCAGTGCATGGCAGGGTGTATCCTGGCTCTTCCCCAGCACCTTTGGTGTACGTGCTTTCATCCGTGTCAACTCCATGGGTGCCTCCGTCAGCCAGATCCTGCCCGAGATCCGCATCCTCTGGATTCAGGCTGCCGCTTATCTGGGCATGGCTTGCATCGTGTATGCTTACCAGAAGCGCCTCGCCCGCAAGCACGTTAAGACCGTAACCAATTCAACCGACCTCATTGAGCCCGATGATCAATAAAACTGTTCACATCTCCTTAGACGCCTGGAGCACAGACTACTATAGGTAGCACCATGCGCTCAGCGACAGAAAGAGTAATCGCAGGGCTTTCTTCAATAAGGTGAAATCACTATATCAAGCATCGCCTATTGACGTTGCACTTGTTAAACGAAATAATGAATTCCAACTTATGAGGCAATTTCTTTTTTATCAATTCTTAGCGATTGGCGCCTTGTTCCTGCTCTCGTCTTGTGAGCACGACGATCCCGTCAGTCCCATCAAGCCGCTTGAGCAGCGCACAGTGTTGCTACTCACCAGCGAAGGCTACATCTATGACCAGTCGGGCAAAAAAATC
>ONKU01000038.1 GCA_900318535.1 uncultured Prevotellaceae bacterium | reverse complement strand
GTACACCTTCAGCTGCTACGAGGATTTTGTGGCCGCCTGCCGATGGCTGCACCGTGATGAGCAGGATCCCGAGTTTGCCTACCTCGATTATGAGAATTACCCCGATGAGTGGTACAATGAGAGCGGCCTCGATGAGGCCACGTTCGAGCGCATTCTCGAGTACGCTGACCTCGATGATGACGAGCAGGAGGCCTTCAGGGCGTTTCTGGATGTCACCAGTGACAGCGATGCGGATTTGTCGGATTTCCGCGAGCGTTACTGCGGCCGATGGGACAGCGAGGAAGAGTTCGCCCAGCACCTTGCCGATGAGCTTTGCATGTTCGACAATGTTCCCGAGAGCATCACCTGCTTTTTTGACTTTAAGGCTTTTGCCCGTGAGCTGTTCATGTCTGACTATGACATGGGCGATGGCGGTCACGTGTTCCGCACCTGCTAAGACAGGGCCGCACCCAGCGAGAGAGGCCGCCTTCGGGCGGCTTTTCTTGTGCCCATGTGGAACGGAACAATAAGTCAACGGAGCCAGATTCGGGTTTCGTTGAAAGAAAGGTACCATACATTGAAAAGTAACTAGGGCTGCACACAGATATCGTATTTTGTTACGTTAAATAGATAGACATCCGCCGATAGGCGCATATTGTTTCAGGTTTAACTTATATATTTCAAGAAAGGGCGAAACGATGAAGACAACAAGGTATTTAATCACAGCATTGCTGGTCGCAGGCCTCTTGTCGTGTGCAGAGGAATCCCCCTTTGAACCCGATTTCAATCCGAATGGCGAGGTCCCTTCCTCTCAAAGTGGAGGCTCCACTGCATCTATAGGTGAACTGACCTCTTTCACAATCGCAGTCGACAGCACCGCACTCAACGAGAGCGAGAACATAGGCTCCAGCGACGAGGACTACATTGAGAACAACACGTTTGACAACGAGATCAAGATCAATTACAACGGCACCCAGGACGCCACTGTCAGCGGCGAGGTGACGGGCGTGAGCGTCGCCGTCAGCGGCGGCCACGTCACAGTGGTATCAACGGTCAAGGGCGTGCGCTATACCCTGAGTGGCACGACAGGCGACGGCTCATTCAAACTCTATGGCGAGAGCAAGTATGCCTTGCGGCTCAACGGGGTGAATATCACCAACCCCACTGGTGCTGCCATCAACAGCCAATGCAAGAAGCGTGGCTACATCGAACTGGGCGACGGCACATGGAACACGCTGCAAGACGGCAGCAGCTATGACACGCCAGCCGATGAGGACATGAAGGCGACACTCTTCAGCGAGGGCAAACTTCTCTTCAGCGGCAGTGGCCATCTAAAGGTGCTGGCCAACTGCAAGGGCGGCATCACCAGCGATGACTATATCCTGTTCCGACCGGGTAACAACATCTACGTCAAGAACACTGCCAGCAACGGCATCAAGGCCAATGACGCTATCCTGATGCGTGGCGGCGTCATCAACGTGGAGTGTAGCGGTGTGGCAGCCAAGGGCATGAAGAGTGAGGGCATCATCCAGATCGATGGGGGACGCTTCACGGCCATCACCACGGGCACCGGCGAGTGGGACAGCGACGATAATGACGTAAACGGCAGTGCCGGCATCAAGTGCGACAGCACCTTCACCATCAGCGGCGGAACACTGTGCCTGAAGAGCACTGGCCAGGGTGGCAAGGGAATCAGTTGCGACCAGGCCATGCATTTCGATGGCGGCACTGTTAAGGTCATCACCACAGGAACGGTCTATAGCAATGGACGCTATAGCACGTCGCCCAAGGGCATCAAGGGCGACGGAGACATCTATCTGGCGGGCAGTGACATCATGGTGCGGACGACAGGTGGCGAAAACAGCGAGGGCATCGAGAGTAAAGGCAAACTCTACATCACTGATGGTAAGGTGCAGGTCTATGCCTACGACGACGCCATCAATGCCAAGGGCAACATCGCCATCAGTGGCGGCCAGGTGTTTGCCTATGCTACAAACAACGACGGCATCGACAGCAACGGTAGCATCGCCATCAGCGGCGGCACGGTTGTCGCTTGCGGCGCCACCTCGCCTGAGGAAGGCATCGACTGTGACCAGAACAACTTTACCATCACCGGCGGCACCGTCCTGGGCATCGGCGGAACGACCTCGACGCCCAGCACAAGCGGCACGACCCAGCCCGTGGCCATTGTCGGCGGCAGCAGTCTGACAAGTGGCTCCTACATCGCCCTTGCCGGCAATGACGGCAGCAACATCTTTGCTTTTGCTGTGCCACGCATCTATAACAGTTACACACTGTTGGTGAGCGCTCCAGGCATGACCAAGGGCGGCAAGTGCACTTTGACGACAGGAGCAACCGTCAGCGGTGGCAACAATTTTGACGGCTTGGTGACCGGTGCTAGTGTCACTAGCGGCTCAACGCTTGCCTCACTCACGCTGAGTAACATGATCACCATCTATAATTTCACCAACACCCAACCCGGAGGCGGCGGTGGTCATTGGTGAAACTAAACAAACCATCATCTTTTTTCATAGCTACAAATTAGTTTGCCGGGCGCAACCCATCAACAGGGTGCGCTCGGCTTTGAATTCTTTGCAGCATTTCAAAGGTACTCTTTTACATCTCTTGCTCTCGGGTGAATGAGACAAGAAAAAAGGTACAAATATGCTTATCGAGATAAGCGATTTTGGCCAGTTTTCGCTTATTGGAGTAAGCAAAAATGAACGACCGCTCTTTTTGATAAACAGTCTTTTTGGACCTCTACATAACATATAATAGAGAAAAATCGGTATTTTTGCACACTTTATGAGATGTTGTAATTGATGAATAATAAAGCAACGGATATGAAGAAAGACAAGAATGTGTACATTCAGGCCAATAAGGATTGGCTGGTGGCGAAGTCCAAGGAAGACGGCGTGAAGGCGCTGCCTAAGGGCATTTATTACAAGGTGCTTGCCGAGGGAGACGCAACGAGTGCGACACCCACGCCCAGCAGCGTAATCACCGCCCATTACACGGGCAAGACCATCGATGGAGCGACATTCGACAGCAGCCGTGGCGATGTGCCCCTGGCATGCCGACTGCGCGACCTCATCGAGGGCTGGATCATCGCCATGCAGCAGATGCACATCGGCGACCGATGGGAGGTCTATATCCCCGCCGAGATAGGCTACGGCAAGTTTTCCCAACCTGGCATCCCCGGCGGCTCCACCCTCATCTTTGACATCGAGCTGCTCGCCATCAATTAACGGCATATCAATCACAAGGTCAATTGTAGATTCAGCGTATATCGCGAGAAATCACTATCTTTGCAGCAATAACTGAAAGACAAATCGGAATTTA
>ONKU01000039.1 GCA_900318535.1 uncultured Prevotellaceae bacterium | reverse complement strand
TGGTAAGGATGTCGTCACTCATCCTCTCTTCTTGTGGTGTGGGCTGTTGCAGTACGAATTCCTCGGCGGTTCCGCGGGAGGTTTCCTCGTTCTGCTTGGCGAGGATATCCTCATACTGCTCTACGACATCATTCACGTCGATGATATCCTCTTGGATGGCGGCATAGAATTCGGTGGTCGTTTTGTAGCCCATTTTCTTGACGACGCGGGCCAGCAAGGCGTCTTCAAGCTCGATTTTGCGGTTCTTGAAGCGTCGTTGCAGTGTTTCGCGGGCCAACAGGGCCTGATTGGCGCGTCGCTCATTGATGGCGTTCTTGATTTTGTTGCGAGCCTTGCTCGTGACGGCGATCTTGAGCCAGTCGAGGCGGGGCGACTGGGTCGCCGAGGTGATGATCTCGACGGTGTCACCGCTCTTGAGGCGGTAGTTGATTTTTTGGTTCTTGCCGTCCACCTTGCCACCCATGCAGGAACTCCCCACGCGCGTGTGGATGTGGTAGGCAAAGTCCAGTAGGGTAGCGCCTTGAGGCAGACGGATGAGGTCGCCCTTGGGCGTGAACACAAACACCTCGTCGTTATACAGGTTGGTGTCCATGTTGCGCATCAGGCTCATCTGGCCTTCCTGACCGCTGGCCTCCAGCATCTCGCGCACCTCATTCATCCACCGCGACGGATTGGCCGTGTAGATCTCGGTGGTCGCCGTATCATTAAAAAAAAAAGCACGCTTCTCGTCCTTGGGAGACGTGTCCAGGATGATGCGGATGGCAAACAGGTCATAGATGCCGCTCAGGTCCACCCCCTGCTTCTGCATCTTCTGCCAGATGGAGTTGATGGACTTGGTGCGCCCTTTCAGCTCATATTTCAGCCCTTCGGCCTTGAGCCGCTCGTCGATAGGCTTGATGAAGTCACGCACGTAATTGTCGCGCTCCTCTTTGGTCTCGTTTAGGCGTTTGGCAATCTGTGAGAAAACCTTGCGGTTCAGGTATTTGAGCGAGGTGTCTTCCAGCTCGGTCTTGATGTGGTAAAGTCCCAGTTTGTGGGCCAGCGGCGCATACAGGTAGCGTGACTCACTGGCTATCTCGTGCACGAACCTCTCGTTGGGGTGGTGGTTGATGGCGCGCATGAGCGCAAGGCGGTCGGCGGTCATGATGAGGATGACGCGAACGTCCTCGGCAAACGTCAGCAGCAGTTTGTGGAAATTCTCGTTTTCCACGGCAGCCTGCTTTTTGTACAGCGGTGCCACATGCAGCAGACCGTGGACCACACGCGCAATGTCGTCGCCGAAGTATGACCTTACTCGCGGCACATCGAGGTAGTCACCACGGCACAGGTTATAGATCATCGTGGCGATAACCATCGTGCGGTCGGGAGCAATGGTTTCACACAGCGTCACGGCGGTGTTCAGGTGGCGCAACACGGGGTTCAGCCCGTACTGGTCGCGGCGAAAGAGGCCCGCCTTGACGATGCCCCCTTTGACCAGCGAGTGAACGGTGTCGATGTCATGGCGCGACAACTGGCCACCCAGTCGGCGGTTCAAGTCCTTGACTAGGTGTAACAGTTGTGACCGTTCTTCGGCCGTGAAGTATTCTTGAGCAATCTCCATCCCACTTTTTTCGGCAAATTTAGTCATTTTGTGACGAAATGCTTGCAAGAACGTCAGTAAAAATGTAATTTTGGGGAAAAATTTAAAAATCTAATAGATATGTTCAACGACAACGATAAGAAAATGATGGCCTCCAAGGGCATCACCGAGCCTGTAGTAGAGGCTCAGATCAAGCGTTTTGAGACGGGTTTCCCCTGGCTCAATATTGAGGCTGCGGCAACCGTTGGCCACGGTATAACCCGACTGGATGCCAAGCAGCAGACCCAGTGCATCAAGGTTTGGAAAGAATTCCAGGGTGGGGGAGCGACGATAGAGAAGTTCCAGCCCGCTTCGGGTGCTGCCAGCCGCATGTTTAAAAACCTGTTCGCCTTCATCAACGAGGGCAAGTCGGCTCCTGAGACCGACTTCGAGAAGCAGTTCTTTGAGGGGATTACCCTGTTCGCGTTCTTCCCCCAGTTGAACAAGACCTGTGTGAACCTGTATCAGCATAATGTCAATGAGCTCATCGAGGCTGGACGCTATGCCGACGTGCTCAAGGCGCTTCTCCTGCCCGAGGGGATGAATTACGGCGCTCTGCCCAAGGCCCTGCTCAAGTTCCACCGCGCAGCCGCAGGCTCGGTGCACACTCCGCTCGAGGAGCATCTCGAGGAGGGCGCCCAGTATGCTGCCGACAGCCAGCGCCGTGTGAGCATCCACTTCACCGTATCGCCTGAGCACCGTTCCGGCTTTGAGCGTCTCATCAAGGCCAAGGTGCCCCTGATGGAGAAGGTGTGGGGCGTGAAGTATGACATATCGCTGAGCGAGCAGAAGGCTTCCACCGACACAATCGCTGTCAATATGGACAATACGCCCTACCGCGATGGCAAGGGCAACCTGCTCTTTCGCCCCGCTGGACACGGTGCGCTGCTTGAGAACCTCAATGAGCGTGATGCCGACGTCGTGTTCATCAAGAATGTGGACAACGTGGTGCCCTTGCGCCTGCGCAGCGTTACGACGCGTTACAAGAAAATCATCGGTGGTTACCTTGTGATGGTACAACGCCAGTTGAAGAAATATCTCGAGATGCTCGATAAGGGCAACGTCAAGAGTGCAGACCTCAAGAGCATGTTGCGCTATGCCCGCCAGACCTTGTGCATCCTGGACAAGGCGACCGACGACATGGACGATGCCGCTCTCGCTGCATGGCTGCGTGACAAGTTCAACCGTCCCATCCGCATTTGTGGCGTCGTGCCCAATGAGGGTGAGCCCGGTGGTGGACCCTATCTGGCCTATAATGCCGATGGCTCGGCTTCACCCCAGATCCTCGAGTCGGCCCAGATCAACCCCGACGACTCTGCTGCGGTTGAGATGATGAAGGGTGGCACCCACTTTAACCCCGTGGACCTGGTTTGCTATATTAAGGATTATAAGGGCATCAAGTTTGACCTCCGCAAGTTCGTTGACCCCGAGACCGGCTTCATCAGCGTCAAGAGCAAGGACGGCGTGGACATCAAGGCCCTTGAGCTCCCCGGCTTGTGGAACGGCTCGATGAGCAACTGGAACACCGTCTTCATCGAGGTGCCCATCGACACCTTCAACCCCGTCAAGACTGTCAACGACCTCCTGCGCAAGACGCACCAGTAACTGCTTGTGTAACGTGTAGAGACGCAATATTTTGCGTCTCCCCTGCGTTAGGACTGAATAAATCGATTTACAAGAAGAATGAAGAGAATACTGCTTTTCGCGTTGGTGGCGTTGTCACTGGCCTTCGGTGCCAGCGCCCAGCGCTATAGTGCCGATCAGGATACCGTCTATACGGTCCACTCCATCACTCAGGACCAGTTCATGGAATTCATTGCTGACTATCGCGCCGCCGACTGGAAAATGCTCAGTCCGCGACCTGTCGTTGTGGATTTCTATGCCGATTGGTGTATGCCGTGCAGGCGCTTGGAACCCATGTTGAGGCAGATTGCCCAGCATTACAAT
>ONKU01000042.1 GCA_900318535.1 uncultured Prevotellaceae bacterium | reverse complement strand
GCGGTGTTCATCGCTATAATTTTGTAGCGAGAAAATGTAATCTATCCTATGAAAAACACACAATACCACCTTCACCTTAAGGGGCAAGTGGGCGGCTACGATTTCGACCGCAACTATGTGGACTATGTGCTTGCCCGCAACGAGGGCAAGCCGGTCCACGTGCTCATCGACAGCCTGGGCGGTTCAGTCGCCACGGCGCTCTCCATCGCATCCGCATTCAAGCGTCACGGCGACGTGACGGTCCACTTCGTGGGCATGAACGCCAGTGCGGCAACCGTCGCTTCGCTCGGTGCCAAGCACATCTCCATGGACTCCTCCGCAATGTACCTGGTGCACAAGTGCAGCATGGAGTTCTTCGAGTGGGGCAACCTCAATGCAGATCAACTCGCACAACTCGTTGACCACTGCGAGGACGCCATCAATGACCTGAACAAGCTTGACAACAACATCGCCGCGATGTATGCCGCCAAGACCAGCAAGCCCCAGGCCGACCTGCTCAACCTGATGAAGGAGGGCGGCTGGCTCAATGCCAAGGAGGCCCGCGAGTGGGGCTTTGTCGATGAGATCACAGAGCTCAACGAGGAGAAGCCTGTGCTTACTGACGCCGTGGCCTCGGCCATGGCAGCGGCAGGCATGCCCATCCCCAACGTGCCCACCGAGAGCAAGGAAACGGCCTTCGCCCGGTTCCTGGCCTCGATTGCCTCCCTGTTCAAGTCAAGGGCAGAAGCCCCCGTGACCGCTGCAGCCGAGAAACCCGCTGCACCTGAAGGTGGAAATCCCGAGACTCCACAAACCATTGAAAGCACAGACAGTAATAGTAACCAGACAAAAGAAGCTGTAACCGTTATGAATCGATCCTATGAACTCCTGGGCAAGGTCCTCCAAGTGGAGGGCTTTGCCGTGGGTGAGAACGGTGTGACGCTCACCGAGGCACAGATGCAGGCCATCGAGGATGCCCTGGCCGCCCGTGACCGCCGTAACACCGAACTCGCCGATGAACTCGCAGCGGTGAAGAAGTCGCCCGCCGACAGCTCCACCGCAGTCATCAACGAAGGCACGTCGGACAAGCACCAGCCCCAGGACGGGGTGCAGAGCTATGTCGAGACCTGCAACCAAGCCAAAGCATTGTATAACCTTGTTCCCTAATCCGAAAAACACATGGCAGGACAATTAGTATTCACCCCGCAGCAGTTCCAGGAAGCTGCGACGAAGTACCGCAGGGAACTGCTCATGCTGCCTATCATCGGCTGCTATGAGACCCTGCAGTACATGACCGGCCGTCCCGGCATCCGCTACAAGGAGAACGTGGGCGCCATCAGCGGTGACGCGCAGTTCGCGCCCTACAAGCCCTCTCGCTCCACCGACTTCAACCTCAATGTCGACTACCGCACCCTCGAGACCTACTTCGGCTCGGTGGTCGCCAAGTTCGAGCCCAACTCGGCCGTCTCAACCATCCTCGGGGCGACCGGCGCGACCAAGGGCGACGGGCAGATGCAGGCCCCGACGGCGCTGCATGTGCTCGCCCTGATCGCCAAGGGCCTGTCCTCGCATCTGAACGATGCCCTCTGGAATGGCGTACGCAACGCCAGCGGCGACACGACCGCCGACCTGTTCGACGGCTTCGACACCATCACGTCGAATGAGATCACTGCAGGCAACATCAGCGTGGCAAAGAAGAACTACATGAAGCTCACCGAGGAGATCACGACTGCCAACGCAGTGGACATCGCCAAGGAAATCCTGTTCTCGCTCGACCCGAGACTGAGGGCACAGGATCTGATCATGTACTGCTCGCAGGACTTCGCCGACAAGTACAACGAGGCCTACCTGCTCACGCACGGCGGCATCGTGTACAACAACAAGTACGACCAGACCACGGTGGAGGGCAGCAACGGCCGCCTGACCATCGTTCCCCTCTACAACAAGATGGACAGCAAGTTCATCCATGTCACCGCCAAGAGCAACATGCTCGTGGGCTACGACCAGATGAGCGATGTGGAGTCCATCCTGGTGAAGGAGTACGAGCCCTTCATCCTCTCGTACATCGCCACCATGTTCTTCGGCGTGCAGTTCGAGTCCATCGACTACCGCCGCATGAAAGTCATCGAGCTGGCAGCCTGATGACCGGCAATCAAGTTTAACCCTCAACAACGACTAGAATAATGGCAACCGTTTGTTCAACCATCCAACAGTCGCTCGCCTGGTGCCAGGGAACTCCCGAGCTCCCCGGCATCAAGCGACGCATCTACTACATCAGCAAGGACCAGATCGTGTCGTGGCCCACGCTTACTTATGACGCGCTCGGCCGTCTGACCAGCGCGGCCTACTCGGGCAGCTTCGTGCTCGCGGCCGACGCCACCTGGAAGTTCATCGACATCCTGACCGACAAGTCGCAGTTGACCAGCGACCCGCAGGGCGAGTTCCCCAGCCAGACGCAGCTCAACAAG
>ONKU01000043.1 GCA_900318535.1 uncultured Prevotellaceae bacterium | reverse complement strand
CGCGACAAGGCGCACACCTTCAACGTCATCGTCAAGAACAAGGACGACATCGCCGCCATCGTCATGCAGGCCATGGAACTGATGGAGCGCAAGAAGCAGCTGGAATCCAGTGACCAAAACCGTATCAATCAACCATATACTAACACTAACCAAATCGAAGATTATGAAGACTAAGAAAGTTCTGAACATCAAGCCCCAGGAGGTTTGTGAGGGCGACGAGCATTACGTCCGCTACAAGGGCTGCGACGGCCGTATGCACGAGCTGCCCACGCACACCGTCACCCACAACGAGCGCGTCAAGGAGATGTTCATCACCTCCATCGACACGCTGCACTCCGTGATCATGAGCGCCGAGCTGACCAACCCCGAGGCCCGTGCCGTGTTCCAAGCATCGTTCCCCAACGCCATCGAGGTCAAGGACATCCAGGTCGCCGGCTGTTTCGTGCGCGACGATTCCCAGCAGAGCGAGCTGCGCTTTGATGCCCCCCTCATCGGCGTGCCGCAGAAACGGTTCCCGCACTACTACGCCATCGACAGCCAGGGCACCATCCGCTTCATCAGCAACGGCGAGCCTGTTGACCAGTCAAGCCTGAGCCTCGCCGAAGACCATGAGGCGAAGCCCGAGCTTGTGGCCTTCTTCCAGCGAACGCTGGACAGCATCGCCGTGGAAATCACCCCCAAGCTGTGGGCGTTCTTCGTGGCCCATGTTACCAGGTTCGACTTCAGCTTCTCGTTCACCATGGTCGAGAAGCACCTGTGCGTCATCGACAAGAACAAGCAGACCTACGACGCGGGCGTTCTCACCCCCGTCTCGGCCGCTAAAGTCTGACCGCCATGCGAAGCATCGATCAAATCATTGTCCACTGCTCCGCAACGCGGGAAGGGCAGCATGTTACCGTACAGCAGATCCGCCAGTGGCATCTGCAGCGCAAGTTCGCGGACATCGGCTACCACTTTGTGGTTTACCTCGACGGGACGGTCCACAAGGGCCGACCCCTCGAGAAAGCCGGTGCCCACTGCAAGGGCCACAATGCCCATTCCATAGGCATTTGCTATGTCGGCGGGCTTGACCGCAACGGCAATCCCAAAGACACCCGCACCGCCGCCCAGAAGGCAGCGCTGCTGTCGCTGATCCGTGAACTGAGGCAACGCTTCCCGCGTGCCACGGTCCACGGCCATCGTGAGTTCGCCGCCAAAGCGTGCCCCTGCTTTGATGCCAAGAAAGAGTATTCAAACATCTAAAATCCCAAAGTTATGAATGACCATTTCAAGAACCTGTTCAAGGGCATCGTGTTCATCCTGCTGCTGGTAGTGGTGCTGCTGTGCCTCTCCATCACGTTCCACTCATGTCGAAGCCAGAAGCAGGCCACCACCACAGTAGTGGAGAACGTCGAGGTCGCCACTGCGCGGACTCAGTGGATGAGCAGCCTGAGCATCGACCTCGACAGCTTCGAGCTGTTCATGCCCATGCCGTTCGGCACAGACACGGCTTCATCTCTGCAAGCGTTTGCCGATCCTACCACAAGCCAACCACGTCTGCATGCTGCAAACATGGTTGTCTTGAAAGGCAAACGCGCGTCCATCGGTAAGGCCGACTTGGCCGAGCGCAACGCTTCGCGGTGCGCCCGCCAGGTCGATAGCGTCGCTTCGCACCGCACGATGGACAAGTCAGACCATTACGCCCGTGACACGGTGGGCATCTACAAGCCTCCCAATATCACCTGGTGGCCATGGGCCATCCTCGCTGCGCTCGCAATAGTAGCAGCAGTGCGATACTGGATAAGCAAACATAAATGATTAGGCGGTGACTAAGGTCATCGCTTAATCATTGGCATAATCATTGCAGGATTTTAAGTGATTGCTTATATTTGCAAGCACAAAATCATGCAAAAAATGAAAGGAGATAACGAATACGAAGATTTCTCTGACAAGTGTTACAAGTGGTGGGATAGAATCACGCTATTAGCCCTCATCGTAGGATTTGTCCTAGGAGTGATCTTTACTTTATTGCACAATGATTATGGTCAAATCATTTGTGCTATTGTCATCGCTATATCCTTTGGTTTACATGCTGGGAATCCATTTGATAATGGTGGAAAGCTCCCAAATATGTAGAATCTCTGAGCAACTCGTGAAATGCCCGCCCCAGGCCCCGATGGCGATAGGCCGTTCCGCTCCGTCTGCGTCCGCTCCGAATGACTGACTTATCGGCTGGAGAGTGCCTGGTCAGGCTCACTGTCCGCGCCGACACCCCCCACACCCGGCTGCTGCGGTCATTCCCGTTCCGCACTGCGTTTCGCTGCGTCATCGACAGTGCAACACCTCCGGTTCAAGGCGGTCTGCTTACGGCGGGTGCGGGGATGCACCCAGCTCGCTGCACTGGTATCGGGTTCGTCCTTCGTCCTCAACCCGATCCTGACGTTCCGCAAGCCCGATGCTCAATCGGAGATTGCCCCGCAACGCCCTACATCCCGCCTGGCACTCACGATGACTCCACTCATCTTGTGCCTCCCGCGCCCCGCTGTTTTCGCTGCGCTCAGGGGTATCGGTGCTGTGAGCCTTGGGCACACTCCAGCCTCTGTCGCCATTCTGCGCTCCCTTGCCTGCGCTCCACCGCTCATCGCCATCGCCAGAACACAAAATCGCCGCAAAATCGAGATTTCGCCGCAATTTTGTCGAAAAATCTTCGACAATCGTCGAACATAGAAAAGCGGTAGGCCAAAGTGTAATGACGAAACCGATACTGCGTGTCGGTTCGTCATCACACATTGGCGATTTTACCGCACATCGATGGGCATCGTCCTGCATATTCCGCTAAATCAAAAAGCGGTTTTCGTTTTGCGCTCCGTAGGGCGGTCGGGGGGTCCTCTCGGACAGAGCGGGGCTGCTGCCCCGTAACCCCGCAAATGGCTGAAAATCAGCCATTTTTTATTTTCAATCCTTGACAGTCCGTAAAACGGTTTAAATACAATCCTAAAAAATCGTCTGGTAACTTGCTGATATAGCTATTTTTACGATGCCTAATTATTTTGCACAAAGTTGCACAAGTTTGCACATGCTGAAAAATTCGGCACACATCCGTCACCGACAGCCGACGAATGTGTGCAGGACAAAGCCATCGACAACAGCCAATGTCTTTTAATAGAAAATGCAACAGCTATACCTTTGACCTAAAAAATCAGATACTATGAGCGACATCAACACCAACGCAACCGTCAACCTGGTCGTCAACGGACAACAGGCCCAGCAGGTACTCCAGCAGCTCAAACAGCGTGCACTGGAACTGGAGAACGCAATAGCCAAAGCCGCCGCCAGCGGCAACAAGATAGAACTGAGGAAACTACGCAGGGAACTGGCCGACACCAAACGGCAGATCCGCGAAATCGAGTCCTCGACCATGCAGGTCGAGGGCGTGATGCGCCGTCTCGACAAGGCTACGCCCAAGGAACTGAACCGCGCCCTGCAGACCCTGAACCGCCAACTCGACTACATGGAGCGTGGCAGTGCCGCATGGCTGTCCAAGGTCAACGCCGAACTGCGCACGCAGCAGTCCTGGTGGGACCGCTTCAACAACAAGCTCAACCTGTGGCAGACCTCGCTGATGGGCATCGCCGCCCTGCTGACCGGCCTGGTGATGGCTGGCCGCAAGGCGGTGAACTCCTACGCCGAGATGGAGGAGGAACTCGCCAACACGATCAAGTACACGGGCATGGCCCGGGAGGAGGTTGAGGCGATGAACGACGCCTTCAAGCAGATGGACACCCGCACGGGGCGAGACAAGCTCAACGAACTCGCCCAGGAGGCAGGCCGCTTGGGCAAGAACACCCGTGAAAGTGTCCAGGGCTATGTAGAGGCGGCCGACATCATCAACGTGGCGCTCGTCGACCTGGGCGAGGGCGCCACGCAGACCATCGCCAAGCTGACCAACATCTTCGGTGTGGAGGAAGTTTTGGGCACCAAGGACGCCATGCTTGCCGTGGGCTCCACGGTCAACGTCCTCTCGCAGAACTGCACCGCGGCAAAACCCTACCTGGTGCAGTTCGCCCAACGCCTTGCAGGTGTGGGCGCCCAGGCTCGAATGACGATTCCCGAAATCCTGGCATTTGCGGCCACGCTGGACGCAAACGGCCAGAAGGTGGAGATGTCCGCATCAGCACTCTCGAGGCTCATCATGATGCTCTTCCAGAAGCCTCAGGAACTCGCCCGTATCGTCGGCCTGGATGTCCAGAAGTTCACCGAGACGCTGAACAAGTCCACCAACGAGGGCGTGCTGATGTTCCTCGGCAAGCTGCAGGAGATCGGCGAGGCCGACGCCTTGGCCGCCCTGTCCCCGCTGTTCAAGGACTTGGGCATGGACGGCATCCGCATGTCCCAGGTCCTGGCCACGCTGGCCACCCACCTCGATATGGTCAAGTGGGAGCAGGAGGAGGCGAACAAGGCCTTCACCGAGGCGACCTCGGCCACCAGGGAGTACAACATCTTCAACAACACGGCGCAGGCCGGCATCGACAAGGCCCGCAAGCGCGTCCACGAGCTCGCCGTGGAACTCGGCGAGAAACTCCTGCCGTTATATAGACATATAATGACCTCGGGCAGCGCCATGCTGCGCTTCCTGAACGTCATCGTGGACTTCGCCGTGAAGCACAAGACCGCCATCCTGACGCGTGCTCGTGGAGACGTGGCAGAAGGCGGTGAAGGGCACGACCCTGTTGTGCTCGATGGCCTACAACACCCTCACGGGCAACATCACCAGGGCGAATGCAGCCCAGAAGCTGTTCGTCGATACCTTCAAGACCACGCCGTGGGGTCTCGCCATAGCCGCGGTGACGGCCTTGGCAGTAGGAATCTACAACCTCGCCTCAAAGACCGACGAATACACCAAGTCGGTGAAGGAGAACATGAAGGCCGCCAACGAGGTCAGCGGCGAGTACGTCAAGGAGCAGCGCGAGCTTGACCTGCTCTTCGGCAAACTCAAGGGCGCCGAGAAAGGCTCCGACGACTACAAGTCGGCGAAGAAAGCCATCATCGACCAGTACGGAAAGTACCTGTCCGGCCTGATCGACGAGAAGGGCGAGATCATCAACCTGACCGATGCCTACGACAGACTGACGGAGGCCATCCGACGGTCTGCCCGGGAACGCGGCATCGCAGCTGTCAAGGAGAAGATGGAGCAGGAGTACGTGGACCAGACCCAGAAAGACCTGAACCGCCTGCAGGAATCCCTCGAGAAATACGGCGTCTCGGCGCAACTCGCCGCCAAGACGGTGCAGCAGGTGGCCACGGCCATGATCGCCAACAAGCCCATCCCTCAGGATGCCCTCAAG